>JAOTWB010000034.1 GCA_029863125.1 Gammaproteobacteria bacterium
ATCGGCACCGTTTGCGTCGAGCACCGCACGCACCTCGTTTGACAACGCAAGCAGGTCGCCACTGTCGAGTCGCACGGCATGAACCGAGATTCCCGATTCACGCAGCCGCGGAATCATTTCGACAACCCTATGTGCGCCGCGCACCGTGTCGTAGGTGTCGATCAATAAAACGACGTTGTCAGCCTGTGACCGCGCAAAGGCCTCGAATGCAGCTTCTTCGCTGGCGTGTGCCTGCACGAACGAGTGGGCCATCGTGCCGTACACGGGAATACCGAACAGTCGCTCCGCCAGGACGGTTGCCGTACCGCCGAAACCGGCCAAAAATGCGGCGCGGGCAGCAAGCAGCGCCGCTTCGCCACCATGCGCGCGCCGCATACCGAAATCCACGAGCAGCCGCTCCGGTGCGGCCAGCACCGAGCGGGCCGCCTTGCTCGCGATGACGGTCTGGAAGTTGATCAGGTTGACGAGTCGGCTCTCGACAAGCTGAGCCTGCGGCAGCGGCGCCACGACGCGCACCAGCGGCTCGTCCGCAAATACGATCGTACCTTCGGGCACGGCGTACACATCACCGCTGAAATGGAAATCGCTCAGGTACGCCAGCAGCTCTTTGTCCGCGTGCCGTTGCTCCTGCAGCCAGCGCAATTCGCTTTCCGAGAATCGCAGAGTTTCCAGGACGTCCAGCAACTGCTCCAGACCTGCGGCCATCAGGAAATTCCGTCGCCCGGGCAGCCGACGTGCAAAGAACTCGAAAACGGCCTCGCCGTGCATGTCGTTTGCGACGTAGGCCCGTAGCATGGTCAGCTGGTACAGGTCGGTCAACAGCGGGCTTTGCAGTTCGTCAACCCAGGGAAGTCGTGCTCCGATTTCCATGCCGTCACGCCGCGGCGTCGAGCGCGTGCAGCTCGATCAGCGATGCCCCGAGCGCACGCATCTTCTCGAGCGCTTTGTCGCCGTCTCCGCGTTCAACGTTGACGGCGCGAACCGCATCGCGAAGTACGAAGACTTCAAAATCGGCCAGGATCGCATCCCTGACGGTGGCTAGTACGCAGTAGTCGGTAGCCAGTCCGCCGATAAACACCCGCTTGACCTTTGCGTTGCGCAGGCGGCTTGCCAGGTCGGTGCCGTCGAAGCCCGAATAGGCATCCGCATCGCTGGTCGTGGCCTTCGAAACCAGCAGCGCATCGTCGGGAAGCCGCAGCGCCTCGGCGAATTGAGCGCCGGGGCTATCCTGGACACAGTGGGCCGGCCAGGTTCCGCCTTGGGCGACGAACGAGCAATGATCGGCAGGATGCCAGTCGCGGGTCGCGATTGTCGGCAATCCGGCCGAGTGAAATCGGCGCAGGTATTCATTCAGTACGGGCACAACGGCGTCACCGTCGGGTACGGCAAGACCGCCGTCCGGCAGGAAGTCTCGCTGAACGTCGACCACGATCAGCGCATCACCAGATTTCAAACGCAAGCGATCACTCACCTTTATCGGGTCGTGTTGTGAACCGAAATTGTTGATCTGACGCTAGCAAATATGCAGCGCCAAGCCTATACGTGACGCTACCTAAGCACGAAGTCGATAGACAGCATCTAAGGGAATCGGGTACATTGTCAGAGGAAAAATCGATGATGGCGCGCACCCAGTAACGCACAAGACGTTTGGGCTGCCCAATAATAAACGCCGCGCGGAGGGGAAAATTATGCGCTCTAGATCTAATCATATCGCGGGTCGCATACTGTGTATTGTGCCGGCTGCTGTTCTTTCAGGCACTGCATTTGCTCAGACCGCATTGGAAGAAATCACCGTCACGGCGCAAAAGCGCACTGAATCGCTGCTTGAGGTTCCGGTAGCCGTGTCTGTGGTGTCGGGTGATGATCTGGAGCGAGCCCAGATTCGAGATGTCATCGATTTGCAGCAGATGGCGCCGTCGCTGGTCGTGAATTCTTCGACAGGATCAACAAACGCCATATTCTCGATTCGGGGAATTGGAACCGCCGGCAATAATACGGGGCTGGAACAGTCGGTCGGCGTCTTTATCGACGGCGTTTATCGTGGCCGCGTTGGTTCCGCGATGAGCGATTACGTTGATATCCAGCAGGTTGAAATCCTGCGCGGCCCGCAGAGTACGCTGTTTGGCAAGAATACGTCGGCGGGCGTTATCAGTGTCACAACGCGAAAACCCGAGTATGAAATGAGCGGGGTAGTTGATGTTTCGGTTGGCGATTTCGGCATGACGCAATTCAAGGGTTCCGTAACAGGTCCCCTGATCGCCGATAAACTGGCTTTTCGATTGTCCGGCTCCGCATTCCAACGTGACGGCGTTATTGACGATATCTTGCAGAGCGGTCTCGATGTTAACGATCGCGATCGCCTGACAGGAAGGCTGCAGCTGCTTTGGGACGTCGGCGACAGCACGTCGATACGGTTCATTGGTGACTACTCGGATGTCGATGATTCCTGCTGTATCGCAACCCCGGTTTTTGCCGGGCCAACGGCAGCGATTACCGGGGCACTGGGTGGGCCTGGGTCACTGCCGGGTGGGTCGTCCGGTCAGCTTGACGCGTTTGATCGCATCGGTGCCTCGACGCCCGGGCTTGCCTTCGACAATGGTTTTATCGACGGCGGCATCTCGGCAGAGCTCGATCATAGTTTCGGTGCGACCGACCTGACGGTTATTGCGGCGTCACGCTTTTTCGAGACCTGGCCGCGTATCGATTCGGACTTCCAGCGTATGGACCTGTTGAGTGACCGGGTACAGGCCCAGGACCTTGAAGAATCGAGTTTCGAAATCAGACTGGCATCCGCCGGCGGAGAGGCGTTTGACTGGATTGTTGGCGCTTACGTGTTTGACCAGGATATCGATGCGACCGACGACCTGATCCTCGGCGCTCAAGGCCGCGCTTACGGTAACGCTCTCACCCAGGCGGCGACCGGCGGTGCTCTCAGTTTCCCGGTGCTGGAGGCGATATTCATGCTGCCGCCGGGGTCAATTTTTGCAGACGGAACCGGCACTCGAAACACGTTTGACTACAGTGCCAGCGGTTTTGCCGTATTTACCCAGGGAACCTGGCACATCGACGATCAGTGGTCGATCACGGGCGGCCTACGTTATTCCGATGAAGAAAAAGATGACACGTCGGTCAACACGCTGGCGACCGAACCCTTTTCACAAATACCGTTGCCAGCACCGTTTGCTGGTTTAGCGGCTTTCCAGGTTTTCCCGGCGACGGACCCATACTCGAATTCATTTTCCGATGATAATGTGTCGGGTACGTTCAATGTTTCCTACGCGTTCAATGACGACACGTCCGGCTACCTGCGCTATGCGACGGGTTTCAAGTCCGGCGGCATAAACCTCAGCCGTAATGCTGGCGCCAGTGTTCCTGGTGACCCGACGCCAAATCCAGCCAACGGTATTTTCCAGTCCGAAACCGTTGATTCCCTGGAATTGGGTGTCAAGACGAGTCTTGCCGATGGTCGCGGCATCTTGAACGTAGCGATTTTTTCGCAAACCCTGGAGGACTTCCAGGCCAACTCGTTCGACGGCCTGGCATTCACTGTTCGTAACGCTGCCGAGGTCGACGGCCAGGGAATTGAGATAGATTACGTTTGGAGCGCGACGGATAACCTGCAGTTCTCCGGCGGACTGGTTTGGCAAGACATCGAATACGCGAGTTTCCCGGGTGCTTCGGCCACTCAGGCTCAGTCTGATGCCGGGTCGAACGTTCAGGATCTTAGCGGCAAGACCCCCAATTTCGTATCGGACTTCCTCGCGACCGGAACAATCACTTGGACACAGCCGATAACCGGCAACATAAACTTCGTTGCGAGTACGGACTACCGTTATCGCTCCGAGTACTTCACTGGCCAGGACCTGGATCCGCAGACATTGCAAAGCGACCTGTTCTGGGTCAACGCCGCCATAGGCATCGAGCAGGCCGACGGCAACTGGGCCGTGCAGGCCTGGGTCAAAAATGCCACAGACGAGGAGGTATACAACATCGTCTTCGATTCGCCGTTCCAGGCTGGGTCGTTTCATGCGTTTATCGAGGACCCGCGCATGGCCGGCGTGAACGCGATTTTCCGTTTCTGACATGCGCCGAACGCTGTAAGAAACGATGCCCCGGCGGAAATACCACCGGGGCATCGTTTCTTGCAGCCGGGTAAACCGTGGGGTTGGGTCGATGAAGCTACGTTATAAGATTGCGAGCGGCATCCTGCTCGTCCTGGGCATAGGGGTGGCGTCGCTGGCCCTCGTCTTAAGCCACAATTCGGCCTGCGAACCGGCCCCGGCACTATCCGGTGACGCCGAAACCATGAAAGCCGTCGTGTACCGTTGCTATGGTTCGCCTGACGTTCTCAGGATCGAAGACATCGAAAAACCGACACCTGCGGATGACGAGGTCCTGATCAAGGTTCACGCCGCGTCGGTTAATCCACTTGACTGGCACTACATGCGAGGGTCGCCCTACATCATGCGTCTCGGGACCGGTGTCGGCGCACCCAAGGAGATGCGCCTGGGCGTCGACTTTGCCGGGACTATCGAGGCGGTTGGCAGCGCCGTCAAGCGCTTTGAACCAGGCGACGAAGTTTTTGGCGGCAGGACCGGGGCTTTCGCCGAGTACATAGTTGCCCGTGAGGGCCGGGCGCTGGCGATGAAACCGCCCAACGTAACTTTCGAGCAGGCGGCTGGGGTCGGCATCGCGGGAATCACGGCCCTCCAGGCGCTGCGTGACCATGGAAAAGTCGAACCGGGACAGAAAGTCCTGATCAACGGCGCATCAGGTGGTGTCGGTACCTTCGCCGTGCAGATTGCCAAGGCGCTCGGGGCAGAGGTGACCGGCGTGTGCAGCACCCGCAACGTGGACATGGTTCGCGCCATCGGCGCCGACCACGTTTTTGACTACAAAAAAGAGGACTACACCGAGAGCGGGCAGCAATACGATGTGATCGTCGACATGGTTGGCAATCACTCGCTGCTGGCAAACCGTAAAGTCCTTGGTCCCGACAGTATTTATGTCATGGTCGGAGGACCCAAAGGCAACTGGCTCAAGCCTTTGATGGGGCCGATCAAAGCGCTGGTATTGTCGCCGTTCGTGAGCCAGGACTTCGGCATGATGCTGGCCAAATTCAGCGAGGAAGACCTGGCCGCTCTGGCCGACTTGATGCAGTCGGGCAAACTGACGCCTGTCATCGACAGGCATTTCTCGTTGAATGAGGTTGCGGCCGCGATGCGGTACTCGGAAGAGGGACGCGCTCGTGGAAAAATAATCATCGATTTGCAGTAGAATCCGGGTCCCGCCAGCTAACGACGAATCAAAACAACGGACTGGATCGACGACGCATGAAATGGTGGGGTAAGTACACGCTGACGAATAACCGCTGGGCGCATTGGCGCGTCGGCCCGTTCGGTCTTTTTGCAAAACCCGGGGAGCGTGAGTGGCACGTCGCCATTTGGCAGAGTACGGATCCGCAGGATTCGAGCCTGCTGATGGATACGGGGACCGATTCGGAGCCGGATGTAGCTACCTACACTTTTTTTCGCTACGCGATTGGCAGTGCCGAGACGGAACTGGAGCTGAAGCCGCGGCTGGGCGATCGGCCGTTTATCGTGTCGCCGGAGGAGCCGCTGTTCTTGCTCGCCGGCCAGGAAGCAGTTTTGTACGTCAGCACGATCGTCTGGATCCAGGCCAGCGTTGCCGACGGTGATGGCAACGTGCTGCTGGATGTGCCGACGATCCGCCGCTCGGACACCTGGTTTGGCGACAATACGCGAGAGGGTGAGCTGTGTTACTCGACAAAGACGAGCGCGAGAACCGATCTGACCAACATTCAACCGCGGCCGCATCGAGCGGTGACGCCTGTCGAGATCCGCAACGAAGGTGCTGGAGTGCTGCCTATCGAGCAGCTACGCGTGCCGGTACCGGCGCTGTCGTTGTACTCCGATGACGGCGATCAGCTGTGGACCGATGCCGTTTGTTTTGTCCGTCAGGAAGGGCACGACGGTGCTGCGATGACGACACCGGAGCCCAGCGCACATCTCCCGGGTAAGCGCACGCTTATCGCGGAGCCTCGCGTGCCGATTGAGACCGGTACGATCGTTAAGGCCTTTAGCAAATTACTTAGTTAACGATGCCATGGACGCTTTAACCGAACTTTCCCTGAATCAGCAGGTGTGGCTTTGGACCAAAGCGATGTTGATCCTCGTCGTCGGCCTGCTGTTGGTACGATTGCTCGCCAATGCCCTGTATCGCGCCGTGGACGGATTCATGGAAGTCGCCGCCGCACTGACCCTGAAGCGCATTGTCATTTATCTGCTGTCGGCTGTGGTAGTACTGTCGACGCTCTACCAGCTCGGATTCGATCTTGGTGTCCTCCTGGGCGCTGCCGGAATCCTGTCAGTGGCGCTGGGTTTTGCTTCGCAGACGTCGGCGTCCAATCTGGTCAGCGGTCTGTTCATGGTGCTCGAAAAATCCTTTGCGATTGGCGACATCATCCAGGTCGGTGGCACTATGGGTGAAGTACTGTCGATCGACCTTCTTTCCGTCAAGGTCAGGACCTTTGATAACCTGTTTGTTCGCATACCGAATGAGTCGTTAATCAAGACGGAAATCAAGAACCTGAGCCGCTTCCCGATCCGGCGCTACGATATGCAGGTCGGCGTCGCATATAAAGAAGATCTTAAGCGAGTCAGTGATCTGCTGATCGAAGTGGCGGATGCCTACGAACATTCTCTTGATCAACCGCGACCGCTGATTATTTTTCAGGGCTTCGGGGAATCGTCGATGGATCTGCAGTTTTGTATCTGGACGACCACAGATAACTATTTGAAGGTCCGCAATGAAATGCCGGCACGAGTAAAAGAGGCGTTTGACGATGCCGGCATCGAAATACCGTTCCCGCACCGCACGCTGTATACCGGCGCAGAAACAACACCCTTTCCTATACGCACTGAGCAGTCTGGATAACATGGCCGAATTTCAAGTTCGAAAAGATGACTTCACGAAATACCGCATAGTCGAGGTGGCGTCAGCTCCTGAACTCACTGACGGGGCGATTCGCGTCAAGATCGAGCGTTTCGCCTTCACAGCGAATAATATTACTTATGCCGTGACAGGCGACCGGCTTGGCTACTGGCAGTTTTTTCCGCCCGGCGGAGAGGATCCGGACGGCTGGGGCATGGTGCCGGTCTGGGGTTTTGCCGAGGTGGTTGAATCAAAATCCGATGAAGTGCCGGTCGGGGATCGCCTGTTCGGTTATTTTCCGCCCTCTGACGATCTTGACATGACGCCGACACGCGTTACAGACCAACGCATCATTGACGGCGCCGCGCATCGTGCGAAGCTACCTCCCGCGTACAACAGCTACAGTCGAGTCAACGCCGAACCGGGCTACGATCGCGCGATGGATAACCTGCGCATGCTGCTTTGGCCATTGCACATTACCTCGTTTTGCCTTTGGGACGCGCTGCAGGAGAATCATTGGCACGGGGCACGGCAGGTCGTCGTCGTGAGCGCCTCGAGCAAGACCGGTATCGGCCTGGCTTACGCGCTCGACGACGACCCCAAGGCGCCACCTGCGATTGCGATTACGTCCCGGCGCAATCTCGATTTTGTGGAGAAGCTAGGGCTGTACCAGCGAAGCGTTACTTATGAAGCACTGAGCGACATCGACGCAACGATTCCCACCGTTATCGTGGACATGTCTGGCAACCGTGAAGTGCTGGGGCGCCTGCATGCGCACCTGGGCGACAATATGAAGCGCTGCCTCAATGTCGGGCTGACCCACTGGGACGACGTGAACGCCGGCAACGGTTTGATCGCAGAGCGCAGCGAGATTTTTTTTGCACCGTCACATATCCAGCAACGGCTGAAAGACTGGGGTCCTGACGGGTTCGCCAGGAAAACCTCGAGCTTCATGCTACAGACGGCAGCAAAGAGCCAGCGCTGGCTGAAGCTTCGCTCGATCGAGGGACTCGAGGGCCTGGCCGATGTCTACGACGACGTTTGTGCCGGGTGCATGGCACCGGACCAGGGCCTGATCATCGAGCTTTAGAAAAAGCCAGCCGAATCCTTATCGGGACTTAATGACGGCCTCGATTTCGGCGACCTGGGCCTCTGTAACCGGCTGAAACCGGCCGAGCGAGCAGGTCATGCCCGTCGTCCAGCTGCCGCCCCACTGCCAGGGCCAACGCCGGTACCAGGGCCAGTCGAACCAGTCCGCGACCTCGAACCTGTCCGCATCGCACATGCGCCTGGCGCTGAACGACCTGACGACGAGCACATGTCCGTACCGCAGATCCGGACAGCGCGTCCGCAGCGTGTTGATCCACTGCTTGCCGCGGCGACCCTCGAAGAGAATCCGCCGATCGTCAAGCGCCCGGAAATTTCGATACTCGCTTTCTGACAAGCAGCGCTTGGTCTCGCCGAATTCGGCCGGATCGAGGGGAGCACTCAGTATTTCGGCAATGTCCGCTTCTTTGGCCTGCCGCCGGCTCTCCGCCTCAGGCGACGTGGCACAGCCCGCACACAACAGAGCGGCGGCCGATGCCAGGTACAGCGATCGGGTAATTGGGCGCATGATCGGCTCCTCCGATTTCACCACACGATTTTACGCTAGCACGAGTCCCCTGGCGTTGGCATAAGGGTTATATGCAGTAAACGGATGCACTGCCGGCGCGTTAGAATCTAAAGATGTGCTGGTTCGCGACGCTATTTTGCCTCGCCCAGCACCGTGATCGTGTCCCTTCTGACGCCGTCTTCCGCGGCTGCCGCCATGCCTTCCTCGGAGGCCAGCATTGCGTTCAATGCATCCAGGTCGTTGACGGCGACCACCAATCCGGTCAGGTTTGGATTATCTGCACTGCGGAAGGTATGCACATGCGCAGCGCCATTTTCCGCGAACAGCTTGTGGCGACTATCTTCGCCACGCCAGGCCGCCAACCATTTTTCGGCGTCGTCGACTTCGTGCGTGATCATGAGGTGCGTCATCGGCATCTTCTCTGCCTGCATTTTGCCGTCGCTGTTGAAGATGTCGTTCGAGATGCGCCATTTGCCGTCGGTGTCGCGACGCCAGGTCTCGATATACTTGCCGCTGTCAACAACCTCGTCACCGGCCTTGATGACGAAGGTGCCGACGATGTAGCCCATATCGCCGGAAACCCGCGCATCGAGGATGGTCGTTGTACCGCCGAGCCCGGCTTCGATCATGGCGCCGAATTCAGCGCGGACGGCATCGCTGCCGCTTCGCATCTTCTCGTTCGGCGGCAGGACGCGTGCGTCACTCGTATATAGTTCAACCAGCGCATCGATGTCCCCGGCGTTCAGTGCAGCTTCCCAGGCTTCCGAGCGCGCAGTGATAAGCGACGGGTCGGTGGACTGCGGGGCCTGGCTGCAAGACGCGACCGCAAAGGACAGTGCAAGTAGGATGAGAAGCTGTTTCATATCGGATTCCTCTGTGAGCTGGATACTCTTAAGCCTAGCAGAGGAATACTAGATTTGCTGGTTGCGGACATTCTTGATTTAACGTACTAGTACGTTAAATCAAGAATGTCCCCGTTTCGGGCTGGCCGATAGCGGGAGCCAAAAAAACCCCGCACGCGGCGGGGTTCTTTTTTGGCTGGTGCGGTGAAATCGTTTTCAGAAAGGGCCCTACGGAATCGGGTCCTCGACAATATCCTCCCAGAACGGCCGCGGCACGAGGAAATCCTCGACCCATTCGTTCAGTAAAACGCCATTTGCGTGCTGGGTGTAGAACAGCGGCGTCTGCAGCGCCGTGTGCGAGGTGTCGCCAGCAACAATAAATCGTTTGTAGCGCTCAGGGTGTGCAGCGTTGAGCAGTCCGTGCTCGGTAACAACGAGGTTACGGAACGCGGTCGGATCGCCCAACAGATTCAGGAAGAAACGGTTGGTCAAATCACCGTCGGTTTCGTAAAACGCTTCACGAACCGTGGAATCGTTGTCGAGCCGCCATTTGATGATCGCAGTGCTTTGTCCCATATCGTCGCAGTCTGTGCAGCTATTCGGAAAGAATTGGCCAAACTGCCAGTCAGCCGCGCGCGCAGCGACTTCGTCGACAGCGTCCAGGTTACTCGTCACCGGTCCGGCGTCGTTAAAGACAGTCAGCTTGACCTGGTTGCCGTACAGCATTCGGACCAGGAACGGCGCGAAACCAGCGACACCGACACCACCAGCGCTAGAACCCGCGACTGTAATCCGGCTGGCATGTGGGAACATCGCCTTTGCGAGGTCCATCCCAGCCGATTGATTGCGCAAACCGCGATGAAAGCGGAATGGTGGTCCTGCACCGGGCGGCAAGCCGAACGCACCTTCGATGAACGCTTGCCAGTCCGGATCGAAGACATCGTTGTCGCCAGTAAAGACTGAGCCGTCGCAGTATGGCATATAGAGAATCGAATAATCGGCAAACGGATTGTCCTTGAAGTCGAAATCCCAGATACCAACGCGAGCCGTGGGCGGCTCTTGTCGTCCGTCTTCAACCACGGGTGTGCAATTGTAGAAGTTTTCCCAGCAGGCGCCGCCGCCCTGTTCAAAAATCAGTAGCCGCGATGGGTTACCCGCGCGCGAAAACACGGAGTAGTCAGTTCCTGCGATGCAAATGGGGCCCGCACCAAACATTGAATCAAAAGTATGTTTGGTCCAGCCATCACCAACGTCTACAGGTGGATTAGGTGTGAATTGACCCAGGTACTTGTCGACACCGGCGTCGCGAAGTTCCTGCATGGCGTCGGGGTTGAGGCCTTTTGGCGAGTTAGGCCATTCTGCTGCTTTCTCGGCGACCACGGCGCCCGACGCAAGCGACAAGCAAACTACTGTTAGTAAGAAGGTTATTCTTTTCATTTTCCGCCCCCTGAAAATCGCTAATTATTGTTCGATCGGGTCGTTTCGTAACCAGTATAGAACAAAGCGGGTCCGGCCATCGAAAGAGAGCGCTCGAACTTAACATAAGTTGGCTTCCCGTAGTTGATTCGGGAATACGTTTGGGGCGGCAATAGGCAATGAGGCGGCGCCAAAAAAAACCCCGCGTTGCGCGGGGTTTCAAAAGCATGTGGCTTTTCTTATCGGCCGAAGTAGAATCGGCCTTCAATCGCATACGAGGTTGCGTCGTCGCTCCAGTCGGCGCTCAGACCCAGCGCGAAAGCCTCGTTAAAGCTGTAAAGTCCACCCACACCGAATCCCGTATCGTCGCCGCTGTCGCTGAAATCGACGTAACTGATGCCGGCGTTCAACTCGATCTCTTCACTTGCCGCGAACCGCAGGCCCACGCCGAGACCGATGCCATTGTCATCGGCGTCGCCGAGCCCCGGTGCGTCGAAATCGATGTACTGGTACGACACGCTGGCGACCAGATCGACGACCGGTGTCAGACTCGTGTGATAGCCGATGCCGATGCCAAGCGTCGACGCATCGATACCGAAGTCCAGGCCGGCCGCTTCGTAGCCGGCGAAAACGTGAAAGTCCTCATTGATGGCATACGAACCCGCCAGGCCGAAGCCGTCACCGTCGACGTTGATATCGTCAAATTCGATGTTGCCGTAGCTCAGTGAGAAATAGTTGTAATCAAACTCCTTTGCGCTGGCCGAGGCCGCATACGCGAGGAGCAGCAGAACTAATGACGAACGCAGCATTGCGCTCTCCTTATCTTTGCCCAAGACAGGCGCATCCTAGCAAAAAATCCTTCGGTTCGACCCCGGTTTTTTGGGTATTTTCTGCGTTATGTCCTGATACCCAAACGGGCTATGGGGTCCCACAATGGGCTGCGGGGCGGTAAAGAGCCGTCGGCGGAGCCGGATGATGAGCGACTACTCGAAATTGCGGGAGCGCATGGTAAAGCGCCAGATAGCCTCGCGCGGTGTCGGGTCGAAGCTGGTTCTCGACGCCATGCGCAAGGTGCCTCGCGAGCGATTCCTGCCGCAGGGGCAGGGGATATTCGCCTACGACGACTCGCCGCTGCCGATCGGCGAGGGGCAGACAATTTCGCAGCCCTATATCGTGGCGTACATGGCGGAAAGCCTGGCCCTCGAAGGCGGCGAGAAAGTGCTCGAGATCGGAACCGGGTCCGGCTATGCGGCCGCCGTGCTCGCCGAAATTGCCGCCGAGGTCTACACGATCGAACGCATCGAGGGTCTCGCGTCAATGGCGCGATCCAATCTCGATGCGCTCGGCTATGAAAACGTACACGTGCGGTGTGGCGACGGAACGCTCGGCTGGCCTGAAGAGGCGCCGTTCGACGGTATCGTCGTTGCGGCCGGCGGCCCCGATGTGCCTGACACTCTGCAACAGCAGCTCAAGATAGGCGGGCACCTGGTCATTCCAATCGGCCGGAGCAAAGCCTACCAGGAGCTCGTTCGGGTAACGCGGGTCGCCGAAGATGAGTTCCGGACAGAAGACCTGGTGCCGGTGCGCTTTGTTCCGCTCGTGGGCGAGGAAGGCTGGGCACAGGAGTTCTAGAGGCGCCCGCAGTTGAACGGCAGGGCCGCTTGCGGCCAGCTGGAATGGTCGTAAACGCGCATAAATGGCAGAATGACGCGCAAGCGTCCAGAAAGAGGTGCATTACATGGCTATTGAGAGCAGCCGGACATTTTCCGAGTCCAGTTTCGATCGGTCCCTGATCCTCTGGATCATGAATCGTATTGGCAACCCCCGCATCTCGATCCGCCTGTGGAACGGCGATGAGTTCCCGGTCACGGACGAGCGCCCGGTCGCGTGCATGGAATTCCGCGAGCGGCGGGCCGTCCTTGAACTCCTGCGCTCTCCGTCCGTCGGCTTTGGCGAGTGCTACACCGAGGGGCTGATCGAGATCCACGGCGACATGCTGGCGTTCGCCAACGAGGTCACGGCGGCTATCACGAACAAGAAAGACAGCGGCTACTACGGCCCCAAGATTCGATCGTTGCTGTACGCGCTGCGGGTGAATTCGCTCGACCGCTCCCGGTACAACGTGCGGCACCACTACGATCTCGGCAACGAATTTTACAAGCTGTGGCTGGATGAACGCATGGTCTACACCTGCGCTTACTACCACACCCCGGCCGCCACGCTGGCCGAGGCGCAGGTCGCGAAACTCGACCACGTGTGCCGCAAACTGAATCTGCAGCCCGGGCAAAAGGTCATCGAGGCCGGCTGCGGCTGGGGTGCGCTGGCAATACATATGGCTGAGCACTACGGCGTTGACGTCGTCGCGTATAACAATTCGAGTGAACAGGTCGCGTTCGCGAGGGCGAGGGCGGCGGCCAAGAATCTCAACGGCCGCGTGACGTTTGTCGAGAACGACTACCGCAAACTCGACCAGCGCTGCGATGCGTTCGTGTCGGTCGGTATGCTGGAGCATGTCGGCCTGGCTAACTTCCGGACCCTGGGTTCACTGATCAAACGCTGTCTGAAACCCGACGGATTCGGGCTGATCCACTCGATCGGGCGCAGCTTTCCCGACAAAACCGATCCATGGATCATCAAGCACATATTCCCGGGCGGTCACATTCCGAGCCTGAGCGAAATGATGCGGCTATTCGAACCGAACAAGTTCTCCATACTGGACGTCGAAAACCTGCGCCCGCACTATGCGCGTACCTGTGCAAGCTGGTTGCAGAACTTCGAAGCGGTCGCTGATAAAGTTGCCGATATGTATGACGAGGAATTCGTCCGTATGTGGCGCCTGTACCTTGCCGGCTCGTCGGCGGGATTCCAGTCCGGTACGCTGCAGCTCTACCAGGTTCTATTCGCGCCGCGGGGCAACAAAAAGGTGCCGTGGACGCGCGAGTACCAGTATCCGGAGACCTCGGGGAAACACTAGCGTGCAGGTGGCCGATGCCATTGTCGTAGGCGGCGGCCCCGCGGGCTCGAGCTGTGCCTGGAAACTCCGCGAGGCAGGGCTCGACGTCCTTGTTCTGGATCGGGCGACGTTTCCACGGCACAAGCTGTGTGCGGGTTGGGTTACCCCAGAGGCGATGGCGGATCTGGAGCTCGATCCGAACGACTATCCGCGAAGCCTCGTGACCTTCGAGGAACTTCACCTGCACTGGAAGATGCTCTCGGCAAGACCGAAATCCCGTCAGCATTCCATTCGCCGTTTCGAATTCGACGACTTCCTGCTGCAGCGGTCCGGCGCCACGGTGCTGCAACACAAGGTTCGTGAGATTCGCCGGGACAGCGGTGACTTCGTCGTCGACGATGCCTTCCGCTGCAGGTACCTGGTCGGCGCCGGCGGTACCGCGTGTCCGGTCTACCGCGCACTCTTCCACGACCGCAATCCGCGCAACAGTGCCCTGCAGACTGCGACTTTCGAGCAGGAGTTCGCCTACGACTGGCAGGACCCCGGCTGTCACCTCTGGTTTTTCGATGATGGTTTGCCGGGGTATGCGTGGTATGTACCGAAGGCAAATGGTTTTATCAACGTCGGCCTGGGCGGCATGGCCGATCAACTAAAGCAGCAGGGCGGCAACATTCGGGATTACTGGGGCAAGTTCGTCGACAAGCTGAGGAAAAGCGGCCTCGTCCATTCCGATGATTATCGTCCCACGGGCTACAGCTATTTTCTGCGAGGCGACGTCGACGTCGTGAGTGACCGCAACGCATTCATCGTCGGCGATTCCGTTGGTCTCGCGACCCGCGATATGTGCGAGGGGATCGGCCCGGCGATCAAGAGTGGGCTACTTGCAGCGCGCGCCATCGCATCGGGGGAAGAGTACTCGGTCGCCGGGATCGACAAGTTCAGCGGTGGCGGCATCGCCAGCAGGCTGCTCGAACGAAAATTCGCGGGCGCGAACTGAGTATCAGACTGCCGCTGTCGATTCCCGTCGCGCAGGCAGCATCGTAAACAGGGCTGCCGCGATCGCGTAGACGAGCAGCGCGAGCAGGATCACGAAGGTAAAGCCGAACTCGATCGCGAGCAGTGTGGCCAGGACCGCGCTCATGACCGAAGCATAACCGTTGATGCCCCAGGCCCAGGGAATGAAATCCGGTGCAGTCTCCGCGGCGTGCTTGAGCCCCAGTGGAAACGGCAAACCCATGGCGAATGCAAGCGGCGCAATCAGCGCCATTGACATGATGATTCTGACCGGATCGGAGTTGCCGATGAAGCGCTGAAATATGAACGGCAGCAGAAACAGGTAAAGCAGCGCCAGCAGCGCAATGCCGCCGGCGGCGATAACGACGGGCGAAAGTTTTCGGGCCTCGCATTTGCGGGCGAGGTGCTCCGACCACGCACTGCCCAGCCCCGCAAATATGAGGAATCCACTGAGAACAACCGCCACCGAATAAAGAGGGTGGCTCAGGAACAGGATGAATTTCTGGATAAAAGCCATTTCTATGAACAGGAATGCGAAGCCGAGCAGCAGGAAGTAGGCGCCCATATGCAAGCCCGTCCGGGCCGGCCAGTTTCGAGAAATACGGGCAAGCGGCACCAGGATCAACACGAGGCCGGCAATGATTGCCTGCAACAACGTCGCGATCAGCACCAGGTAACCCCACTCGATCAGCCCGGCGCCGCCCTGTTTGCGCAACGCAATGACTTCGGGCAGCGTTGCCCATTTGAAAAAGTGGAAATAATACGGCCGGTCGTCGGTTGCAGGCGCAATATAGAATTTGTAGCGCTCGATGTAGTCAGCGGCACGCTCGCCGAGCAACGCCGTCGTGCCTTCATAGAGATACGGCATATCGAGCCGATTGAAGCGGTTCGTATCGACTGCCTGGATCCCGGGGAACCAGGCCGTATCGAATGAACGTGCGCGCGCAAATTCCCGTATGGAGCTGATGTCTTCTGCCGTAAACGCGCCATTCTTGACGAGCAAGGTGCTCGTGTTCCAGCTGCGAATCAGGGCGAGCTGTTTCCCGGGATCGCTCACGCCCATCAGCTCCAGCGCATCGACAGTGGTGGCAACGAGTTTCAGGCTGTCGCGTGGCGGCAGTTTCAGCCAGCGCGTGATTGCGAGCAGGCCACCGGGCGCCGTATTCCCGAGATAGTTCCTGATGGCCTCCACGGTATAGATATAGCTTTCGTTGAGCGACTGCACTCCGGCGCCGGACGCGCCGAAAGAGTCAAGAAGACCAATATGGATAAGGTCGTATGTCGCATTACTTTGTGCAACGAAACCGCGAGCCTCCCTCGTATGCACGCGAACGCGAGGATCATCGTAAACATATCCGGCAAATGCAGCGTACGTGTCTCGGACAAGCTCGGTCATCTGAGGATTGAGCTCCACCGCGTCGACGCTATTCGCGCCGTGGTACAGCGCGAGCAGCACGTCGGCGCCACCGCCGGCACCCAGCACGAGGACATCAGGTCCGTCGAGGAGCGTATATGGCAACGCGGCGCTTATGTCGCCGAGGTAAGCGAGCGACTCGAAATCGCCGTGGAAACGGGTGATCGCGCTGATGCTGTCGGCGTCAGTGAACACCGCGAGCTGCTGTGGTGGAATGTGGCGCGTGGCAAAACTCAAGCCCGGCGCATAGCGCACAGGCACCGTCGGGCTCTCGACGACCGTGATCAATCCGAGTGGACTGGACGCGACGCTCAGCACGCGGCTGTCAACGACCTGCAGCGCCTGGCTCAGGCCCTTGTACTCCGAAACACGCAACCCAAGCTGATTCTGCGGGATTCCACCGATCAGCAGTGCCAGCCACACGACCTGCGCCAACATCAGCGGATTTCGTGCCGTGGACGGAATGCCCATAAGCAGCGAAGCGATTAACGGCAGTGTCATGAGCATCAGTAGCGCGTTCTGCGGGATCAATACAAACAGCAAGCCGATCACCAGCACGGCGCCGAGGCCGGCACCCAGGAGATCGAAAAAATAGATGCGGCTGATGTCCCTGCGCCTGCACGTAAACGCGAGGCCGATGCAGCAGGCGGCGAAAAAGAACGGCACGAAGTAAAGCAGGTACAGGAGGCTCAAATAGGCGAACTGCCGCGAATTCCAGACCATCTCCAGTGCATTGAAAGGCACGCGCTGGCCGAGCGCAAAGCACAGCACCATTGTGATGCTGAACAGCAGGGCGCCTGTAGAAAACGCCGCTTCGAAGCGGGCCTCCAACTGCGGCTTGAACAACGCGATGAACGTGCCGCTTGCGCCGTAGCCAAGCAACGCGAGGCTGATGATCATGTACGCGAAGTGATGCCACTGCACGATGGACAGCGCGCGCATCAGGAGGAGTTCGTAGCCGATTGCGCCCGCGGAAACGAGCAGCGTTGCAGGAAACAGCCGGCGCACGGGGTGCGTCTAGTGCTCGCCGGTGAGCGGCACGAAGCGGACAGCGCCATGCTGTCGCGAAATGACTTCGCCCTTTTCGGTTTTCTCGAGCAGCAGCAATGTCTGCGTCATGAAGCGCTCGCCCACCGGGATGACCATGCGGCCGCCCGGTTTTAGCTGATCGATCAGAGGTGGCGGGACGTGGCTTGCGGCGGCCGTGACGATGATGGCGTCGAACGGTGCGTGTTCTTCCCAGCCGTAATAGCCGTCACCAAGCTTTGTGATGATGTTTTTGTAGCCCAGGCGCTCGAGATCTTGCTTGGCCCGGATGGCAAGCGCCGGGATGATCTCGATGCTGTAGACATGCCCGACGAGTTCCGCAAGGATCGCCGCCTGGTAGCCGGAACCGGTCCCGACCTCGAGCACAACGTCATCGGCATCGACGTCGATGAGTTGCGTCATGAGCGCGACGATGTAGGGCTGCGAGATCGTCTGCCCATAGCCGATCGGCAGTGGCCGGTTCTCATAGGCGTAACGGCGCTCCGATCGCGGCACGAGTTCGTGCCGTTTCACGGTGTTCATCGATGCCATCACGGCCTTACTGATTCTGGCTTCGTCGGCGTCATCCACGAATTTCGCGTATAGCCACAGCTCTTCGACCATTGCCGCCCGAGCCGCCGTGTAGTTGCCGTCGTCGGCCAAAGCGAGCACCGATACGAACAGCAATATAGCGGCCAGTACTCTCATTCAGACGAACATCCAGGCGCCATAGCCGACGACGAACATCCCGTCGCCGGCGGTATCGGCAGAGTTTCGGAGATCGAGTGTCGTCACTTTCATGCCGCGCTGTCGCGCGGCGATGAGCAGACCCGCGACCGGCGTCGCGCCACAGGCCATGTCGTGGTTGATTTGCCCGGCATCGAAATGCTCGATTGCTCTACAGGTCACGGCGTCGATCGCGCGCGCCTCGTCGTATTTCAGGTAATGGCTCAGGTCGGAACTGATTACGATAAGCGTTTCGGGTCCTCCCCACAGCGCGTCGAGCACCCGCGCAACGAGTCCGGGCGACGCATCGCCCACAACGATCGGAACGACGCTAAAATCGCCGAGCACCGCCTGCAGGAAGGGCAGGTGCACCTCCAGGCTATGTTCATCCCGATGCGCCGCATCGAAGACTTCCAGGCCGGCGATATCGAGGTCGGCAATCGCCGCCTTGTCGAGCGGCACGTCGCCCGTCGGCATGCGATACGCATCGGCGCTGCTCAGCGCGAGGCCGCGAACCGGCGTGCGGTGGCAGGGGCCGAGCAGGATTACCCGCTGATACTGCGAGCGATACGGCCACAGCCGGGCGTAAGCATTGGCAGCGACCGGGCCGGAATAAATGTAGCCGGCGTGCGGCACGATCAGGGCTTTGGGCGCAGGCGTGTCTTTTTCCTGCGCTTCCTCGAGCAGCGTCGCGACGGTCGCACTCAGTTCCTCGGCATTGCCGGGGTAGAACTGGCCGGCGACGGCGGGTTCCCGGATCAAGGTCATGGCTGTTTTCCTGATCCACCTGCACCCATTGTAGGCCCCTGGGGCTCTTTGGGTATAGGTACCTATACGGGTCGCCGCGTTGATACGGCGGCCTTGCGCCCCCATATAATGTGCCTGAGGATCATGAGGACTAGCACCGACATCACCGGTATTCCAGGCCGTTACTGGCACGCGCTGGGCGACGGGCGGCTGCAGTGCGACCTGTGCCCGAGATTCTGCAAGCTGCGTGATGGCCAGCGGGGCCTGTGTTTCGTGCGCGGCCGGGCCAATGACGAAATTGTCCTGACGACCTACGGCCGCTCCAGCGGCCTTTGCGTCGACCCAATCGAGAAAAAGCCGCTCAATCACTTCCTCCCCGGCACGCCGGTTTTGTCGTTCGGCACGGCAGGCTGCAACCTCGCCTGCAAGTTTTGCCAGAACTGGGATATTTCGAAATCGCGTGAGTTCGATCGGCTACAGGCCAGCGCGTCGCCACGGTCTATCGCCGACGCTGCCGTGAAGTCAGGCAGTCGGAGCGTGGCCTATACCTACAATGATCCCGTGATTTTTCTCGAGTATGCTGTCGACACGGCGCAGGCCTGTCGCGAGCGCAACATCAAGAACGTCGCGGTTACCGCGGGCTATATCACCGAGCAGGCGCGCGAGGAATTCTTCAGCTACATGGATGCGGCCAATATAGACCTGAAGGCATTCACGGATCGGTTCTACTGGAAAATCTGTGGCGGACATCTCGAGCCCGTTCTCGACACGCTTCGATACCTGAAAAACGAAACCGAGGTCTGGTTCGAACTCACGACGCTACTGATACCGGGAGAGAACGACAGCGAAGCCGAGATCGAGGCCATGACGCAATGGATCATGGAGCATCTTGGTCCCGATGTACCCCTGCACTTCAGCGCGTTTCATCCCGACTGGAAAATGATGGACACGCCCAGCACGCCGCTGGCGACGCTGACACGATCGCGTGATATCGCGCTCAAAGCCGGGCTGCGCTACGTGTACACAGGCAACGTGCACGACTTCAAGGGTTCCAGCACCTACTGCTACAGCTGCGGCGAGATCCTGATTGGCCGCGATTGGTACGAGCTGTCCACCTGGAACCTGGATAATCATGGCTGCTGCAAGAACTGTGGCAGCGAGATTGCCGGGGTATTCGAGGACAAGCCCGGTACCTGGGGCTCGCGGCGTCAGCCCCTGATGTGAGCGTCCGCGTGTTCGAGTTCTTCGGCGAGGCGCTCTGTTTCGGCGATACGGGCCTGCGACGAGCGGGCGATCAGTAAATAAAGCGCGGGTGTCAGGTACAGCGTAAACACAGCCGAGATGCCCAGTCCGCCGAAGACGACCCAGCCAATCGCGTGGCGCGCTTCGGCGCCAGCGCCGGTACCGAGAATCAGCGGCAGTCCGCCAAGCACGGTCGAGACGAGTGTCATCATCACGGGGCGCAGGCGCCGCGCCGCGCCCTGTTCAATCGCGTCGCGTACGTCGAGACCTTTATCACGCAGCTGGTCTGCAAATTCGACCACGAGCACGCTGTTCTTGGCCATGAGCCCGATGAGCAGCACGAGTCCGATTTGCGAGTAGATATTGAGCGTCGTGCCGGTGAGCAATAGCGCAAATATTGCGGCGGCAACGCCGAACGGCACGATGAGCGTAACGACCAGTGCGCTCGTAAAACCTTCGAACTGCGCCGCCAGGACCAGGAAGATGACGGCGACGGCAATGATGTAGGTGATTGCAACCTCGCGCGATGTTTCCTCGAGCGTTGCGGCTTCGCCGCGAAATATGAGCGACACATCCGACGGCAATACTTCGTTCGCCAGTGCGCGTACCTCGTCAACGGCAGTCTGCAGCGGGTACGAATCCGCGCGCTCGATATTGACTTCGATGGCACGTCGCTGCGCGTGCCGGTTGAGTTCGGTGGCAACGCCTTCCTCTTTCAGTGCGACGATGCTCGACAAGGGAATCAGCTTGCCGTTACTGGCGCTGACGTAAAGATTGACGAGATCAGAGGGATCATTGATCTCGCCACTGGCTGATTCGAGCAGAATCGGCACCGCTTCGTCATCGATATTGAGATCGATCAGTTCGTCACCGTCGATCATCGCGCGCAGCGTGGCCGCAAGCGACGGCAGATCTACACCGAGGTCTGCTGCGCGGCGTCGATCGATTTCCACCGAAAGCTGCGGCTGCGTCGGGTCGAACGAGATGCGTGGCCGCGTCAGGTCGGGAAGTCGCTCTTCGATCGCCGTTGTAAACGTCTTGGCCGCCTCGAAAATGTCGTCGTAGTTGTTACCGAGCAGCGCGACGCTGAGGCCACCGCCGAAGCTGCGCAGGTTGAGGCTGTTGTCGCTCCACGCGTTTGCGCGCACGCCCGGGATCGCAGCCAGCGGCGCACGCAGTTCGTCCAGGATTTCCTGCTGACTGCGAGCACGATCCTTCCAGTCGACGAGTGGCATGGAGACTAGCGTTCGGTTGGGATCCCACATGCCGATCATGCTGTAGATCGAAGTCGCCTCTCCGCTGTCGACGTAGGGTCGCAGGATCGCTTCAATCTTTTCTGTCTGGCGGTCCATGTAGTTGATGCCAACGCCGTCAGGTCCACTCGCGAAGACCCGCACCAGCCCGCGATCCTCGGGTGGAACCAGCTCGCGATCGAGCGACTGGTAAACCCAGGCGGCTGCCGCGGCGAATACGAGCGCAGCGACCACCGGTATCCACGGACGCGCGAGCAGGAACGTGAGCGACTGCTTGTACGTGCGGGCAAATCCTCGGCCCATTCCGGCGAGGAGTGGAGCGACGCGCACAGCATCCGCACCCTTGACGAGCCGCGCGGCGGCGGCGGGCACGAGCGTCAGCGCGACGAAACTCGAGATGATTACGGCGAACGAAAGCACCAGGCCGAACTCTCGGAACAGTCGTCCGGCCGTACTCGGCAAGAATGCGATCGGAACGAATACGGAAACCAGAACCGCGGTCGTCGCAATGACCGCAAAAAATACCTGGCGCGTGCCAATGACGGCCGCGGCTCGCGAACGCATTCCTTCGGCGCGCTGACGCTGGATGTTCTCGAGCACGACGATCGCGTCATCGACTACGAGTCCGGTCGCCAGTACCAGTGCCAGAAGCGTCAGTATGTTGATCGAAAACCCCAACACCCAGATCGCGGCGACTGTTCCGATCAACGCAACCGGTATGGCCATCACGGGAACGAGCGTCGCGCGGAAGCTGCCCATAAAAAGCCAGATTGTAGCGATGACGATGCTGATGGATAGCGCCAGCGTAATAAGGACCTGGGTTACTGCGCTACTGATGAAAATAGCCTGGTCGTCGGTTACGACCAGCTCCAGATCAGTGAACCGGGTATTGATGCGTTCAACGGCTGCATTGACTCCTTTCGAGATTTCTATCGTGTTCGAGCGCGCCTGGCGAACGATGCCGAGACCAAGTACGGGCCGGCCGTTAAGGCGTGTTATCGATTCGGTATCTTCCGGGCCGAAGAAAACGTTGGCTACGTCACTGATGCGTACCGACCCCCTAATGATGATATCCGCGATTTCGGAGGCATCGACTACGGTCGCGTCGGCGCGAACAATCAGCTCCTGGTCAAGCGATCGAAAGCTTCCCGCGGGCACATCGAACGGTGCCTGCATAAGCGCCGCGGCAACCTCATTAATCGACAGGCCGTAACTCGTGAGCCGCAGAGGGTCGATGGCGACGCGCAGCATGCGCTGGCGGGCACCCGAGACCTGCACATCCGCGACGCCTTCAATGGAGATGAACATCGGCACGAGTTCTTGTTCGACGACGTGCGTCAGCGTCTCCATGGGCAGCGTGTCGCTGGAGATCGCGAGGCTGACGATGGACTGTGCGTCATCGTCGGCCTTGACGACGATGACCTGTTCCAGGCGTTCGGGCAATCGTCGCGACACCCGGCTTACGGCTTCTCGCACATCGGCGGCCGCCGTGTCGAGGTCAACGCCCGGGCGGAATTCGATATAGATGCGGCCACTGTTCTCCTCCGAGGCCGAGCGAAGAGTCTGGATACCGGAGACCCGTGCGACTGCACCTTCGAGCAGGCTGACGACTTCGGTATCCATGGTCTCGGGGGAAGCGCCCGGAAACACGGCGCGCACCGTGACGACCGGTCGATCGACGTCCGGCAGCTCGCGAATTTCGACGGCCAATACAGCCGCAATGCCCGCGATCACTATCAGCAGGTTGGCGACCAGGACCAGCACCGGCCGACGGACGCTGGTGCTCGGCAAATCGTTGCGCCCGGTGATATTCATGGATTCTGGATCAGTCGAGAACGGCCAGTGCGTCGGTGGCGACGTCGGCCGTGTCAGATACAGGCTCGGCAGCGGGGCTGCCCGCGAGGCGCTGTACGTCGTAACTGACGGGAAGGCCGTCGCGCATACGCTGCGTGCCTTCGACGACGATGATATCGCCCTGGGCGAGGGCGCCATTGACCAGTACCCGGCCTTCGCGACGCTGCACGATTTGCACGGGGACCCTGGTCGCCTGGCCGTTCACAACGGACCAGACGAAGGCACCGTCTGCGCCCCACTGCACGCCGGTCTCGCTGACGACCCCGTACAGTTCCCCCTGTACATCAATCCTGACGCGAAAGCTCATGCCCGGACGCAGCGCATCATTGTCGTTTCTAACGCGGGCGCGGGCGACGAATGTGCGGTTTTCCGGATCAATGCGGCTGCCTATATCGACGATCTCGCCGGCTACCACCGGCACCTTGCCGCTCCAGGTCTCGAGCTGCACCTCGTCGCCGACGGCCAGCTCGCCGATGAAGGCTTCGGGAATGTCGAAACTGACGAACAGCGAACTGCGGTCGTCAAGTGTCGTGATGAGCGTATCGATGTTGACGCGATCGCCGGGGTCTACGTCCGTGCTGCCGACGTAGCCGTCAAATACGGCTTCTATGGTGCGGTCTGCCAGCGCAATTCGGGCACGATCGAGTTCAACCCGCGCCGTTTCCGCCGCTATGCGTGCGGCGTCCAGTGCCGTGGGCAGCACGGCACCGCTGTCCGCCGACCGCGTGTATCGATCATAGAGTCGTGCCGCGTCTTCAAGCCGCAGTTCGGCGACGCGAACCGCCAATTTTTCCTCGCGGCTGTCGAGCTCAACCAGCACGTCTCCGGCTTTGACGGCCTGGCCTGGCTCGAAGTTGACGGAAACGACTTCGCCCGATGTGGGTGCGTACAGTTCGGCCGAAAGTCTTGCGCGCGACGTGCCAACGGCTTCGACACGCGTGCGCTCGCGCTCGAACTGCAGCACTTCGGCAATGACCCGAACCTCGTTTGCAGGCCGCGACTGCGCTTGCGTCGCCGATTCAGGCGCTTCAGAGCAGGCAGCCGCAAGCAGCAGGCTCGAACAGGCAAGGGCGATGACGTGGACCTTGTTCATGGCCCCATTATACGGCGCAAGACACCGCAGCACCGCTGGGAAAGGCCAATTAATCGCAGGTGTGACAACTTGTTACAGGCGCCTGAGCCCGGCTCTTGGGTCGAACCGTGCTCTCGGCATTGTCATCATATCTCATTGAATTTATGTCTAATTGTGCGCTGTTTCACTCAATCAGCGGACTCGCTGCGCAATAATCGTCGGGCAGAATCCGCAAAGGAAACCGTGCGTGCAATTGACCCAAATGCTCTCCGTTGAAGAACTCGAGATCGGCATGTATGTCGCTCAGCTTGACCGGCCGTGGCTCGACACGCCGTTCATGTTCCAGGGTTTCTATATTCGTGATGACGATGAAATCGACGAGCTGAAGGCACATTGCGAGCATGTCTACGTCAGCCAGGAATCTCTTCCCCTGGATCGGCAGGTGCCGGGAGGCCGGGCGACGGAACCAGCGTCAGCGGCTAATGGAAAAGAGCGGGGCAAGAAACGCTTTAGCCTTCGCTCGCTGTTCAAATTCCGGAAGACACAGGACAGCGTCGAAGACTTTTCGCAGAGCAATATTTTCTATAGAAACACAACCAGCCTCAAAGAAGAAACTCGAACAGCATCCGGCGCTCACAAACAGGCTGTTGTGGCCGTGCAAAAGGTGATGGAGGAGCTCAAGTATTCTGGCAGTCTTGACCTGGGATGTCTCGAAACTGCGGTTACGCCGATGGTCGACAGCGTATTGAGAAACCCGGCCGCGCTGGCCTGCCTGATGCGAATGCAGGCAAAGGACAATTACCTGTATCACCATTCAATCGCGTCGTCGGTCTGGGCAACAATCCTGGGGCGCCAGATTGGGCTGCGTCGCGAAGATCTAGACGTCATGGCGTTGGGTGCGATGCTGCTCGACGTCGGCAAGACACAGCTGCCGGCCGAAATACTGATCAAACCCGGGGATCTCGATGACAAAGAAAAAGAGCTGATGCGGCGACATGTGCAGTTCGGGCTGGACATCTTGCAAAAATCCGGCGAAGTCGACTCTCGCGTGCTCGACATGGTTGCCTATCATCACGAGCGCTATAACGGTACGGGCTATCCGGGTGGAGTGAAGGGTAATGACATACCGGTTTTCGGCCGTGTCGCAGGCATCGTCGATGCCTACGATGCAATGATCACGACGCGACCTTATGCCAAGCCGCTATCGTCATACGACGCATTGCGCAAATTGCGCGTGCTTGCCGACGTCGAGTTCCAGGCCGAAATCGTCGAACAGTTTACTCGCGCAATCGGCGTATTTCCGACGGGAACCCTGGTTGAACTGAATACGGGCCAGATTGCGATTGTGACAAAACAGAATCGTATTCGTCGGCTGCGCCCCGAGGTAATGATAGTAATGGATGCCGACATGCAACTGCTCGATCAATTCCAGGTGATTGATCTCAACGAGGAGAAGGTTGCACTGCAAGGAAATCATTCGCTTTGGATCGAGCAGGGATTGCCGCCTGGGTCCCACGGCATCGACCCGGCCGAGTTCTACCTCAACTGAGCGCTGCTGATGAGTACGACCTCAATTCAGCTACCGTTCCTGCAGGGTAATGGCTTCTCGCGGGCAACCCGCCGCATCGCTGTTGCGGTGCGCAAGAAGCAGGATCTCGCTGTGATGCTTGTGTATGTCAACGACATCGAGCGACTGTGCGCGTCGATCGGCCATGTGCAGACCAATGACGTACTTGATGATTTTCATGCCCGGCTGTGTGCAATAGCGCGTGGTGATGATGCGATCGAACGGATCGGCGAACGCAAATTTGCGGTGTTACTGAGCGGTCTGCGAAATCGCGGTCACGTGAGCCTGGCTGCTCAGAAGATCAAACGTGTCGCATCGGAGACCGTATCAGAGCAAGTCGGGCGGGCCGGTCTGAATCTGACTATTGGCGTCGCGCAATCTCCGTCGCAGGGCGATGACCCGCACGAGCTCATGCGTTTGGCGGAAATCGCATCACTGGACGCGCGGCGCAAGAGCGCCTCCATCTGTTTTTATGAATCGCAGGCTGCCGAACAACTCTTCATGGATTGGGGTCTGGAAGCCCGTCTCGGCAACGCTATCGAAGCAGGCGATCTCGAACTCCACTATCAGCCAAAGATTGCTGTATCGACAAACGAAGTCATCGGCGCAGAGGCTTTGATGCGCTGGCACGAACCCGAAATAGGTCCGATATCTCCGGAAGTTTTCATTACTCTCGCCGAATCCACGGGCCAGATCGTCGACCTGACGCATTTTGCTGTTCAGCAAGCTTGTCGACAGCTAAGTGAATGGCTGGATTTCCTGCCTGGACTCAATATCGCCGTAAATATCACGCCGAGCATTATTCAGACTTTCGAGATCATTGACGTGTTGCAGAGCGCAACCGGCATCTGGGGTGTACCGCCGGCAGCGCTGACCATGGAGGTGACCGAAAACGCCCTCATGGCGGATCCCGAGACCAGTCACGAGGTGCTGACGGGAATTCGCGAACTTGGTTGCCGTGTTTCGATTGACGATTTCGGCACCGGTTATTCATCGCTCGAATATCTGAAGAAAATCCCTGCCGACGAACTCAAGATCGATCGGACGTTTGTCATGAATATGCTGTCCGATCCCGGTGATCGCAAAATCGTCGAGCATTCGATCCGCATTGCCGAAAGCTTCGGACTCAGCGTGGTCGCCGAGGGCGTCGAAAGTGCTGCAATGCTCAACGAATTGCGCAAGTTCGGCTGCCAGTATGCGCAGGGCTATGTCATTTGCAGACCGGTTTCGGCAAGCGATTTCGAGGAGTTCTGCCGGAAATCGAGCCTGGCTCTCAAGGCTTCCGAAACAACATCGTAAACCGGTCCGTATTGCCGCTGACCGATCTTCGTCCAACCTCGTATTCGAGTTCGTCGTCAGCGCGGTAGTGCAGGTCGCTGTAGCCGACGAATTCGAATCCCTGGTCGAGGAGCTCTTTAATAACCAGCACCGGGTCGATGCGCCGACGGTTCTCGACGTTAGGCGGTTCCATGTGACGCGCCGTATGGTCCACGACACCGTACAA
>JAOTWB010000035.1 GCA_029863125.1 Gammaproteobacteria bacterium
AGGCCCGCCGAACTGACGGTCAGCCGCACGTCGCCGCCGTGGCGGTTGATTGCAGATATCGTGCCTCGGTCTTTTATGATCCCGGTAAACATTCAGTACTGGACTCTTGCTGTGATGCGCGTGTCGCCGCCAATGCGACGAACATCGATTATTTCGAGCTTCTTGCGGTCCGCAAGCGCCAACCAGGACGGTGTCTGGAACATGCCCCTCGTTTCACTCCCCATTATGTGGGGTGCGTGATAAATCACAAGCTCGTCCACGAGTTCTTTTTGCAGCAAATAGCCCGCAACGCCGGGTCCGGCCTCTACGAGGACGTCATTTACGCCGCGCTCTGCAAGGTCCCGAAGTACGGCGCCAACATCAACGCTCGCGGCGTCGGCCGCGTAGGATCGAACTTCGGCACCCGCCTCCTCGAGCGACGAATGATCGTGTTTTCCGGTGCAGCAAACGAGCGTCTCGCCCGGCAGCGCGAGCATCCCGGCCGATATCGGCATACGCAGGCGGCTGTCCAGCACGACTCTCAGCGGCTGCGATACAGCCGGTTCCAGACCTGCGAGTCGAACGTTGAGCGAGGGGTCGTCTGCCAGCACCGTACCGATACCGGTCATGACCGCGCCGGATCGTGCGCGCAGCCGCTGCACGTCATCGCGCGCTTCGGGCCCCGTGATCCACTGGCTCTCGCCGCTTTTCATCGCGGTCGCACCGTCGATGCTCGCCGCCACTTTGAGCCGGACCATCGGACGATTGCGCGTCACGCGGGCGATGAATCCCTCGTTGAGCGACTCGGCCGCTGCCCGCATCAGGCCGACTTCGGTCCTTACGCCGGCGGCACCCAGCATGTCGAGACCGCGGCCGGCCACTTCCTCGAACGGGTCCTTCATCGCTGCTACGACCCTGCCGATACCCGCCTGCACCAGTGCCTCGGCACAGGGCGGTGTCTTGCCATGATGGGCGCACGGCTCGAGCGTCACATAGGCCGTGGCGCCCTCTGCGTCTTTGCCCGCCGCGGTCAGCGCATTGATCTCTGCGTGTGGTTCGCCGGCGCGTTGGTGCCAGCCTTCGCCTGCGACTGTCTCGTTCCTGGCGATGACGCAGCCGACCATCGGGTTGGGGCGCGCTGAATACAGACCGCGAGCCGCCAGCTGCAGTGCGCGCGCCATGTGCGCGCAGTCCGTATCGGAAAACGGGGGCATGTTCAGCGCTTCTTTTCGCCCAGCAGATCGGGCAGCAGTGACATCTGTTCACGGCTAGCAGCCGTCTCGGAGATCTTTTGCAGCCGTTTGATCTCATCCTCGAACTCAGTGACGTCCTGGAAGCGGCGATACACCGACGCGAAGCGCACATACGCAACTTCATCGAGTTCGTGCAGTTCCTCCATAACAAGCTCGCCAACCAGGCGCGATGGCACCTCGCGCTCGCCCATGGTTCGCAGCTTGTGAATGAGATGGCCAATTGCCTGCTCGAGCATTTCGCTCGGCACCGGGCGCTTCTCGAGCGCTCTGACCATGCTGTTTCGCAGCTTGTTTTCGTCGAAAGGCTGGCGCGAGTTGTCGTTCTTGATCAGCCTCGGCATGACAAGCTCTGCCGACTCGAACGTGGTGAAACGTTCGTTGCAGTCCAGACACTGGCGGCGCCGGCGAATCTGCCGTCCGTCACCCGCGAGGCGGGAGTCGATGACTTTGGTTTCTTCGTGGGCGCAGAACGGACAGTGCATGACCGACTAGAACTCCTTCGTGCGAAGGACCAATCAGGCGTAGACCGGGAACCGCTGGCACAGGTCCAGTACCTGGCTCTTGACGCGCTGGATTGTTTCCTCGCTTTCGATGTCGTCGAGTATATCCGCTATCCAGGCGCTTAGCTGGCGGGTTTCGTCCGGTCCGAAGCCGCGCGTTGTAATGGCCGGCGTGCCCAGGCGCAGGCCGCTCGTCACGAACGGCGACTGCGGGTCATCGGGGACCGAGTTCTTGTTGACCGTAATAAACGCGCGGCCCAGCGCTGCATCGGCGGCTTTGCCGGTGATGCCTTTGTCGATGAGGCTAACGAGCATCAGGTGATTCTCGGTGCCGCCGGAAACGATCGGATAGCCGCGCTCTGCGAGCACCTTGGCCATGACCCTGGCGTTCTCGCATACCTTGGCCTGGTAATCCCTGAACTGCGGCTCCATAGCCTCTTTAAGCGCTATCGCTTTGGCGGCGATCACGTGCATCAGGGGGCCGCCCTGCGTACCCGGGAACACGAGCGAATTGAATTTCTTCGTCAGCTCGTCGTTTTTGCGCGCCAAAATGAGACCGCCACGCGGACCGCGCAGCGTCTTGTGCGTGGTTGTCGTGCAGACGTCCGCATGCGGTATCGGACTCGGATAATGTCCCGTCGCGATGAGACCCGCGACGTGTGCCATATCGACGAGCAGGTAGGCATCGACGCTATCCGCAATCTGGCGGAAACGCGCCCAGTCGACGACCTGCGAATAGGCGGAGAAGCCCGCGATGACCATCCTGGGTTTGTGCTCAAGGGCGAGCTGCTGGACCGCGTCGTAGTCGATCAGGCCGGTTTTCGCATCCAGACCGTACTGGATCGCGTTGAAAAGCTTGCCCGAAAAGTTGACCTTGGAGCCGTGCGTCAGGTGGCCGCCGGCATCCAGGCTCATTCCGAGGATCGTGTCACCGGCTTGCAACAATGCAAGATAGGCAGCCGCGTTGGCCTGCGAACCCGAATGCGGCTGCACGTTCGCATAGTCCGCGCCGAACAGTTTCTTCGCCCTCTCGATCGCGAGGGTCTCGACGTCGTCGACGTATTCGCAGCCGCCGTAGTAGCGTTTTCCCGGATAGCCCTCGGCATACTTGTTGGTCAGCACGCTGCCCTGCGCCGCCATGACGCGTGGGCTGGCATAGTTTTCCGAGGCAATCAGCTCGATGTGCTCTTCCTGGCGTCGGTTTTCCTGTGCAATGGCTCTGGCAACTTCGGGATCGAAAGACTCGATCGTCGTCGATGTGTCGAACATCCGGGCATCTCCGTGGGAGGGGGCGCAAAAGACGGCGATATTACCTGTTTAATGACAGAGATGGCACCGTGACGCCGACCTAGTGGGATTCTGCGAAGGACTGCACGACCCGGGTCCAGGCCCGCGCTAGGTTGCGCCGGTTGTAGCCGCCGCCGCCCGTGCCGATTATCCGGCCTTCGCAGTACTCGTCCGCCAGCCGGCACAGCGATGCCGCGGCCTCTGCGTGGGCTTCTTCGGTCCAGCACAGGTGCGTTATCGGATCGCCCTCGAGGCTGTCCGCGCCGCACTGCATAATGATGAACTGTGGCCGCATTTTGACCAGGTAGGCCTCGACCTTTTGCCATGCTTCGCGGAAATCATCGTCATCGGCGCCCGGCGCGAGCGGGATATTCAGCTTGGTGCCGCGCGCGCGACCCGTGCCCGTCTCTTCCGCCGCGCCGGTGCCGGGGTAAAGAAACCGGCCGTCTTCGTGGAGGTCCGCGAACAGCAGATCGGGGTCGTCCTCGAAACCGTAATAGACACCGTCACCGTGATGCGCATCGATATCAACGTAAGCAACGCGCTCGATTCCGAACCGCTTGCGCAAGTACTCGATCGCAATCCCGCAGTCGTTGAAAACGCAGAACCCGGCGGCGCTCGCTCGCGCTGCGTGATGAAGTCCCGCAATCGGAATGAATGCGCGCTTGTGGTGCCCGCGCATGACCTCATCGACGGCGCAAAGCACGGCCCCGACAACGGACGATGCTGCGTCGTATATCCCGGGCACCGCCGGTGTATCGCCCGCGTCGAGCCAGCCTTTGCCGGCCGCGGACATGCGCGAGACTTTGTCGATGTAGTCCGCCGTGTGGAACAGCGCCAGCTCGTCGACGAGTGCCGGGCGTGGATGGCCGTAGTCGATCACGTCACCGAGACCGGCTGCGTCCAGTTCGGCATGAAAAACATCGTGTCGGTCGGTGCCGAATGGATGCGGGTCGCCGAATCCGTATGCGGCGATCGACTCCCCCCGGTAAACCAGCACGCTGTCGCTCATGGACGTCTTGTTCTTGTTTGCTTGTGGCGCAGCATACCCGATAATGCGCCCTCCCAGACAAACGGGCCACCAATGGCACAGTACATCTACACAATGAATCGCGTCGCCAAGGTGGTGCCGCCGAAACGACACATCCTGCGCGACATTTCCCTGAGCTTTTTTCCAGGCGCGAAGATCGGCGTACTCGGTCTGAACGGCTCCGGAAAATCGACTTTGCTGCGCATCATGGCCGGCCTGGATACCGAGATCGACGGCGAGGCGCGTCCGCAGCCCGGCATCAAAATCGGCTACCTGCCGCAGGAGCCCGAGCTCGATCCGGACAAGGACGTGCGCGGCAACGTAGAGGAAGGCGTCGCCGAGACCATGGCGCTGCTTGAGCGCTTCAACGAGATCAGCATGAAATTCGCCGAGCCGGTGGACGACGAAGAAATGAACGCGCTGCTCGAGGAACAGGGCAAGCTGCAGGACGCGATCGACGCCCAGGGGGCCTGGGAACTCGACCGCAAGCTCGAAATTGCGGCCGACGCCCTGCGATTGCCGCCGTGGGACTCCGATATCAACAAGCTATCCGGCGGTGAGCGCCGACGGGTGGCGCTTTGTCGCCTGCTTCTTTCGCAGCCCGACATGCTGCTGCTCGATGAACCCACCAATCACCTGGACGCCGAATCGGTCGCATGGCTCGAACGCTTCCTCGACGAATACCCGAGCACGGTCATCGCCGTGACCCATGACCGCTACTTCCTCGACAACGTCGCCGGCTGGATCCTGGAACTGGATCGCGGACACGGCATACCGTGGGAAGGCAACTACTCATCCTGGCTCGAGCAAAAAGAAGCGCGCCTGCAGCACGAGGAAGCGTCGGAAAAGGCCCGCCGCAAAGCAATGCAGCACGAACTGGAGTGGGTGCGCAGCAATCCCAAAGGCCGCCAGGCCAAGTCGAAAGCGCGTTTGCGGCAGTTTGAAGAGATCTCGTCGCCGAGCTACCAGAAGCGCAACGAAACCAACGAGATCTACATCCCGCCCGGGCCGCGGCTCGGCGACGTGGTCCTGGAGGTCGAGGACCTCAAGAAAGGCTTCGGCGACAAGCTGCTCATCGACGGACTCGGCTTCCAGCTGCCTCCGGGCGGAATCGTCGGTGTCATTGGACCCAACGGCGCGGGCAAGACAACGATGTTCCGTATGATCACGGGAGAAGAGCAACCGGACTCCGGCACGCTTCGCCTTGGCGACACCGTCGTCATCGCGAGCGTCGATCAGTCTCGAGACAGCCTTGATGACAACAAGACTGTCTGGGAAGAAATTTCGGACGGCCTCGACCTGATTACCGTGGGCAATTACGAGACCTCTTCACGGGCTTATGTCGGTCGTTTCAATTTTCGGGGCCAGGATCAGCAAAAGAAAATCGGTTTGCTGTCGGGCGGCGAACGCAATCGCGTGCACCTCGCAAAAACACTGCGTGCAGGCGGAAATTTCCTGCTGCTCGATGAGCCGACCAACGATCTCGACGTGGAAACCCTGCGCGCACTCGAAGAGGCGTTGCTGGAATTCCCGGGTTCGGCCGTCGTGATCTCGCACGATCGCTGGTTCCTGGATCGTATTGCGACGCACATTCTCGCATTCGAAGGTAACAGCGAGGTCGTCTGGTTTGCCGGCAACTACGCCGACTACGAAGCCGATCGCAAGCGCAGGCTCGGCGCCGATGCCGCGAACCCGCACAGGATAAAGTACAAAAGGCTGGAAGCCTGATCGTGCCTGCGTTTGCGTGGGCAACAGGGAATAACCGGGATTTCATTATTATGTTAACCACGGATGGCCTTGCATGCTCTATGATGCATACTGGAACGGCTGATTGACTTAGCTGATTCTGCCGTCCAACGACAAAAAGAAGCAGGCACTGATGGCGATAGTTATTGAGAAGGGTCAGGGGATCCACAGCGAGCTCGACGAGCGAATCGGGCTCGAGTGTCCCTACTGCGGCATGTACGCTCACATGAGTCCGCAGTCGGTGCCGGACGCGGCCTCGCTGCTGCGCGACAAACCGAACCACGTCGGGCTCGTTTACAAATGCGATGCCTGCGATGCGCCGGTGTTCCTGCGCTTCACGGTGCGCGAATATAAAGACGACCGCGTCGAGCTCTACCGCAACTTCATCGAGCTGGAGCGGCCCAAAGAACGCTTTGCATTTTCGTATTTGCCAAAACACACGGAAGTTCTTTTTCGCGAAGCGTTGGCCTGCTACTCGGGCAATAATTTCAACGCTTTTGCCTCGATGTGCCGGCGTGCGTCGATCAGTGCGTTTGATGCGCTTGGTGAAGGTGGCAAGCTGCGTGCGTTCGAGGAAGTTATGGTTGCGCAGGACATCGCCGGGATCGACGACGAGTCATTTGCACCGATCAAATCCGTGCTTTTCGGATCGGGGCAGCACGAAGACCTGCCGCTGCTCAATCGCGCGCAGGCCGGCATTCTGCTCGAGGTATTGAAAGACATGTTCTACCAGTGCTTCGTGCGCCACGGAAAATTGACGCGCGCCATCAAAGTGCGGCGCTTTTTCGTCTCCGACAACGACGACAACGTGGCGTCAGCCTAGCCCACCGCGACACGAGCGTTGCGGAACAGCCGCATCCAGGGACCGTCCTCGTCCCAGTCCTTGGGGTGCCAGGAATTCTGACGTGTGAGCGCCACTCGCTCGGGGTGCGGCATCATGATCGTGACCCGGCCGTCTTCATTGCTCAGCCCGCAGATGCCGTCGCGCGAACCGTTCGGATTGGCCGGGTACCTGTCGGCGACCTCGCCGTAATTATCGACGTAGCGCAACGCCACCGTAAACGACGACGCATATCGCGCCGTATCATCGAGAAACGTCGCGCGACCTTCTCCATGCGATGTCGCGATGGGCAGACGAGAACCCGCCATGTCCTGCAGGAACAACGACGGGCTCTCCACGATCTCGACGAGACTCAGACGTGCTTCGAATTGCTCCGACTTGTTGCGCAGGAAACGAGGCCAGTTGTCGGCGCCGGGAATCAGCTCGCGCAGGTGCGACAGCATCTGGCAGCCGTTGCATACACCCAAAGCAAACGTGTCGCCGCGGTCGAAAAATGCAGCGAACTGGTCACGGGTTCGCGAATGATACAAAACCGATTTCGCCCAGCCGCCGCCAGCGCCCAACACGTCGCCGAATGAAAAACCGCCGCATGCGACAAGCCCCTGGTAAGCATCCAGCGCGTCGCGGCCGCTAAGCAGGTCGCTCATGTGAACGTCGACCGCCGCAAATCCCGCACGCATGAATGCCGCGGCCATTTCGCTCTGGCTATTGACGCCCTGTTCGCGCAGGATCGCAACGCGCGGTCTGGCGCCGCGCCGATATCCGCGCGCAATGTCTTCATTGGGATCAAACGTCAACGCGACGTTGAGCCCCGGGTCATGATCATCGAGGATGCGATCGAATTCTTCCTTCGCCGTCGCCGGGTTATCGCGCAACGCCTGGATGCGGTAGCTCATCTCCGACCATTCACGCTGCATCGTTCGGCGCTCCAGCTCGAGAACAACCTCGTCGTCGCTGCGAACCGTGAGTCGGGGCTCGGGCTCGACGCGCCCGATGGCCGTCGCCGAAATGCCGTTGCGATCGATAACCAACTGCACCTGCGCCAGCTGGCTCTTGGCAACCTGCACTACTGCACCGATTTCTTCGCTGAACAGGGTCTTGAGCAGTTCAACGCGCGAACCGCTGAGCGCCAGCGACACGCCGAGCCGGCCCGCAAACATCATCTCGGCCACGCTCGCGAACAGCCCGCCGTCGCTGCGGTCGTGGTACGCGAGCAGCATGCCGCGCGCGTTGAGTTCCTGAATCGCCGTGAAAAACCGTTTCAGCATCGACGGGTCATCGAGGTCGGGCGCGGCACCGCCCGTGCGCCGGTAGGCCTGCGCCAGACAGGAAGCGCCGAGACGGTTCTTGCCCGACCCGAGATCGAACAGGAGCAGGTAGCTCGGCTCATCGCAGCGGCGAAGCTGCGGCGTCAGGTGACGCGTCACGTCGCTAACCGGCGCGAATGCCGAGACGATGAGCGATACCGGCGCCACGACCTGGTGCTCCCCCGAGTCGTCTTCCCAGCGCGTGCTCATCGACATTGAATCCTTGCCAACCGGAATGGCAAGGCCGATTTCGCGGCACAGTTCGTCGCCAACCGCCTTCACGGTGTCGAACAGGTTCGCATCTTCGCCGGGATGACCGGCGGCCGCCATCCAGTTGGCCGACAAGCGGACTTTTGCGATGTCCTCGATCGGCGCCGCCGCGATATTTGTAAGCGCCTCGGCTACCGCCATGCGGCCGGACGCCGGCGCATTGATCGCGGCAAGCGGCGTGCGCTCGCCCATCGCCATGGCCTCCCCGGTCGTTCCGCCAAAGCCGGACGCCGTAATAGCGACATCGCTGACAGGTATCTGCCACGGCCCGACGAGCTGGTCGCGCGCACAGAGGCCGCCGACGGTTCGGTCGCCGATGAAAATCAGGAAAGACTTGTCCGCAACGGCGGGGAACCTAAGGACGCGCAGCGCCGCGTCAAGAAGCTCGATGTCCGACAGGTCCAGAGCTTCGTCGGGTAACGTCACTCGCTCGACCGTCCGCACCATCTTCGGCGGATTACCCAGCAACATGTCCATCGGCATGTCGACGACGCGATTTTCGAAATCACGGTCATTGACAACCAGGTCGCCGTCGTCCGTCAAGCTGCCTATCACCGAAACCGGGCAGCGCTCGCGCTCGCACATCGCCTTGAATGCCTCAATACGCTCATCACCGACGAGCAACACGTAGCGCTCCTGCGCTTCGTTGCACCAGATACCCATTGGCGACATACCGGGTTCGGCATTATCGACGTCGCGCAGCTCGATCCGGGCACCGTGCTTGCTGTGGTCAACAGCCTCGGGTACGGCGTTCGACAGCCCGCCGGCGCCGACGTCATGAATCAGCAGTATCGGGTTTTCATCACCCATTTCCCAACAGCGATCGATGACCTCCTGTGCGCGGCGCTGCATTTCGGGATTGCCCCGCTGCACCGAGGCAAAATCCAGGTCCTCGCTCGAGGTGCCGCTCGCAAGCGACGAGGCAGCGCCACCTCCCAGCCCGATCAACATTGCCGGGCCGCCCAGCACGACCACTTTGGCGCCCACCGGTACGTCAACCTTTTTCGCATGCCCGGCGCGAACATTGCCGACGCCGCCGGCGACCATGATGGGCTTGTGGTAACCGCGGATCTCGTTGTCGGGCAATCCCGGCAGGCGGCATTCATAGGTGCGAAAGTATCCCGCCAGGTTGGGCCGGCCGAACTCATTGTTGAATGCTGCCCCGCCGATGGGACCTTCGATCATGATTTCCAGCGGCGTTGCCATGCGATCCGGATGCGGGAAGTCATCTTCCCAGGGCTGCTGAAAGCCGGGCAGGCGCAAATGCGACACCGTGAATCCCGTAAGACCGGCTTTCGGCTTTGCGCCGAGTCCGGTAGCGCCTTCGTCCCGGATTTCACCGCCCGACCCGGTCGCGGCACCGGCAAAAGGAGCAATTGCCGTCGGATGATTGTGAGTCTCTACTTTCATCAGAATATGGACAGGCTCTTCGACAAACTCGTACTCGCGATCGGCCGGTCGCGGCATCAGGCGCGCAGCGCGCCACCCTTCGATAACGGCCGCGTTGTCGCTGTAAGCGGATATCACGCCGTCGGGAGTCTTCTCGGTCGTGGACTTGATCATGCCGAACAGGCGCTGCTGTTTTTTTTCGCCGTCGATCACCCAGCTCGCATTGAAAATCTTGTGCCGGCAGTGTTCCGAATTGGCCTGCGCAAACATCATGAGCTCGGCATCGGTCGGGTCGCGATCAAGATCCCGATAGCAGCGCAGGAGGTAATCGATTTCGTCGTCAGACAGCGCGAGGCCGAGCTCAGAGTTTGCCTGCACCAGCGCCTGCCTGCCTTCCGCGGCGAGCGCCACCGTGGCGACAGGCGCCGGCTCGTGCGTCTCAAACAGCGTCTCAACGTGTTCGACCTTGTCGAATGCCGCTTCAGTCATTCGGTCGAACAACAGGTGACACAATCCGAGCACCGCGTCGTCATCGACATTCCGGGAGAACGTCAACCCGTAGCAGATGCCGCGCTCGATGCGCTCGACCCCGTCGACATCGCAGGCTTTGGCAATGTCGGTCGCTTTGCTGGACCAGGGCGAGATCGTTCCGGGGCGAGGCACAACGTAGAGTGTCCGAGCTCCCTTGCGGAACCTGGCCGGTTCGTCGCCCGGCAGCAGCAGCGCATCGAGCCGCATACGGTGTTCTTTGCTGAGCCTGGCGCTGGTAGCGACGAAGTAGACGAAACGTGCTTCGACCGACTTCAAACGTTGATCCGCATCTCTCAGTAATCGAGTCAGTTTGGCCAGTCGGAAATTGGACAGAGCTGGCTGTCCGGGCAGTTCCAGCATGTCGGTAGGAGAGACCTTATTCGCAGGTGGGAAGCATTGGCAGGGGATGATACTAGAGCCCCCGATTATCGACCACCTACTTGTTGCTGTCTCCCGGCGTGTAAACGGGCAATGGAAACTGGGCGACGTTACTGCCTTCGAGCTTGCTGATCTTGCTGACGCCCTGCTTGTCGACTTCATCGATGCGAATGATGGAATGCATGGGCAGATAGGTGCGCCGTACGTTCTCGAACTCGGACTTGATTTTCTCTTCCGAGGGGTCGACTACCAGCGTCGTGCGCTCTCCGAAAACCAGTTCCTCAACCTCAACGAAACCGAACAGCTCGCCGTGACCGACGTGCCGGGCATAGATTTCGTACACCTGTCCCTGGCTCATGAAGACTACCTTGAAGAGTTGCTTGCTGCTCATATTCTGCGCTGAAGTCTTGTCAAAAATCCCTGATGTGGGCTAGTTTACCGGAAATCAAGGCGTTAGAGGCCCAAACTGGGTCCGATTATGTGAACTGCGTAGCAGCCTGTATGGCTGATACGTTGCACAATTGACCGGAATTCAAGAGGTCAGGTATGGCACTCCAACTCAAAATCGTCAGTGAGCACCGCGAACTAGTCGACGACGCTGAGCGCGAATTCCGCGAGGAAGGCGGAACGATCGGCCGCTCGTTGCAAAATGACTGGATATTGCCGGATCCCGACCGGTACATCTCCGGCCGCCACGCGACCATTGATCACAAAGCCGGCATGTACTACCTGCTCGATACGAGCAGCAATGGCGTTTACATCAACGACGAGGTCGAGCCTCTCGGCAAGGGCAATCCGCGACGCCTTTTTGACGGCGATCGACTGCGCATGGGCGACTTCGAGTTCGTCGTATCGCTCGACTCCGGGGAGAGCCTCGCGATGCCGCTCGATCCCGAACCGTCGGTCGTTCCCGATCAGCTCGACCCGTTCGTCGACGAGGTTTCTCTGAAGACGGGCGTCAAGTTGCTCGATGAAGACGAGATTACCGGCGATGTTGAATTTCAGTCTGTCCTGTTTGGCGATTCGCCCAACACGCCGTCGCCAAGACCGACGCGAAAATCCAGGCAGAAGCCGGCGGCAAATGCTGAAAATCCCGCCCGCAAGAAACGGAAGAAGCCTCGGTCACGGGGTGCTACGAGCGAAGACCTGTTTGAATCGTTTCTTGACGGTCTCGGCATTGCGCGGGACGAGCTTCATCCATCGATCGACCGTGCCGACATGATGCTGAAAGCAGGCATTGTGATGCGTGAATTCGTAGCCGGCGTCATCAAGCTCCTGGCGGCCCGCGCGAACCTCAAGAATACGTTCCGCCTGGATCAGACCACGCTACTGCCACAGCAAAACAATCCCCTGAAGTTTTCAGAAAGCCCCGGCGATCTGATCAAGCAGCTGCTGGTCGGTGATGAGAGTGATTACCTGGGGGCCAAGGATGCGGTCCGCGAAGTCTGCCAGGATCTTCTGAATCACCAGAACGCTTTTCTTGACGCCATGAACAGCGCCTTTATCGAGTTCGCCGATCGTTTCGAACCCGATGAACTGCAGGAAGGCTTTGATCGTGCATTAACGGGCAGCAGCATGTTCTCGTTCTCGAACAAGTCCAAGTACTGGGATCTTTACCGCGACCTCTACCCGATCATGACCGAGAAAGGCGGCGGCCGATTCCCGCAGATGTTTGGCGAAGAGTTTGTCAGAGCGTACGAGCGCCAGGTTGCCGAGTACCAGCGCCATGACCGCGAAAGCCAGGAAGTGCGGCGACCGGTCCGTGCCCAGCCGGATGCCGACAGTCCGGACTTGATGGTTACACAGAAGCTGCAGGCAAGGGTGATCCCGCGCAAGGCGCCGCGCAAGGAGGAGAAGGTCGACATCACCTCAGAGACGGGCGCCGACGAGATCGATCAGAGCTTCATAGAAGAGCTGGACAACAGCATGGCCGAAGAAATAGATCCATGGGCCAGCGCAAGGCATAGACGGCCGACCTAACCGCGATTCTGCCGGTTTTCGATCAGGTCATCGACGACCGTCGGGTCTGCCAGCGTCGACGTATCTCCCAGGCTGCCAAAGTCGTCGGCCGCGACCTTTCTCAGGATACGCCGCATGATCTTGCCGGAACGCGTTTTCGGCAAGCCGGGCGCCCACTGAATCAGGTCGGGCTTCGCGATGGGTCCAATTTCCTTGCGCACCCATTGTTGCAGCTCGGCGCGTAGTTCGTCAGTGGCTTCTACACCCTCCATCAGCGTGACGTACGCGTAGATGCCCTGCCCCTTGATGTCGTGCGGATATCCAACGACCGCGGCTTCCGCGACGTTCGGGTGTGAAACCAGCGCGCTCTCGATTTCCGCCGTTCCCATGCGATGGCCCGAGACGTTCAGTACGTCGTCGACCCTGCCCGTGATCCAGTAGTAGCCGTCTTCATCGCGGCGTACGCCGTCACCCGTAAAGTAGCTGCCTTCGAAAGTCACAAAGTAAGTATCGACAAATCGCTGATGATCGCCGTAGACCGTGCGCATTTGGCCCGGCCAGCTATCGGCGATAACCAGGTTGCCTTCGACAGCGCCTTTTAGCTCCTCGCCCTTGCCGTCCACGATCATCGGTACGATGCCGAACAGCGGCTTGGTCGCCGAGCCGGGCTTCAGCGCGGTGGCGCCCGGCAGAGGGCTGATGAGGATGCCGCCGGTTTCTGTCTGCCACCAGGTATCGACGACTGGGCAGCGCGAGTCGCCGACAACACGGTAGTACCAGTCCCAGGCTTCGGGATTGATCGGCTCGCCCACCGTACCCAGCAAGCGCAGACTCGTGCGCGACGTTTTCGCGACCGGTTCATCCCCTTCTCGCATCAGCGCACGAATTGCTGTCGGTGCCGTGTAGCAGATGTTGACATTGTGTTTGTCACAGATCTCCCAGAACCGCGATGAGGTCGGATAGTTCGGCACGCCCTCAAACATCATCGTGATCGCGCCATTCGCGAGCGGCCCGTAGACAATGTAGCTGTGGCCCGTGACCCAGCCGACGTCAGCTGTGCACCAGTAGATATCGCCCGGGTGATAATCGAAGACATGCTCGTGTGTCATTGCCACGTAAACAAGATAGCCGCCACTCGTGTGCAGAACGCCCTTGGGCTTGCCCGTCGAGCCAGAGGTATAAAGGATGAACAGCGGGTCCTCGGCACCCATTTCCTCGCAGGGGCAGTCGGCGTCTACGGTTGCCTCGATTTCATGCAGCCAGGCATCGCGACCCTCGACCCAGCCCACGTCTGTACCCGTATTCCTGACGACAAGCACTTTTTCCAGCGTGGTCACGTTCGGATCGGCTGCCGCCGCGTCGACATTGGCTTTGAGCGGCACGCGCTTGCCGCCGCGGCGACCTTCGTCCGCCGTTATGACAATGTTGGACTCGCAGTCGTGAATGCGGCCGGCGAGCGCATCGGGCGAAAAACCGCCGAACACCACGGAATGCACCGCGCCTATGCGTGCGCAGGCCAGCATCGCCACAGCCGCCTCGGGAATCATCGGCATGTAAATCGTTATGCGATCGCCCTTTTTCGCGCCGAGCGATTTGAGCGAATTGGCAAACCTGCAGACACGCGCGTGCAGGTCGCTATAGGTGATCTTTAAATCGCGGCCAGGATCGTCGCCTTCCCACAATATGGCGACATCGTCGCCTTTGGTCGGCAGGTGGCGGTCCACGCAGTTGTAGCAGACGTTCAGAGAACCGTCGTAAAACCAGCGTATGTGCAGATCGTCTTTATCAAAGGATACGTCCTTCACTTTGGTGAACGGTTTTATCCAGTCGACTCGCCTGGCCTGCTCTGCCCAGAACCCCTCGTTGTCTTCAATCGAACGCGCATACATCGCTTCGTACCTGGCCTCATCGATGAGTGCCCGCTCTTTTACTGCCTCTGGAACCGGATAAATTTGCTCCGCCATGGTGCCCTGCCTTTCCCTTATTGGTTTCTCGTGTGTTTCCGTCGTTCCAGCAATCGTCGCGCCTGTATGAGATGCGGGCGATCAATCATCTTTCCGTCCAGGCCGATCGTCCCGGCGCCCGGGTTCGCTTCAAATAACTCGACGATGCGCTCAGCGCGATCGATTTCCGCCGGCGACGGCTCGAACGCCGCATTGATAACATCGACCTGCGCCGGGTGAATCGCCAGCATTCCGCTGAATCCGTCCCGGCGAGCGTTCGCCGCGTAGCGTAGCAGCCCCTCGTGATCTCGGAAGTCCGTAAAGACCGTATCTATTGCCGTAACTTCCGCGGCGGCCGCCGCCAGCAAGCACAGCGAGCGAGCCATCTCGAAGATCGGCAGCCAGTTGCCCTGTTCGTCGCGATTGGCGCTCGCGCCTACCGCAACACTGAGGTCTTCCGCTCCCCAGGACAAACCGAATAGCCGTTTCGTCGCATCCACGTAACCGTGCAGAGTGAACAAAGCCTCGGGCCGTTCCGTGCAAAGCACGATTATCCGGGTCTGCCCCCGCTCGATGCCGGACTGCTGCTCGAGTTCATTGATGCACCGCGACAGCGCAACAGCATCCGCGGCGCGGCGCGCTTTGGGCAGGACAATTCCCGCTGGTCTGGCGGGAATGACAGCCTCCAGATCGGCCGCCGAATCCTCACTGTCGAGCGCGTTGATTCGCACCCAGACGTTTTGCCTGCCCTGCAGGTACTCCGAAGCCATGAGGCGCGCCTCCGGTCGCGCTTCGGGTGCGACCGCGTCCTCCAGATCGAGGATTAACGCGTCCGCGCCGGTATCGCCGGCTTTTTTCATTTTGCGCTCGCTGTCGGCCGGAACGAACAGGAAGCTGCGGTTCATTTGGGCTTTCTCAGCATCAGCGCCGCTCGCTTGCACTCTGCCACGAGCTCGTCTTTTTGATTGAAGGCGCGGTGAGCGAAAATCACGATACCGTTATCGGGACGCGACTTGCTGTCGCGCAATTCGAGCACTTCGGTCTGGATATGAATCGTATCGCCGCAGAAAAGCGGTCTTGGAAATCGTACTTCGTCCCAGCCCAGGTTCGCGACCGTTGTTCCGTGCGTCGTGTCGTTGACGGAAATACCCACCATAAAGCTCAGCGTCAGGCAGCTGTTTACCAGCGGTTTTCCGTACGGTGTTTTCTTCATATACTCGGCATCAAGGTGCAACGGTGCCGGGTTGTGCGTCATCGTTGTTAGCAGCACGTTGTCACCTTCTGTGATTGTGCGGCGAATCGGGTGGTCAATGGTCTGGCCTACCGTAAATTCCTCGAAGTACAGTCCCGGCATTTTTGGCTCACAAGCGGTTTCAGGATTGGATCACAATTGTGCCAGCGTCGTGCACATCAATACAGTGCCGTGCATAATCGTCGACACAGGGGAGGAGCAGCCATGAAACTGACTCGACGCGACTTCATCAGCAAGGCAAGCCTCGGTGCCGCAACGCTGGCCGCGCTCGGCGGCTCAAGCGCGCTCGCCGGACCGGAGCAAACGATTCGAAAAGCGATCCCATCATCGGGTGAGTTGCTGCCGATCATCGGCCTCGGCACGAACCGATACGGAGTCGGCAAATCGGAGGCGGCGCGCGCGCCGCTCCGGCAGGCGCTGGAGCGTTTTCACCGCCTCGGCGGCACGGTCATCGACACCGCGCCGATGTATCGAAGCTCGGAAACCGTGCTGGGTGAGCTGATCGAGGAACTCGGCATACGCGGGGACCTGTTTCTGGCAACAAAGACGGATCGTACCGACGGCGGCGCGGGTACCCATGCGCAGATCAAGGAATCGCTGGCCCGGCTGAAGACAGACACGATCGATCTCATGCAGGTACACAACCTGCTTGGCTGGAAAGATGCGCTGCCCGTCCTTCGGGAATGGAAGCAGGAAGGTCGCATCCGTTATATCGGCATCACGACCTCGCGTGCCAGCCAGTACGAAGAGTTCGAAAAAATCATGCAGCAGGAGAAGCTGGATTTCGTGCAGCTCAACTACTCGCTGGAACAACGCGAGGCGGCCGAGCGATTGCTGCCAATGGCTGCTGATCGCGGCATGGCTGTGATGATCAATCGTGCGTTTGGCGGCGGCCGTATTTTCGACAAGGTCCGCGACCAGCCCTTACCGGACTGGGCGAGCAGCTTTGGTTGCGAAAGCTGGGCCCAGTTCCTGCTGAAGTACGCAATCGGCCACCCTGCGGCAACGCTCGGTATCCCCGGCATGACCAAACTGCGTCACGTCGACGACAATTTCGGCGCAGCGCACGGCCGCCTGCCCGATGCAAATGAGCGCAGGCGTCAGGAAGAATTTTTCGACAATCTGTAGTCGCCGGCGCAGTTCGTTCCTGCGCCTGGCTCATGCCGCGCGTTTGATCGCATCGACAATGAGTTTTTTCGCATCCTCCGTGCCGTGCCAGTCACCGATCTTCACCCATTTACCGGGTTCAAGGTCCTTATAGTGCTCGAAAAAATGCTGGATCTGTTGCAACGTAATTTCCGGGAGATCCGAGTAGTTGAGCACCTGATCGTAACGTTTGGTGAGCGCGTGCGACGGAACGGCGATGATCTTTTCATCCTGCCCGGCGTTATCTTCCATGATCAGTACACCGACTGGCCGCACATTGATGACACAGGCCGGCGCCAGTTCGCGCGTATTGACGACGAGTACGTCGATCGGGTCCCCATCCGCCGACAACGTGTGGGGAACGAAGCCGTAGTTGCCCGGGTAGGCCATGGGCGTATAGAGAAAACGATCGACGACCAGCGTCCCGGCCTCCTTGTCGAGTTCGTACTTGATGGGCTGGCCGCCAAGCGGTACTTCGATGATGACGTTGATGTCGTCGGGTGGATTATCGCCGATTCTGATAGCGTCGATGCGCATGGTGGGCTTTCCTGGTCGGTATGTTGCGGGGCGGCCGGTATTCTAGCGCGATCCTGCGCCTGGCGCTGATCGTTACTGCTGCCATCGCGCGATGATTGCGCTGACGATCGGTGCCGCCAGGAGTGGTACCAGGCTTGCAGAAATTATGAGGAGCCAACCGGCGGTACCGGGATCGGTAAGCTGGAGCAATCTACTTAAGGCGGGTACGTAGATGGCTGCAAGGACCAGCGCCAGGCAAATGAATAATGCGACCCATATCCAGCGATTGCGTACGATCTCGTTATCAAGAGGCTTCCTGGTTTCGTCGCGCATGTTAAATACGTGCCACATCTGTGCGAGCGCCAGCGTGCAGAACGCAGTCGTAACCGCCCGCCTGTTATTGAATTCAAGAACGAAGATCGAAATAGCCATGGCCGCGAGTACCGCCGCCGCCATGACGACGCCGTGCAGGCCAATTCGCATCCAGTGCGTGCGCGTCAGGATGCTCTCTTTCGCGGGCCGCGGCGCGCGGCCCATCGTCAGGGGAGAACCCCGGCCAACGCCCAATGCCAGCGCCGGAAAGACGTCGGTTACCAGGTTGAGGAACAGAATTTGCAGTGGCAGCAGCGGCAAAGGCGCACCTGTGATGGTCGCAAGCGTAACGACGAGGACCTCGCTGGTATTGCACGACATCAGGTAGACCACGAACTTTCGTATGTTGTCGAAGATGGCACGACCGTGCGCGACCGCTGCAACAATCGTATTGAACTCGTCATCCTGCAGAACCATGACGGCTGCCTCTTTCGCAACCGCCGTGCCGCGCAGGCCCATGGCAATCCCGATATCGGCCTTTTTCAGGGCGGGCGCGTCGTTGACCCCGTCACCGGTCATGGCCACCACGTGATCGCTTTGTTGATAAAGGTCGATCAGCTTCAACTTCTGCTCTGGCGTCACGCGGGAGAATACCCGCGCGGCAAGCAGCTTTTCGTTTTCGCCGTCGGCAAACAGCTGGTCGACCTCAGACCCGCCGAGGAATTGATCCGGCCGATCCGACGCCGTTACGATACCGGTCTCTATGGCAATATGCCGTGCCGTCGCCGCGTGGTCGCCGGTTACCATGACAACGGAAATGCCCGCCTCGTGGCAGCGACTGATCGCCTGGTCCACTCCCCTGCGTGCAGGATCTTCCATGCCGACAATGCCAAGCAGCAACAGCTGCTCGTAGTGGTCATCGCCATCGGCATAATCGGTTTTCTCGGCGAGCGCGATGGTGCGCAGGCCCTCACGGCCGAGCTGCTCGGCGCGGGCAAGCCACCGCTTGCGCTCTGCCGCGTCGAGCACAGTATCCTTGCCGACGCCGCGTACCGCCGTACATCCGGGAAGGATCGTCTCCGGCGCACCCTTTACCGCCACCCGCGTTCCGTCGGGCCATCGATGCACGGTCGCCATGCGTTTCGATTCCGGGTCGAAGGGATCCTCGGCGACTTCAGGTTCTTTCGAAAGCAGCTCTTTGCGCCACACGCCGCGCGCTCCCGCCGCAACCAGCAGCGCCAGCTCCGTGGGGTCGCCGACGCCGGTTGATTCGCCGTCGGTGCCTTTTTCCAGCGCTGCGTTGTTGCACAGCACCCCGCACCGAAGAAGATCGTCCAGAACCGCTGCCTCACCGACATCGAGCGTGCGTTCGTGCACGCGAAATTCTGAAGCGGCCGTTTGGCTGGCCGTATCGACATCGATATCCAATATGTTCAGGAGCACTTTTGATACGGCCATGCGGTTTTCGGTCAGCGTCCCGGTCTTGTCGGTGAGAATCACGCTCGTCGCGCCGAGCGTCTCGACAGCGGACAGTCGCGTGATCAGCGCGTGCTGTTTTGCAAGGCGCCACATGCCGCGCGCAAGGGCAATTGTCGCGACAATGACGAGGCCCTCCGGGATAGCCGCCACCGACAGCGCAATCGCAACCTCGATCGCCAGAAACAGCTCGCGTCCCGCAACGATTCCGGCAACGCCGATGATCACGGCAATACCGATAATGGCCCGGGCGAGACTGGCTCCGAGCGCGTTGAGGCGCTTTTCGAGGGGCGTCTGATGCACTTTGGCAGCGACGACCTGCTCAAATATCTTGCCGAACTCGGTGTTCGTGCCGGTACCAACGACGACGCCCGTGCCCGATCCGCGCGTGATGCAGGTGCCTTTGAAGACCATGTTCTGGCGATCCAGCACAGCCGTGTCTTCGTCGAGCACCGTGTCCTCTTTTTTCACCGGCAGCGACTCGCCGGTCAACGTCGATTCGTCCGCGGCGAGTTTTGCCGCGGCGACCAGACGCAGATCCGCGGGAATGAGGTCGCCGGCCTCGAACAAGACGATGTCGCCCGGCACGAGAATGTCCGCGGGCGCCCTGGCCATCTCGCCACTGCGCAGCAATACGCATTCCGCGCGGGCGAACTGCCGCAACGCCTCCATTGAGCGCGCCGCCCGCCATTCGGTGAGGAAACCGATGCTCGCGTTGATCAGGATGACGGCGAATATCGCTGCCCCTTCGGCAAACTCCGAAAAAGCCAGTGCCAATACGCCGGCGACCAGGAGCAATACGACAACGATGCTCTTGAATTGCGCGAGCAGAATAGACAGGAGCTTGCGGGGCCGGGTCGCTACCAGCTCGTTAGTGCCCCATATTCTCCGCCGCTTCAGGACCTCATCGTCATCGAGGCCGCGGTCGGGATCCACGGATAACGATTGCAGCACCGCCTTGGAACTGTGGCTCCACGCGCTCAGATCGCGACCGCCATGCGCGTCGGCTGACGCTGTTACCGGGTTTGGCACAGCAACGGGATCCCGGCCTCCGCATACCAGCTGACGATGCTGCTCCAGGTCTGCTCGGCCGTCTCTGTATACCAGTACAGCTGCCTGTCTTCGGGATCGATCAATCCTTCGGCGGCAAGAAATTCCAGGTTTACGGCGCGCCGCCAGAATTCACTGCCAACGAGAACGACCGGCAATGGGTCTATTCTTCGGCACTGCACGAGATTCAGGGTCTCGAACAGTTCGTCCATCGTGCCGAACCCGCCGGGAAACACGACGAGCGCTTTGGCGCGCAGCAGGAAATGCAGTTTGCGTATTGCGAAATACTGAAAGTTAAAGCTGAGTTCCTCGCTGATGTAGCGATTCGGGGCCTGTTCATGCGGCAAGCGTATGTTGAGACCGATACTTTTCGCGCCGACGTCACTGGCGCCACGATTCGCCGCCTCCATGATTCCCGGGCCACCGCCCGTCATCAACGTCAGACTACAGTCGTCCGGGCCCTGCCCGGAGCGCCCGACGATCGCGCCGAACTCGCGAGCGATTCGATAGTAGTCCGTTGCATCGGGGTCCGAAGGATTCTCGGACTCCGGTATGCGCGTGCCGCCAAAGACGACGATCGTGTGCTGTATGCCGTGCTCCCGCATCACTAATTCGGTCTTGAGATAGCCGTGCGCAAGACGCTCCGCGCGACGCAGCGCGTCCCCCGGTATATCGAGCCCCGTCAGTTCCGAAATCTTTAGCTTCATAAACCTGACCGCCATGCTTCAAATCTGGATCGTCTGGCCGCGTTCGGCGATGAACACCGGCGCGTCCAGCTCTTTGCGCATCTTCCCGGCCAGTACCTGCTGCGCGTCCGGTTCGCCATGCACCAGGTAGACCGGCGGCCGATTTCCGAACGCGCCGTACCACGTCATGAGATCCGCCTGGTCACCGTGTGCCGATAGTCCACCGATCGTATGCAGCTGAATGCGCACGCGATACTCGTCACCGTAGAGCTTGATCGTCTCGGCACCATCGACAATCCGCCGGCCGAGCGTACCGTAAGCCTGGAAACCGACGATCACGAGGTGACATTCCGGGCGCCAGACGTTGTTCTTGAGGTGATGCAGGATACGTCCGCCGCTGCACATGCCGCTGCCGGCGATGACAATCGCACCCGATTCTATCTCGTTGATCCCCATCGACTCTTCTTTCGTGCGCGTCTGGTGAAAATTCGGCAGCTCCGGCAGATTGGAATCGGGGCCGAACAGATTGGCGCCGTACAGATGCCGAAACTTGGAGTAGACCGCCGTCGCCTCGATCGCCATTGGGCTGTCGAGGAAGATCTGCCATTTGTCGAGGTTCCAGCGATCAAAATTCTCGGCCATCAGGTACAGCAGGTCCTGGGTACGGCCAACGGTGAAGGCCGGGATCAGGATGTTGCCCTGGGCTGCACGCGCCGTCTCGAAAACGTCCGTCAATTCGTCCATCGTCTCGTCGAAGGAACGGTGCAGGCGATCGCCGTAGGTGCTCTCCATCAACACCGCATCCGCATGAGGAAGAGCGGCCGGTGGATTCATGACGGGCGCATCCCTGAACCCCAGGTCCCCGCTGAACACCAGGGTCCGGCTCGTTTCGCGGCTGGTGCAGGTCAGTTCGACAATTGACGATCCCAGGATGTGGCCGGCGTCAAAAAAACGTAGCGTCAGGCCTGGCACCACCGACAGCTCGTCGCCGTAAGCGAAACCCTGGAACTGCTTCAGGCAATTCTTCGCGTCCTCGAGCGTGTACAGCGGCTGTATCAGCGCCTGCCCTTTGTGACGACGTTTGCGGTTTTCCCACTCGGCGTCCTTCTCATTCAGGTATCCGGAATCCGGCAGCATGATTTCGCACAGTGCCTTGGTCGCGTTCTGCACGTAAACAGGTCCGTCGTAGCCCCGCTTGACGAGCAGCGGCACTCGACCCGAATGATCAATATGCGCATGGCTCAGAATGACGGCGTCGATCTCGTCGACTGGAACCGGGAATGGATCACCGTTGCGTCTTTCGTCTTCTGCGCCGCCCTGAATGAGTCCGCATTCGATCAGCACCGTGTGCGACCCGGTTCGAATGACATACAGCGAGCCCGTGACTTCTCCCGTCGCGCCGAAAAACCGCAGCTCGAATCTCACTGGAATGCTCCAAGGAACTTCGTCGTGACGTAGGCGACGTACATACTAAGAATAATGATTGCCTCGAACCTCTGAATGCCAATCTTCCGGATGAAAAAAAACAGTACGACCGATGTCAAAACAAAAAGAAAAGGTACTTCCTGTCGCCACATATCCGCATTAAACTCAAGTCCTGCAATCGCTGCGGCAACACCCACTGGCACCAATGTGTCGAAGACGTTGCTCCCAATCAAATTACCGACCGACAAGGTAGCGCGTCGTTTCAGCATGGCGCCCAGCGAGATGGACAATTCCGGCAGGCTGCTCCCCAATCCAATGATGACAATTGCGACAAAGGATTGCTCCACGTTAAATTTGTTTGCGACAGACACTGCGGATGAAACGGTGAGCTCTGCGCTACCCACAACAATCACCAATCCGATGAGAAGAAAGCCCAGCGAAACAACCAGACTGCTGTCCGACGCTTCCTTGCCGCCATGCCCGAGCGTGATTACGTCAACAAGAATCAAGAGCAGGTAGGACACATACAGAGCAACCAGGACGATTCCTTCGACCCGTGTGACCTGGCCATCGAGTCCGAAGACGCTCAGCAGGACGAGTGAGCCAAGCAACATGCTGCCTTGTTGGTAAACCACCTTTTTCGGCAGCTTGAGGAATCCGATTAGGCCCGTAATACCGAGTACAAGACCGATTTGTCCCAGGCAGCTGCCGAGCGCGCTACCGACTACGACGTCGGAGGCCTCGCGCGCAAGAAGGTTCCAGATCGCCGCATCGACGGCTATGGCGAGCTCGGGCAGATCGCTGCCAATGGAAAGCACTGTGAGCCCCACAATGAATTCCGGAACGCCCAATCGCTGGGCGACAGCGACCGCTCCGTGGATAGTCAATTCGGTCCCCAGCCAGAGCCCGGCAAGACCCGCGAGTAACGCAAATAACTCCATGGTGGTTGGCTACCAGGCTAGGTCATTGAATTCAAATGCTATCGTCTTTCTCGAATCGGTGCAGACGTTCCCGCATTGTTTCGATTTCGTCCATTAAATCCAGCGCGAGCGCGACGCCGGCAAGATTAATCTTGAGATCTGCCTGCAGGCGCATGGCCGTATGCGCTCTTTTCAGGCTGGTTCCCGAAAAGCGCCACTGTTGCGGCTGCAGGCCGACAGGCTCGAGCACACCCTCACGGACGAGTTCGATGACCCATTCCGTGGATGTCGAGCACGCACGGCTCAGTTCGCTGAGTGACAATTCGGTCCGTTCGTCCAACAAAACGCCAGTCAGTGTTTTCTGCGTCATGGCCTTTTATACCCCCAGTCTGCTGCGTGGGTTATACGCCAGGTCCTGCTGCATCTTCTGATACAGCTCGCGCGCTTTGTCGCTTTCTGCCGGCGGCAAGGTAATGACCACCTCCACGTAAAGATCGCCCGGAGGATTACCGGGAATGCCGCGTTTCTGCAGACGCAGCTTGCGTCCGCGCGTAGTGCCTTTGGGGATTTTCAGGTCCACAGGGCCATCGGGCGTCGGCGCCTTGATGGTTGCACCCAACGCAGCTTCCCATGGGGCTACCGGCAGCTCGAGATAGACATCACGTCCTTCCACCCTGAATAAACGGTGTTTGTTGAATTCGATTTCCAGGTACAGGTCGCCGGCGCGCCCTTTCCCCATGCCCGGGGATCCCTGTCCGGACAGGCGAATGCGCTGCCCCTGTTTCACGCCCCTGGGGATCTTGACGTTCAGTGTGCGCGCCTTGGTGACCACATGCCCGGTGCTGTCGACTTCCGGTGCGCGCAACGAGATGCTGCGTGAGGCGCCGCGGTAAGCGTCTTCCAGGTCGATCAAGACCTTTGCATGGTGATCTTCGCCACTTGCATGCATGTCGGCCTGCCGGCGCGCGCGCCCCGCCGATTGGAAGCCGCGACCGAAGAGGGATTCGAAAAAATCGCTGAACGCGGCCGCGTCGGCACGGCCGCCACCACCACTGAACTCGAACCCGGCGTCCCAGTCCGGCGGCGGCCGGAATTCCTGGCCCGCTTTCCAGTTCGCGCCCAGCTGATCGTAGGCCGCCCTTTTTTCCGGATCCTTGAGTACCGCATAGGCTTCACCGAGGTCCTTGAAGCGCGCTTCGGCGTCACGTTCCTTGCTGACATCCGGATGGTATTTGCGGGCGAGCTTTCGGTAAGCGCGCTTGATCTCGTCCTGACCGGCGCCGCGTTCGACGTCCATGATTTTGTAGTAGTCCTTGAAATCCATGCGTTGCTCCACCATGCAGGTGAAATAGGGAAATCACTGTGACACCGATTCTATGTGCTTTCTTGAATCCACGCATACTTTGCCGCGCCGATATCTTGCGAGATACAGGTCGCTGGGCGAAACGAAAAACCCCGCCTGAGGCGGGGCTTTACGTTGCACTTCTGAACGAGTGGCCGGCTAGGTGCTTTCCGGAATTACCTCGACAATGACTTCGTTGGCATCAAAGCATTCATCCGCTGCCGTCATGCCAAAAAGATCTACAGTCTGACCAACAGCGAGATCGTCAATCGAGCCCATCGTGACTTCCGATGCGGCCTCATCGACGAACACGATGTCGGCATCCGGATTCACGCGTACGCAAGTATCGCCGCCTTCGGTCAGCGTCAGACCAAAGCTGCGTGCAACGGCATCAAGTGGCTCAATGATTGTGCCACTGATCTGCTCGTCATCATCCGCCTCCACGAAAACGAGCGCTGCACGAATAAAGTCGGGATCAGCAGGGTCCGCTTTCGCCGGCTTCACGCCTTCGATTTCAACGTCGGTGCCAATGACGATGGCATCAGCTCCAATTGCGCCGTTAACGTCAAAGTACTTTGTGCCGGTCTGAAGTTCCACGACGAGATCCATGTCGTCATCGGTAAACAGCAGGAATTCGTTGTCCGTGGGATTGCTGACAACGTTGCCTTTGACCTGTTCCGCGCTGCCGCCGATCTCCAGGATCTGTGCTTCAAGCACGACGCCGCTGTCGACGTTGTAACTGCCGATGACGACCACCGGATCGTTGACCATCAGGGTCGTGAAATCGGTCGGCAATCCCATGTCGTCAAAAATGCTGGAGTTCATATCGGTGGTCACGTCCATACAACTGTCTGGTGTCTCGATATCACACAACAGGAAGCTGCCGGCCGGATCCGTGAAGATCTCTTTGACGATTCCCTCGACGCGCGCGAGTTTGCCCTGCTCGCCACCGTCCATGATATCGACCTTGACGACAGGCCTGAAATTGTATTTTCGGCCGTTGCCAGCACCTGTGATCTTTATCGACTTGTTGGCGTCCATATCGATTTCAATCAGCAGGGTGCGCTCCGGCAAAACGGCGAAGCCGTCCTGGTCCAGGAGGTCAATCTTGCCGTTTGCCGGCAGCGACGGATAAATGGATGGACCGCCGTCCGCCGGGACAAGCTCGAGGTCGTCAATGACCAGTCGAAGTTTGCTGTAGGTCCCGCTCTTTACTTCGCCAAATATGACCGGTTCGTTGAAGTTGGTGAGGTTGAGCAGATCGATCAGCTCCGAGCCTTGGAACAGCATTTGCTGTCCCTCATCGCCACCGATCAGTATGGCTTCGACCACGTTCAGCCTGATGGCACTGAATTCATCCGAAGGTTTGTCGGTGAACAATAGTCCGACCGTGCCTGCGGTCGCGGCCGGCGGAATTTCGGCAGGCGCTTCGGCGGTCGGCCCGCCGCCGCCACATGCTGCAATAGACAAGAAGCCCGCCAGTAATGACAACCTGGCAAACGCGAAAATGATAGGAGTCTTCATTGTATTTCCCCGACGTTTTTATGCGGTACGGGGCCAATTTAGCACTCCGGAAAAATGACGCAACCGTCGCCGGATTGCGACATTTACATAACGCAAAGCCCGTTCATTGCGAACCAGAGGCCCTGCAAGGAAAACCCTCAAAAAAGGGACCAGACCCATCTGGGTCTGACCCCTTACTTTGCATCTCTACTGATTACTCGTCATCGGTCTTTGCCATGCGCCTGTTCGTGGCCAGGTAGCTACGCGACGAATCACAGTCGACCTTGCCAGCGAATAGCTCACCGGCTTTTTGCCAGCCGGCCTCACTGTACTGATCCCAGTCGGCACCCATGTCCTCCAGATTCTGGTACGCGGTGACCCATTTAAAGTCGAATTCCTCGCCGCCACCGCCGTACGCCGGGAAGAATACCCACATGCCGCCGGTTGAGCCGTTTTCACCCCTGTATTTGCCCCAATCGATCATTGGCGTGTACAAGTCACCGAATGTCGTACCTTCGGCCATGTTGCAGTCCGAAAAAGAAATGACAACATTGGACGGATTATCACGCTTCGGTGGCTTCTTCATCGTCAGCACCGCATATGCAGCGTGCACGTCACAGCTGATCGCCTGGTTGAAGCCTTCCTGTTCCTTCGTGCCGGTGGCCAGCCACGTATCTTGTACGCGGCCCAGGGCTTTTGCTTTTTCGGACCCGCCAAGCCAAAGCACATCGAATTCCTGCTCCGGACTGGAATAGTAAGGCACCAGCGTCCACGCCGAATAATCGTTTATACCTTGCTTATCAGCCCAGGCATTGAATTTCTTGATTGCGGCATCGAGGTCGGCCGGGCCTTTGCCGTCGTTGTACGTGCAGGCAAACATTTCGATCGGCGTTGCTACATTCGGCTCTTCCGCTTCACCCTCATGCTCGTCCGCAATGCCAATGCCAAGCGATAAAAGCAGGCCGCCGGATACGAGCAGCGTCAATAACTTCTTCATTGATTTCCC
>JAOTWB010000062.1 GCA_029863125.1 Gammaproteobacteria bacterium
GATCCTAACATTGCCGATCTGCTGACGGACATGTCCGGCATTCAATCGGGTTCGGGTTCGTCGACGGTCCGTAATTTCGCGCTGCCCGGCGATTATCGCAGTCGCCTGGACAACGCGGTCCTGCTCGTTTCGGGTGGCAGCAGCACAGAACTCGAAACAGTCAACGACATATCCCGCAACCAGACGCTGACGATCGACTCCGGTCCGGTTGCAGGCTCGGTGACTTTGAGCTGGAATGCGCCGACGCAGAATGAAGACGGCACGGCGTTGACGAACCTTGCCGGCTACAAGATTTACTGGGGCACGACGTCCGGCAGTTATCCGAACTCGGTAACGATCAACGACAAGGATGCGACGAGCTACGTTGTAAACAATCTATCATCGGGCACCTACGAGTTCGTGGCGACGTCGTTTAATACCTCGGGTGTCGAGAGCCGTTACTCCGCGCCGGCGACGAAGGTTGTCCCTTGAATATGATCCCGTAGCAGCGCTGGTGTAGGTACGGCTCCCGGCGGCGACCACTGCGTCGCGACCGGGGGCCGCTCCTCCAGAATCAACCACGCGATAACTCCTCAATAACGCCAGTTTATGTCCTTGTTGGAGCGGTGTGGTTCACGCATCGTGAGCGCGAACCACACCGACTCTACAAGGATGTACCGTCATGGGGAGACTCCCGCTATTCGCGGTAACGATTGCCGCACTCGTGTTTCTGATTCCTGCCACGACCAACGCTGACGACAAGGAAAGTTCCGGCCGCTCGTGGCTACCCGAACCGGTAAACGATACCGACTATTACGACGACGGTGCCCCCGACGTCGAGAAAGTCCAGCTTGGCGCGCAGCTGTTCTTCGACAAGATCCTGAGCGGCAACCTCAATATTTCCTGCGCCACCTGCCATCATCCCTTTGCGGGCACGGCCGACGGCTTGTCGCTGCCGGTTGGTGAAGGCGGGCGAGGGTTCGGCGTCACCCGGGACACCGGGCAAGGCAGCGATGCCGTCCACGAGCGAGTGCCGCGCAACGCGCCCGCGCTGTTCAATCTTGGCGCGCGGCAATTCGCGGCACTGTTCCACGATGGTCGCGTGCAGTTGAGCGCCGCGTTTCCGAACGGCATCGAGTCGCCCGCGGGCCTCGATTTGCCCGAAGGCCTGGACAATCCGCTCGCGGTTCAGGCGATGTTTCCGGTGACTTCAGCCACCGAGATGGCAGGGCAGGCCGGCGAAAACCCGATCGCCGATGCCGCCGCCGCGGGCAACCTCGCGGGCACGGACGGCGTCTGGGCGCAGCTCGCCGAGCGGCTGCAGGGCATCGACGGTTACGTCGAGCAGTTCATCGCCGCGTTCGACGACGTCAGATCGGCTGACGACATTCGCTTCACGCACGCAGCCAATGCGATCGCTGCGTTTGAGGCCAACAGCTGGCGAGCCGACAACAGCCCGTTCGACCGGTTTCTGCGCGGCGAGCGCGTCGCGATGAGCGCATCGGCGTTGCTCGGCATGCGGATTTTTTATTCGGCTGACAAAGGTAACTGCGTGAGCTGTCACGGCGGTGTTTTCCAGACCGACCATTCGTTCCGCGCCATCGCGGTTCCGCAGCTCGGTCCCGGCAAGGGCGACGGGGCGTTCGGGTACGATGATTTCGGCCGTCAGCGCGTGACAGGCGATCGAACGGACCGGTACCGGTTTCGGGTCCCGTCACTGAGAAACGTCGCGCAGACGGCGCCGTACGGACACTCGGGCGCTTTCAATACGCTGGAAGCGATGCTGCGGCATCACCTGGACGCGGTCGCTTCGCTGTACGATTACGATGCCGGCCAGGTCGTGGTGCCTGCGCGGCCGGACCTCGATGCGCAGGACTACCTGGCCACCTCGGATGCGAACGTATTGACGGGCATCGCGGCAGCGAACCAGCTCGCGCCGGTGCGCCTGACGGAGCGGGAGATTCGGCAGCTGATTGATTTCCTGCACGCGCTGACGGATCCGGCAATGCTGGACAGGCGCGCCGATGTGCCGAAATCTCTGCCGAGCGGCATGCCGCTCGCCGACTAGGCCACTCCTACAGCCGGTACGTCAGGCCGAGGTAAGCAGTACGAGGCAAGCCCGGCCGTACGCCGGCCGGACGACGTGCCGCGACGTAGGTTTCGTCCAGCAGGTTATCTATCTTCAGGTAGCTCGCAAGGCGCTCCGAGAACTGCCAGCCCGCGACCATGTCCCATACGAAGTGCGACTCGATGGACTCGAGCGCGTCGAATGCGCCCTGACCGGCTTTGCTGCGCATGTCACCGACGTAGCTTGCCGCCACGTTGACGCTCCATTTGTTCGCGAGCAAGCCTGCGGTCACCCGGAACTGGTGTTCGGGGATATAAGGCAGATCGTCACCCACCTCGACTTCGCCCCATGGGTCGAAACCCGAGTCAAACGCATTCCTGAACTCGGCCTCGTTCGTCCACGTGTACTTGAAGCTCACCGGCACATCCAGGTTGCCGAACGACCAGCTGTAGGCTGAACTGAACTCGAGGCCGCTGACGAGCACTTCGCCGCCGTCGAACTGGTCGCCAATGTCGCCGCCGCCACCGGTCGATTCTGTCACGGTGCCTACGAGGTTGTCGTAATCGTTCCTGAAGAAGATCGATTCGACGCTCAGACTGCCGCTGTCGAAGCGCGCACCGACTTCGATGTTCACGCTCGTCTCTTCGTTCGCGGTGCTCCCCGGTGCCGGCGGATTGAAGCCTTTGTGCACGCCCGCCAGCAGACGCAACTCGTCATTCACGCGATACAGTGCGCCCATGCCCGGAATGACTGTCGAGGTCGAATTCTCACGCACGCGCGTGGGTCCGCTCGCGCGCGTCGGGTCGCTGGTGGAGAAGTCGAGCCGCCGCATGTCGATGTCCTCGACACGCACGCCCGGCGTGAAGATCCAGCGACCGGCCCGAATCTCTGTGTCGACGAATAATGAGCGCACATCGGCCGTCGACACGCGGTTCGTGTTCGAACCCGCGGCGCCCGCCGTTGTGAGGATCAGCGCACCGTCTTCCATGCGGTAGGCATCCTCGTGCTGAAAACGATCTTCTTCGTCATCGTGCACACGCATGCCGGTGGTCAGCGCGATATCCGTGTCACCCATGCCGAAGTCCCATTCGAGCTGTGCCTGGATGCCCTGCGAAAAATACGTGCGATTGTTGGCGCGCTTCGTGATGGCATCATCGGGACTGGTCGCGCCCGTCAGGTAGGAAAACTCGGCGGCATTGGTGGCGGGGTCGTCAAGAACGCTGCCGATGCTCGTGCCGTTCACGGCCTGCAGCTTGTACCAGTTGCGCGCGAAGTCGTTGCGATACGCCGTGACCCTGGCGCGCCAGCTGTTGCCCGGGTCGATCACGTAGGCCAGCTGGAACTGTTCATGTTCGCTGACGAAAGTGTCGCCGGCCGAGGCCGCGTAACGCCGGTTGGGGTCGGCGGCAAAGTCCGCGTCGATGAGGCCGAGGTAGGTCTCGTCCGATGTCTGATCCGTGTAGCCGACTTTGAGGCGCAGGCTTTGGTACAGCGAACTCGAGGGATCGCTGTCGAACTGTATTTTCGCGACGTAGTCGGCAAGGTCGTAGCCGGTGTCGCCGCCGGTGGGTCCATCGATGTGCTTGAAACCGTCGCTCGCGCTTTGCACCGTCTCCAGCAACCACGAAACGCGTTGACCGCGCGCGCCGAAATTCATGTGCGCATCGCGCGTGTTGTGTTCGCCCCAGCGCAGGTCGACCTTGCCGCCCGTATTCTCGGGTATCGGTGTCGAGATCATGTTGATCGCGCCGCCGGTCGTCCGCGGACCAATCACAACCGCCGCCGGACCTTTGAGCACTTCGAGCGAGGTCATGCGCCGCTGCGTCGGGAAGTAATAGGCCGATGGGGCGGCGTAGGGCGCGGGTGCGATCAGGACGCCGTCTTCGAGCAGCGCGATCCTCGCGCTGCGATCGAGACCCGAGCCGCGAATGCCGATGTTGGGCCGCAGGCCGAAACCTTCTTCCTCCTGCACGTAAACGCCCGGTACAGCGCGCAGCACGCGCAGGATGTCGGACTGCACGAAGACCTCGAGTTCCTCGCTGTCGACCACGTGGGCGGAGCCAGGCACGTCTGCAACGTCGCCCCGACGGCCGATAATGGTGACGGTGTCGATTGTTTCGGCGTTGCGGGCCCTGCCGTCGTCCTGGGCCAGGACCAGCGCAGGGAGAAAGAGCACGGCGCAAGTCGCTGCACGGGCGTAAGTAATTATGTTCATTGCGTTTTTCGATTGAACTGAGCTTCGGGTTGGTCAACGTTAATCGAAATGAGAACGATTCGCAACTGCGTTAAATACCTATGATGTAAGAGCGGCGCTCGGCCGCGAAAATTGGACCACTGCACATGTCGCGCCCCCGTACGGGCGGCCGCTCCCAGGACATGCGCCAATCGACACTTTCGCCTGTGAACCAGCCACTGCACACGGGCACGCCTTCGTGGCACCATTGCACATCAGGCGCTTGGGCGCGTTCCTGCAAAAGGTCTCATGACAGAACAAGCTCGCAGACTTCTTATCGTTGAAGACGATCCCGGTTTGCTCAACCAGCTTAGATCGTGTTTCGAAGGCTACGACGTCTACACCGCAGAAAATCGTGAAGACGCGATCACGATGCTGCGCCGACACGAACCTGCGGTTGTTTTGCAAGACTTACACTTACCACCGAGACCTGAAATTATGGAAGAGGGTCTCATGACGTTGGCCGAAACGCTTAGGCTGGCGCCGCACACCAAGGTTGTCGTCCTGATCGACAATGTCGAACAGGCAGTTGCGATGTCAGCCATAGGGCAGGGGGCCTACAACTTTTACAAGAAGCCTGTTGAATCTGATACTTTGCAATTGATCGTCAACAGAGCATTCGCGATTTCAGAACTTGAGGCTGAAAACCGCCGCCTACAGAGCCAGGTAAACGAATCGCCGCTCGATGGCATCGTCGCTGCGAGCGAAGGCATGCTCGCCGTTTGTCGAATGATCGAAAAAGTCGCCCCCACTGATGTGACGACCTTGCTGCTGGGCGAAAGCGGTACGGGCAAAGAATTGCTCGCGCGTGCACTGCATCGCCTCAGTCCGCGTGCCGAAAACAACTTTATAGCGATCAACTGTGCGGCTATCCCGGAGAATCTACTCGAGTCCGAATTATTCGGTCATGAGAAAGGCGCCTTTACCGGGGCGCATAAACAGACCGTCGGCAAAGTCGAACTTGCCAACGGCGGCACCCTTTTCCTCGATGAAATCTGCGACATGCCGATGGCATTGCAGGCGAAGATGCTGCGCTTCCTGCAGGAGCGAGTCATCGAGCGCGTCGGCGGTCGCCAGGAGATTTCGGTCGACGTACGCGTTGTGTGTGCGACCAATCAAAACCCGACTGCCATGATCGAAGAAGGCTTATTCCGTGAGGACCTTTATTATCGTGTCAGTGAAATCACGATCAACATTCCGCCATACCGCGATCGCGAGGAAGGGCGCCTAATTCTCGCACGCAGCTTGCTGCAGAGATACTGCAAGCAACAAAAACGCGCGATCAATGGTTTTTCTGACGATGCCGTGCAGGCAATTGAAGCCTACTCCTGGCCCGGCAACGTGCGCGAACTCGAGAATAAGATCAAAGGCGCAGTCATCATGGCCGATGGCAAGGTGGTAACGGCCGCCGATCTCGGTCTCGATATTGGCAATGAGCGCGGCGAGTCTCTCAACCTTCGTGAAGTGCGCGCGAAAGCTGAATCGAAAGCGATTCGCATCGCGTTGACCAAGAGCTTCGGCAATGTCTCGAGAGCGGCGGAGTTGCTTGGCATTACCCGACCGACGTTATACGATCTGATCAACAAGTACGGCCTGAGCGCGGAGAGCTATTCCAAGAAAGCCGCGTCGTAATAGCGCCAGCAGGAGCGCGCACCAGCGCGCGATTGAGCTTGTACGAAGTTGACTGTAGAGGCGCACCTTAGCGACGAATCATGCGTGACGTTTCGAATGCCAGAGTGGCCCCTGCAACCATAATGCGTCCCACAATGAATAGTCCCGGACTGACTCCGCAATCCCTGTCCGCAGAGGGTTGGCGACGATGTAACGGGGCATACAAACCAAATCATCTTCTCGCCGTATGGCCCAATCATAAAAACTTCTTTGCGAGACTTGCTAGGCGTGGCCCTACAAGTAGTATATTAGGCTTGTCGCGAATGACTTCACCGTATTGACAGAAACTGACAATAGTCGATTCCCGGTCAGTGATAGAAGCCATTGAAAGTGGTCGGGCATGACGACGAAGGCCAAAGTCTCTGCATGACATGCTTGATGCTGCCTTTGCATTGAGTACACGACTGCGCGCCCGCATTCGAAGTCTGTGAGGATGGGTTTCCTGTATATTTCCCGGATGAGACGTGATGAATTTGGTTTGCAAGGCTGCGGTGGCCCTTGCGAAGTTGGAGCTGGCCTTTCATTGATTCATTCTGTGGGATTCAGCGACGGCGTTCGTTGCGTGAATCTTGCCAACCTACCGAGTTTCGCGCGCTGGGGCGCGCTCCTACAAGGAATTACCGGCTCTTGAACGAATCCGGGTTCAGGTCGTGGCGTGACAGCAGCTTGTAAAAGTCCGTGCGATTGCGTTTCGCGAGCCGCGCCGCCTGGCTCACATTGCCCATCGTAATCTGCAGAATCTGGGACAGGTA
>JAOTWB010000036.1 GCA_029863125.1 Gammaproteobacteria bacterium
TCCGGCAAGTGGGTCGGTCCCGCGAAGTCCCTGGCCGGCGGCGAGGTTGTCGCCGTAAACGAAGATCTCGTCAACGAACCGAGCATTGCCAACGAGGATCCGTATGAAAAGGGCTGGCTGCTGATACTGAAGCCGGACGACTGGGATTCGGTCAAAGGATCGCTGGTCGTCGGCAGCGATGTAACGGCACCTTACGAAGCCAAGATGGACTCCGAAGGCTTTGGTGGCTGCGAATGATGGCCGGCGTCGCCGAAACGGACCTTCCCAACGAGGTTTCGGAACTCACCGAACTTCACGACATGGCGGCACATGCCGTCGAGCTGCTCAAGGCGATGGCCAACGAATGGCGGCTGATGATCCTGTGCCAACTGTCGGAAGGCGAAAAAACGGTCAGTGAACTACAGGACATCCTGGGCCTGAGCCAGTCGGCGCTGTCACAGCACCTCGCCGTCTTGCGGCGCGAGAAGATTGTACAGTCGCGGAAGGAAGCGCAGTCGGTCAGCTATTCGCTAGCCGGCGACGACGCGACCAAAGTCATGCAAACACTGCACGAAGTATTCTGCAAAGCGCAGGGAGAGAGAAGATGAAAACCCGATCAAGAAAGGCCGCGGCATGGTCGCTGGCGATGGGTCTGTTCCTATTCAGTGGAACAGCCATGTCGACAAATGGTTATTTCACGCACGGCGTCGGCACGCAGTCCAAGGGTATGGCTGGCACGGGTGTCGGCTCGAACGCGGACATGGGCACGATCATGACCGCCTCGAACCCGGCGCTGGGCGTATTCGTCGATGACAGCTGGGAAATTGGCCTGTCGATTTTCAGCCCGAGGCGCAGCTATGCGGCCTCGGCCAGCCAGCTCAACGGTGGCTTTATTGACCTCGGTGGCTGTGATCCGACGGCACCGGACCCCGCTGTTTGCCTGCCGTCTCACACGATTGCTGAAGGCAAGATCGACAGCAGCAGCGAGTGGTTCCCGATACCGTATGTCGCCAAGAATTGGAGCCTGTCGAACGACAGGAATATTTCGGTCGCGTTTTACGGCCGCGGCGGCATGAATACGGATTGGGATAGTTCAAACGCATCGGCGACCTCGTATTTTTGTGGCGCTACGCCAACCGGCGGTCCAGCGACCGGTCCCGGGCCGTATTGCGCGGGCGTCGCGGGCGTTGACCTGTCGCAGGCGTTCCTCTCTGTAAATTATTCGGGCAAGATCGGCGAGAATTTCGCTTGGGGTATCGGCCCCATACTCGGTATACAGCTGTTTGAGGCCAAGGGCGTGCAGACGTTCCAGGCAATTACCGAGACCCTGGCAGAGACGGGCGACATCACGCGGGTGACTTCGCTCAGCAATAACGGGCATGAGACTTCGGCGGGGGGCGGTGTTGCGGTCGGGCTATGGTGGGGCATAAACGATAACGTCAGTGTCGGTCTCAGCTACCAGTCGAAGCTGTTAATGGGACTGCTGGATGATTACTCGGATCTTTTCGCCGAGGATGGCGATTTTGACATCCCGTCGAGTTTGAAAGCCGGTATCTCGGTGCGGGCCAGCGACAGCCTGCGCGTCAATTTCGACATCGAGCACACGTCGTTCAGCGAAGTCGACGCGGTCGGCAACCCGATGATCTTCATGTTCGGCTGCCCCTTGCTGCCATTTGGCGGCACCAGCGTCGAAGCCTGCCTCGGCGGCGAATCTGGCCCTGGCTTCGGCTGGGATGACATGACGACGTTCAAACTCGGCTTCGAGTGGCAGCGTGACGATATGAATACCTGGCGTTTTGGCTACAGCTACGGTGAACAGCCGATCCAAGCGGAAGATGTTCTATTCAATGTCCTAGCACCGGGCGTCATGGAGCAACACCTAACGTTGGGCCTGACGCGTCAAGCCAGTAACGGCGGGCAATGGAACTTCTCGTTCATGTATGCGCCGGAAAAATCGGTCGTCGGCCCGAGCCTGTTCGACCCGTCGCAGACCATCGATCTCAGCATGAGCCAGTTCGAGTTCGAAGTTGCCTATAGCTTCTAGGAGCAAGACATGAAGGCCAGACTGTGGATGGCCGTGATTTTGATTGCGGCGCTGGTCTCAGCGCCGCTTTCACTTGCGGCTGATAAAATCGGCATTTTCGAGGCAATCCTCGAATCGTCGAAGTCGTTTTCAGAGACGGCGGCGGCGCTCGAGTCGGCGCTCGAGGATTCGTCTCTTGAGCTTCATGCGACGCACGATGTTCGCGTTCCGGAGGGTGCCCACCAGGCGAGGGTTTTCGTATTGACGTCACCTGCCTACGCCCGGGCGGCGGCAACAGAAACACCTCGCACGATCTCGGCGCAGATACTGCGGATCGCGGTTTATACCCAGGGCGATGAACAGACGACGTTCGTCAACATGGCGAACCCGGTTGCGCACGCGATGGTTTTTTATGCCAATTCGTCGAACTACGATGCGTTGGTTGACGCGGCGCGCATCGTTGCGGCGGATATCCGGCAGATTGTCAGCGCGCTGCCGGGCAAAGCCCTCAGCGAACAGCAGGAACCACGGCGCCGCGAGAAGCACTATCGCAAGTTCAAGGGCGACGGGCCGGCCCGCATGATGGCGAAGTTCAGGAACTTCGAAAAGAGTCAGCTATCGGTCGATGTGGACACGAGCGCGGGATTCGATGCGACGGTCGACAAAGTTGCGGCCGCGCTGACTGCCGGTACGGTCAGCGATGCGTCCGACTCGAGCGGATGGGAAACGCTTGCGCAGATTCGGCTGCGTGACGATGCGGTCTATATTGGACTCACGAATCCCTATATCGAAGACAAGATGATTCGTATCAACTCACGCTTCCGCGGCGGCGCCAAGAGCGAACTGTCGCCTTATCCTGGCGTCGATCATGTTTCCGCTTTGCCGACTGAAGTCCTGATCGTCAAAGACGATGACGAGACAAAAGTCCTGCATTACGGCCAGATGTGGCGCATGCAGCTCTATTTCTGGGATTCCGGGTACCGCGCGTTCACCGCGAACGTTGGCGTTCCGGGCAAGATCGCCAATTCGATCGAGGACGCAATCCAAAGGGGCAACTAGAAGCTTGTCCTAGCTCAGGAGTTCGTGATCGGCTGGTAATTTGTGAGTAACCCACATGGCCAGCCTGTGCCTCATTTTGGGCAGGTTCAGCTGGTCGGGGGGCAGGGCGGCGATCTCCTTGTCGTGCACCAGCAGGCGGTACGCATACTCGACCTTGAGGTCCTGCGAGTCGGTTGGTTCAATCTCGACGATGCCGCGCTTGACGGCGTCGTCGATCACGATGCGCAGAGCTTCTGTGAGGAGCGCTTTCTCGTTCTTCAGCTTTTTCGCCATTCAAAACACCGTTTGCGATTCTGCAATTCAGGCATAATCAGTGGATGAGCAAAACTGTACTTGATCCCGCCTTTCTGCGACAGCAAATTGTCGGTGTGGACTCCACGTTCGAGACGCCGTTTGGCGAGCGGCTGATGGTGTACTGCGATTACACGGCTTCGGGGCGCTGCCTGCGCTTCGTGGAATCCTACCTGCAAAGCCTGCAGCGCATTTATGCCAACACGCACACCGAGGACGATATTACGGGCCGTAGCATGAGCCAGCTCCTGCATGAAGCCGAAGCCGCCATTAAAGAATCCGTCAACGCGGGCCCGACCGGGCGTATTATTGCGTGCGGCACCGGGGCGACCGGTGCAATCGACAAGCTGCAGCAAATCATCGGCGTGGCGCTTGCGCCCGCTACGCGGAAGAACATCGACGACGCGCTGGATCAGCTGCACGAAGATGCTGACAGCGAATCGCTCTGCGAATTACTGGAGGACATCCAGCCGGTCGTGTTCATCGGCCCGTACGAGCATCATTCCAACGAAATATCCTGGCGACTGTCGCTCGCAACGACGATCGAGGTGCGCCTCGATGCAAGCGGCAATATCGATCTTGTTCACCTGGAGGAGCTGCTGACAGATCCGCGCTATAAAAACCGGAAACGCATCGGCTCATTTTCGGCGGCCTCCAACGTGACGGGTATCCGTTCGGACGTCCGGAAGATTGCGAGCCTGTTGCACAAACACGGCGCAATCGCCTGTTTCGATTTCGCGGCGTGTGCGCCTTACATCGACATCGACATGAACCCGGAGCCTGCGGGCGAGGGCGACGATCCCAGTATCGATGCCGTGTTCATTTCGCCGCACAAGTTCCTCGGTGGTCCCGGCTCCAGCGGCGTGCTGGTTTTCAACGAACGTATTTACGATCGGGAGCTGCCGCCCAGTGTGAGCGCGGGCGGTACGGTCGATTACGTCGGCATGACCAGCCAGGACTTCATTCGCGATATCGAGGACCGTGAAAAAGCGGGGACGCCTGGCGTACTGCAGACGCTAAAAGCGGGCCTCGTATTCCAGATCAAGGACAACGTCGGCGTCGATGTCATCAATGCGCGTGAGCATGAGCTCACGGATCGGGCGATGAAGAGCTGGGGCGCCAACGAAAACATCGAGCTGCTGGGCAATCCGGATCCGAGCAGCCGCGTCGGCATCATCTCGTTCAATATCAGGAACGGTAGCGGGAAATACTTGCACCACAAGTTTATTACGGCGCTGCTCAACGACCTGTTCGGCATTCAATCGCGCGCCGGCTGTTCTTGCGCCGGACCCTACGGTCATCGTTTGCTCGATATCGACGAGAACATGTCGGAACGCTATCGCTTTGCCGTGCAGCAAGGTCACTGCGGGCTGAAGCCAGGCTGGTGCCGGGTAGGATTACACTGGGTCATGGATGACGCCGAAGCGAACTACGTCATTGACGCGGTGCACTTTCTTGCACGTGAGGGGAGCCTGTTTCTCAGTCTCTACGATTTCGACCTCGGGACCGGCACCTGGAAACACAAGTACACGAAATCGGAGCTGCCCGAGTTTTCGCTCGACGAAGCGATCAGCGCCGACAATGCTGAGCCGGCGATACTCTCCCTGGCACTGCGGCGGCAGCTGTATAAGCACTACCTGACCGAAGCGAAGCGCATTGCCGACCGCCTCAGAGTGGAACCGGCGACCGAGTACGCATCGCTGGAAGGTGACTTCAGCGACCTGCAGTTTTTCGTATTGCGTGCCGACGATCGTCGGCAGCACTAGGCCGCTGTTTTTTTTCGCGCCGTCAGCAGCCCGCTGATTCCGGCGCCCAGCACGACGAGCAAGAACGAGGCGATGTCGAGAAACGGCAGCGGCGAACTGCCGAAGCCGAACAGGGCGAGCAGCGCAACCCCGAAGCAGACGAGCAGCGCGCCAGCAACGAGTCTTGCCGCGGGCGGCACGGCCGCCCCAGGCGGTCGGGCGCGTCGTTCCAGTGGTCCCAGTGCGACGGCTACCGGCAGCAGGCAGGCATAAAGAACGCCGATCCATATGGGCCGGGTCAACCACCACTCGAGACTTGCGGGCTCGACGCCGAGTCCGAAGCCACCGGCGAGATAGAGAATCGAGATCAGGATGACCATGACGGTCAGGTGCCATAAATAGAGCGTCATGATCATGCTGTTGATCAGCACGGTAAGGGCCCAGATGCGCAGTCCGGCAAGCATGCGTCGCATCGGCGCCTCGACCGCGAGTAGCAGTCCGAATTGTGCGATTCCGAGCGCCAGCAAAGTAATTTTCGGCGGCAGCGTGTTACTCAACGCCTCATCGGGCGAGCCGACCATGGCGAACGGGTAGGGACCTCTGAATACGAGTAGTGCCAGCACCATGAGGCCGAGCGCCGAGTAGGTCAGCAGGCGCGCCGGGCTGCCCATGCGACCATCGCGCCAGGCGTACCCGAGGTGGTGCACTGCGAGCCAGACCCAAAGATAGTTGCTCCAGCCCAGCCACTGCTGCCCGGCAGCAAAAAACGCGACATCGACAAGAGCACCGACGATGGCGAAAGCCCAGAACGACGCAAAGCCCCAGCGCTGCCACGCGACGTACGTTGCCGGCGCCAGTACGACAACGACGATGTAGATGGCAAGAAACCAGATCGGAATCAGGGACGCACGCGACGCGAGTCGCAGAACGTCGCCCGTGACGCCGGAAAAATGCAGGATGGCCGCCAACAGCGCCCATGCGAATAGCAGGACCAGCAGTGGCGAGACGAGGCGATTTAGGCGGGTAACGAGCCAGCCCGCATAGTCGGTGCCCCGCCGGCGAGCGCTCTCAAGTGAAACTGCGTTCGCGTAGCCACCGACGATGAAAAAAATCGGCATGACCTGGAATATCCAGGTCAACCACTGCGTGTCGGGCCGCAGCTCGAGCAGGTCACCGGGGATGAACGCACCGTCCTTGTAATACAGGGCGACAATCAGCCAGTGACCCGTGACGACCATGAGGATTGAAACGGCCCGCAGGAAATCGACGTAGCGATTGCGCTCAGCGGGCGTCTTCGCGGCCATTTCGAGGGCCTGTGACCAGATGCTCATGCTGGCCAGTCTACAACAGTATTGCTAGCGGCACTCGTCCCGGCGACTGCAACCGCCGCACTTCAGGGACCCGGCCTCTGCATCGGGATTGTGCCGGGATAGCCACATTTGAAAAACCGCCCAGAGGCCGCAGAGCAAAGCCAATACGAGCAGCGGCAATAAATAAGTCATTATCATCGAGGCATGCTCCGCTCAGGCCGAACTGAATAATCCGGCGAAACCCATGAACGCCATTGACAGTACGCCCGCAATGATCAGGTTCATCGCGGTGCCTTTCATGAGTCTCGGGATATTGGACAACTCCGATTCCTCACGCAGTCCGGCAAGCAGGACTAATGCAAGCGTGAAACCGATGCCGGCGCCGAGTGCGTAAACGATGCCTTCGACGAATCCGTAGCCGCGGTTCGTCGCGAATATTGCAAGTCCCAGAATTGCACAGTTCGTCGTGATCAGCGGCAGGAAGATGCCCATGGCTCGAAACAGCGCCGGGCTCAGTTTCTTGATCAGCATCTCGATAAACTGCACGGTGCTCGCGATGACAACGATAAAACAGATCAACCGGAGATAAGGCGCGTAAATCAGGACGTAAGTGTTGAGTACCCAGGCGCACAAAGCCGTCACGAGCATCACGAAAGTCGTTGCGAGTCCGAGCCTGGCGGAAGTCTCCAGCGAATTGGACACGCCGAGGAACGGGCACAGCCCGAGAAAATAGGTCAGCACGAAGTTGTTGACGAGCAGTGCGCTGATGAAAATCCAGGCAAGGTTGTCCATTAGTTGCCACCTCTCTCGGCCGCGGCGACCTCGGCCAGGAACTCGTCTTTCTTGAAGCGGAACCAGTTGAAGAACAGCAGGATGACGCCGAGCGTCAGGAACCCTCCTGGCGGCAGTATCATGATCACCCAGGGTTCGAAATTCTCGCCGAAGAGATCAAAGCCGAACAATGCGCCATCGCCGAGTATTTCGCGAATCGCGCCGAGCGAAAACAGCGCCAGCAGGAAACCGCCGGCCATCCCGATGGCGTCCATGACCGCGAGGCGTACCGGGTATCTCGATGAAAACGCCTCCTGTCGGCCCAGAATCATGCAGTTCGCGACGATCAGCGGAATGAACGCGCCAAGCTCCTTGTGCACTTTCGGGACAAGAGCAAGCAGCGTGTAGTCGGCTACGGTTACGAAGGTTGCAATGATGATGATGAAGCAGGAGATCCGCACCTGTTTCGGGATCCAGCTGCGAAAGCTCGACACGAGAAAGCTCGAGCCCACCAGCACGAAAAAGGTCGCCATGCCCATCGCGATTGCATTGATCGCCGAATTGGTGACCGCGAGCATCGGACACATCCCGAGTACCTGGACGAAGACCGGATTATCGCGCCAGATTCCCTTGATGAATTCTTCGTAGGACTCGTTTTTTTTCATGGGCTGTCTCCGGCGCTCGCATTCTCTGCCTCGCGCAGGGGCGGCTCGGCACCCGGTAGCGGCAGTCGCACCGACCATTCCACATGGGCTTCATTGATAATCCTGACGACCGCCTTCGAAGAGATCGTCGCGCCCGTAATCGCGTCTATCTCGTTCGGCCTGGATTTGGTGCCTTTCTTTACCGCGATGATGTTGGGATCGATAGACAGCTGGCTGAAACTGCCAACGAAGTCGGCGTCTTTGTAAATCTTGTCACCCAGTCCGGGCGTCTCCCGGCTCTCGAGCACCTCCATGCCGAGTACCTGCTTTCGCTGCGGCGTGTAGCCATACAGCAGCCCGATGGTGTCCTGGAAGCCGGGACCCGCTGCCGGTATCGCGTAGCCCACGAAATCGCCTTCGCGGTCGTAGCCCCCGTAAACGGCCTGCTCGTCCTTGCGCCGTTCCTCGGTCGGGATGAGCTGGCCATCGCGATAGACGAGCTGCTGCATTTCGCTGACGCCGGGCAGCACCTTGAACACGGCCTCGCGCAATTCGCGGGCCTTGTTCGCCGTGATCGTGGGCAGCGTGGATTCGTAGATACCGATAATCGCAATACCGGAGATCAGTCCAGCGATCGCCAGCGTCATCACGAGGCGCAGCGAGCCGGGACCATCGGTGTTCATTTGTGCGCCCAGGTTCATGATGAATCAGCTCCGCGACCGAACACGCGCGGCTGCGTATAGCGGTCGATGAGCGGGGTCGCCGCGTTCATGAGCAGGATCGCGTACATCACGCCTTCGGGGAGGCCGCCGAACACGCGGATCAGCATCACGAGTACTCCGACACCGATGCCGAAGATCCATGCGCCTCGCGGCGTGACCGGAGAGGTGACCGGATCGGTCGCCATGTAAATCGCGCCCAGCAGCAGGCCGCCAGAGAAAACCGAAAACAGGGGCGACGGAAAACGCGCGGCATCGATCAGGCTGAGGACAGACGAGAACAGCATCACGGTCAGCAGGATGCTTACAGGAATGCGCCAGTCGAGGTCGCGCCGCAGCCAAAGATAAATGCCGCCAAGCAGCAGCAGGACGCCACTGGTTTCTCCCAGTGATCCGCTGATCTTGCCGAACATGAGATGGGTGAGCGGAGTGACTTCCTGGTCAAACTTCAGCATTCCCAGCGGCGTTGCGGCGGTTACGCCGTCCACGCCTGTCTGCATGAACGGCAGCGCAAGATTGCTCGCGTAAACACCGGTTAATTCTCCGCCGCCGCCGTGCGGTACCCAAGTCGTCATCGCGATCGGAAACGTTGCGAGCAGGAATGCGCGACCGAGTAACGCAGGATTGAACAGGTTGTGACCGAGCCCTCCCCAGATGACTTTGCCCAGACTGATGCCAACGAAGCCGCCGAGCAAGGCCATCCACATTGGCAGACCGGGCGGCAGCGTCAGGCCGAGCAGCAGGCCCGTCAACACGCCGCTGGCATCGCCCAGTGACGCACCGCGAGGCTGGCCGTTGTCGAAAAACCACTCTGCGAGGACGGCACCAGCAATACATGCGCCCAGGACCAGCACGGCGCTCAGGCCGAAGAACCACACCGAGGCGCCCGTTGCCGGCAGTAGCGCGTACAGTACATCGCGCATTGCTTTCGGCGTGGTCATGCCCTGGCGCAGCAGCGGCGCATGAAACAGCAGGAGATCCGGGTCCTTGTTTTTCACACCTCGGGCTCCTTGCGATGCATCAGGTCGTCTTTCGCCGTACGGATCAGCTGCACGATCGGAATATCCGACGGGCAGGCAAACGTGCAGCAGCCGCACTCGACACAGTCAAAGACATGGTAGGCCTTCATGGCATCGTACATGCGTGCTCTCGAAAGGCGCGCCAATCGTGACGGATTCAGAAAGTACGGGCATGCTTCCAGGCATCGGCCGCAGCGAATGCAGGGATACTCTTTTCGCCTCGCGGTTTCCGTCTCGGTGAATACCAGTACGCCCGAGCACCCCTTCAACACCGGTACGTCGAGACTGGCGATCGGCCGTCCCATCATCGGGCCGCCCATGATGATCTCGCGGCTGTCGCCTTTGAGTCCGCCGCAGAACCGAACGACTTCGCGCACCGGCGTGCCGAGCGGCACGACCAGGTTCGCGGGGTAGCTTACACCTGGGCCCGCCACCGTCAGCACACGTTCAATAAGCGGCATGCCGCGCAGAAAGTAATCCGCGATTGCGACGATCGTGCCGACGTTGTTGACGTTGACTTCCACGTCGCGCGGCAGCTGTCCGGCCGGCACCTCCTTGCCGAAGACGCTCTTGATCATCATCTTTTCCGCGCCCTGCGGATACTTCACCTTTAGCGGCACGACGCGAACGGGCTGATCCGGCCGAATGTGCCGACGAAGAATCTCTATCGCGTCAGGCTTGTTGATCTCCACGCCAATGACCGTTTCCTCGGCGCCCAGTTTTTGTCGCACGATCTCCGCACCTTCGAGCAGGGCCTCCGGCCGCTCGACCATGAGGCGGTGGTCGTTGGTCAGGTACGGTTCGCACTCGGCGCCGTTCACGAGAAGGTGCCGGATCTTCACGCCATCGGGCACGGACAGTTTGACATGCGACGGGAACGCCGCCCCACCCAGACCGACGATACCCGCCATTTGTACCGCTTCGATGAACTTCTCCAGAGACAGCGACTCCCAGTCCACCGCCGCACTGGCGTCGACCTGCTGCGTCGCAAACGGATCCGCCTCGATCGCGACGGCTGGCGCGAAGCGACCATCGACACCGCGAAAATCGCCGACCTCGCGAATCGTCCCGGTGACCGGGCTGTGCAGGGCCGTGGAAACGAAGCCGCCCGGTTCCGCAATCAGTTGCCCGCGTCGCACACGCTCGCCCGCGACGACAACGGCTCGACTGGGTACGCCGAGATGCTGGCCCAGCGGCATGACGTAGTCTTTGACGAAAGGCACGCGCTGGATCGGCAGGTCTTCCGTCTGCGCTTTGTGGTGGGCAGGGTGGACTCCGTGCTCGAAGCTGCGACGCAATCGACTGAGCGGATTCATCATCGTCCGCCTCGCTTTCGCGATGCCAGCTCCATCAGGCGGCGGCGGATCTTGCTCGCAATTTCGACCTCGATTTTTTCCTGCATCTCCTTGATTCGCGCTTCGGAGGCCTCGCTTTGTGCATCGAGTTGCGCCTGGTGCTCCGCAGCTACGTCGGCGCGGATTTCCTGCTCCAGCCGCTCGGTGAACGGGGTGACGATGCCGGCGAGTTCCTGCAGGGTTTGCCAGCGTTCCAGACACTGCGCGGCCATGTCGATCATGCCCGGCGACATCGAATACCGCCGCTCATCCTCGCCTGTGCCGACGGCGACATAAGGTGTCTTTCTTACACGGTTCCTGGTGTCAAGCTGCAGCCACTCGTGCAGTGCCATCGGCGCCGCCGCATCTCTCGACAACGGCTCGAAACTTGTCCTGAAGCGCTGCTGCCCGATCGCCCAGTCTGCGGCGGTTAGTTGCCGTTCACCGGTCGTATCCGGAACCGTCATCTCACTGACGCCGGGGTTGCCGTGCAGGTTGATGCGGGACCCGAATACACCCCCAGCGCCCGGGTCGTAGCGGAACAGCGGCATCGCGCGACTTCTGACGGCGGCCTCTGCCTGTGAAACGGTCTGCTCGCATGCGAAGCCATGTCGCGTCGGGCTGGGCGCGTAGACCTGTATCAGGGCAGGACCGCCGTAGCGCAGCGCCTCGAGCATACTTTCGCCAAGATGAACGGGGTTGGCGACCGACGTTTGCGCGACGTACGCGTCGCGCTGCGCCAGTGCGAGCAGCGCAAGACTCGACCTGGGATTATTGTTCGGGGCCTGGGCGGTCCTGGCGGCAGGATCGGTGGCGAGGCCGAAGTCCAAAGCGTTAAGTACCAGGACCTTGATCGGAAGGCCGGAGTTCAACAGCCACATCAACTGCCCCAGTCCTCTCCCGGCCAGCATCTCGTCACTGCCGACGAGCAGCAGCGGCGGACAGAGCTCGTATTCCTCTTTACTGAGGTCCTTCCAGCCGAGTTTCGCGAGCGCCTCCCGTTTCCACTCCAGGCCATCGGGGCGTTCGATTTCGAGGCGCGCCAGCCGCTCGAGGCGAACAAGCTCCGTGGTTTCTGCAAGATGTCCTTCGATCAGGCCCGCGGCTAGCTGTGCGGCATCACCGCTCATATCGATCAGAACCGGAGCCTGGAACGGGTTATTCGGAAACGTGCCGGCCCATGCCGCCGTGCTGCCGCCGGCAACGACCAGGCCGTAGCGAGCGCGGCCCAGGCCGTGCTCGCCCTGCACCAGGGAATGGTGTGCCGAGCTGATCTGATTCGAGAGTTCGATCAGCCTCAGGAGATAGCGCGTATCGATGGAATGGTCGGCCGATTTCCTGCCGGTCCCGGCGGCGAGCGTCTGCAGGTCAACGCGCGGGCTGACCGTGCGTTTCAGTTGCTCGGTAACCGCGTCGAGGTCATCGACCGCCAGGGTTCCCGACAGCGTTTCCCTGACGAGTGCGGTGACGGAGTCGCCGATCTCCGCAAGCGATTTGGCAAAGCGCTGCACCAGCGGCTGCTGGTGGAATTCGGTTGCGGCCAGGATCAGCCTGACGGCCATTTTTTCGCCCGACCCGGCTTCTGCCGCATCCCCGCCAGCGAGCGCGAACTGGCAGTAACGCGACAGCAGGACCGCCGCCATCGTGCCGATTTCCGCGTTGCCCGCAGCCCGCTCCAGAGTCTCTGACGAAGAATCGGGCGTGCTGGCCCAGGTCGACCAGAGCGCGCGAGCCGCATCCAGCGCCGCCACATCCTGGTCGCGCGCAGTCAGCGCTGCAGGCTCGCAGCTGTTAATGCAGATGCCGCAGGCTTTGCAGGCGTCCGGATTGACGGCCAGCGACAGGAGTTCCGCGCTGTCCTTTGCCGCAGCTTCGGGCTTACGAAAAAACGGATCCGTGACCGCAACCGGCAGTGCACCGATTTCGGCGTCAATCGCGCCGAGGCCATCCCGGATCGCCTGTTTGCGATCATCCGGGAGCGGCATTTTTTCTTCTAGCCAGGTGAACGATTCGCTGAGCAGATCTCCGAATGTCGGCGCCGCTTTGCCGGCCGCTTTGTCGCGTGCCTTGCAGTCGGCGATTATGCGCGATGCGAGTTTATTCGATACCTGGCGTACCGCCTCCGCGCCCGTACGAGCGATTGCTGCGTCGATGAGCGACGCGGGAGTCGAGGCGACGACGCCGATGGCGCTGTCCGGGCAGAGTGTCCAGCACAAGCCACAGCCCGTGCAAAGCGTCGGGTCGAAAGCCGGCAACATCCGGCGGGTGTTGCTCAGGTCGTTGAAGGTCGAACTCAACGGCGGCATGGTGCCGGTCGCGAGATAGGGGTCCGCGGTCAGCCGGTCCGACTGGCCGACGCGATACAGCACGCCCAGCTGATCCCAGAAACGCGGCAGGCTCGCGTAATGATCGTCGCTGCGGCCGAGGTGACGCACGGCCGCCGGTGCCTCGTCGTCGTGTCGGATCGAGGCAGTGCCGGGCTCGGACTGGTTGCCGTCCACCGCAACGACCTGCTCGAGACCCGATTGAAAAGCGTCCGTCATCTTTTCGCGGCGCACCTTGTCGAGGCCGTCGAGCAAGTCCCTTCGTGCGGCGACGACTCGCCGCGACCTGGATTCGATCAGGCCGGCGTCAATCAGGACGCCGAATAATCCACCGAGCAACAGCTCTTCGGCCAATGCGCCGTTTTCTAAGCCCTCAGCCTGCGCTGGAACGCGGAATACCTTTGCGTTCCTGCCGAGCAGGAGGCGGCCTGTCGATGCGTCCACCGTTATGTCCGCAGTGAGCCCGTCGCCGGGATCTTGCAGCGTCTCGTCGCCGTGCGACAGCCAGTCAACGCAGGCGTTGGACCCCTGTCGCCAGGTGATTGCCGGCCGGCTGCGTATGCGGCCGCCTTCGAGTCGATGGAGCAGGGCGCCGGCCGCGCCGAGCAGGCTGCCGCCATGAGCGCCGGGCCGGCGTATCGCAATGGTCAGCGCGTTGTTTTGCGCCGGCGGGGCAGCGTCATGAGGCGCACGTATACCCATCGCTGCGGCTTGCGGGTAGGCGCGTCGCAGCGTATCCAGCAGTACCTCGCGCTTCGGCTGCGAGCCCGAGGCGTCGTCGAATGCGACGCCGAGGAAGAGCGGCACCGATGCCGACGTGTCGGCGTTGACGCAAAGTTCGACCAGGTCGGCCACGCAGAGAGGCAGTCCGCCGACGCCGAAGACAACGGCGTGACATCGAGGCGGCTTGCCCTGGAGTCCGGCCCGGACTTCACGCAACAGCGGCGGCTCGCCGGACATTGGCGCGTCCGTGCGTTCGAGGACGAAGACCTGGTCCCGTCCCTGCAGCGCTTCGATGATTTCGGCATTCGGAAACGGCCGCAGCGCATGAATCCCGATGACGCCTGCGGGAATCTTGTGCTGCCCGCGCAGACAGTCAGCAGCGACGCGGGCGGTTTCGACGGCGGCGCCCTGTGCCAGCAGCACGGTTTTCGCGTCATCCAGCCGGTAGCGAGAGACGCTCGCGTAGCGCCTGCCTGTCCTCGCGGCGAACTGCTCGAATGATCGGGCCAGCGACTCGCCGACGAAATCGCCGAAATAAGGCCTGCGTGCGACGGCCCCGAGCGCAAAGCTCTCTGCCTCGAACAATGCACCGGTGAGCACGGGCTCATCCAGGTCGTGCCAGGCCGGCACGCGGCGACGCGATTCGCCGAAGAGAAGTCTTTGTGCCGCGGTCGGCGGTTCGATGTGCTGCCGCGCCGAGCCGAGGAAGCCGTCGATCTGAGCCGGCGACAGCAGCCGCACATCCTGTGCCGCGAGCGCGGTCTGTTCGCCGTCCATGATGACCATGCCCGGCACCAGGGACTCTTCGGCTACGTGTCTCGCAATATATGTAAAATCAACAGCTTCCTGTACATTTGTTGCAAACAACATGAAGAATCCTGAGTCCGCGCTCAGGTGCACCGTGTCGTGGCCGCTACCCAGCGCGCCGCCGTGCGCTGCCGCGGCGCGTGTCGCGAGATGCAACACCAGCGGCGCGTGTTTGCCGGCAGCGGAGGTCAAAAGATCCTGCGCGGCGGCAAGATCCGGCCCGGACAGGAAGGCCGCCGCGCGCCGGCCGGACAAAGCCAGGCCGGTAGCGGCGGCAATGACGCCGCGCGGGCCTTCGGCGGTCAGCGCGGACAGCGCTTCGTCAAAGACGTTCGTGTTGCCGTGCTCGAGTTCGGCCAGCCAGACCGAGTCGGCTTCGCCCGACGGAAACGAACCGCCCAGCACCGCGTGACCCGCGATGCCGGCTTCCGACAACGCGACCGCGCTGTTGCCGTCGAGTACCGTTTCCAGTCCCTCGTCCCTGATGTCGGAACCCGCCGGCGCACCGAAGGTCCTGCGGTACCAGCGAATTGCGATGTCGCGCAGGCCGGGCATCAGAGTACTCCTGCTCGTCGTGATTCCTGCTCCTGGAATTGTTCTTTTTCGAGCCAGACGATCGCGTGTGTGGCACACCGAAATACGGCTTCAGGCCGCGCCGGGCCGCCGGCCGAGTAGTCGATGACGGGAAGGTTGTTTTCCATGTGGATCAAGCCGGGTGCGGCGTCTGCGACGCACTTGCCGCATGCATCGCAGGCCACCGAACAAAGCTGCCTCGCGGCTGCGCCTGCCAGCGGGATATTGCACTGCACGTAAAGGTTTTGCCTGAGCGGCACGAGTTCGAACAGATCGCGCGGGCAGGCGGCCATGCAGTCCGGGCAGGCCGTGCATTTCTCCGTATCCACCTGCGGCAGCCCGTTCGCATTCATGTGGATGGCGTCGAAGGTGCAAGCGGCTTCGCAGTCCCCCAGGCCGAGGCACCCCCAGGCGCAGCCCTTGCCGCCCCCCGAAACCACGGCTGCCGCACGACAGCCTTCAAATCCCTGGTACTCGGCGATCTGGTGGGCCTGCCGGGCGCCCCCGCCGCAGCGCAGTCGCGCAACCAGTTTCTCTTTTCGGCCTGCATCGACATTGAGGAACTCGGCAATCCGCTCGATATCGTCGTCGGAGCTGACCGTACACTGGCCGGGATCGACTTCGCCCGCGACCAGCTTTTCCGCAAACGGCAGGCAGCCCGGTTGGCCGCAGGCGCCGCAATTGGTGCCCGGGAGCATCGCGTTGGTTGCCTCGATTCGGGGATCTTCGTCCACCTTCAGGAAGCGCTGCGCGATCGCGAGAATTGCGCCGAAGAGCAATCCGATTCCAGCCATGATGGCCGGCGCTATGAGCAGGCTGTTCATAGTGCTGACAGGTCCTAATTGAACGGTTCGGCCCGGGCGATCAACTCATCGAGGCCCGGCTCATTCGGATCGAGTGGTTTGCCCGGGTGGATACACTTGGCCGGACAGATTTCGGCGGCCGCCACGAGGTGCGCGTAGGGGCCTGCTCTTGGATCCCGGAGGATTGCCTGCTTGTTGTCGTTGTACACGAACATCATCTTGTTGATGCCCATGCAGTCGTCGCAGGTCGTGCACATCGCGGTGTCGAGCCACGGCTCATCGAAGCTCAGCTCTTGCTCGGCGACGGCCTCGGCTTCCGCCGCTTCCGCGACAGGCTCTGGCTGGGCCTCGACGTCGGCGACCGGTTTGGCCGGCATCGTCGCAAGCTGACTGCCTGCGCCGACCAGGTCCGAGAGGTCGGCACCCATCAGCACGTCGACGAGTTGTCCCATGACCTCGCCGGCCGCCTCCGAGCGAACGCTTTCCAGCTGTTCCTCGTGCGCTTTCAGCAGCTGTTCGCGTTCCGCCGCCTCGGCCGCCTGCTGCTCCTTGATGACCCGTTCGATGGCCTCTTCAACATAAAAGTTATGAATCCCCGCGAGTTCCTGCAGCGTGCGCCAGTAGTTCAGCCGGTCACGGCACGCAAACACCAGCGCGCGGGATACGACCAGCCGCGTCAACACGCCCTGATCGTCGATGCCCCAGATGTACGGCACCCGCCGATTGACGAGCTCTTCCTCGAGATCGAGGTACTGGTCGACCGGAACGAGTTCGTCGGACTCGAAGCCTGCCGGCACCATCCGAAAATGTGCCTGCAGCGCCGGCATCAGCAGCGCGTAGTCGGCGAACGTAAAAGCGAGGTCCATCTCGGTGAGCTTACCGTCGGCGTCGCGGTACGAGAGCTTCTCGACGGGCCAGTCTTTTTCAGGCTGCGGATTGCCGTCGAAGCTGACCCGTTCCGCCGCGTGGTCGCCGGCATCGGGATTGACGAGTACGAATGGGTGGGCGCGGCTTTCCAGCGCGGCGCTCGCGACGAACCATGCGTCGAGCAGGGGTTTGTCCACCTGGGTCTGCGTGCCGCGGTTGATCAGGTGCAGACTCGCCCGATTGCTGTCCAGCGCACAGCGGAAGCCCGCCAGCAGATCCTCGTGGCGCGCCGCCGACGTTTGTGCGACCACGACCTGGCGGTGCCCGATGCCAAAATAGGCGAGTTCGAATCGATAGGAATCGAAGGGGTCTTCGCCGGGTTTCGCGCCCGGATTGTCGTAGGCACGGACCCAGCTCAGCACGTGCACGGGCAGGCGCGATCCCAGGAGACGCGAAAACGCCGGCAGGCCGTCGCCGGCAAGATAGTCGGCCGATACGAGCGCGACAACCGGAGTCTGCAGCTGCATCTCTTCGTCCGAGAACGCCTGCCAGTCGAAACTGGCGAACCAGGAATCGTGTACGGCGGCGCTGTAGCTATCGTCGATTTCGAGCGCCGCGATTCTGACGGCGGCGAACAGCCGCGCGAAACTCGCGGCGTCGCGGCTGCATACCTCGGCGGCCGTCGTGCAAGGATCGTCGCTGTCGATGACGTCGATCGCGCGCAGCTTGCCGAAGCCGTCGTCTTCCAGCCGACCCACGAATCGGACCGCTACTGCATCATCCTTCCAGGCCTGCAGTGCTTCGAGCGCGCGCTCGATTCTGGTCCGACGTTCGGCCGACATTTCAACCGATCCCGGCGTGCGCTGTTCGAGCATTCCCGAGAACGCGTCCGTGTCGAAATAACGTGACGAGGGGCCGACGCTGCTCTCGACGCGACCGGGCTCCTTCGCGTCGCCCGACTTGGCTTTTTCGACATCGAGCAGTGACCGCAATCCGTGAACGTGTCGCGCGACAACCTGGCGGAACTTGTTGCGGCCATCTTCGCGGCGATGCCGAATCGCATGCACCATCAGGTGCAGGGACACACGCGGGCCGTAGCCGAGGAACTGCCCGCCGTCGGCGATGGTGGCTTTCAGTCGTTCGAGATTGGCGGCCAGCTGCTCCCGGCTGGCCGGGTCGAGGTCGAGATGCTCGTGCAGGCCGGTAGCGGCCTCGTCAAACAGGGCGATTGCATCGACGGGATCCAGGGCATCCAGCTCTTGCCGAAGGTAACGCTCGATCCACGCAACGTTGTCTTTCAGTATCCGGGCGTCTTCGGCCTGCGGCGCAAATGTTTGCAGCGCTTCAGAGAAATACTCGCTTACGGGTTTCGCCAGCTGCCCGTCGATCTCGCTGCCGGGTGGCACCAGGTATAGCGGATACTGGTAGCGTATCGCCGACGCGTCACGGTAGGGATTGAGCAGTGCCGGCAACATGCTGCCCGCAGGTTTGGCGGTTTGCTCCGCTGCGACAGGTTCGCCAAAGTGAAAACGGCGCAGAAGGCTGATGACGTCTTTGCTGACACCGGCCTCAGTCACAGCCGTGTCAGATCCGTCTCGCTTGTTTTCCGTTACCGAATTCATCGTGTCGGTCCCCAGCGCCGTTCGCGCGGGCTAAATGGCGAAATGGTCCAGCGCTTCGTTCATGCCGGCCAGCTTTTCGTCGACGCTCATCTCCAGGCCGACTGACGACATCGTCTCGTACCGCGGCGCATCCGGGTTGTGGTAGAGAATCCCGAGGGGCAGGACTTCTTCGTCCTGTGCCAGTGCGCGCGCCGCGGCAAGGTCCGACGGGTCGTGCTCGGCGCGATTCGGGAACATGTTCTTGACGCCGTCGTCGAGCTGTATGCCTTTCTCGTGGGTCAGCAGCTTCAGCCTCGCGGGCTCGTTCTGCAGGCGTTTCCCGATGGCCTCCACGTAAACGGGGCAGCGCTGGATAATCCGCACGAAGCTGGTTCCTTTGTGCTCGTGCGCTTTCTTGATCACCTCGTGCCGGAGCACGGCGTTCCAGTCGACAATCTGCGCAACGAAAGAGATATTGGTCACGCCGAGGGTTACGGTCAGCGGATTCAGCGGGGGCAGCAGTGCGCCCGACGGATGGGTGTTGGTCGGGACGTCCATCGGCGTGGTGGGCGACGTTTGTTTCTTGGTCAGGCCGTATATGCCGTTGTCGAACACCAGCAGGGTCAGGTCCATGTTGTAACGCATTGCATGGATCCAGTGGGCGGCACCGATCGAGAAACAGTCGCCGTCTCCGGTCGCAACCCAGACATCCAGGTCGGGGCGCCGCGACTTGATGCCGCAGGCGACCGGCAATGCGCGCCCGTGCAGGCCATGAAATCCATAGGTATTCATGTAGTGCGGCAGCCGGCTGGAACAGCCTATGCCCGATACCGCTACCGTTTTTTCAGGCCTGATCTGCGAGTCGCGGCACACCCGGTGCACGGCAGCAAGAATGCCGTGGTCACCGCAACCCGTGCACCAGCGCGGCTCTGCGCCGCAGTAATCCTGCAGCGTGAAATAACGATCCTTGACCTCGAGAGACCAGTCACCTTTCAAGCCGAACATGATGATGCTCCTTCTATCTCCGCGAGGCGGGCATCGATGACCCTGCCGATGGCACCGGGCTGCAGCGGGTGGCCCGGAACCTTCGACCAGCAGTCGATGTCGATTAAGGTGTGTGCGCGCAGCATGAGCGCGAGCTGCGAAATGCGGCGGTTTTCTTTGTTGATCATTGGCGCATCGGGATCGTCGCTGTAATTGATCTCGATGGTCATCACTTTCTTGAATCCCGAAAAAATCTTCTTCAACCCAGGCTCCAGTGGCGAGAGAAATCTCAGGTGCAGTGTGGACACTTTCTTACCCTGCAGCCTCGCCAGGTCGACCGCTTCCTCGATCGCACCCAGCGTCGAACCCCAGCCAACAATCAGCAGGTCCCCGGTAGGATCGCCGTGAACCTCGGGAGGTTTCATGGTGGCGGCCAGAGTCGTCAGCTTGCGGCTGCGCATGTTCATGCCCTCCTGGTTGGACGCCGAGTCATACGCAATCTTGCTGTGGCGGTTGTGGGCAAGGCCCGTGAGGATGTACTCGCCTCCGCGCATGCCGGGGATAGGCCTGTCGGACAGACCGGTGGCCTCGTCCCAGTCGTAGGGCGCCACATTCTCGTCCCATGCTGACTGGTCCAGCGGTGCGGCAAACCATTCCTCGCTGACATCGGGGCGTTCGATCGGCTGCACGCCGGTGGCGAGGTTGGCATCGGTCAGCAGAATCACAGGCGTGCGGAATGATTCGGCCAGCTTGCGCGCCATGACCACGAAGTGGAAACACTCCGAGATCGTGGCCGCGGCGATGACGATCTTGGGTGAATCGCCAGGTGCGCCGTACAGACTGGCCAGCAGGTCTCCCTGTTCGACTTTGGTAGGAAGACCGGTAGAGGGACTGCCGCGCTGCACATCGATGATCACCAGCGGGATCTCGGCCATGACAGCAAGACCGATCATTTCGGTCTTGAGCGCCATGCCGGGACCGGAAGTGATCGTACACGCCGTCTTGCCCGCATAGGATGCGCCGATTGCAAAACCGATAGCGGCGATCTCATCCTCGGCCTGGTGAACGAAACCGCCGGTGAGATGAAAATCTTCGGCAAGATAATGTGACGCCGATGTAGCCGGCGTGATCGGATACATTGAGACCAGCTCGATGCCAGCGGCCATGACGCCGAGTCCGGCCGCGGTATTGCCGTTGATGACGACGGCTGATTTCAGGCGATCTTTCTCGGCAGCGGGTATCTCGAACTCGTAGTCGAGGTTGTCGCGTGCGAAAGCGTAGCCGGCATCGAACAGGTCATGGTTGATCTTGATGACCTTGTCGCCCTTCTTTTTGAATGTCTTTGCAATTTCGATCTTGGCTTTGTCGGTATCGCGGTGATAAATCCTGCAGAGCATTCCGAGCACGAACATGTTCTTGCCCCTGCGCGGATCATTGACGAGCTTCAGGCACTCTTTCTGGATCGGCAGTTCATGCACGATCAGTCCCTGCGCGTGGAAATCGGCGAGCGCCTCCTGGTACTGCTTGCGGATTCTCTCATCAGGATCTTCGGCCCACATGCTCTCGAGCAAAACGATAGTGCCTTTTCTATAAGCACCGTTATCGATACGGGAATAGAGCACCTGTTCGTTGAATGCGACAACCATGTCCGCTTCGTTGCCCATGTTGGTTATCTTTTTCGATCCCATCCGGACACGAATTCCGCTGGCGCCCTGACGTTCTCGTGCAGGCGGCTGAATTTCGGCCGGAATGATCTCGACGGTCCAGACACCGTTCCCCATCTTGCCGCTTACCAACCCCAAGATCTGGCCGCACTTCTGCGCGCCCTCTCCGGAGTCGCTGACGATTTCGACGATATGCTGGTCGACCCGGCGAATGCCGTCCTTCGCCGGTCTGGTCCGGTCCGGGTCACTGACGGTAGCCGCCGGCGCCTCCGCGACTTCGCCCGACTGCTCGGCGCGGAGCTTTTCGATTTTGGCCCGAAACTCCTCGATGGCCTCCCAGCGCGCGCGGCGCGCCGCCTCGATATCTTGGGTATGCAACGAACGCCGCAGGTCGTAGCCAAGGACGCCGCGCAGCGGCCGTGGCACGGAGAGCTTCACCCACCACGTCCGGTCCCGTTTAAACAAGTATTTGGTGTCGCCCGAAATGCGTTGATTTGACATAATTACCGCCGTACCTGCGCCAGAAAAGTTGTACCTTTTTCGCTTGAGGGGCGTTTATTGCACGGGGTTCAGGGCAAGTAAATAGGTATAAACATCCGCGGCAGAGGCACACATCAGGGACAGGAAAATCGCTCCTGTCCCGGTCGGCAGGCGGCGATGCTCCGACGCCCCAAAACGATGCAAACACGAGCGGCCGGCGTCCTGTACGGCTAGTTGTCTTTTGCCCCCTGGTCGATCCAGGCCCCGATGAGTTCGATCTGTTCGGCGCCCAACGACAGGCCGCGTCCCTGGGCCAGGGACACGTCGTGGTGCGGCGGCATGCGGATTTCGGGGGCGGTTTTCCCGGCTATGACCCGGTAGAGTGTGCTGGACATGCTGCTGCCCGGTATGACGGCGGGACCGAGTGTCGTGCCTTTCATGACGGCGTCATAGTCGACGACGCTGAAGCCGCTCGCCGCCACGCCTTCACCGCTGTCGTTGTGGCACTCGAGGCAGGCGACCTCGAGTATCGGTTGAATGTCGGCTGAAAAACTGACTTCGTTGCGACCGCAAGCGGCGATTTGCAGGCTCAACCCGATCAGGGCAATGCTGAACAGGAGTTTTGCGTTCATACCTCAGTCTCCTCTTGATTGCAGAAGCAGTCTGGCATCATCCGATACCGGTGCCGATAGGTACTTTCCGCCTCACAAGGGAGGGCGGCCACTGGTGATGTCGATTCGCAAATCTGCAAGCTCCGCGTGCGGCGTCACGCTGACACTATTGTTGTCGAGACGTACGCCAAGCCGTTGCAGCGCAGGGCCAATGTCGGGAAAACCGGCGGCATCGGCATACTGCCTGTAAAGGGGCATGAAGACAGGTTCATCAAGCAGTGAATCGAGCTTGGCAAAGAGTCGCGGACCGCTCCACGAGCTTCTTGATGGCAGGCAACAGCGTTGAAATCTGTCCAGCGCAACGTCGAGTGATTCGCGTCCGCCCGAGCGCTCGCGAAGTTCAATATCGGCCAGCAGGGCGATCGCGGCACCGCTCCAGTAGATCTTCATCCGCGCTTTGCGCACTCCGGCAACGGCGGCCTCGTTCGGCGAGAGCTCGGGGCGGGACAGCCGCCCGCGTTCGAAGCCGGCGTATAGTTTCTGCCAGGCTTCGCTTGCCGTGTAGCGGCCCGCGCGGGCCATCAATACATTCTGGTAGTAGCTTGCGAAGCCTTCCGATATCCACTTATGGCGCGAGCGAACGTAAGGCAGCAGCAGGTGACTGAACTCGTGCGTCGCGGTCCAGTCCGCATAGAACTCATGAATTGGCCGATCGGGATTGACGAAGAACTCGATCTTCTCGTCGCGGTCCCGGGTCACCCGGCCGAAAGGAACCGGCGAACTGCCGACCCACGAGCCGTGCCCGGCGGGGATGACAACCACGCGAGGCGACGGGTTGGGAAAACGTCCGTAGGCCAGGCTGACATTACTGGACGCCGACTGCAGCCACTCGACGATTTCAGCGGCCTTATCGTCTGCGATCGGCTGCTGCACTTCGATGCGAAGCGTTGCCCCCGGTATGTCTGCCTGCGCCAGCAGCGGCATGCGGGATGCTGCGGCCACAATTGTCGCCGCAAAGACAAGCAGAACGACGGGAAGAGCTTTGTGCATGAGCCGTTTACTCGAGCACCAGGTGCACACGACGATTGCGTTTTCCCTTGTTCTCGATCTTACTGATGCGGACGGCGCCAATTTCACGAGTGTTGTTGACGTGGGTGCCGCCGCAGGGTTGAAAATCCACGCCTTCGACTCGCACCGTGCGAATGTCGCCGGCGCCTCGCGGAGGTTGTACTGACATCGTCCTGACAAGTTCGGGGCGTTTGTCGAGGTCGGCTTCCGTAATCGTTCCGAACGCGACGGGATGGCCTTCGGCGATGAGTGCATTGATGCGTGTCGTCAGGTCCTCTTTGTTGATCTGATGTTCGCCGAGATCAAAGTCCAGCCGGCTTTTTTCTGCGCCGACCGATCCGCCCGTAACGGGAACCGGGATCAGCGAGCCCAGGAGGTGCATGCTGGTGTGCATGCGCATGTGTTTGAAGCGCCGCTCCCAGTCGATCTCTGTATCGACCCTGTCGCCCGGTTCGAGTCCGTGGTCCGCGCTATCCAGCTGGTGTCGGACCTGGTCGGCCGAGTCGCTTTTCCTCGTGTCGAGCACTCTGTGCATCCTGCCATCAGGCCCACGGATAAATCCCGTATCTCCGGGCTGTCCGCCGCCCAGGGGATAGAAGATCGTCTCGTCCAGTTCGATCCATTCTTTATCGACGGCGGCAATCGTTGTACTGAGGGTTTTTTGGTAGCTGTCGTCATAATAGACGCGTCTTACTTCCTGCATTTGAAGTCCTTCAGGGGCGGCGGCTTGAGGTATTATGCATCGCTTCAGTCTTTTCCTGGCGAATCATGCATAGCAGCAGCCTGATCATATTGAGCGGTGTACTCGTCGCCGGCTTTGCGTGTCAGTGGGTCGCCTGGCGAGTCAAGCTGCCTTCTATCCTGTTCCTGCTGCTGACAGGAATTATAGCCGGTCCCGTACTGGGCTGGCTAAAGCCGGATGAATTATTCGGCGAACTGCTCGAGCCGTTTGTCTCTCTTGCCGTTGCGGTCATCCTTTACGAAGGCAGCATGACGCTGAAACTGACGGAAATCCGCGGCCACGGCGCGGTGGTCAGAAACCTCGTGACCTTCGGCGTCCTGATTACATGGCTGGTCGCCACGCTGGCGGCGCGCGCGTTTCTCGGTTGGGATATATACCTTGCCGCGCTGTTCGGTGCCATCGTCACGGTCAGTGGTCCGACCGTAATTCTGCCGCTTCTGCGTACCGTTCGCCCAACCAAGGCCCTTTCGAATATTCTGCGCTGGGAGGGCATACTGGTCGATCCGCTGGGCGCAATATTGGCGGTCCTCGTATTCAACTTTATCGTCGTCACGCAGACCGCGGCGTCCACGGGCCAGTTGTTTTACACGCTCGGACTCATCGTCGCCGTGGGTGCAGGTCTCGGCGTCATCGTGGGCCACTCGCTTGGCGTCGTTCTGAAAAATCACTGGCTTCCGGATTTCTTGCGCGACTACGCGGCGCTTGCGATGGTCATCCTGGTTTTCACCGCTGCAGAGGCGGTTGAATCCGAGTCGGGGCTGCTTGCCGTTACCGTGATGGGTGTCTGGCAGGCCAACATGAAAGACCTCGATCTCGAAGATATCCTCGATTTCAAGGAGAGCCTGACCCTGGTGCTTGTTGCAGGCCTCTTTATTGTCCTCGCCGCCCGCGTTCAGCTCGATAATATTGTGGGTCTTGGAATTGGTGCGATCGCGGTACTGCTGGCGCTGCAACTTGTTGCAGGGCCACTGCGTGCGCTGGCTTGCTCTGTCGGCAGTGAGCTCAGCGGACGGGAGCGCGCCTATCTCGGCTGGATATTTCCACGCGGAATCGTCGCGGCCGCTGTGTCAGCGCTGTTTGCCCTGCGGCTGGAGCGGACGGGCTACCCCGGCGCGGAGCTTCTCGTTCCCCTGGTCTTCACGATCATCGTCGGGACCGTCGTCATTCAAAGCTTGTCCGGATCTGCCGTTGCGCGTTTGCTGAAAGTCGCCAGCCCGGACCCGAAAGGTGTACTCGTCGTTGGGTCGAACCGGCTGGCGCTGCTGTATGCAAGGGCCATGCACGAAGCCGGGCAGCGCGTTGTTGTTGCTTCGACGAATTGGGATGGCGCCAGGCTCGCCAGGATGGCCGGCCTGCCGGTGTTCTACGGCAGCCCGGTCTCAACCTATGCCGAGCGGCACCTTGACCTGACCGGACTGGGCCAGCTGCTGGCAATGTCGGATCGTCCGGGGCTGAACGAGCTGGCCTGCGTGAGCTATCGCTACGAATTCGGCCGGGAGTCAGTCTACACGGTCAAGCAGGATTCCGAATCCGGCCACGAAAAGCACCACATCAGCGGCCAGACGGCGGGTCGGGTCCTGTTCGGCGGCCGGAAATCGATGGAAGACTTGCTGGCGCTGATTCCCGACCCGGCGCAGACAAAAACCACGGATATCACCGAGACTTTCAGTTTCGCGGACTACCGCAGCAAGTACCCGGAGCGGCTGCTGTTGTTTATCAAGACTCCCGACGGACGCGTGCAGTTTCCGCTGGGGGAAGAGGACATGAAAGTATCTGCCGGATCGAGTGTGACGGCACTGATTCTCGGCGAAGAACTGCAGGCAGGTGACTCCGGCACCGCCTCATAGTCCCAGCTCGTCGAGTGCCCTGGTCGTTTTTTCGTAGCCGAGATCGGCCATTTCTTCCGCACGGTGAAACTCGAAAAAACTGCACGCATCGCGCGGTATATCGATAACCTTGTCCGGCGTGTACGCCGCGAGTTTCAGGCGCGCGATGGCGCCCTGCATGACGTCGATGGACTTCACCAGCAGATCGGCGGCATCCGGCTTGGACTCATCGCCATCTTCGTCGTCCATCATACTGCTAATGAACTCCGATATTTTTTCTCGATAACCTTTGTCAGATGCGGATTCGGCCTCGTTCTTTTTTGCGGCCGGCCGCTCGTATTTTTCGGTCATGCCGCTTAGATTCACGGCAATCGTCATGTCTGTCGCATCCGTCAGTGTCGGCGCAATGGGAATCGGATTCACGAGACCGCCGTCGACCAGAATCTGGCCATTCAGTTCGACGGGCGCAAATACGCCGGGAACAGCCGTAGATGCGCGGATTGCCCGAAACAGGGCGCCCGAGGTTAGCCACACTTCTCGCTGCTCGTCGAGCGCGGTGGCGACAGCCGTAAAACCGCGGTCGAGACCCTCAATCTGGCAGTCGCCAATCAGTTCCCGGAGCACTTCGATGATGCGTTCTCCCTTGAATATAGATGTCCAGTTAAACGAGAAGTCGAGCAGTCGCACCACGTCGTTCCTGCCGAGCCGGTTCGCCCAGTCAACGTATGTGTCGAGTTTATCGGCCGCGTAAATGCCGCCGATCACGGCGCCCATCGACGTGCCCGCGATATTTCTGATGTCGACGTCTCGCTCTTCGATGGCACGAATGACGCCGATATGTGCGTGACCGCGCGCACCGCCGCTGCCCAGTACCAGTGAAATGC
>JAOTWB010000063.1 GCA_029863125.1 Gammaproteobacteria bacterium
AGTATGAACTCGCGGCCGGTCGGCAGCCCCCCGATGGCACGTTCGTCGACTTCGTTATACACGAGGTACAGCCCGGAGTTAGCCGATCGCAGCCAGGAAAAGCGAATGTTGGTGCCGAGGTCGTCGCTCGTTTCGTTGTATTGGACGAGCGCCTGCAGCTGTACTTTGGGCGTAAAGGAATAGGACAGTCGCAGGCGCGCGAGGTTGGCCGTGAACTGCCCGTTCGGGACCGGCAAATCGAAGTCGTTGTAGTTAAACGACACTTCGGATTGAAACGTCTCAGCAATGCGAAAGTTGACGCCCGAGGATATCGACACGCGATTGCCGCCGAACTGCCCCCCGGCAATGGTGCGAATATTGAAACTGAGCGGCTTCGATTCGTCGCCGAAATACGCGAGAACGACTTCCTCATGATCGTAGGTGCCCGGTTGTATGACGACACCGTCGATGATCTCGAAAGAGTCGATCACGCCGGCGCGCGTCAGGTTTAGGCCGGTATGGATCTCCGTGCCGCTTTTGTATTCCCAGTGGCTGTCCAGGTGAAGAACACCGGTTTCCTGGAAGCCGTCGAATTTCCAGAAACCCGTGTACGACGCGTGCGGTCGAGCTTCAAAAAGGCCCCACTTGCCTTGCATTCTGACGCGCCGAAATACCAGCAGGTTTGCTTTCCTGTATTCGCTGCGTGCCAGGAAACCAACCTCCGGATTGAAGTCCTCGCCGACTTCCGTGTAATTGGCGCCGAATGACCACCCGGCAGAACTCCAGTCGGCTTTCACCGAGAAAGCGTCGTCCCTGCCGCTACGACCGGGAGTTTTTGTTTTGGCCAGCCACCCCTGCAGCAGCAGGTTATCGCCGATGCCCCAGCGCCCATCGACTGCGAAGGTGCGGTTGTAGTCGCTGGGCGACAGCAAATACGAGCCATCGCCGTCGCGGTTCACAAATATCGCGCCGATCGCGGATCGGCCGCGGAGTTCCCGGTTGACCCGGAGTACGGCGAAATCATTGGCCGGGGCAATGCCCGTAACGGCGTCTGTTCGCATGTACAGGAGCCCGATATTGGTTCGGTCGCCCAACTTGCCCGACAGCCGCGCGCCGCCTTCGACCGCGATCGGGTCACCGTCATCGCCAATGCCGATACGGCGGCTGAAGAACATCTCGACTTCCTCGCCGTTCCCGACGCTGAACTGGCCGGCGTTCTCGAGAAAGAATGGGCGCTTTTCAGGAAAGAACAGGTTAAAACGGTCGAGATTGATTTGTTCTTCGTCGGCTTCGACCTGCGCAAAGTCTGTGTTGTAGGTCAGATCGAGCGTCAGGCTCGGGTTTATCGAGTACTTGGTGTCGAAACCGATGTCGGAATTCTTCTCTGTTCCCGTCAGTTCACCACCGCGACGCGCCTGGCCCAACACGTACGGCGTAATTTTGAAATTGCGCTGTGGCGGCGGCTCGATGCCTCGCAAAATGCCGGCCTCCGACACGCGGTAGAGATTTCGATTTCTCTCGAGCGGTGCCCAGTACGCTATTTCGTTGTTGCGGCGAATATTGCGCTGGAAATTGATGCCCCAGTCCTGCTTTGCAGCCGGGCTGTATCGCAAGGTGCGAAAAGGAATCTCGAACTCCGCGCTCCAGCCCGTGTCGTTGATCGTCGATTTTACGGACCAGGCACCGTCCCAGTTACGGTTGAAGCCACCGCCGCCAGAGCCGAAGTCGTCCGAACCTTCCTTGGTTACCTGGCCGTCGTATTCGATGCCGGCAGCATTGGTCGCGAAAACGTAGCCGTTCTGGCGATCGAGCAGTCCGTCGATGACCACAAAGAAAGCGTCGGTATTAGCGAGGTCCGCGTCACGCCGACTGTCGGAAACAATAATCTCGCCGGGCTGCTCGTCATAAGCGATCACGCCAATATGCAGTGCGGTATCGGTGTAGCCAACGAAAACTTCGGTTCTCTGTGTCGCTGGTTCGCCGTCGTCGGGCTGTACCTGCCAGAACTCACTGGCTGGAACGATATCGGACCAGGCTTCGTCGCCAAGCACGTCGCCGTCGATCACGGGTGCAACGCTGAGCCGAATCGCGCTCAGTTTTGGTGGCAGGGCGGGGCGAGCCGCGGCGTCGAGAGACACGACGGCGGCGATCAGGAGCGTAACGAAAAGCTGTAGATTTCGAATCAAACTACCGGACCGAAAGATCGATACCGACTAGTACACTGATCTCCCGAGAAACTCAATCAGGCTTTTCTTCGCCGACTTCTGATTATCCCAGGGTTCGTATGATTCGTTCCGGGAACCCGTGGTTTTCAGGCGAACGTCGCGAGCTTCGGCGATAAGTCGGAGTTGATCGACGGTCACGGCGTAGTAGGCATCGGCGGCTGAGGCAACCGGCTTAATGTAAACAGGTTTGCTTGCGCCTATGGCCGCAACAGTCCAACCGGCTATTTCCAACGGCAGTGGTTCACCGTCTGCAAAAATGACAATCGATTCAAAGCCGTCGCGCGACTGGTCAGACTCGGCATCCGCCATCGTGTTCCAGATGCCGAGCCACAGGTAATAGCGATAGTCGCCGCTGCGGTTCACTTCCAACGGCGCCATGTGCACGAAGTTCCGCGCGTAAGCCGCGCGGCCGGACACATCACGGTAAAAGACCATGGGCGTCTGGCTGTAGCTGATGGTCACGCTGGTGACGGGGTCCAGCTGGTCTCTGACCATCGCCGAATCCGACGAGCAGCTGCTGGCTACCAGAACAAGCAGCACAATCGCTGTGAGCGTTCCAGTGTTGAAATGACTGTGCGAGGTGATAGTCATCAAAAAAACGACTGGTATCCGACGTTGATGAAATAAGACTGACGATCCAGGTTCAGGTCGACAATATCAGAGTTTCGTTGCGAAAATTGTTTGCCGGCTTCAAGCTCAATGCGAAATTTCTGACTGCGACGATACTGGATGCGTATTCCCGGTGTGTAAAGCCACTCGTAGTTTGGGTCTGCCAGCCGTTGTCGGCGATCCACTCTCAACCTGGGATTGATGCGCCAGGTTCGGCCGATCGGGTAACGGCTGTCGAGCGTGAGCGAAATCACACGCGACATATCCGAGTCGGAGTATCGTGCGCTGATAATGGATACATCACCTTCCTTTAATATGCTGCTTGCTACGAGACTGCCCGAATAATACCTGTAGGTGGATTCTTCTGTTGCCAAGACTCCACCGGATGCCGGGGTCCCGTCCATCGTCGACTGGCTTGCGTCAGCATTGACCTGCAGCTTCGGGCTTATCGGGTACGAAAGCCCAAGGGTATAAGTTGTCGACAGTGACGTACGGTCGCGCCCGAGTTGGCGTAGCTCATCCTCGCTGTAGATCTGCACGAGTTCCTCGAATGTGGCGACGGGCTGTCCGATCAGGGCGTTGCTGGCACTCAGGAAAGGGCTGCCGCGGCGATCGACCAGCCCGTGAATCGAGAGGCGCGACTCGAAGCGCCAGCTTCCCTGCAGATATGCACTGGCGAGTTCCCCGTACGCGAGATCGTAATCGACCATTCCCCAGAGACTCTGGTTCGTGCCGAAGTAACGAAATTCTGCGCCGACAGCCTGCCTGTCCTGAACACCCTCGACGTCCTGCGCGATGTAAAATGCGCCGAAATCGAGGTTTTCGAGAATGGGCCCGTAGGTGACGCTGGCACCGTAGAATGACCTTGAGGAATCGATGCCGTCGGATGAGGAGTATGCAGGTTTGCCAATAACGGTATTGAGCAGTACGCGCTCGCCGAGCTGGTAGCCGAGGTTCAGTCCGTCGAATCGGCCCAACACGCCACCGCTATTGCGGGATTGGCGACCGATACGGCCGCGCAGGCCCGTGACGGCGTCCGCCATGTCGGCGTAGGCATACGAGACCCGCAGTGAGTCGCCTGACCCTGTGCGCTCGTCGAGAAAGTCGTTGCGGTAGCCGGCCGAAAGCCGACTGCTGAAGTCGAAGCGCTCACCACGACGCCGGGCATCGAGGTTTACATCGGAATAAAGCGCCGACTGACTGACAGTTTCATTCTGATCGCTCGGTTGATTGACGTCGCGGCGATAATATTGGGAAAAGTATGTCTGTATTCGCCAGTCACTTTGCCGCAAGCTGCGATCACCCGTTGCACTGGCTGTCGTCGTGCCCTGATCGCTTCGACTGCCAGTGGCCAACAGCGCCGCGAGTCGCTGATTGACCCTGACGGCGCCCTCGCTGTCCGGGTACAGCGACAGGTAACGTTGATATTCGGCTTTGGCGTGCGCCATTTGTCCGTTCTTTTCCCTCGCCAGCGCGAGATATTCCTGTGCCTCGGCCATGCGCGAATGTTCAGGCTGTTGCAGTACCTTGGTGTAAATTTGAATGGCCCGGGAAATCTCGCCGGCGGCCATCGACTTACGAGCATCCTGCATCAACGTGTCCACCTTCGATACCGCCGATCCATCGCCTTCCGGTATGTCGATTGGCTCTTCCGCCAGTTCCTCTGGAGCGCGAGTGATCTCAGTTAGCTCGGCATCCGTGTCCATTTCGTCAATCCACGCGCCTGGAAACTTCGCCTTGAGGTCATCGAGGGCCGCCGCAGCTTCCTCTCCTGACTCAAAGCCGCCAAGTCTGAGGCGATACCAGTCCTTGCCATCGACGACAACCTCCGAATAGAAGAGGCGTTGATTTACAGTGAGTTCCAGCCCCTTTGCATCGGCAATCGTCGGGACTCTTCTGAATGATGCCAGGTTGATCACGTAGTTCGGGTTCTCGAGTTTCGCGCGCGATACCTTCCGGTGACTCACGGAAGCCGACGTCGAATCCGGTTGATTCAAGATCTTGTCGATTATCGGCTTCACGTGGACATCGAGGCTAAATGAGGCACCCGACATATCGACGTCGAAGGTAACTGGCCGACTGAAATTGAACGTCAGCATCGGCCCCGCCGGCGAGTCGCCGTCGTACTCGAGGTCCACGAGGTTGGCGCTATCGGAATTTAGCGGGCGGAGACGGCTTCGGGATTCAGCAACGACCGGCGACACCCCGTTGCATATGCCCGTAGGATCGAGATACACGCGCAGCCGATCGCTGCTTCCTTGGGGCTCATGCCGCAGGTACTCGGCTTTGCAGTTGAAGCGTACTTCGATTGTTGCGCTGGATGCGTCCGCGGTCGAATCGACGGACACCCTGGAACTTTCTATAAATCCCGGGCCCGCAAACGCCGTCGAAATCAGGCCAATGAGAATCGCGCCGGCAATCCACTGACGTAACCTTGACGCTGCGTCAACGGAAACCACGGTATCCATGCTCCACACCTTGTTTACCACCCACTATCACTTATGCGGTGACAGCCACTGCTGGCGCAGTTCAAGTCATTTTGCAAGCCATTGTGGTCGTCCTCGCCGACTCTGTAGTCAGTCGCGTGACAGCCCGCGCAGGTCGGTTGGTATCCGGGCGACGACCAATTCACCGCATTCGTATTGGAGTTGTGGCAGTCGGTGCAGTTGAAGCTGCGTTGGTGATCGAGCGGTTCGTAGCCGAGACCGGTGTGACTATAGTCGGCCGGAATCCACGCCGCCGGGCTGTGGCACAGACCGCAATCCTGCGAAGTATTGAAGTGCCCCGGATTCATGCCGGTGGCATCGGTTCCGTTGTGGCATGACGAACAGGAGCCCAGCACCTGGTTGTGATCCACCGTCGTTACGGGTGCCCAGACGATCGTGCTGTGGCAGTCCTCGCAGACGTTAGTGGTCTGCACATGCGTTGGGCCCTTGCCCGTGGCGTCGCTGCCGTTGTGACAGCTGGAACAATTGTCGATGATGTTGGCATGGTCAAACGCGGCGGGCGTCCACGCGACCGTTGTATGGCAGTCGTCGCAGTTATTGCCACTAGAGATGTGCGTTGGATGTTTACCAGTTGCCGTCACTCCGTCATGACAGGAACTGCAGGCGCCTATTACCTGCGTGTGGTCGACCGTGTAAACCGGTATCCAGACGTTTGACGTGTGGCAGTCCTCGCAGACGTCTGTGGTTTGAATGTGCGTCGGGCTCTTGCCGGTTGCCTCGACACCGTTATGGCAGCTGGCACAGTTGCCGGTGATGTTGACGTGATCGAAATTGGCGGGTAGCCAGCCGGTCGTTGCGTGGCAGTCGTCGCAGTTGTTGCCACTCGTAATGTGGTCCTGGTCCTTGCCGCTCGCGATGTTGCCATCGTGGCAGGAACCACAGGTCCCCACCACCTGGGTGTGATCAACCGTATAAACGGGAACCCAGACGTTTGACGTGTGGCAA
>JAOTWB010000008.1 GCA_029863125.1 Gammaproteobacteria bacterium
TCGTACCGTTACGGTCCGATCGTTGGTGGGCTTGCGCTGCTCATGTACACCGGCACCGGCGGGCCGAATACGGATATCGGTGCCCACCTGCTCGGCTTCGTCTGCGGATTCCTGACGGGCATGCTGCTCATCGCGTTGGGGCCCGTACCTACCGACCGTCGTTCCCAGAGGGTTGCCGGCGGTCTTGCGATGCTCCTCGTGGTTACAAGCTGGCTTGTTGCACTTCAGGCCTGACATCCGCGGGCAATCCTGTAGAATGCGCCGCCGGGAATAGCTAAAGAAAAACAAGCCCCGGGGATTACTGTAATGGACGAAATCACAAACGCTACATCAGGATTCGACTGGAACGGCATTTTCGAGTTTCTGAAAAAGAACGGCATCGATTCAGGCACCGCCGTCGAGTTGGTCAAGAACATCGTCGTTGCGCTCATCATTTTTTACGTGGGACGCATGGTCATCGCGCTGGTTGTCCGTGGTCTTCGCAGGGTCATGCGCAGGCAGGGCATCGAAAAGACGCTGGAGACTTTTGTCTGCAACCTCGTTCGCGTTGCGTTGCTGGTCGTAGTCATCATTGCGGCGATTAGCCAACTCGGCATTCAGACGACGTCTTTCATTGCCATCTTTGGCGCCGCGGGTCTGGCCGTTGGTCTGGCTTTGCAGGGCTCGTTGTCAAACTTCGCGGCTGGCGTGTTGATCGTCCTGTTTCGTCCGTACAAAGTCGGTGACTGGATCGAGGGTGCCGGCATCAGCGGGTCCGTCGAACAGGTACAGATACTGACAACGGTATTGAAAACGGGTGACAACAAACAGGTCATCGTGCCCAATAGCCAGATCATGGGCAGCATCATCACCAACTACTCGGCAAACGATACGCGCCGGGTCGACATGGTCGTTGGCGTCAGCTATAGCGATGATCTAGACAAGGTGCGAAGCACCATCCGGGAACTGGTCGACGCAGACGACCGCATTCTCGAAGAACCGGCCTGCACGATTGCTGTATCGGCACTCGCGGACAGCAGCGTTAACTTTGTCGTACGGCCGTGGGTCAAGACCTCCGACTACTGGCCGGTTATGTTCGACCTGACCGAAGCCATCAAGAAGCGCTTTGACAAGGAAGGAATCTCATTCCCGTTCCCGCAGCAGGATGTGCATTTGTATCAAGCGACGGCGGACTAGCGCCTCTAATCCGCGACGCCCGGTTCGACGAAACACCGTTGAAGTTCCAGCCATTTTGTCTACATTGTCAACCAAGCCCTGGGCTCATACGTTGTTAGCATGATGCCACGCTCGGCCTCCGGATCGGAGTATGCTGGCGTGTCTCGTAGATCTTCGTCTGGACGGACCATAAAGATGAAAAAGACCATTCACAGTTTGGCAGCCCTGCTGGCACTTGCGATTGCCGGCTGCGCTGCCCATCCCGATCCTATTATTGACATGCAGGGCGTCGATCCCAACGCGCTCGCCAAGGACTGGGCCGAGTGCGAAGCCTACACCGAGGAAATCCTGATCAGCCAGGGTATCGCCAAGGGTGGTGCCACCGGCGCAGTCGTTGGCGCCCTCGGTGGCGCGATTGACGGCGACGTCGGGCGCGGTGCCGCCGGTGGCGCACTGTACGGTGGAACCCGATCCGGCCTTGACGCCGATCGCGAAAAACAAAAGGTGTTCAAACGCTGTCTGCGGGGCCGCGGCTATCGCGTGTTGAACTGACTTCTGAGCCTTGACCCCGGGCGCTGAGACCCGTACTGTGTTTTTATACAGTATCGGATCCACGGATGCCCACAGAGGGACACAAAGGCCGAGGGGCCATCTCTTCGCCAGACAACCGCTTCACCTCGCGACTCGTGGAGATGGCTGCCGATGTGGCCCATGCCCGGGCGCAGAAGGCGCCCGAGACCGTCATCCGTGCAATGCCTGCCGGGCGCATCATCAGCTCCAACAGCTCACCCGACGTCCCATTCGATCGTTCGATCAATCCCTACCAGGGATGCGAGCACGGCTGCGTCTATTGCTACGCACGGCCGAGCCATAGCTACCTCGACCTGTCACCAGGACTCGACTTCGAGACAAGAATTTTCTACAAGCCGAACGCTGCACGCAGACTGCTCGAAGCCTGGGAAAAACCAGGCTACGAATGCAAACCGATTACAATCGGGGCAAACACGGATCCGTATCAGCCGGCCGAGAAATCCCTGCGGCTAACCCGCGAGTTGCTTCGATTGTTCCTCAAGCATCGCCACCCGGTTAGCGTAATCACCAAAGGCACTCTGATTTGCAGGGATATAGACCTGCTGGCCGAACTCGCGGCCGCCGGCCTCGGCTCCGTCGCCATCAGCCTGCCAACCATGGACATGGATCTGAAACGCATCATGGAACCACGTGTGCCGTCAGCCGCTGCGCGGCTCCACGCCATAGAGGCTCTCGCGCAAGCAGGCGTGCCCACGAGCGTTCTCGTTGCACCGGTCATTCCAGCAATCAATGACAACGAGATCGAGCACATTCTGAGGTCGGCCGCTGCAGCTGGTGCGCGCCAGGCACACTATATTTTCCTGCGCCTCCCGCACGAGCTCAAAGGCCTGTTTGCCGAGTGGCTGCAAACCCATTTTCCCGCGCGTGCCAGCCGTGTTTCGAGCCTTATTCGCCAGTACAGCGGCGGCAGCGATTATGACCATCGCTTTGGTATCCGTCAGACCGGCCGCGGACCCTACGCCGACATGCTCGCCGCCCGCTTCAAAACGGCCAGCCGGCGGTTCGGCATGGACCCCGATACCTACCAGCACCTTCTTGATTGCAATCAATTTTTTCGCCCGGGACAGCGGCAGCTGGCACTGGACCTCTAAAGCGAGGCGGCCGGCTACCGCCCTGCCGGGCCAGACGGTATAGTTGTTGCGGTGGTCCGCCGCGGTTCGGCGCGAACTATTTGGGCCCGATCGGGTCTGAAGCACGACTGCCCTTGGCAACAGATTCAGGACACCCGGCCCTATTTGAACGAATGATCAACCACATCAGAACAGTCGCAGTGTTTGTCGCGATTTGGACGGCTGTTGCGACCCAGGCCCAGCCAGTTGAACGCGATGAAGCGGGCAGCCCGCTCGATCAGGTTGTACCCGTTGCCGATGATTCGCCTGGCGAACTCGATTCCGAGACGACGGTCGATGACGTCCGTGCTTTGGAAAAACGACTCGCCGCCGAATTCGATCGTTATCAGCGTCTCATCACCGAAGGCGCAATGGACGAGGCTGACGCATCGGCCAAGCGTATCGTTCGGATGGTTATCAAGATTCACGGCCGCGAGTCGCTTGAAGCATCGAAAGCGTTGAACAACCTGGCGTTGGTCCAGTACAAGAACGGCCAGTACGGGGCGGCAATTCAAAATTTCGAAGCCGCCGTAAAGATCATTGAGACGGTCGAAGATCGCCTAAACGAAAAGCTGGTCAATCCACTCAAGGGACTCGGTGCCGCGCAGCTCGGTAGCGGCCGGCCGGACCTCGCGCAGCAGACCCTCAATCGCGCTACGCACATCACGCACGTCAATGAAGGTCCGCATAACGTCGAGCAGGTGGAGATACTCGAGTCTCTCGCCCAATCGGCTATGCTGATGGGTGATACGAAGGGCGCACGTGACATCCTCAATCGGATCCATATGCTGAACGTACGCCATTTCGAAGGTAATGACCTGGCGTTGATTCCGTCGCTGCTGCGGCGCGCCAGCTGGCAGCATGCTGCCCGCTACTATATGGATGAACGTGCAACCTATCGGCGCGCAATTCGCATCATTGAGTCGAAACTGGGCAAGGATAACCCGCAGCTCATACTTCCTTTGAGCAAGCTCGGCGAGTCCTATTACTACGTTGACCTAACCCAGCCCAATATGCAGGAGCCGGGACCCGTGACGAGCGGCGAAATTTACTTCAAGCGCGCGGAAAGAATTGCCGATGCGACGCCCGGGATCGACTGGAGAGTCCTCGCAGAAACAAAGCTCGCCCTTGCGGACTATTACATTTATTCTGATGCGCAGACTCGTGCGCGTAAGCTCTACGCCGAAACTTGGGACCTGTTGTCTGCTGACCAGGAGCGTCTCGCGGCACGCGCGGAATTCCTTGAGCGGCCCGTGCCTCTGACCGACGACCCGCTGCCGCAGTACGCTGGCAATAAGCCGCAAGATGAAACTTCAACGGAAGGATTCCTGACGGGCACAATTCGCGTCGATTACTCGGTATCCACTCGCGGTCGGGTCAGGGATTTGCGCACCGAAGCCATCCCGCCCCAGTTCACGGACATGCAGCGCATGGTGCATCGTGAAATACGCCAGCAAGTATTTCGCCCGAGAATGACCGAGGAAGGGCTGCAGGAGACAACGGATCTCGTCTTCGAGCATGCTTTCTTCTACCGCCAGGCCGACCTGGATGAACTGACGAACGAAAAAGACCTGGCGGATGAGCCGCCCACGGGCGAAGATTCGGAATCCTGACCAGAAAGCAAGAAGAGTGAAAAAACTGACCCTTCCGACACGGAGCGAGGCCCTCGCGGGCCGCGACACACCGATGCCTGTTCCGGCCCGTCATTTTGTCAATGATGCGCCGCTCGCCGGGCCGTTCGCGGATCACCTTCAGCATTCCGTTTTCGCGCTCGGCTGTTTCTGGGGCGCCGAACGGTGTTTTTGGGAAACTGATGGGGTCTTTACGACCGCGGTCGGCTACACGGGTGGCATAACTCGCAACCCGACTTATGAGGAGGTCTGCACCGGAAAAACCGGACATACAGAAGCCGTATTGGTCGTTTTTGACCCAGCCGAAGTTAGCTACGCAGAACTGCTGAAGACCTTTTGGGAGGGTCATGACCCGACACAGGGCATGCGGCAGGGAAACGATGTCGGCACGCAGTATCGATCCGCGATCTTCACGGTGAACGACGCGCAGCAGGCCGAAGCGCGGCGCTCCATGAGCGAGTATCAACACGAGTTGCACAATGCCGGGCTTGGAACAATAACGACCGAAATTCTGCCTCTCGACATGTTTTACTACGCGGAGGATTACCATCAGCAGTACCTGGCCAAGAATCCCGCAGGCTACTGCGGACTGGGGGGAACCGGCGTCAGTTGCCCCGTCGGCCTCGACGTCAACACAAAGTCTGCGTAGCATGCCGTTAAACTCAAGCAGGAACAGATGTGGCTGCCACCAGCAACAAGCAGCGAAAACCGCGTAAACCTACACGCAAGCAGGCCGAAGATGCGGTCAGCACGCTGCTACTGTGGGCTGGCGAGGACACTCGCCGTGAAGGTCTTCTCGATACACCCAGACGCGTCGCAAAAGCCTATGAAGACTGGTTTAGTGGCTATAAGAGCAATCCGGTCGAGTATCTGAAACGCACTTTTGAAGAAGTCGAGGGATATGATGAGATGATCGTGTTGCGTGACATCGGGTTCGAATCCCACTGCGAACATCACATGGCGCCGATTATTGGCAAAGCCCATGTCGGCTACCTGCCGAACAACAAGGTTGTCGGTATCAGCAAACTGGCGCGCGTGGTCGAGGCTTTTGCCCGACGTTTCCAGGTGCAGGAAAAAATGACGGCGCAGATCGCGAATTGCATCCAGGATGTTCTGCAGCCCAAAGGCGTTGGCGTGGTGATCGAAGCCGTGCATCAATGCATGACGACACGCGGCATTCACAAGTCCGACGTGTCAATGGTCACCAGCCAGATGGTGGGCACATTCCGCAAAGACGCGCGCACGCGGGTTGAATTCCTGCGCATGATCGACGCAAAGCGCTGACCCCCCGCATCAGGCATGAAGAAGAGCTTTGCGACCGCCGCACTGATTCTGGCCGCCATCCTCATTTACCTGCTTGCGTGGCCGGTTCCTGTAGAGCCCGTGGCCTGGAGTGCGCCCGCAGACCGCGGCCTGGTGGACCCCTTTGAGTCGAATGACCGGCTGGCGGCTGCTGTGGGTATCGACCTGAATGGCTATCAGGGTCCCGAAGATGCGGCCATTGGTCCCGGCGGACGCATCTATGCGACCACGCATGGTGGCCATATCATTGAGATTCGGAATGGACAGGTCCGCGAATTTTCTTATCCGGGCGGCAGGCCGTTGGGCATTGAGTCCAACGTCGACGGATCGCTTATCGTCGCGAACGCCTACCTCGGACTGCAGCGTATCGAACGCGACGGCAGTGTCTCTACCTTGCTCAGTGACATTGACGGCGAACCCCTCGTCTACGCTAACAATGCCGCGATCGGTTCCGACGGCACCATCTATTTCAGCGAATCAAGCAGCAAATTCGGCGCGCAGTCATCCAGCGGCACGTACGACGCGAGCTTGCTCGACATCATGGAGCACGGCGGGCACGGCCGGGTTTTCGCGTTCAGGCCGTCGACAGGTGATGTCGAAGTGTTGCTGCAGAACCTTAATTTCGCGAACGGCGTCGCAGTCAGTGCCGACGGCAGTTTTTTGCTGGTCAGCGAAACCGGCCATTACCGTGTTCTGAAGTACTGGCTCGCCGGCGATCGACAGGGAAGGACCGACGTACTGCTGGACAACCTGCCGGGATTTCCCGATAACCTGAACAGCGGCGCACAGGGCCGGTTCTGGCTGGGATTGGCCGCGCCACGCAATCGCCTGCTGGACCAAATCTCGGATCGGCCTTTCGTCCGCAAGATCGTACAGCGCCTGCCCTCATTCATGCGACCCAAAGCTGTCCCGTCCTCGCACGTCATTGCTTTTAATGGTGACGGCGAAATCCTCATGAACCTGCATGACGACGAAGCCCGGTTCCCGACGTTGACCGGCGTATTGGAAACCGGCGACGCCCTGTACCTGACGACGCTGTTCGGAAACAAGCTCCCTCGCCTGGACAAACGGGATCTCTGATGCGCCTAGTTGGGCAGCAAAGCACTATCACCGTCGTAATTTTTTCCCAACATCTGCTCGCGAATCAGCGGTACTGGCGGAGATCCGAAACTGAGGAACTGGTCGTGAAACCTGCCCCAGGATTCCTCGCCACCACGACCAGTCGTCCAGTCTTCGCGTAGCTTGTTGATCATGAGCTTGCCCAGCGTGTAGTTCAGATAGCCCGGATCGTAGGTACCGCGATAAGCCTGTTGACTGGCGTTTCCAAAGTCCTGGAATGCCACGTCCGCAAACATGGCCTGGCTTTCTTCAACGGTCATACCCTCAGCATGCAGGCCTATGGCCGACAGGTAGCGCACATTTCTGAGCAATGCGTTGAGCAGCTGGCCGATACGATACTCCGGATCACCATCGCCCAGCCCCGCATCAATCATCATCTGCTCCGTGTAATGCGCCCAGCCCTCTACAAAGGAATAGGTAGCAAAATGCTGTCCGACATTATTTTCGGCGCGGTTCGCATGCAGAAATTGCAGGAAGTGGCCCGGCCAGACTTCGTGAACAGACGTTGCGAGCAGGTCTGTCTCTCCCGGAATATACGCGTGCTGGTCTTCCGGGGACCAGGCCGGGTCCGGCGGGGCAATGTAATAAACGGACGGCAGCCCCGACTCGAAGGGACCGGGAATGTTGATGTACGCGAAATTTGATCGCCTGTGCGGTGGCGCCTCGGCTACCAGCGCCTCCTCGGTGCCCGGGATGCTGACGATGTCATTATCTTCGAGAAACCGCCGAAGATCGGGCAGCTGCCGGGTCGCACCCGCCACCGCACCTCCCGGCGGTTTGCGGTTTTGGACTTTCAGGACACAGTTCCTGGCGCTCTCACCCGGCGCGAATTCCGCGCAGGCTTCCCTCAGCTGATCAAGGTTCTGCTTCAGATTGAGTTCACCCGCAACCTTGAGATCAGCAAGAGTGATGTCCACACCCTGAGTCGCGCGCAGCATCTCAAGGAACCTCTCTTCGCCCAATGCGAAATCGTCGTTCGCGGACGCTCTGAGTCCATCCAGCCAATCGACGGTTTGTTCTGCAGCTTCGGCCGCGGCACTGTTCGCGGCCGCAAAACGGCGCTGTGCCTGTTCGTCTTCAACCGTTGAGAAAAGGCCAGGCACGGTGTTCTTCAGGTAGTCCGCAAGGCCTTTGAAAATTGAATGCGCGGTTTCAACGTAAGGGGCGGGCAGCGGCGGCTCCAGGTTTTTCCGCATGGTTTCCAGCATCGTCGGAATCTGGGAAACATACTTCGTGTAAGCAATGATGCGCTCGTCGAGCGGCGCATAGTCGCGATCGATATAGATATCGAAGCCCAGAGACCACGCATAGTAAACCGGGTTGTTAGTCAGGAAGCCCGATTCGCGAATCCAGAAGAGCTCACCGCGCAACGCGCTTAGCATGTATTCACGCTCCAACGCTTCGATACCTGTGAGGCCATCATACGATTCAGCGCTCGCGATGATGCCGTCAATCCACGTCGCATATGCGTCGGCCGCCTCGAGGCTGAAATCCGACATCTGACCATCGTATTCGTGCAGACCGACATCAACGGCCAACTCGGGGTTTCGGCTGTAATACTCTGCAATCGAGACAGCCGTGAAAGCCTCCCACGGTTGATTTTCGGCCCGGGTCGACTCGGCCTGGTTTTCGCTACCACCGCACGCCGCCAGTGCGAGTGCGGCCACGAGCAGAACCGGATGAGCCGCTCGCAGGGCAATCGCCCTGAATAGGTTGCTCATGATTCGATGCCCAGAACGGCAGCGCCTTGCTGAAACCTAATGTCGACCGGAATCTGTGCCTGGGTAAGCCTGTCGAGATCCTGCTGTAGCTGCATGGAGATGACCCCTTTCTCGTTGGTTAATTCGGCAGCGCCGTCATAGTCGCCGTCTCCCTGTAGCGTCAACAGCAGTCGCGAAAGATCGGTCATTGCCGCTTCCATCTTGCCGTAATCGACCCGGTATCTACCGGTATCGGCGTCACGAACGAAGGCACCTTCGTCTATGAAGAAGTTGAAGCGCACCATGTTCGCTTTCCCGTGTGCGCTGCTCGCACCAAAGCGGATGGAGCGAAAAACGCTGGTCATGAACGTCGTGTAGTAGTCGCGAAGATCAACGTCGCCAAGCTCACCTGCTTTGTGCAATTCCGTGATCATGTACAAACCCAGGATGTCCGCTTTGCCTTCTTCCATGCTCGAGGCGAGATCCAGCATGGCTTCGCGAACGGTGCCGCGATCATTAATCGTGTTCTTTATACCCAGGCCGTGCGCCACTTCGTGAAACATTGTGTTCGCGAAAAAAGCATCGAACGTAATGTGCCCCTGCTGCGACTCATCGATCAACATATCGGCAATGGGTTTGAGTATTTTTTCGAACTTTGCCTGCATCGCGTTCTTTAGCTGCAGACGTCGTGTGCCTTTGTCGAGCTGTACCTCTTCATCGTTGGGCAGGTTGATCGCTATGGTCTTGGAGCCTGCGTTGCTGTGTCCCGCGTAGTAAACGACGTCGTATGCATTAAGGTCTGAATCTGTTCCCGGCGATTCCCACTTGTACTCATCGGGCACGGGCAGTCCATCCTGGAGGTCCGGCAGGAAGGCGGCGAAACGACTAAGACGATTGCTCCACTCCAGGTCCTTGATCAGGACGTAAGACTCGTAGGCCGCGCGATAGCCGAACAAACGGTCTTCGTAGGTTTCTATTGGTCCGATCACCACATCGATGTCGTTATCTTTAACGTCCATCCAGTAGCGATCGCTGATTTGGAAATCGTCGCTGATCAGCGCGGCGGCGCGCAGCTTCAGATAGGTTGCAAAGTCAGCGCTGTCCGCCAGTTTGGCCGCTTGCCGCAGCAAGTTGGCCGCCTCCCCGAGTTCCGGCGCATAGGCGACATGGTAGGGAATAAGTTTGAGCCGGCCGGCGTCGTCACGGCGAATCAGCGAATACAGCCCGTTCTTGCCGGGCAGATAGGCTTCGTCGAATTCTTCCTTGCTCATGTCCTCGGGATAGAAACGCGCGCCGAGTGGCTTCGCACCAAAACCGTCGATAAACGGCTTTTCGTCGTCCAGCCGATCCCAGGGGCCGTAGTTGAGCACGGCAAAGAGACGCGCATCGGCATCCGCTATGCCGTCCAGCCATTTCTCATGATCCTCGCCGAAGCTCTGCTTCCAAAACAGATCGTCCATGATTTTCGACGCATCGATAAGAATCCTGATCATCTCGAGCTGGTTGTCACTGAGATGACCGAGATCGGCTGTCAACCGAAAGTCGGCGTAAATCTCCGGTCGCGGCTCGACCGTGACCACCGGTTTTGCTGCGGGTTCAGGCGGCGCTTCCGTGCCGCATGACGCGGCGAGAACCGACAGTATGAGGACGCCCAACGGGCGCGATAGGATTCGGAAATTCACGGCTTTCCCCTGATTTGCAGTTAGCCCACCATTATCGCACAGGCCGCGGCTCACAGATCCACCAGTTCGATTTCGGTGTCGGACAGCGGCTGCCCGAGGAACCGGCCGCCAATACGCGCGAATCGAGTCACCCCGTCGGTCGCCAGGAAACGCAGAGTGCCGGCCTTATCGCTTACGCGGAGCGTCCGATCCGATCGCAGGGTGTCGCTTACAACGGCCGCGGTTGTATTGGCCGAGTCGACAATCAAGACCTCGTCAGAAGCGGCCGCCTGAATCGAATCTTTGAGCAACGGGAAGTGGGTGCAGCCCAGGATAATGCTCTCCGGCCGAAAATCGCCCTCGGTGGCCTCATCGAGGTAGCGACGAATGACCTTTGACGCGATGTCACCTTCGGTCCAGCCTTCCTCAGCGAGGGCGACCAGCAGCTCGCAGGCCTGTTCCCGAACAGTCGCCGCAGGATCCAGGGTCTTGATCGCCCGGCGATAAGCACCCAGAGCCACGGTTGCCTCCGTCGCGAGAACGAGGTGCGATCCGCCGGGCCGGGCACCAACGGCGGCCGTGGCGCCTGGCTCCACCACGCCGATTACCGGCAGCGGGCTCATTTGCGCCCGCAGCGCATCCAGCGCGACGGCCGACGCCGTATTACAGGCAACCACAAGCAGCTTGATGCCCTGCATCTTCAGTTTTTCGGTCGCCTGCGTAGCGTACCGGGCGATGGATGCCGGGCTCTTGGTTCCATAGGGCAGTCGCGCCGTGTCTCCGAGGTAGACGAGATTCTCGTCGGGAAGCTCGGCATTGATCGCCTTCAGCACGGTAAGGCCACCGACACCGGAGTCGAATATACCGATCGGAAGGTCATTGTCTTTTGAATCGCTCATGAGGGCATTGTGCCGAAGGTTCGCCAACTGTGGAATAATCCCGACCGAATCCACTGACTGACGGTATTCCGAAACGTGCAAAAACTGCTGTATGGGGTCGCCGCTTTAATCGTCCTGTTGATCGTAATTGGCTTCGCGCTGCCACGCAGCCACGATGTTCAGGTCTCGATCGAGATCGATGCACATCCCGCAACCGTGTTTGCGTTACTCAATGATTTTCGGCGCCACGCGCTTTGGTCGCCGCTCGTTGACAGCGACCCCAACGTGCGCATGCTGTTTTCCGGCAACGACAAGGGTGTCGGTGCAACCATGAGCTGGGATGGGGCAGTCGTCGGCAGTGGCACCCAGACTATCGTTGAGAGCCAACCCTACGATCGTATCCGCATCGTGATGAATCCCGGCGAGCCGGGAGAGGCGGAGTCGCGATTCGACCTTGCCGCCGGCACCGGTACGACCATCGTCAGCTGGCGCTTCGACGCTGACTACGGCATGAACATCGCGGCGAGATACTTTGCCTCGATACTCGGTCGCATCGTCGCGCGGGAATACGCAAGCGGCCTGGCCAACCTCAAGGAACTGGCGGAAAGCTTGCCGAGCGCTGACTTCGGCGACGCAGAAATCGAGCACATGACGGTCGAGGCCATCGATATCGCCTATCTTTCGACCACTTCGCGACCGGAAGCCGCGGCAGTGTCCGATGCATTGGGGGATGCCTATTTCCAGGTCCTGAACTTTATCGATGAACACGGGCTACAGGTTGCCGGGGCGCCGCTGTCTATCACGCGGACCTTCAGTGGCGCCGAACTCGTATTCGATGCGGCGATCCCGGTCGGAGGCGTCACGGACGCAACGCCGCGCGACGCGACGAGCGTGAAAATAGGCCGCACCTATGCCGGGCCGGTCATTCGGATCAAGCATGTCGGGTCATACCGAACCCTGTCAGACACGCACCGCAGGATATCAGCCTACCTGGCCGCGCACGGCATCGAACGCAATGGCGCGACATGGGAGTCGTACGTAACGGATCCGGGCGATGTTCCCGAGGAGGATCTGCTGACCTATATTTACTATCCGGTCAAACCGATTTAATCAGGAACGGCGGTACCCGGGGAGTTTCGCCCTCGCTGCGGGGCAAGCCGGCCGGGAGGTCATCCCGCATTCTCGAAAGCTCACCGTAAATCTGAACCACGTGGGCTGCACACTCGCTGGCGTCTTCGGGAGACATCTTGCGGACGGACGCACAAACAGGGCTCTCACCGTTGAGCGGCGTGACCCGGTGCATCGATTGCCGCAGGTCGGCGAACGCCTGCTTCATCGCCACGGGCAGCTCGTCTTCGTCGATATCGTCGAGATGATCTTCGTAGGCCTTGATAAGTCTTTGTTTTATATGTCCGTGACCGGCCAGCACCGTGAGTGCCGCCTGAAAGCAGTCGACGTGGTTTGTCATTGTGACTCCAGCGTTTGTTGTTGTTCTGGCCGCCGGCTCTCCCGGCGGTCTGTGTACGCTCTTCTTATTCTTGGAGCCAGCTTCCTCTTCCAGTCAGCAGACCCTCCTGCAGGGTCGGGCAAGTCCCATTGGCTCCCTATCAATCAGAACCTTGCGCAGCTTTTTTATAGCAGAGTTTCTGAAGCGCGCGCAAGTGAAATGCACCAAAACGGTTCACTTGCGGAATTCGATGGTCCAGTGCTCGTTTCCGAGCTTCCGGTCGGCCGAATACAGCGGATCGGACTGCCCGACCTCCCACTTCGTGGCGAGGGTCTCGGTCATGACATATTTCCGGTGTTTCGCCAGGGCCGCCTCGACGCCTTTCGAGCCCGAGATGCCCAGGATTATGCGATCCGACACCTCGAGGCCCGCCTGCTTGCGGGCATCCTGAACCGAGCGAATGATTTCCCTGGACACGCCTTCGCTGATCAATTCATCGGTCAGCGTCGTGTCGAGCGCCGTCAGGAATCCTGCATCGGCTTCGCAGGAATACCCCTCCGCGGAGTGGGTCTCGATCAAAACGTCCTCGCCAGACAACTCCAGCTCGCCGGTCGGAACTTTGATGACGATCGGTTCGTCTCGAGCCACCGCTCCCGCAATTGCGCTACCGTCCGCTTCCTCGAGCGCCTTCCTGATGACCGGCACCTCTTTGCCGTAGCGCTTACCTAAACGCGGCAGGTTCGGTTTGATGCGGTAGCTGACAAGCCCGGCGTCACGTGCAATGAATTCGATCGACTTGACATTAAGTTCCTCCAGAATCTGCTCCCGGTGACTGTCGAGTGCGTTAGCCGACGCATCATCCGGTGCGCGAACCAGCAGCCTGGAAAGCGGCTGCCGTGTCCTGACTCCCGACTGGCCGCGTGCTGCGCGTGCGAGTCCGACGACCTTTTGTACGACGCCGATATCGAACAACAGCTCGTCGTTTTTCCAGGACGGGTCCGCTGCGGGCCAGTTTCCCATGTGCACCGAGACCGGCGCGTTCCTGTCGACGGTCCGGACGAGGTTCTGATAAACATTTTCGGCCAGGAACGGCACAAAGGGAGCCATGAGTTCATGGACGCTTTTCAAACATTCGTGCAACGTCAGGTAAGCGGCCTGGGTATCTTCGGGATCCGACGATTTCCAGAACCGCCGCCGGTTGCGGCGCACATACCAGTTGCTGAGTTGATCGACGAATGACTCGATGGCCTCACCTGCCGTCTTGGCATCGAAATGATCCAGTGCATCGGTCACGGTCGTAATGGTCCTGTGCAACAATGCCAATGCCCAGCGATCGATCTCGGGACGCTGGGCAAGCGGCACATCTCGACTCAGATCGACCTCGTCGAGCCGCGCGTACAGCACGAAAAAGCCATAGGTGTTCCAGAACGTATTAATGAAGGAACTGGCCACGTCGGCCACAATGTCCACCGAAATGCGTTTCGGCACATCGGGTGACAGGCGTGCCAGGAAGTACCAGCGCAGCGCATCCGCCCCGACTGTATCGAAGACATCGTAGGGGTCGATGATGTTGCCGATCGATTTCGACATCTTCTTGCCGTCCTTGTCGACGATAAGATTGAGGCAAATACAGTTCTTAAAGGCCACGCTGTCAGAGACCAGCGTCGCGATCGCGTGAAGCGTGTAAAACCATCCGCGTGTCTGGTCGATTGCTTCGCATATGTAGTCGGCCGGAAAGTGCTTTTCGAATTCGTCCTGATTTTCGAATGGGTAGTGCCATTGGGCGTAAGACATGGCGCCCGAGTCGAACCAGCAGTCGATGACTTCTGGCACACGCTGCCATGTCTTGCCGTCTTTCTCGAATGTGATTTCATCGACCGCCGGCCGGTGCAGGTCGAGTTTGGCGAGTTGGCGCCCGGTCAGCTCTTCGAGCTCTGCGACCGAACCTATGCAAAGGAAATCCCCGTCACCGTCTGTCCATACAGGGAATGGGGTGCCCCAGAAGCGCTCGCGAGACAGCGCCCAGTCGACGTTGTTTTCGAGCCAGTTGCCAAAGCGACCGTCCCGGATATGTTCCGGTACCCAGTTAATCGTCTGGTTGAGCTCAGCCATGCGCTCTCGAAACTGCGACGTCCGTATGTACCAGGCGTTCTTGGCGTAATAAAGAATCGGGTCGCCGGTGCGCCACCCAAATGGATAATTGTGCTTGTAGCGCTCCGAACGAAACATGAGTTCGCGTTCTTTCAGGATTCGTATCAGTGGCTTGTCGGCATCCTTGAAAAACAAGCCGGCCACCGGTTCGACCTCATCGACAAAGTGCCCGTCGAGCCCAACGCCATGCACGACGGGCAGTCCATTTGCCTGACCAAACGCCAGGTCGTCAACTCCGTAGGCCGGTGCCGTGTGCACGATACCCGTACCATCTTCAGTGCTGACGAAGTCCGCGGCCATTACCGTGAAAGCGTTTGCTGCGTCGACTTTCAAGTAATCGAACAACGGCTCGTAACGTGTACCAACGAGCGCAGAACCTTTCACGGTCTTGACGACGAGGTGCTCGATGTCGCGAAACACTGCCTCACGCAGACCTTCCGCAACGATAAGGGTCTGGCCGCCGGATTCGCAAAAGCTGTAGTCGATGTCCTCGCCGACCGCGAGTGCAAGATTGGACGGCAGCGTCCAGGGAGTGGTGGTCCAGACCAGGAAGTAGGTTTCTTTTTCGTCCGCAACTTTGAAACGCACCGTGATCGACGGGTCTTCGACCTCCCTGTAGCCCAGCGCAAGTTCATGTGATGACAGCGTCGCGCCGATCCGTGGATCGTACGGCACAACCTTGTAGCCGCGGTAGATCAGATCCTTGTCCCAGATTTTCGCGAGCAGGTTCCAGACAGACTCGATGTAGCTGTTGTCGAGCGTGTAGTACGCTTCGTCAAGGTTGACCCAGAAGCCCATGCGCTCGGTCATCTTCTCCCAGTCGCCGATATAGCGCATGACCGATTCGCGACAGCGCCGCGTAAACTCGGCTATGCCGACTTTTTCCTCGATCTCTTTCTTGTCAAAGATACCGAGTTCTTTTTCTACCTCGTGCTCCACCGGCAGGCCGTGCGTATCCCAGCCGGCTTTACGAGGCACATGGTAGCCACGCATCGTCTTGTAGCGCGGAAATATATCTTTGAAGCTGCGTGCCAGCACGTGGTGAATACCCGGCTTGCCGTTCGCGGTAGGCGGACCCTCGTTAAAACTGAACTGCGGACCGTCTTTGCTTGCTTCGATCGTTCTTGCAAAAACGTCGTGCTCCCGCCAAAACTCCAGCACCTCTTTTTCGAGCTCGGGCCCGTTGTAACGGCCCTGGACTTCTTTGAACACGGCTTTCTTGGCTGCCAAAACTCAATCCTCAAAAACAAGAACGCCCCGGGCGCACATTTGCACCCCGGGGCGATCTGTATTCGTCGCGGTACCACCCGGTTTCGCGGACCGGACTTGTCGACCAGCACCGCCTCGTGGACCGCTGCAAAAAACAAGGTCCGTTGCCCGTCTCGTGAGCCAATCGGCCGGCCCTACTCACGGTACGCACTCGCGTAGCCCTTTCGGGAGGCGACTCCAGGGTGATATTCGGCAGACTCAAACCCGAAGCTCTCACCATCCTCCGGTCGCTGTGGCTCAAGCGGGCTGCCTGTTTGTCCCCTTCAGCGTCTTGCGGGAGAAAGTACTTTCCGCGGCGCTAAAACACAAGAGAAACCCGCAAAAAGTCCAGCGTATGAGGGGCACCGTCCCCGAATCAGCATCAAGTTGGCAGCGACATGAGCATTTATCGGCGATGCTTCGGCCGGAGTCGGTCTCGAATCTGTCGGCCAGCCCGCCGCATCGGGCTCGAGATCGCCGAGCCACGCACCATGGCCTCGGAAATTCGACTATTATTGGCTCGAGGTACGCCTGTCTTACGACAAAGGTGAAGCGCCCGGGCGGCTCGGAAGGTAGCGGCCTTGAAGCGACCTTCATTGGATCGTTGTTTCAATAAACGAAGGAGAATCAGCATGAAGAGATCCATCGCCATAGCCACCGTAACGTTCTTTCTGTTGTCGCCCGTTGCCAACGCGGGCGTGGTTATGGACATGGTGACCGAAAACGCGTCTGGGCAAGAGACGGATCGTGCGACAATTTACGCCCAGTCGAAAATGGTTCGCATGGATGAAGTTCGCGGTGATGAAATTGCATCTTCCATGATATTTCTCGGCGACGAATTCCTGTACGTAGACCATCGTGAAAAGAGCTACGTCGTAATGGACGAAGCGATGATCAACGAAGTATCGGCGCAGATCAGCGATGCCATGAAGCAGATGCAGGAAGAGCTTGCGCGTATGCCGCCGGAACAGCGGGCAATGGTCGAGCAGATGATGAAAGGGAGAATGGGTGAGATGATGGGGCAGCAGGACACCGCGTCTGCCCCGCCCAGGGTCGAGGCAGTCGGCAACGGCAAGTGGCAGTCGCGCACGTGTCGACAGTACGCAATCTTCGAGGGCGCTCAGAAGACCCAGGAGGTCTGCGCCGCGAAACTGGACCAGATCGACGGCGGCGATGAAGTGATGGCAGCCTTTCGCGAAATGGCGAATTACATTACGAAGTTGACGGAGTCAATGCCGATGAATGTCCACGAAGGCGTGAACCCGGGCGAATTAATGGATCAGATCGACGGTTTCCCGGTACTCACGACCGACTACGAGAACGGCGTAATCGTGCGGAAATCCTCGCTGGACTCGGTGACCGAGAAGAATCTGGAGCAAGCGCTGTTCGCGGCACCGGAAGGCTACCGACGCGAGAATCCGTTTCAGCCGCGCTAGCGTTCAGTCGTTTTCCGTTTTACTCGCGCAGTCGATGCAGAGCAATACCGTCGGGTCGAACTCCAGGCGCTTGGGATTGATTGGCTCTTCGCACTTCAGGCACAGGCCGTACTCGCCGTCATCGATACGCTTCAAGGCCGCCGTGATTCGCTGCAGCATTTCATCGCGTCGCTGACTCGAGGCTTTGGCCATTGCCTGTGCCTGTATGGCATCCATTCGCGAGAGCCGACCGACTTTGGATTGATCCAGTTCGACGATCGCAGCCGATCCTTGGGCCGTTTCGTCAGCGGCCTGGAGCTCCGCCCGCAGCTTCAGTAACTTGTCGCGCATAGTCGCCTCATACGCTGTGCCCAGGTTAGACTTGCGGCACTCGTCCCGAGCCACTTTGCGGTTTTCGCCGTATTCCTGTCAAATCACGAACTATGTTTCCTGAACCGCAGTTCGTCGATACAAACGGTATTCGTATGGCCGTCTTCGAGCAGGGAAACGGACTACCCGTCATTCTGCTGCACGGTTTTCCCGAGCTGGCCTTCTCCTGGCGCCATCAAATCCCGGCGCTGGCGAGGGCGGGCTTCCGGGCGATCGCACCGGATCAGCGCGGCTACGGCAGGACCAGCGTACCGCCGCGGGTATCGGACTATCGGGTTGAAGAGCTGATCGCTGACATTCACGGCCTGCTCGACGCGCTGGAACTTCAAAGTGCCGTATTTATCGGCCATGACATGGGCGCAATTTTGCTTTGGCAAATGGCTATGCTCGCGCCCGAACGCATCGATAAACTGGTCATCCTCAATATTCCGCACTACCCGCGCCCGTCGCAGGACCCTGTCTCAATATGGCGACGACGTTTCGGCGAAGATTTCTACATCGTCAATTTCCAGGATTCGCATGAGTCGGATCGGGTATTTGCGGCCGATACCGCACACTTTTTCGACGTCACGATGCGCCGCAACCAGGTTCCCCGCGCAGTGTTCGACAGGCTTCCGCCAGAACGTAAGGTCATCAGCCTTCTCAAGCCCCTGTCGCGGAAAGCGCAGAGCGGGGACCCGCTCTTGTCCGCGGCAGAACGCGACTATTACGCGTCGGCTTTCGCCACCAGCGGCTTTACCGGGGCCATCAACTGGTACCGTAACTGGAAGCACAATTGGGAGGTGCTCGAGGGCGTGGATCCGATAATCAGAATACCGACTTTGTTCATCGGCGCGGTCGACGATCTGATCATTGCGCCCGAGCACATCGAAGGGATGCGGCCGCTCGTGACCGATCTCGAGATTCGAATGCTGGAGAACTGCGGGCACTGGAGCCAGCAGGAGAGGCCCGACGAAGTGAACCGCCTAATACTGGAGTGGTTAGTTGATTGCCGGTGATTCCAGAGCGTCGCTACCCTCACCAAACATCGCACGATCGAACGCGGTGACAATGACATCCGTCGGCTGGACACCGACAATCAACAGGCGTCGATTGACAAGGTAACCCGGAACACCGACCAGGCCACTGCCACGCACCTGTCCTTCACGCGCCAGCACGCGCTGTCTGCCTTGCTCACTATCGATCGCCCTGTTGATATCGCTGGCGGAAATGTCGTGAGCCCGAGCGATATCGAGCAGATCATTTCTGTCGCCGATGTTCCGTCCCTGTTCGAAAAAAGCGGACAACAGGTCTTCAGCGAGCGCCGACTGGTCCACTCCCAGCGACTCGGCGAGTTGCATCACCTGGTGCACTGGAATCGTATTCGGAACGTGTCGAAGTTTGTCGAAGCGAAAGTCGATACCGACCGCTTTACCCTCGGCGACCAGGTGTTTGAGTACAGGTTCGACGTTGGCGGGGCTGCCGAACCGGCGCGTAAGAAAATCGTCGAACGGCTCTCCTTCGGCAAGAATCTCAGGATTGAGCTGGTACGGGTACCAGCTCACATCACTGGGTCCCTGCACCGCTTTGAGTGCCTCATCGAAACGTCGCTTGCCGATAAAACAAAATGGACATACAAAATCAGCAATCACTTCAACATGAAGTGCTGCGTTTGGTGCCACTCGGTCATTGCTTCGGGCGATGTTGGATAATGTTTCGCTCACTGCCTCAATCCTCCTGCGTCTTCTCTGAAGTTGGGGCCATTCCGTCAATCTCAAGCGTAGACCGGTCGTGTTGAACCCGGGATGAACAGCAACCGACATTTCTTTGGACGCCGACTCCGCGCAAGAGGTTGCGTGCTTTTGTGCAAAATTGGCAGAACTTTCCAGAAATTGCGATAAACGATCTTTAACATCGTCTAATGTCGGAAAAAATGACGATCAGTGCCAGCTACGTTCGTGCGTATTCGTGCCCCATTGATTATGCGTTTTAAGGGCTTTTTGACGATTTTATGCGGATTTATGGATGATTTAACGGAATTTCATGCTTTTTTTTATTCGGCGCGGCCCGATTTGAGCCAAGATGACCCTGTCGAGCAGCGGGCCAGGGAAAGCCTCTGACTTAACTCGATAGTTAACCGCATTTAACGACATTTAGAGGCTTTTATAGCCTGTTTTGGCCCTTCAGGTCTTTGATGCCTTTCACCCAGGCAACGTAGGCCATCCCGCCGGAAATCATGAAATTGTAAATCTCCGGCATCGTGATGAAACCGCTGCCTGTTTCGAGCATGCGGTCGGTCAGCAGCATGGCCCTCATGCCCATGCCGATAATCAATGCCGAGAGGGTTACGAGCGATTCGAAGGCGCTGATCAAGACGGTCCAGGCCGGACGCCAGAGCATCAGCGCCAGGCAGCTAAAACACACGCCGTAGTAAGCGATCCGGACCATTGGCAGAGACTCGAGAAACGCCAGGCGGATATTGAAACCCAGCGCGAAATCGAGGAGGACGAAGAGCACTGTCGCCGCGTAGTAAAGGACGAGGATTGTGCTCGGATCGGGGTTACCCGGTGTCTTGACGGCTGGACTCCTCATAACAATATGTTGCAAGCATCACTTGCCGCGCCAAATTGTGCAATATTCGGCGTCCAGCCCCGGTCTAGTTAGGCAACGCTGTCTTCAGGAGTCCCCGTGTGTTGATCAGGAAGCAGGCCGATATTCGGCCATCGGAAATCACCAGCGAAAAGAACTACCTTAATCGTCGCGCCTTCATCCGCGCGGGAGCCTTGTTCGGCGGCTCGATTCTGGCGCCGCCGGCGATTAGCGCCGTCGTGCCCGACGAACGCGGCGCCAGGCTCGCTAAGGTCCGCAAGAGTTCGTTCAGCACCGACGAGGCGGCGAACAGCTTCGAAGATATCACTACCTACAACAACTACTACGAGTTTGGGACCGGCAAGGGCGATCCCTACAGGAATGCGCAGGATTTTGACCCTCTGCCCTGGACGATAGAGGTCGAGGGACACGCAGAGAAGACCGGTACCTTCGACCTGGAGGACTTCATCAAACCGTTCGATCTCGAAGAGCGCATTTATCGCATGCGCTGCGTGGAGGCCTGGTCCATGGTAATCCCGTGGGTTGGCATTTCCCTGGCCGATGTCGTCAAGCACTTCAAGCCAACGTCGAAAGCGAAATACGTTGCCTTCGAAACGCTCAACGACCGCAAGCGCATGCCGGGGGTTCGCCGGGGGTCTCTGGACTGGCCATACCGTGAAGGGCTGACCATTGCCGAGGCAGTCAATCCGCTGCCCATCCTGGCGGTCGGCCTTTACGGCCAGGTGTTGCCGAACCAGAACGGCGCGCCGATCCGGCTCGTCGTGCCGTGGAAGTACGGCTTCAAGGGCATCAAGGGCATTGTGCGAATGCGCTTTACCGAAAAACAGCCGGAGACGAGCTGGAACATGGCGCAGCCGCGCGAGTATGGTTTCTACGCCAACGTGAACCCCAACGTCGATCACCCCCGCTGGAGCCAGGCTCGCGAGCGCCGCATCGGTGCCGGCATCTTTGCGAGCAAGCAACCCACGTTGATGTTCAACGGCTACGGCGAAGAGGTCGCACACCTGTACAAAGGCCTCGATCTTCGCCGCAACTACTAGGACTTACTTGGATACGCTGACGCAAGTCCGACGCATCTGGAAGCCCGTTGTCTTCCTGCTATGCCTGGTCCCTGCGCTCCTCGTTGTCACCGACGCTTTCGAGCTGACGGGCCGGCTGGGCGCAAACCCGATTGAAGAAATCCAGGACCGTTTCGGGATCTGGGCCCTGCGGTTCATCATGGTTACGCTGGCCGTCACGCCGCTACGTCGGATCACGGGCTGGAACTGGTTGGCACGTTTCCGGCGGATGTTCGGTCTTTTCGCTTTTTTTTACGTGCTGATGCACTTCCTTAGCTGGCTGATACTCGATCAGGGCATACTGCTCTCCGCGATTCTCGAAGACATCGTCGAACGGCCGTTTATTACGATTGGCTTCATCGCATTGCTGCTGCTGACGGCGCTGGCAGCCACGTCCACGAACGCCATGCGCCAACGACTGGGCCGACGATGGCAGACGCTGCACTACGCGGTCTACCTGATCGCCATGCTGGGTGTTTGGCACTACTGGTGGCAGGTCAAGCAGGACATAAGGGAACCCCTCATGTATGCCATCATTCTCGCCGCGCTGTTGGGGGCTCGCATCATCTGGAGCCGGGCTCATAAGAAAAAACGGCGTCGAGCGGCTCACCAAATACCGCAGCAATCTTGAACGCCGCCTCCAGCGACGGCGAATATTTTTCCTTTTCGATGGCGACGATTGTCTGCCGCGTCACACCCACCTTTTCGGCCAACGCCTGTTGAGTCATCTCGCCGTGCTGGAAGCGCAGCGTCCGGATATTGTTGCGGACGTGAGTCTTTGCCATCAGGCACCTGCCCGGTAATACCAGACCTGCGAAGCAAGCTTGCTGATCTCCGCGACCGTCAGCACGAACAGTATCCAGACCGCAATGGTTAGGGCGCCCATGGTCTCTACCGGCGTAATCGCCTCGATCGCCTCGATCGCAATAATTCGTCCAACCAGCGTGAAGAGGCCGATTCCCAGGACGAAGCCGGCGACTCGCTCAGCTTTAATATTGATAAAAACGTCCCTCTCGTCTTTTGCACCGCCACCCCTGCTCGCGATGATCACGTGGTAAACGATCTCGATGATGACCAGGGCGACGACGCAGCCAATACTGATCGCGATGAGGTCAGCCGCTGCCCCGTTATTCCCGGCCGCCGCAAACGCTGCCGGAAAATACCAGTAGGACACCAGCCCCAGGGCTAGCAGTGACCCCCACGCACTTTTTTCCTGAAATGTCATATTCACCGCTATCTCCATTGAATTGCACGATAGAGGGAATGTATACTATTTTTTACATTATGTCTATCTTTTTTTACATCAAGCTGCAGTGAAAAGCCGGGGCGGCCGCAGCCGTCCCGGCAATCTCACACAGCCAGGTGGTCAGGCGACTTTGACTGTGTGTCTTTCCGCTGCCCGAACTTTCGGAAGCGCGATGTTAAGGATTCCGTCCTTCAACTCGGCGTGGATCTTTTCGAAATCCACTTCTTCCGGCAACAGCACCGTTCTCATGAACTTGCCGTAGCCGAGTTCGTGCCGATAGAACGCGTCCTTGGTCTCTTCTTCCTCGAACTTCCTCTCGGCCTCAATCATCAGGCGGTCGCCCGAGATCGTGACCTCGATGTCGTCTTTTTCTATACCGGGCAGTTCGCCACGGACTACGAACTCTTTGTCGCGGTCAATGACATCGAGGCGGAAATCCCGCTCCATATCGATGTCTCTCGGCCACTTCAACCCAAAGGGCCCAAACGTCTCCATCCAGCGGCGTGGTGGGAAGCCCTCAAAGAACTCCTCCATGCTCTGGGTGAGAGGCGCCGTCCGTCTTACATCAATCGCCCCTTTGCGAGGCTCGATTCTGCGCAGGATTGACATGTGACACACCTCCTTCCCTTAGCAACGCTGGCAAACCCTCGCCAGCAGATCATGTATACGCCCTTCCCACAATTCGGCAATTCGGAGATATCCGCATTGACAGAGATTCATGCCTCTTGCAAAAACGCCCCGCTCTGCCCTGATCTTCGCACCTCAGCTAATGCTCCCGAAAGAGTAGCGCGACGCGAACGCTCAGTTGGCGAGGACACAATTCTTAACAATTGATGCATTTCTCGAGTGGGCAATATCAGCAATACTCTGGATAAATAAACGTGAATGAATCACGACATCCGGGAGGGTCACAAAATGAACGATATCATCAGCAGCTTAACCGAGTTCCTGGGACCCGCAGGCTCCAGCGCGCTTGGTCATGCGTTGGTCGGCCTCGCGATTCTCATCATCGGTCTTTTCGTCGTCAAGCTCGTAATTGGCGTCTTCAAGCGCGTGTTGCAAAGAGTGTCGATGCTGCATCGGACCAACCCTGACGGTTCTGTGACGGACCTGGTAACGCCGATTGCGTCCTTGGTCAAAGCGGTGCTTACGATTTTCGTGCTTATCGCCGTACTTCAACATTTCGGACTGACCGACGTGCTGGAGCCGTTGAAGAACCTGGTCAACAAGTTCATGGGCGCGGTACCCAACATCATTGGGGCCGGTGTCATCGGCTACGCGGGCTGGGTCATTGCGAAGATCGTCTCCCAGCTGGCGGGCGTCGGGCTGGCCAAGGTTGACCAGCAGCTTGCCGAACGGCTGGGCAACAAGGAAATCAGCATTTCCAAATTTGGTAGCGCACTCATCATGGCCGTCATCCTGCTGCCGATTGCGGTGTCCGCGTTGGGCGTCCTGAACATTCCGGCGATCTCGGACCCGGCTTCTGCGATGATCGAGAAACTAATGGCAGCCGTGCCCAATATCATCGGCGCCGGCATCATTCTGCTGGTGGTGTTCTTTGCCGCGAAATTTGTAGTCTTTATCCTCAGCGGTCTTCTCGATGGCGCGAACATCAATGCCTTACCGCAGAAAATGGGTATACAGGGCCTGTTCACCGAGTCGTTCACACCGACACGACTCGTCGGCGTTGCGATCATGTTCTTCTCGATGGTTGCTGCAGCCACCGCAGCCGTGAATCTCCTTGGCATCGATATAATCTCCGAAGTATTCGCCAGGGTTCTGCAATTCGGTGGCGGAATTCTGGTTGGTGGCGTGATTTTGATAATCGGCAACTTTCTCAGCACGATCGCTTACAACAAGCTATCAAGCCACGGGAGCGGTGGCCTCGCAAATATCGCGAGAATCGCGATCCTTGGTCTTGTGCTGGCAATGGGTCTCAAGGCGATGGGCCTCGCTGACAATATTGTGACCATGGCGTTCGGCTTCACGCTGGGCAGCGTCGCGGTTGCAACGGCGCTTGCCTTTGGCCTCGGTGGCAGAGACGCTGCTAAAGCGATCGCAGACGGCTGGGCGCAAAAAATCAAACTGCAGTAGTTAACTGTCAGATGACTACAGAAATGGGCCGCTCACGCGGCCCATTTTTTTGACTGATTCAGGATCCCGGGCGGCCACTGTGCGTATGGCGGCTGTCAAGACTATCCCGACACCACCAAGGCTCGGTCGCGACGGCGGCGAGCTATCAGGTGGCTTTGGTCACCTTGATTTTCTTTGCCGCGGCGGATTTTCCCTTTTTTTTCGGCGCCTCGATTTCCAGCATTCCATGCTCGAATTCCGCCTCTATCTTGTCGACGTCGATATCCGACGGCAAAGCGATTTGCCGATAGACATCGTTGCTCCGGAATTCGCTCCAGCGAACTTTTTCGTCGCCTTCCTTGCGCTTGTCATTGTGCGCGGCCTTGACGATTATTTCACGTGGTGTTGCTGTTACCGAGATTTCCTTCGGCTCGAAGCCCGCCAGCGCTACTTTGATCTCGAACTCGTCGTCTTCTTCGACGAGTTCGGCCGTCGGCCAGCATATCTCGCGTTGGGCGCTCAGCCAGTCATCGACATCATTGCCCATACTGAAGCCGCGGTTTGCGAATAGGTTGTATGCGCGCACCCGGATCTGGTCCGCAATCTCGTCGAATTCCTTGAACACCGGCAGCTTGCGGTCTTCCGGGGAGCGCACTTTCTGAACTTTTAGATTGGACATGGGACACTCCTCAAATAGTAAAAACGGTCACAGGCGAATAAGCCAGGATCCGCCAGCGGCGCGGCACCGGCCCAGATTGTTGCCTGTGTTCTCCGATGAAAAAGCCGTCAATTCTGACAGCCTCATGTCAACTGCCGCCACGGCAATCTTCGGACGCGCAGGGCCGTTTTGAAATACGTAGATCTCGCTGTGGTGCAGCCGCCGCGAACCAGCACAATTCCTGTCCCGAGCGGCGGGCTATCGTCTGACACGCACGCTCCCGCCAGGACGCAGGGTCTCCGGCGGCTCTCGCTTCAGAAACGAGCGTTGAATCCAACCAATACGCGAAACTGCGATGTCAGCCCCGCGTCCGCCTGGATCAGGCAGGTGAGCCCGCCCGCCGATAGACAAAATACATCGGTGTCTTCATTAACGAAAGCGCCGGCCCACCGGGCGTCGACCGTGATTCCGAACGGCTGATCCATGAAAAACTTCACGCCGCCGCCCAGGGAAAATGAAAAATACGTATCATCGTTGAACGCACTGTCGTCGGGTTTAAATCGGGAGGCGCCCAGCGTCAGGGCGACAAACGGTCGAGTCGGCTCTTCACTCACCTCGTATGTGCCGCCGATCTCGAGCTTTTCGATGACGACCTCGAGTGACGGCAAACCGGGTGCATTGGTCCGTGTGGCTTGCTTTGCGTACCGGATTTCGTAGGTCGATTGCGGGTCAGCTCGAATATTGAGCTGCAGGCCATGCGCCTGACTGTCATCGAGGTCGAGGTGCTGGCGGGTGCTTTCGTCTTCGAAAGTCCCGCCGATTACGTACCCCAGCAGGGGCGACAATTCGAATCGCCTCGCCGTATCTTGCGCGCTCGCAGAAACCGCCCAAGAACCAAGTGCCACAGCCAGTCCAAGTACCCTGGACATCTTGGCCGGCAGCTTACCGCCAACCGCGATCATTCCGTCGTCTGGTAGATCTGAATCAAGTTGCCGCAGGTGTCATCGAAAACGGCATATTTCACGCCAATGCTTTCAGCGGGTTCCTGAGTGAATTTGACCCCCAACTCCTGAAGTCGACGATACTCTGAGTCAAGGTCTTCAACGCTAAAGGCAGTAAACGGTATACCATCCTTTAGCAACGATTCCTTAAGCGCCTTCATCGCAGGGTATTCGGCGTTTGGTTCGAGCACCAACTCTGGGCCGTTCGTATCTTCCGGTGAAATCACGGTCAGCCAACGGGCATCTCCAAAAGGGATATCGTTCTTCTTTATGAATCCCAATTTCCCCGTATAGAACGCCAGGGCTTCTTCCTGACTGGCGACCGACACACTAGCCAACGAGATTTTCATATTCTTATCCTTATTTGAATTCCGCGCTGATTATTTCCTGCCGAAATAAATATAGCAGGCAAACGGCAGCCAGCATCAGGTGCCAAATGGCCAGGCACAAAAAAGCCCGGCAAAAGCCGGGCTTTTTTGGCCGAGGATGGCCTCATGTCGCGAAACACAGGAATGTGCGTGAGCGACCTCCGACGGAACGGAGGCGGGACACTACATCATGCCACCCATGCCACCCATGCCGCCCATGCCGCCCATGTCCGGCATTGCCGGGCCACCGCTGTCGTCCCGCGGTGCATCAGCCACCATTGCTTCAGTCGTCAGCAGCAAGCCTGACACGGAGGCAGCGTTCTGCAATGCGTAACGTGTGACCTTGGTCGGGTCCAGGATACCGGCTTCGATCATGTCACCATACTCGTCGGTTGCAGCATTGTAACCGAAGTTACCCTTGCCCTCCGCGACGGCGTTCAATACGACGCTGGCATCACCGCCGGCGTTCCGGACTATCTGACGCAGCGGCTCTTCGACCGCGCGCTTCAGAATTCCGATACCCACGTCCTGGTCATGATTGTCGCCCTTGAGCTTCGCGATCATCTTGACAGCGCGAATGAACGCGACGCCGCCACCGGGCACAACGCCTTCCTCGACCGCGGCACGAGTTGCGTGCAGCGCATCTTCGACGCGTGCCTTCTTTTCCTTCATCTCGACTTCGGTAGCCGCACCAACCTTGATGACGGCAACACCGCCGGAAAGTTTGGCAACGCGCTCCTGCAGCTTCTCTTTGTCGTAGTCCGACGAGGATTCTGCGATCTCGGCGTTAATCTGATCGACGCGGCCTTTGATGTCGGCCGCTTTACCAGCGCCGTCGATGATCGTGGTTGCTTCCTTGGTAATCTGAACCTTCTTGGCTTCGCCAAGATCATCAATCGTCGCCTTTTCCAGCGACAGTCCGACTTCTTCGGAGATAACCTGCCCGCCCGTCAGGATCGCAATGTCCTGCAGCATGGCTTTGCGGCGATCGCCGAAACCCGGTGCCTTGACCGCGGCAACCTTGACGATGCCACGGATGTTGTTGACAACCAGCGTAGCCAGCGCCTCGCCTTCGACGTCTTCAGAAATAATCAACAACGGTCGTCCCGCTTTGGCGACGCTTTCGAGCACCGGCAAGAGATCGCGAATGTTGGAGATTTTCTTGTCGTATAGCAGGATCAGGGGGTTTTCATGCTCAACCTGCTGGCTCTGTGCGTCGTTGATGAAGTACGGCGAGAGGTAGCCGCGGTCGAACTGCATACCTTCGACAACGTCGAGTTCGTTCGCAAGACCCGAGCCTTCTTCAACGGTGATAACGCCTTCCTTACCGACCTTGCTCATGGCATCGGAAATGATCTCACCGATCTCGAAATCGGCGTTCGCCGAAATACTGCCGACCTGTGCAATTGCTTTCTCGTCTTCGCACGGCATTGACAGATTCTTCAACTCGTCAACGATTGCGGCCGACGCTTTGTCTATGCCGCGCTTCAGGTCCATCGGGTTCATACCGGCGGCAACCGATTTCAGACCCTCGCGCAGAATAGCCTGGGCCAGAACCGTTGCGGTCGTCGTACCGTCACCTGCAATATCAGACGTCTGGGAAGCGACTTCCTTGACCATCTGTGCGCCCATATTTTCGAACTTGTCGTCGAGCTCGATTTCCTTGGCAACCGACACACCGTCTTTCGTGACAGTCGGTGCGCCAAAGCTCTTGTCGAGCACGACATTGCGGCCTTTGGGACCCAGGGTCACTTTAACCGCGTTTGCGAGAACGGTGACGCCGGCAAACATCTTTTGCCGCGCGTCATCGCTGAAACGTACTTCTTTAGCAGCCATCTTAAGATTCCTCTTTTGACTGAGACGGCCGGAGCCGCCTGCTGATTATGAAAACTGATCAGGTGTCGGGCGGCTTAGCCTTCGATAACGGCCATGATGTCGTCTTCCTTCATCACGAGCAGTTCTTCACCTTCTACTTTGACTTCCGTGCCGGCGTACTTGCCGAAAAGGACCTTGTCACCGACTTTGACATCAAGCTTGCGGACTTCGCCGTTTTCGAGAATTTTGCCGTTGCCTGCAGCGATCACCTTACCCTTGATGGGTTTCTCAGCCGCAGCGTCAGGAATGACGATCCCACCGGGCGATTTGCGCTCCTCTTCCATGCGCTTGACGATGACCCGATCATGAAGCGGACGCATCTTCATGGTGCATTTCTCCTATATGTTATTGATCTAAAACCGATTTCCGGCGATTTACGGGCCTTGCGCTATTAGCACTCGGCCACGAGGAGTGCTAATAATAGGCATGAGTGCCGAAATTTCAAGCTCTCGTCGCGGACTTTTTTGGCAAAAAACCAGACCTGTATCGGTGACTTGAGCCCACTTTGGGGTAACAATCCCTACGCCTGACCGGTCCCATCACGCAGGCCCCTTGATCCCTGACCGCCAAAGACTCCCGAAATGACAAAGATTAGAAATGGTTTTGCCGCAGCCCTGCTCGCCTTCTGCCTGGCAATACCGGTTCTTGCGGACGATGCGCCGCCCCGGGTTACCGAAGCATTCCGGTATGTCGTGACGGACACGGGTAATGCACTGGAGATTGACTGGGCCATAGACGAATGTTGCTACCTGTACCGCGACAAGCTCGCCTTCGAGAGCGGCGACGCCGCGATCGTTTTGGGCGACATCCAGCTGCCCGCAGGCCTGCCGCACGAAGACGAGTTTTTTGGCAAGCAGCAGGTCTACCGCGATCGGTTTTTCGTCACGATTCCCTACACGGTAAGCGGCACCCGTCCGCAGACGGCGGAACTCATCATCAAGAGCCAGGGCTGCAATGACGTCATCGGGATATGCTATCCGCCGCAAACCTGGACTGATGAGGTCAAGCTGCGAAAGATCTCCGGCAGCGCGCCGAAACTACAGCTCGGGCAATTCGGCGGTACGCCCGATATCAACAGCGAGTTTCCACCGGTCGATGAAGTTTTTTTCCCCGACATATTCCCGGTCGACGGCAACACCGTAGAAGTCGGAATACGCATAGTTCCAGGCTTCTACCTTTACAAGGACAAGATCTCGGTTCGCTCGCTGAGCGACGATGCCAAGGCCGGCCGTCTCGATTTGCCCGAGGGCAAGATGAAAGTCGACGAGTACTTCGGCGAAATGGAGGTCTACTTCGACAGCATTCTGGCACGGCTGGCGATAGCGCGAGCGACGCCCGAGGCCATGGATCTGGAACTTGAGCTCAACTATCAGGGTTGTGCGGAAGGCGGCCTTTGTTACATGCCGCAAACCCGCGTCATTGCAGTAAGCCTGCCCGAAGCAGCCACGGTTTCGGACCTGTCCGCATTGCCGTCCGATACCGTGCCAGTCAGCGAACAGGCACGGCTTGCCCGGATCATTACCGGTTCCAGCATCTGGGTCACGATAGGCCTGTTTTTTCTGGCCGGACTGGGCCTTGCTTTCACGCCGTGCGTGCTGCCCATGGTGCCCATATTGTCGGGCATCATCGCCGGCGAAGGCGACAAGGTCACACCTATGCGGGGCTTCACGCTCGCCCTCAGTTACGTCCTCGGCATGGCACTCGTTTATACCGGCGCGGGCATCGTTGCCGCTGCCGCCGGCATGCAGCTACAGGCCACGTTCAATCAACCCTGGATACTCATTCTGTTTGCCGGCCTGTTTGTAGTCCTCGCACTCGGCATGTTCGGAGCATACGAACTGCAGATGCCGAGCAACATCCAGGGAAAACTGTCGACCGTCAGCGGCAAACAAGAAAGCGGTACGATGATCGGCGCATTTATTATGGGCGCGTTGTCCGCTCTCATCGTCACAGCCTGTGTCGCACCGGCGCTCATTGCTGCCTTGACCGTCATGGCACAGACTGGAGACATGCTGCGTAGTGGCACGGCGCTGTTTGCCATGAGTCTCGGCATGGGCGCCCCGCTACTGCTGATGGGGGCCGCGCAGGGCAAGCTGTTGCCGAAAGCCGGGCCGTGGATGGTGGCCGTGCGCAATGCTTTTGGCTTCATGATGCTGGGCCTTGCGATCTGGATGCTGTCCAGAATTCTGCCCGGCAACGTGACGATGTTCCTCTGGGCCGTGCTGGTATTCATGGCCGGTGTGTTCATGGGCGGCCTGACGACGCTGACAAGCGATTCCGCTGTCGCGCAGAAACTCGGCAAGGGATTCGGATTCCTCGCCATTGTTTACGGCATTATCCTGTTGCTGGGCTCGCTGGCCGGCGGCAGCAATCCGCTGCGGCCGCTCGCGACCATCAGCCTCGGTGATGGAATATTGGTATCTGAAGCAGAGCACGCGCTGCCCTTCCAGCGAATCAAGACCGTCGATGATCTGGATCGGGAACTGGCGAACGCGACACGCCAGGGCAAGTCCGCGTTTCTGGATTTTTATGCGGACTGGTGTGTATCCTGCAAAGAGATGGAGGCGTACACGTTCACGGACGGCGACGTACAGGCGGCTCTCTCGAACACGGTCTGGCTGCAGGCGGACGTCACTGCCAACGACGAGGCCGATCAGGCGCTGCTCGATCGCTTTGGCGTATTCGGACCGCCGACCATTATTTTCTTCGGCACGGATGGCCAGCAACGCCACGGCTATGAAGTCGTGGGCTATATGAAAGCTCCTGACTTTGCCGAGCACGTGCGCCGAGCATTCAGTGAGACTGAATCGATAAGCGTACAAACCGAGCAACAATAGAAGGCTAAACGTGTCCCGAGTAATGTTGATCTTCGCGACCGCACTGGTTGCGCTTCTGGCCGGCGCATTGTTTTATGCGGCCCGGTTTCCCGCCACCGCCCCACCGCAGCAGGCACACACGGCCGCGCCGGCCGCCATGCCGACGACACTCGAGGTCATGACTCACCCGGCATTCACTTTGCCCGACATCGACGGCAAACAGCGCGAGTTCTCGGAATGGCAGGGCAAGAACCGCCTCCTTAATTTCTGGGCCACGTGGTGTGCGCCCTGCCGGCGCGAGATTCCGTTGTTGAAAAATTTCCAGGATCAGCAGGCCGGCAACGGCTTCCAGGTTATCGGCATTGCCGTTGACTATCCGGAAGCGGTGGTAGCCTACGATGAGTCGGCGGACTTTAATTACCCTGTGCTGGTCGGCGAACAGGATGCGATGGCGGTCGCCGAATCCTCCGGCATCGAATTTATCGGCATGCCCTTCACGATGTTCGTCGACTCCGCGGGCGAATACCTGGGCGCCTACATCGGAGAGCTGCACCAGGAACATCTCGACGAACTCGTCGAGATCATGACCAGCCTGGAACGCGGCGAGATCAAAAAGGACGAAGCCAGAGCCAGACTCGACGCGCTCTGAGACGCTCCGGGTGACCCCGCAACCGTGTCCACAGCAAAACTTGCCCTAATGTCTTAAAAAAGGGTTACTATTGCGGCCATCTTCGGCTATCTCGCTGAGAAACTCGGCCCATGTTCGTATTCTTGCTGATCAACGGCGCCAACCTGAATCTGCTCAGGTCGCGCGAGCCACAGGTAGACGGCGTAACGCGCCTCGAGGACATCGAAGCGCGATGCTTTTCTCGCGGTCGGGATTACCTCTGTCGAAATACACCTGAGCGATACGTTTGCGCGGGAGGAATTCAGGCCAAACAGTTACTTCAGTGATATGGCGAGAAGTTGCCTGTTCGGGTTTGGGGCATACGGCTACGAACTGGCGCTGCAGGCTGCCAGTCATTTCGTTGCCAGTACCGGGGACTAAGCGATGGACATTAGAAAAGTAAAAAAACTGATCGAGCTACTGGACGAGTCCGGTATCGCCGAGATCGAAATAACCGAGGGAGAAGAATCGGTAAGAATCAGCCGTTACTCACAGCACGCGCCCATCGCGGCACCTGCCGCCGCGGCCGCTGCACCGCCCGCAGCGCCTGTTGTCACAAAGCTCCAGGCCGTCGCGCCGCCCGAAGTTGAGGAGGACGGGTACGCAGTGACCTCGCCGATGGTCGGTACGTACTATGCGGCATCCTCGCCGGGCGCAGCGCCGTACGTCCAGGTCGGTGACCGCGTCAACGAGGGCGATACGCTTTGCATCATCGAGGCGATGAAGATGATGAACCAGATAGAATCCGACGTGTCCGGCGTAATCAAGTCGATTCGTATTCAGAATGGTGAGCCGGTCGAATTCGGCCAGACGTTGTTCGTTATCGACCAGCGCCACGGCGACTAGCGGGTCGCGCCAACATGCTGGACAAGATAGTCATAGCCAACAGGGGCGAAATTGCGCTACGCATTCTCCGGGCCTGCCGCGAGATCGGCATAAAGACGGTTGCCGTGCATTCCACCGCGGACAACAACCTGAAGCACGTCTTACTCGCTGATGAAACGGTTTGTATCGGCCCTCCCCCATCCAGCGAGAGCTATCTCAACATGCCCGCTATCATCAGTGCGGCCGAGGTAACTGACGCAACCGGCATTCATCCGGGCTACGGTTTTCTCTCCGAAAACGCCGACTTTGCGGAACGCGTCGAGTCGAGCGGCTTCACTTTCATCGGGCCAAAAGCCGATTCGATCCGCCTGATGGGCGACAAAGTCTCCGCCATCAAGGCAATGCAGGCGGCGGGCGTGCCCTGTGTTCCCGGTTCAGACGGTCCGCTCGGCGACGATCCCGATGAGAACATCCGTCTGGCTCGCGAGATCGGCTATCCGATCATCATCAAGGCATCCGGCGGCGGTGGTGGGCGCGGCATGCGCGTGGTGCATGCCGAGGCGTCACTGACGGCAGCGATCACGGTGACCAGGGCCGAAGCACGCGCGGCTTTCAGCAACGAGGTGGTCTACATGGAAAAATACCTTGAAGCCCCTCGGCATGTCGAGATCCAGGTACTTGCCGATACGCACGGCAATGCTATTCACCTGGGCGAACGCGATTGCTCGATGCAGCGGCGCCACCAGAAAGTCATCGAGGAAGCGCCGGCACCGGGCATCAGCGAAGAACAGCGCACGCGCATTGGCGAACGCTGCGTGAAGGCCTGTAAGGAAATAGGTTACCGCAGCGCCGGGACCTTCGAATTTCTCTACGAGAACGGCGAGTTCTACTTCATCGAGATGAATACGCGCCTGCAGGTCGAGCATCCGGTAACCGAGATGATCACGGGCGTCGACATCGTGCGTGAGCAGCTGCGCGTCGCCAGCGGTCTGCCGCTGCAGTTCACACAGGACGACATCAGGATCCAGGGGCATGCCATAGAGTGTCGCATCAATGCCGAAGATCCCAAGAATTTCATGCCTTCGCCCGGACTGGTGACGCTGTGGCATGCACCGGGCGGGCCGGGAATACGCGTCGAGAGTCATCTTTACAGCGGCTACAAAGTGCCGCCTTACTATGACTCGATGATCGGCAAACTGATTGCCCACGGCGCAAGCCGCGAGGCTGCGTTCGCGCGTATGCGAAGCGCCTTGAGCGAAATCGTCATCGAAGGCATCAGGACAAACATCCCCCTGCACCAGGAGATCTTCCAGCACGCCGCATTCCAGGCCGGTGGCACTGATATTCATTACCTCGAGAAACGTCTCGGCCTGGTTTGATCGGGAGCAGCCCACCGGTGGAATGGCAGCAGTTTGTCATGAACCTCGACACACTGGACCCGGCCATCGTTGAGGAAATTTTCACACGGCACAATGCCTGGTCGGTAACCCTCAGCGACGCCGGCAACAGCCCTGTTCTGGAGCCGGGTCCGGGCGAGACTCCGCTTTGGGCAGAGACCCGCATCACGGGCCTGTTCTCGGCAGACGCCGATCTTGGGAAGCTGGAAGCCGAACTGCTGCAGGAGCTCCAGCTCACGCACCTGCCCCCGTACCGCATCGACAAACTCGCAGATCGCGCCTGGGAACGCGAGTGGCTCACCGGCTTCGGGCCGATGAAATTCGGCGAACGGCTCTGGATCTGCCCGGGCACCAGCGAAGTCGAACAGCAGGATGCCGTGATCGTTCGGCTCGATCCCGGGCTCGCTTTCGGGACAGGTACTCACGCGACCACCGCCCTTTGCCTCGAGTGGCTGGACGGACTGTCATTAGGCGGCAAGATGCTGCTGGACTATGGCTGCGGCTCGGGGGTCCTCGCGATCGCCGCCATCAGGCTGGGGTGCCGCGAGACGGCGGCAATGGATATCGACCCACAGGCCCTCATTGCGACAGCTCAAAATGCCGAGCGCAATGCGGTCGCAGGACGCGTGCGTGTTTACGGCAGCGAGGCTGACATCGAAGGCGTTTTCGACGTCGTGGTCGCCAATATTCTTGCCGGACCACTTGTCCAGTTTGCCGAATCCATCACATCAACGCTTGCAGGCGACGGTATGCTTGCACTATCGGGCGTATTATGTGAACAAGCCGCCTCCGTCATGGCCGCATACGAGCCCTGGATCGAGTTCGATGAAACCGTATGCCGGGAGCAGGATGGTCAGACGTGGTCGCGGCTCACAGGAACGAGGAGATAGGGCCAGGCAATGTATACGCAATGCCCTGAATGCAGCACCGGATTTCGCGTAACGGCGGAGGTCTTGAAGCAGGCCTCCGGCAAAGTGCGCTGTGGCGGCTGCGGCAACCCGTTCAACGCGCTCGAATACCTGTCTGAAAGTATGCCGGAACAGCCCGCAGCGAAGGAACCCGAGGCACCGCTTCCGGAACTGCGGCCGGAACCGCTACAAGCGAGCGGGGGCGTCCCGCGGTCCATTTCCGCCGAACAGAGTGCAGCGCTGCTGAAGACGCTCGACCAGCTCGCGGGCTCTGATATTCGCATCGAGGATACCGGTGTCGAATGGCGCGTACTGGATGAGGATGCGGTGTCTGATTCGGTGATCGACGAACTGCTCGACGAGTCGCCAACGCCCATCGACCAATTTCTGACAAAAACACCAACCAGCGTCGAGGCGGGCGAAATCTTCGACGAATCTGCAAACGCACTGGCGCAAACCCCGGTCGAAGAACTGCGTTTCGACGACGACACTCCCTTGCCCGACGACTTCGATCTGGAAGATGAGTCATCGTATCTGTCGAAAACGGCTGATGCCGAAGATTCTTCGCCTGACGACGAAGACAATGCACGCAATGAATCAGGCGACTCACGGATCGACGTCACGCTGGGCGAACCGCATGAATGGGCCGACATTCTCGGCGAAGTCGACCAGCCCGCCGACCCCGATGCTGCCGGACCTCTTTACGCTTCACGCGATGCCGGGCCGGCGCCGACTCAAGCTGGTGAATCCGTCCCGGATGTGGATACGCAGTTCGCGCTTCAGGCTGAAGCCATGGGCATAGACCTGAGCGGCATACACGCCGCGCCTGGAGACGCGACACCCGACGTCGACGACGAAGCGGAGGTAGTGCTGCAAAACGAGGCTGACGATGAGCCGAACATCGAGATCGAGCCTGAGACCGAATCAGAATCCGGAGACGCTGTGGTTCGACAAGATCTCCTCGAGGAGGGCGAAGACCAGGCCCCGCTCGAATTCGGTTCCGTCGATACAGCCATGGCGCAGCTCGAAGAGGAATCGGATGTCTTCGACAAGGAATTCTTCGACGGTGCGGAAGCGCTCGAGCTGCAGGACGACGCGCCGGACACCGAGGTCGGCGAAGGAACGCCCCGTCGGCCGGAGAGCGAAGAAAGCCACCACGTCGTTCCGCCACCAACCGAACAAGAACAAACTCTCAACATGATGATCGACCAGGATCTTCTCAATTTTGCGGTAGAAGACAAAGACGGTTTCGCCTCGACGATCGTCATCCCCGAGAAAGAGGCGGAAGACAAAGCCGCTGCTGAAAAAGAATCGCATTTGGCGGATGACGACGCCTCGGCAGGCTTCGAGACAATCATCATGGAAGGCGACACGATCCGCTCCGCCATCGACACAGGGAAGCACGCAGCAGACGTTGCGGCCGCGGCGGCCCTCGCGAGGCAGGCAAAAGTCGAACTGGACGATCAGAGCGCGGCGCCACCACGAGAGCGACGCCGGGGCATGATGGCGGCGGCTGTTGCGCTTGGTTTACTTCTTGTCGTGCAGGTCGTCCACCAGTCGCGCGAGGCGCTCGCGACGATTCCAGCATTCAATAACGTCGTCGGTCCGGTTTATCGTGCTATCGGAAAACCACTGTCGCCCGCGTGGGACGTAACGGGCTGGCGTTTCGAGGCCACCCAGGATGTCGTCGATGAAATGGACGATCGGCTGAGCATCTACTCGCGTATTGGCAACAAATCCGAGGATTCCTTGCCGTACCCGTTAATCAACGTAGCGCTCATCGATCGTTACGAGGAGGCGGTCGGCAATAAGACGCTTGATCCGGCTGAATACCTGAACAACGGCCTGGACCCGAGCACTCCCGTAGCGCCGGGCGATACGTTTAACGCGGTAATTTCCATCGAGTCGCCGGCGAAAGACGCAACCGGGTACCGGCTCAAGGCCTGCTACCGTCAGTCCGCCGGAGAGCTGCGCTGCAGTAACCCGGACTTCAGGTAAGGGACCGGACGCGGGCCCGTTTCCTGCAGATAGCGCCTTCCTGCAGTAGAATGCGGCATGCCCGCCGTCGACCTGAAGCCGCTGCAAATCGGCCCGTACACGCTATCCAGCCCGTTTGTGCTTGCGCCCATGGCCGGAGTCACGGACGCGCCGTTTCGGCGTCTCTGCCGCCAGTTTGGCGCCGGCATGACCACCACCGAGATGACGACCGCTGACACCAGTCTCTGGCAGACGCCCAAATCACGCCATCGGCTTGACCTCGATCTCGACGCAGAACCGGTCACCGTGCAAATCGCGGGCTCCGACCCGCAGCAATTGGCTCTCGCCGCCCAGGCCTGCGTCGACCGGGGCGCTCAAATCATCGACATCAATATGGGTTGTCCGGCGAAGAAAGTCTGCAGGAAACTCGCGGGCTCAGCGCTGCTTAGAGACGAAAAGCTGGTGGCGTCCATTCTGGGTGCTGTTGTCCGTGCGGTCAGCGTGCCCGTTACGCTCAAATGCAGGACGGGCTGGAACACCGAGCACCGCAATGCCATCGACATTGCGCGGCTCGCCGAGGACGCCGGGATCCAGGCACTCGCCATTCACGGTCGAACGCGCGCGTGCAGGTACAGCGGTGAGGCCGAATACGAGACGATCGCCGCGGTCAAGCGAGCTGTAAAAATACCGGTTATAGCAAACGGAGATATAACGACTTTAGAGAAGTCGCTCGAAGTACTGCGTGTAACTAATGCAGATGGCCTTATGATTGGACGCGGCGCCCAGGGACGCCCTTGGATCTTTCGCGAACTTGGACGTCTTCTAAATTCGACTGAGGAAAATACGCAGCTAGAAAAAACTGAATTGCGTGATATTATGCTCGGCCACTTGAACGATCTTCACCGGTTTTATGGGGATCCAACCGGAGTTCGAGTGGCTCGCAAGCACCTGACCTGGTACTGCAACAGCCTGGACGACGCCGACGCTTTTCGTCATCAGGTGGTTCGCGTCGAGCGTGCTTCAGAACAAATCAGTTTGACAAAAGAATTCTTCAGGATTTAATCAACGTGGCTCAAGAAAAGCATAAGAAGAAGGACCTCCGGTCCAGGAAAAGCAAGAAACCTCTCTGCAAACACACGGAAGATGCGCTCGATCAATACTTTACGACCCTGAACGGTGATCGGCCGGGTGACCTGTACGACCTGGTCATTGGCGAGGTTGAACGGCCCTTGTTCAAAGCCGTCATGGATTACACGCAAGGCAACCAGAGCCAGGCCGCCGGTATACTCGGCATCAATCGCGGTACCTTGCGAAAGAAACTCAGGACTTACTTGCTCATAAAATAGAAGCTGCATCGGTATCCCTTTTTCTTTTCAGGTGCACCCATGTTCAACGTACGACGCGCGCTTGTCAGTGTTTCTGACAAGCGTGGATTGATTCCTTTTATCAGCGGCCTCGCCGAACTCGGTATTGAAGTGCTGTCAACGGGCGGTACCTGCCGTCGGCTTCGCGAGGCCGGCCTCGACGTAATCGAAGTGTCGGAAAAAACCGGTTTCCCGGAAATCATGGGCGGTCGTGTCAAGACGCTGCACCCGATCATCCATGGTGGTCTGCTCGGTCGCCGCGGCACCGACGAAGCAGTAATGGCCGAGCACGGCATCGAAGCAATCGACCTTCTTGTCGTCAATCTGTACCCCTTCGAAGAGACCATCGCACGCGACGAGACGACAATCGATGACGCCATCGAAAATATCGATATCGGTGGTCCCGCAATGATTCGGGCCGCTTCGAAAAATCACGATGGCGTTGCCGTCGTCGTTAGCCCGGATGACTACGAGGCCGTTCTCGACAAGCTCAAGAATGATGAACTCTCTCTCGAGCATCGACGTCGCCTCGCGGCCAAGGCGTACGCGCACACGGCAAGCTATGACACGGCCATTACCACGTACCTGTCGCGGTCGCTGGGAGATGACGTGCTGGGCGAACGCTTCCTGTATTCGGGCACTCTCTCGCAGCGGCTGCGCTACGGCGAGAATCCGCACCAGGAAGCGGCATTCTATGTTGATCAGCAGTCCCCGGAGAACTCGCTCGCCAGGGCCAAACAGCTGCAGGGTAAGGCTTTGTCCTATAACAACATCGCGGACAGCGACGCGGCCCTCGAATGCGTCAGGCAATTCGAGAATCCGGCCTGCGTGATCGTCAAGCACGCCAATCCATGCGGGGTCGCGGTCGCCGAGGACCCATTGGACGCCTACGCGAAAGCTTTCAAGACGGATCCGACGTCGGCGTTTGGCGGCATCATCGCCTTCAATCGCCCGCTCGACGCAAAGACGGCAGAAGCCATTATCGAACGGCAGTTTGTTGAAGTCATCGTCGCCCCGGTTATTGAAGCCGACGCGGCCGCGGTGATATCGGCGAAGAAAAACGTTCGCGTGCTCGAGACGGGCGACTGGACCGGCAACGCCGTCGCGGGCTTCGACTTCAAAAAGGTATCCGGCGGACTGCTGGTTCAGAATACCGACCTGGGTGTAATTACTGCCGATGACCTCAAGATCGTTACAGAAAAAGCGCCCACTGCAGCACAGGTCAGGGACCTGTTGTTCGCCTGGACCGTGGTCAAGTACGTCAAGTCAAACGCCATCATCTTCTGCAAGGACAACATGACCATTGGCGTCGGCGCCGGTCAGATGAGCCGCGTGTACAGCACGAAGATCGCCGCGATCAAGGCCGGCGACGAAGGTTTCGAGGTCAAGGGCTCGGTCATGGCATCAGACGCCTTTTTCCCGTTCCGTGACGGCATCGATGCCGCGGCCGAGCACGGTATTTCGGCCATCATTCAGCCAGGCGGTTCGATGCGCGATGACGAGGTCATCCAGGCCGCTGACGAACACGGACTGGCGATGGTTTTTACCGGCATGCGCCATTTTCGCCATTAGACTATTGCTGGAGCGAGACTGCGGATCGGAGCACATCAGGAATGAAGATCCTCATCATTGGTTCGGGCGGACGCGAACATGCGCTGGCCTGGAAGTGCGCCCAGTCGCCCGGAGTGGACGCTGTGCTGGTCGCGCCGGGCAACGCCGGCACCGCGCGCGAGCGCAGGGTGCGCAACGTCGCCGTCGCATCCGACGACATCGAGGGACTACTGGCGCTCGCACAAAAGGAAAAAATCGGCCTGACGATCGTCGGTCCGGAGGCGCCGCTGGTTGCGGGTATCGTCGACCGCTTCGAAGCGCTCGGGCTGCCCTGCTTCGGCCCGAGCGCCGCGGCGGCCCGGCTCGAGGGCTCAAAAGCATTCACCAAGGATTTTCTCGCCCGACATGATATTCCGACGGCCGCGTACCGCAATTTCTCCGAATTGCAGCCCGCGCTGGAGTATATTCGCGCACAGGGCGCGCCGATCGTGATCAAAGCGGACGGCCTGGCTGCAGGCAAAGGCGTCATTGTCGCAATGAGCCTGGAGGAAGCCGAGCGGGCGGCGACCGACATGCTGGCCGGCGGCAGTTTCGGTGACGCCGGGGCCCGCATCGTCGTCGAGGAGTATCTCGATGGCGAAGAAGCGAGTTTCATCGTTATCACCGACGGTGACTCCATCCTTCCCCTGGCGACCTCACAGGACCACAAGGCGCGCGATGAGGGCGATGTTGGTCCCAACACGGGCGGCATGGGCGCGTATTCGCCGGCGCCGGTGGTGACAAAAGAGATCGGGCGACGGATCATGGATCTTGTCATTCGGCCGACGCTCGCCGGTATGCAGGCGGACGGTAGCCCTTATCTTGGCTTCCTGTATGCCGGACTGATGATCATGCCGGACGGAACGCCCAAGGTGATCGAATTCAACTGCCGTATGGGCGATCCGGAGACGCAGCCGATTCTCATGCGACTCGAGTCCGACCTTGTGGAAATCTGTGCGGCGACGCTGGATGGCACCCTGGACCAGCAAAGCGCCGCTTGGGATCCACGCGCGGCGCTGGGCGTCGTGATGGCCGCCGGCGGGTACCCGGCAAGCTATGCAAGAGGCAAACGTATCAGCGGCCTCGAAGAAGCCGACAGCGATACGCAAAAGGTATTCCATGCCGGAACCGCCAGCGACGGTAAAACGGTGACAACGAATGGCGGCCGGGTGCTGTGTGTCGTTGGTCTCGGTGATACCGTCGCCGCGGCGGCGAAATGCGCGTACGAGGCGGTCGACAAGATCAAGTGGCAGGACGTCTACTTTCGCCGCGACATCGGACACCGCGCAATTGCGAGAGAGAGCTAGTCAGCAATGCTGAGCACGACCGAGGCCCGGGAAGCAGTCCTCTCCTCCATGCCGGAGTTTCCGGCCGAAGTGACGCCTGTCGGAAGCGCGAATGGATGCGTACTTCGTCAAATCGTACGCGCCGAGAGAGACCAGCCCCCTTTCGACCGCGTCATGATGGACGGCGTCGCCCTCAGGTTTGCAGACGTCGAAAAGGGTGCGCGCGAGTTCCCGGTCCAGGCGACGCAGGCTGCCGGTGATCCGGTCCTCGCGCTGCAACCGGGTAGCTGCATCGAAATCATGACCGGCGCTTCTCTGCCCGGCAACGCGGATTGCATTATTCCGGTTGAACGCATTTCGTTAAGGAACGGAGTCGCAGTCATCGACGACGATTACGAGGCAAAAATCGGCCAGTTCATTCACCGGCGCGCCTCGGACCATTCAGCCGGCGCCCATCTCCTGGCGCCCGGCAAACGCATTTCCCCGATGGATGTCGCGATCATTGCGTCATGCGGTCTGACCGAAATCGAGGTCAGCCGCCGGCCGATCGTTCGCGTAATTTCGACGGGCAACGAGCTGGTAGCGCCAGGCGCACCGATCAAACCGCAGCAGATTAGGCTGTCGAACGGGCCTGCGATTCAGGCCATGCTCATGGAACGGGGTTACGCCCAGTGCGTTCACGACCACTTGCTCGACGATCTCGACGAACTGCGTGAGCGCATTGCCGTGCATCTGGCCGAAGCCGACGTACTGATCCTGAGTGGCGGTGTGTCGATGGGCAAAGCAGACTTTGTGCCTGGCGTGATGGCTGAACTCGGCGTCAACGTGGTGTTCCATAAGGTCAGCCAGCGGCCCGGCAAACCCATGTGGTTCGGCATTGGCCCGAAGAAGAAGGCCGTGTTCGCATTGCCTGGCAATCCGGTATCGGCGCTGGTTTGCTGCCGCCAGTACGTGATTCCCGCCCTCGCGGCCGCGTCAGCGGCAGCACCGCAGCCTCCCGAATTTGCGGTGCTTGCGAGCGACATCACGTTCGAACCGGATCTCACCTGTTTCCAGCCGGTGCGCCTGGTGTCCAGCGCCGGCGGCCAGGTGCTCGCAGTGCCGGTCAAGACGAACACCTCGGGTGATTTCACGGCCCTGTCGGCAACCGACGGCTACGTCGAACTGGCGCGAGAGCAAGACCATTTCCCGGCAGGTACCGCGGTGTTCCTGCATCGTTGGCGTGCCTGCTAGCGGGCCTTGCGGCCAAGCGGGCGGTACCAGATACTGGCTGACATGATTTCAGCCGATGACGCACTTCTGAAACTACGCGAAGGCAATCGCCGCTTCGTCGCCGGCGAAATAGACGCCGATCAGCTGGCCAGCCGCACCCACCGGGTCGACCTGTCGGGCGGACAACATCCTTTTGCAATTATTCATGCCTGTTCCGACTCCCGCGTGCCGGTCGAACTGGTCTTCGACCAGGGCTTCGGCGACCTGTTTGTGATCCGCGTGGCCGGCAATATCGTTGCCCCTTCGCAGATCGGCAGCATCGAGTTTGCGGCCAGTCAGTTCGGTACCAGGCTCGTCGTCGTGCTCGGGCATTCGAACTGCGGTGCCGTTGCGGCGGCGTTGAAAGAACTCGCCCTCGAACAAACGCACCGATCACCGAACCTGCGGGCGATCGTGGATCGGGTGCGGCCCGCCATCGAGCCGGTACTCCAGACACACAAGGACAGCGACACGCATACGCTTACGAGTGCCGCTGTGCGCGCCAATATTCTGGCATCCGTGGAACGACTGAGACACGGTTCCCTCATCCTCGAGCAGCTCATCGAAGCCGGTGAACTGACGGTCGTCGGTGCCGAGTATTCGCTGGAGACCGGCAGGGTCGAGTTCTTCGACGAAGAACCATCATGAGCAGTCCCTCGATCCGCGGCCGGTGCTTCTGCGGAAGAATCCGTTTCGAGGTGGTCGGCCCGGAGAAGTTTGCCTGTTTTTGCTACTGCGAGAGCTGCCAGCGCGCCGCCGGTGCGCCGGTCGTCGCATGGGCAACCTACGATCGCGACACCTTTGTCGTAACGCAAGGCGAATTTCACTGGCATCACTCGTCACCGGGTGTGACGCGCGGCATTTGCTGCAACTGCGGTTCGTCGATCACTTACGAAAACGAGAACCGGGCCGGCGAAATCGACATAGCCGTGAACTGCCTCGACGACCCGGGCACGCCAACCCCGCGGGCGCACATCTGGACCGAGGACAAGCAGGCGTGGTTCAAGATCGGCGACGATCTGCCCGCCTACGAAAAAAACATCGGCTAGCAGCCCCTCGTATTCGGGCACCGTTTTTCCGACCGATTTCCTGACGCGGCCCCGTCTTATGGGGTAGCCGAACCGACCGGCCCTCAGGAGAAAAAATCATGAAAATCAGAACCCTTAGCTTAGTCTCGAGCTTGTTTGCCCTGCTGTTTGCCCCCATCGCCGCAGTCGCCGATATGCACGACGAAGATGATGGGGATGAAATCGAATTCGACGAAGCGCACGTCTTCTTTGAACTGAACAACACCGACGGAGATCTCGGCATCCACGCACTGATCGACGGTGAGCCGTGGAAGCGACTGCGTATCGAGGACCAGCAAGAGCGCCGCATTCTCGACATCACACTGCGCGATCGCCTGCGCCGCCAGGGACTGACCGAACTCTTCTTCGAGAGTGCCGAACCGAGTTTCGACGAGCTGTCACCCGAGGAATTCTTCGAGCGTTTTCCGGCGGGCACCTATGAAATCGAGGGCGTCACGCTCGAAGGCGATGAACTCGAAAGCGAGACCGAGATCACGCACGCCATGCCGGCGCCGCCGGAACCGAAAGTGAATGGCATGGACTTTGACGAGGATTGTGAAGAAGGCGATCCGGTTGCCGTCTCAGCGCCGGTTGTCATTGCCTGGGACCCTGTCGACTCGACGCACCCGGACCTTGGTTCGCCACGCTCCGGCGCAATTACTGTTCTCAACTACGAAGTTGTGGTTGAAGTCGAGATCGATGACGATTTTGCCAGCGTACTGAGTGTCACACTGCCCCCAGCTGTGACCAGCATGACGATTCCGGCCGAGTTCATCGCGCAAGGTGATGAGTTCAAGTATGAAGTGCTGGCGCGCGAAGAAAGCTTCAACCAGACAGCGACCGAAAGCTGCTTCGTTCTCGAGTAATAATGAACAGGTGGTGCCAAACAACGCGGCGCGGGGTCCTGACCGGCCTTGCGCTGCTTGTTGCCTTCCCGGTCTCAGCCGATACGCCGCTGCAACAAGCCGTGCGCGAACAGCTGCGTGGCGAATGCTACCTGCTGGTCGAAGACCAGGACGGCGCTCGCCTGTTCGTGTTTTCAACTGGCAGCGTCACGGCCGTTACGGCGCGCCGCCCTGCAAAGACTTCCAGCAGGCAGGTCGAGGAGGCGCTGATCATGACCCGTAGCGCGGATACTCGAACCCGCGTGCGTGGCCTGACCTTGCTGTCCGGCGTCGATGATCCTGCCGCCCTGGACGCAGCGCTGGTACTGTTCTCAGATCCGGCCGCGGCCGTCCGTGAAGAGGCGGTGCAACTGATCATCGAGCATCCGGATGCCGACGTCGCGAGCATCGCCGAAATCGCCTCACGCGATCCATCAGACAGGGTGCGGCAGGCAAGCGCCGAGTTGATCAGCGAACGTTCGGATGACTGGGGAGACTGATGTGCATATCGGGCACATCAATCTCGCCAAGTCATTCAACGGCGCCGGTGAGCACTTTGTCAGGCTGGTCGAGTCACTGCAGGCGATGGGTGTGCGCCAGTATGTACTGGTCAGAAATGTCGCGCTCGCCAAGCGGCTGGACCTGGTCGGCAACGTGACAGCCGGGCCTGTCGTCAGGTCCGCCGTAATGGCGTACTGCCTGATGCCGCACGTCGACGTCGTCCATATACACGACCCGTCCGACGGCCAGGCCGGCCTGCTGCTGACCTTAACCCGTTCGATACCCTTCGTGCTGACTCATCGTGACGACGCGCCCGGAAGAAACCCGCTCACCCAGGCCGTGTACAAGCGTGCGTCGGGAATCATTTATCAGCCCGATGCCGATGCAGCCAAGCACCTGCGCATCTACAGGCACGCCGTTGACACCTGGCGCGAAGCCGCGTTGTCGTCCTGAGCTCAGAACTCCCAAAGCACGCCGATTGCGGGCAGCAGCGGCAGCCAGTAGTCGTGGCTGAATTCGAGCGCTGCGTTGCCGAGCGCATCCTCGTCGAGATCCCAGTCGATGCAGCAGACGTTGCGCCGATTGAAAAGATTGGAGATCTCGATGAACGCGAGCAGGGATCCCCGGCGTACTTTATATTTGCGGCTGACGCGCACGTCGACGCTCGCGAACGTCGGATGGTTGAGTTCGTTGCGTAGCCCCGGCACCGCGACATAGATTGGTTCGCCGTCGGCATCGCGACCCTCTTCCACCAACGCCAGGTCGGTCCTCGGCCAACCCGAGTGAACGCTGGCGGCAGCCGAAAAGCTCCATACCTCGTTGTCCCACGCGAAACCGCCCTGAAGCGCATGGCGCTGGTCCCAGCTTCGCGGTACGTTGCGGCCGTCAATTCGATCGGTTACTGTCGACCAGGTGTAGGTGGCCCACCAGCTCCACGCGTTCATGGTGCGATCGGCGGACAGCTCCACGCCGCGCGCCTCGGCCCGTGGCGGATCTAGCCGCACTCGATCGGCTGCCAGTTCCGGCATCAGGCTCAGCGGATCGTACAGGTTTTCGAAACGCGGCCGCACGTCCCGGATGTCCTTGCGGAACGCCTCGAGCCGAAGCGACGTGTCGTTGGCGGTGAGATGCTTGATCCCGACAATGAGATGGTCCGCGCGCTGCGCCGGCCAGAAGTTAGTGATGCCGTCCTCGATCTGCAGCGAGTGCACGGGCTGGGACTGGTGATAACGGCCGACGCTGAACCGCAGCTCGGTATCCTCCCGAGGGCGAAACATCATGTTGAGACGCGGGCTTAGCTGGGAATCCGAGTTCAAATCAGTGTAGGTCTGATCGTCCCAGCGAAGTCCCCATTCGAGTATGGCGCGCCGCGACAGGCGCCAGCGATCCGAAACATACAGCGCATAGCTGCCGCCGGTTGGACTCGCCGTCAGCGAACGGCTGAGTTCCGCCGGTTGATTCTCGTAAATTTCCTGCAGGCCGAAATACGCAGCGGAACCTGCGTAGGCATAGTCTGCTTCGCCGTAAGCGACGTGAATCCCCCACTGCGTGCGGTGACGGTCCGACGGGCTCCAGACCCAGTCCTGACGAAGCGCATACTGCCTGACGTCTCTGCTATCCGCTACAGCCGCTATCAGCTTTTCGGGATCGTTGGCGTATCCGTCACGACTGTTGCTGTATTGGACCATGGACAGGACCGTGCTGCTGCTGAGCGTCGGCGACCAGTTGCTGTCCAGGCGCAGCCAGAACTGGGCGTTGCTCGTATCGCTTACGACCTGCTCGCGTTCCGCGGGGTCTGTCTCCAGCACCAGTTTTACCTGGTCATCCGCATACAGCGCATTCAGCGACAGCCGCGTATCGGCAGTGATCTCGAACGTGTACTCACCAAACACATCGAAGTACGACGGCTGCCCGAACTTGGGATCGATGACCAGGTCGAGATTTCCGCGTCGTGCCGAGAACAGCCAGCTGCGATCGCTGCCGGTGCCCGCCGACAGCAGTGAGGTATTGAAGACGCTGAGGCCAATCTCGGTGTGACGCGACTTCTCCGAATCGAGAGAGTCCATCAGCACGAGGCCGCTCATGCGATCGCCGTAGCGAACGGGGAATCCCCCGGTATAAACCTCGACACCCTCAATGGCGCGCGCATCAATTGCGCTGAAAATGTTCTGGTAGTCGCGTATGTGAAACGGGTCGAAAAGCCACTGACCGTTCAACATGATGCCGATTTCACTCTGCTCTCCGCCACGAAAATGCGCAACCGCCGATGCGCCGCTGGCAGCTGTGCCAGGCAGACGTTGCGTTACCCGGATAGGGTCCTCGCCGACATCCGGCATGTTTTGAATCGTCCGCCGGTCGAGCGCAAATTGCGATGTCGAAATGTCCCGCGATATTTCATAGCGGCTGGCTGCAACGACGACGGTTTCGATGTCCGGTTGGGCCCGTTCCGGTGCCGCCGCCGCGGAATCGGGCAGCGGCGCCGCGTCCGGCGTCGCTTTGACCACCAGGTACACGCCGCCATCCGCCTGCACGTCCAGACCATATGGCCGCAGGATCTGGCGCACGATCTCGACGGGCGTGCCGGGCGCGGGTTCGGCGACAACCCTGAGTTCGTCACTGACAAGATTGGTGCTGTAGGCAAAAGGATGTCCCTGGTCTCGAAAGCCGTCGATGACATTGGCCACGGTGCGCCCAACGTACGGCACAGCCCGGCTGTCGTCGGCAAACACGGCCGACGCCATTAGCAAGACCAAAAGCGGCAGGACGCGACTCATTTCTCAGCTACGGATTCTCGCCGACGTAAATAACCCCTTCTTCGATATGCCATTCCAGTGCCGCAGTGGCAAGCCGCTGGCGCAGCGCTTCGGCCGGTGCCGTATCGATGCGCCCCCTGAGAATTGCATCGCGTGCAACTCGCTCTGCCGGGCCTTCCCACTGAATTTCCAGGCCGAGTTCCCTGCAGGCCCAAAGCAGGAATTCATACAGCGTCTTTCCGTCGACGTCGGCAGGCGGCGACGTCCGGCTCACCCATTCCCAGCTGTCTCCGTACCGGCCGATACTGAGTACGGTCGGCCGCTGCCGTCCCGACAGCGTCAGCTGCTCACCCGACGAAGCGACGTGGCTGTGATATTCGCCGTCCACGGCTACCTGGCCTTCCCTTACGCTGACCGTCAATGTCCCTGCGTCCACCCCGGTCATGAACTGCGTTCCGACGTGCGCGACGTCGCCGAGATCCGTATGAATAACGAATTGCGCTGTGTCACCGCCGTCTATTCCGGCGATCAACGGCGACGGACTCGAGTCGAAATAGATGCGGCCAGACTTCAGATAAACTGTTTCATCATTCACGAATTCGACGCGCGTCTTCTCATCCATGCGCATCGAGCCACCGTTGCCCCAGGAAAGGCCGATGCCTGCCTGGCGTCCCGTAACGATCGTTTGCCCCGAGAGTATGCTCGCCAGATCCTGTGTTTCGCGCAGCTCTGATGATTCGCCGAGCAGATAAACGGAACCGAAACTTTTTTCTATCGATGCGACCTCGACGGTCTCGACGATCGGCACGCGAAACAGGTTGAATACCACAAACATGCCGATTAACACACTGGCCGCAATCGCGAAAGACGCTACGCGGCGGCGCGACCGGTACCTGCTGCTGACATTCTGCCACTCCGCGCGAACGGCTTTCCGCACTTCCGTCTCGTCGGAGGGTGACGGCGTAGGCCGCGGCGACGCATGCTTGAGCAATTTCTCCAGCGCATCGTCGGATGCAACGCCCGTGCCGTAGTCGAAGTCACTCATGATTTCACCAATTCGCTTTCATATTGTTCGATGCCCTCTGTCAGCGACGTGTAGACATCGGCAAACGCCCGTTTCGCGCGCGCCAGCAAGGATTGCGTCGCCTCGGGACCGATACCCAATCTTGCCGATATCTCCTTTATCGAGTGACCTTCAATGTACTTCCACTCGAGAACGTCGCCATAGCGTGCCGGCAGCCTGTCCAGGGCGACCTGTATCAGGCGCAGCAGCTCAACGCGACGATAGTGCCGATCCGGACTCGTTTGCTCGGGAGCGCGGAAAGAATCGACGGCCGCCTGGATCTCGGCGAAATCTTCCGTCAGTACGATGTGCTCGCGATATTGTCCCTGCTTCGCGAGCCAGTCGCTGGTTTCGTTGCGGCATATCGCACACAGCCATGTGAACAGCGCGGATTCGGCGCGGTAGGTGTGCAGCTTTCGGAGAGCACGCGTCAGCGTGATCTGCGCCACTTCACGAGCCGCATCCGGATCGTCGGATAGTCGCGTCAGCGCGAACCGATACAGGCGCGCAAAGTTTTCATCGAAGAAACGGTCGAAAGCCTGCGCATCGCCGCTGAGCAACTGTCTTACAAGCTTTTTGTCCTGGAAATAGACCGCCATGCCGAACCGCTCCGGGTACTCGATTATTGGACGGTCACAGCCGCCAAAATCGGTCGGACGATCCGATAATTGTACGCCCGAAGGCTCGGCGCGGGGCGCCCGGTGACGTAAGCGGGGCGAAAGACGCGACTACTTGGCGGGAATTTTCAGAGTCTTGGCCGGACAACCGCGCTGCGCCAGCGTTGCCCGACAATGCGGCTATCTCTTCATGGCCTCGAAAAACTCCGCATTTGTCTTCGTGTCCTGCAGCTTGCTCAACAGGAACTCGACCGCCGCGAGCTCGTCCATCGGATGCAGAACTTTCCGGAGTATCCACATTTTCTGCAGCTCATCAGGATCCGTCAGGTACTCCTCTTTACGGGTACCGGAACGATTGATGTTGATAGCAGGAAACACGCGCTTCTCGGATATACGACGATCGAGGTGAATTTCCATATTACCCGTGCCCTTGAATTCCTCGTAAATCACTTCGTCCATCTTGGATCCCGTGTCAACGAGGGCCGTTGCCAGGATAGTCAGGCTGCCGCCCTCCTCGATGTTGCGCGCTGCACCAAAGAAACGTTTCGGGCGATGCAATGCGTTGGCGTCCACACCACCGGTCAAGACCTTGCCCGAGGACGGTACGACGGTGTTGTAAGCGCGCGCGAGGCGTGTGATCGAGTCCAGCAGGATAACGACATCGCGCTTGTGCTCGACGAGGCGCTTCGCCTTCTCGATAACCATCTCGGCCACCTGCACGTGGCGGCTCGCGGGCTCGTCGAAGGTCGAGGAAACAACCTCGCCACGGACCGTACGCTCCATTTCCGTGACTTCTTCGGGACGTTCGTCGATCAGCAGAACGATGAGATCGACCTCGGGCGCATTGGCGCAAATTGCCGAAGCAATGTTTTGCAGCAACATCGTCTTGCCTGCTTTCGGCGGCGAAACGATCAGGCCGCGCTGGCCTTTGCCTATTGGCGCAACCATGTCGATGATGCGCGCCGTCAGGTCTTCGGTGCTGCCGTTGCCCTGCTCGAGCTTCAGGCGCTGGGTCGGAAACAGCGGCGTGAGGTTCTCGAACAGTACCTTGTTGCGCGCATTCTCCGGTGCGTCATGATTGATCTGGCCTACCTTGAGCAGCGCGAAGTAGCGTTCGCCTTCTTTCGGCGGACGTATAAGACCCGATACCAGGTCGCCGGTACGCAAGTTGAAGCGCCGAATCTGGCTGGGACTGACGTAGATATCGTCGGGGCCCGCCAGATAAGAACTGTCCGAGGAACGCAGGAAACCGAAACCGTCCTGCAGTATCTCGAGCACCCCATCACCGTAAATATCCTCACCCTGGCTGGCATGTGCCTTCAGGATGGAGAAGATCATGTCCTGCTTGCGCGAGCGCGCGAGATTTTCAATGCCCAGCGAAACACCCAGCTCGACGAGCGCTGCTGCCGGACGCGTCTTCAGTTCCGACAGATTCATGATGTTCTTGCTTTGCTCGAGCTGCTCCGGCGTGATGACGTCGAGACTGCCCTCTTCGTCATCGGGATATTCAGTATGTTGCGGCCGCCGCCGCCGCCGGCGATTCGGACTGCCCTTGCTCTTGTTGCCCGATCTATTCGGGCGATTTTTAGTTGAAGTTCCCAAGTATCCTCTCACAAATTAGTGTCCAGAAATTCTTCCAGCTGCGACTTTGGCATCGCACCCATTTTTTGCGCCTGCACGGCACCGTCCTTGAACAGGATTAACGTCGGAATGCTGCGGATACCGAACTTCTGCGCCGTGTTCGGGTTTTCGTCAACATTCAGCTTAACGACCGCAAGCTTGTCTGCATGCGATACGGCAACCTCTTCGAGGAGCGGCGCGATCATCTTGCATGGACCGCACCATTCGGCCCAGAAATCGAGCAGGACTGCTTTCTCATTTTGTAAAACGTCGGCCTCGAATGTGCCGTCCGATGTATGCACAATATTGTCGCTCACCGGCTACTTCCTCCAAATGAAAGTGATTGTTAATCGTGGTTTTGCCCGTTGTCGGGTTTTCTGACGAACGAACATTGCAAAAATGGATGACGCTGCCTCAACTATCAGGCAATATGTCGCAGCTTTATTACCGGCTAATTCCGGTTGTTTCCGGCTTCTTTCTGGATCGTTAAGGGAAGCGAAATTGGCGAGTGCGACGGTTGTCGCGTCGAATTAATCCCAATTTGACCGCTTCACGAGCCATTTTGCAAGCTTTTGGCGCATATTTTATGGTCTCGACTGTATGTCTGAAAACCACCTGAGTGATCTCAGATTCGACTCCCTGCCGCTGCACGAAAGCATTCGGGCCGGTATTCGTGACGCAGGCTTTGAGTTCTGCACACCGATCCAGGCAAGCACGCTGCCTATTGCACTTGAGGGTCACGACGTTGCCGGGCAGGCGCAGACCGGCACCGGCAAAACAGCAGCCTTCCTCATAGCCGCTTATCAGCGCCTCATCAACACGCGGTCGGACACCGGCGGGAAACGCCAGCCGCGGCTGTTCGCGCTGGCACCAACGCGTGAGCTCGCCGTCCAGATAGCGAACGATGCCGAAATTCTCGGCAGGCACACCGGCTTCAAAATTGGCCTCGCATTCGGCGGTACGGACTATGAGAAGCAGCGCAATACGCTCGAGAGTGGCGTTGATCTGCTGATAGGTACGCCGGGACGTATCATAGACTACTTCAAACAGGGCGTGTTCAAACTCGACCAGGTTGAGGTCGCCATTCTCGATGAGGCCGACCGCATGTTTGATCTCGGCTTCATCAAGGATATTCGCTACTTGCTGCGGCGCCTGCCGGATCCCGACAAGCGACTCAATATGTTGTTTTCGGCGACGCTGTCACGACGAGTCATGGAGCTCGCCTACGAGCACATGAACGAACCGGAACTCATACGGATCGAGCCCGACAAGGTCACGGCGGACCGCGTCCGCCAGGCTATATTCTTTCCATCGAACGAAGACAAGATGCCGCTGCTCGTTGGGCTGATCCGGGAAATGGGCGAGGCACGAATCATGATCTTCGTGAACATGAAGCGGGAAGCCGAACGTGTCCAGGACTACCTCGAAGCCAACGGCATAGATGCAAAGGCGATTTCGGGCGATGTGCCTCAGAAAAAACGCCTGCGCATGTTGCTGGACTTCCAAAGCGGCGACCTGCCTGTACTGATTGGAACCGATGTCGCGTCACGCGGCCTGCATGTCCCGGACGTGCAGTACGTTATTAACTACGACCTGCCAAATGAAGCAGAGGATTACGTTCACCGGATAGGCCGAACAGCGCGCGCGGGAGCCTCGGGTGATGCCATCAGCCTGGGCTGCGAATCCTATGCGATTGGACTGCCGGCGATAGAGGAATTTATCGGCCACAAGATACCGGTTGCCAACTACAACCCCGACGATTTGCCAAAGCTTGTCAAGCCGAAGCCGCGGAAGCGCAAGCCGTCCGGACAGCGCGGCAGGCCGGGTGGTAGTCGGTCCGGGGGTGGAAAATCCGGAGGCCGCAGGAGACGCGGTCTATCCGGAAAAACGTAGCAGCGGCTGTAGCGGCGGCCTCAGGCCGCGAAACGTAGCATGCGATCGTGCCCCGAGCGCGTTTACAGCATATCGGCAACAGTCTCCACGCCGCGAAATTCCGAGCCGGTTTGCAGAGGCCGTGTCGTATCGGGCCTCGTGACCGTAACGAGCATCTGGACACCATACTCCTTCGCACTGGTCAGCACCGGCTGACTGTCATCGACAAACAGCGTCGTCTCGATATCGAATCCAACGTCATCCTGCAGTGCATGCCAGAACGCCTGGCTTTCTTTGGCATGGCCGTAGTTGTGTGAGCTGAACACCCCGTCAAAGTAGTCGCCGAGCCCCGTGACCGCGTCTTTCAGCGCGAGCGTATCGGGATGCGAATTGGTCACCAACAGGACACGTGTTTCCTGCTTATGAACGGTGCGCAGGAAATCCAGGGCACCGGGAAGATACCCGATACGATGATTCACATCATGGTGCAGCTGCATGACGTCAATGCCAAGCCGCTCGCACCAGTGATCCAGGCAATACCATTCCAGATCACCCTGCACGGCGCGATACTGGTCGAAAAGGTGATCGCACGCCGCCTCGAAGGTGATGCCTTTCGCAGCCGCGTAGCGCCGCGGCACCAGGTCTCTCCAAATGTAGTTGTCGTAGGCGAGATCGAGCAGCGTGCCATCCATGTCGAGCAACAAGGTTTCTGTGGACCGCAATGCCGTTTTCGGATCGATTTTCATTGCTATACTGCGCGCCCCGAGAATATGCAGGAAAAATATGGACCTCAAATCGTTGATCGAACCCGTCGTCGCGTTGGCTGAGGATGCTGGCCTTGCGATTCTCGAAGTCTACTCGTCCGACTTTGAGGTGCAAAGCAAAGCCGATGAATCGCCTTTAACCCAGGCTGATCTCGCGTCTCATCATCGTATCATTGCGGGCCTTCAGCGGCTGACGCCCGACCTGCCCATTATCTCCGAAGAATCCGGCCTGCCGGATTTCGAGGAGCGTCGGCAGTGGTTCCGCTACTGGCTGATCGATCCGCTTGACGGCACCAAGGAATTCGTCAGCCGAAACGGCGAGTTCACGGTTAACATCGCACTGATCGAGAAAAACCGGCCGGTGTTCGGCGTCGTGCACGTCCCGGTGTACGGCAAGACGTATATAGGCTGCGAGGGCGTCGGCGCAATTCTACGCGACGGCCATCAGCCGCCACAGACGATCAGGGTTGCTGCCGAGAGCCGGGAGCCGGTCCGGGTGGTTGGCAGCCGCTCGCACCGCGGTGCAAGCCTCGACGCCTATCTTGCGGCACTCGGCCCGCATGACATGGTGCCCATGGGCAGCTCGCTGAAGTTTTGCGTGGTCGCTGAAGGCGGCGCCGATCTCTATCCGCGGCTCGGGCCAACGTCGGAATGGGACACGGCAGCGGCTCAGGCCGTCGTCGAGCAAGCCGGTGGGCGCGTCGTGACGCTCGATGGAAAAGCAATGACCTACAACGCAAAGCCCGACATTCTGAACCCGCATTTCTTCGTTATTGGCGCTTCCGACCGGGACTGGTTGGCGCTGTTAGGCGACAGCGAGTAGCATGACCAAATGGCCGACAAGATCGACACGGAATCGTTTAAGCAGCTCGAGCGATTGCGTGAGCTGCGCGTCAGTCACAGGGATCTCGATTACCTGATTGACCGTTTGCAGGAAGACCCCATGGTCGATCAGCTGCGTATTCGGCGCCTCAAGAAACGCAAGCTGCTGCTGAAGGACATGATCACGGCTCTCGAGAGCGAACTGATACCGGACCTTGACGCCTGAAAACTGTCACAGCGTCGCGTTTCGCAGGCGCAGCGCGTTAGCAATAACCGACACCGAGCTCATACTCATTGCTGCGGCCGCAATCATGGGGCTCAGCAGCAGGCCGAAAAACGGATACAGGATTCCGGCGGCTATCGGCACGCCCGCCGTGTTGTAAGCAAACGCAAAAAACAGGTTTTGCCGGATGTTCCGCATCGTAGCCTTGCTCAGCGAGCGCGCCCTGGCCACTCCCAGCAGATCGCCGCGGACAAGGGTCACTCCGGCGCTTTGCATCGCGACATCCGTTCCTGTGCCCATCGCAACCCCGACATCGGCCTGCGCCAGCGCCGGCGCGTCATTGATCCCGTCGCCCGCCATCGCCACGACCGAACCTCGGGACTGCAGCTCGCGTACCACAGAAATTTTGTCTTCGGGCGTGACGTCGGCATGTATCTCATCGATACCGATCTTTCGCGCCACCGCTCGCGCTGTTGCGGCGCTGTCGCCGGTCAGCATTACGACACGAAGGCCAGAGCGATGCAGCTGTTCGATCGCTTGTGGCGTCGTTGCCTTGATGGGATCCGCGACGCCAAGAAGTCCGGCAGCCTTGCCGTTCACCGCAACAAACATCACGGTCTGCCCTTCCTGCCGACAAGCCTCTGCCCTTGTGGCGAGTTCGGGGTCGTCAGCACCAAGCGACTTCATTAACCTTTCATTACCCACTGCGACCGTCTTCCCCGCAACAGTCGCTTGCGCACCCTGCCCCGTGATCGACTCGAAATTTTGCTGCGCATGCAGGGGCAACGAACGCTTGTTCGAAGCGGCCACAATTGCGGCTGCCAGCGGGTGTTCGCTCGCGACTTCGACCGACGCTGCCAGCGACAGCAACGATCCTTCGTCGAACCCCCCGAACGGATCGACCGTTACGAGCTCAGGACGGCCCTCTGTCAGCGTGCCCGTTTTATCGACCACGATCGTGTCTACTTTCTCGAAGGTTTCCAGCGCCTCTGCGTTCTTGATCAGAATGCCGTTCTGTGCGCCGCGGCCGGTCCCCACCATGATCGACATCGGTGTCGCGAGGCCCAGTGCGCATGGGCAGGCAATGATGAGTACGGCTACGGCGTTGACTATCGCATAGGCCATTGCCGGCTGCGGACCGAGCCACGCCCAGACAAGAAACGTTATGACGGCGACGGTGACGACCGCCGGCACGAACCAGGCGGCAACCAAATCCGCCAGACGCTGAATGGGTGCACGACTGCGTTGCGCCTCCGCGACCATTTTCACGATCTGCGACAACAGCGTGTCGTCACCGACGTTGGTAGCCAACATCACAAACCCGCCGGTGCCATTGACAGTGCCGCCGACAACCGTATCGCCCGCTTGTTTTGCGACGGGAATTGGCTCGCCGCTGATCATCGACTCGTCAACATTACTGCTGCCTTCAGCAACGGTTCCATCGACAGGGATTTTCTCGCCGGGCCGAACTCGAAGACGATCGCCCGTCGCGACGTCGTCCAGCGATACCTCTTCTTCCGTTCCGTCAGTACGGATACGATTTGCGGTGGGCGGTGCGAGTTCGAGCAAAGCCCGGATAGCACCCGAGGTCTGGCTACGGGCGCGCAGTTCCAGAACCTGGCCAAGCAATACCAGGGTTGTAATTACTGCCGCCGCCTCATAATACACGGCAACCTCACCCGCCATGTTGCGAAACGCTTCGGGAAAGACGCCGGGGACCACCGTTGCTACGAGTGAATAAATAAATGCAACGCCGACACCGAGCGCGATCAGCGTAAACATATTGAGGTTCATCGAACGTATCGAATTGGCACCGCGCACGAAGAACGGCCAGCCACCCCACAAGACGACCGGGGCCGCCAAAGCGAGCTGCAGCCATGGCGCCCAATCGGCTGGCACGAGGTGCATGAGCGGCTGCCCCGGAATCAGATCGCCCATCGCATAGACAAACAAAGGCAACGTTAGCGCGGCGCTGACCCAGAATCTCCGCGTCATGTCGTCCAGTTCGGACGTATCTTCTTCGCCGGCCACGATTCCTGCGGGTTCGAGCGCCATGCCGCAAATGGGGCAGCCCGAGTTTCGGACATCCCGAACCTCGGGATGCATCGGGCAGGTATAAACGGTGCCACTGTAATCGGCGGGCACAAGATCGTAATCGCCGCTTGGCACGGGCGCCGTGGCATCGTGCCCGCCGTGACAGCAAGCATGATCGTTGGATTCGTGTGTTTTCATTTTAACTCTGCCTTTACTACTCGCTTGTCGGAATTTACGTATTTCACCAACCTTTATATTAGCATATCCTAATTTACTGATGAGAAGTGTTTCCCCGTGGCAAAACAGAAGGAGCCGGCGGTGTGTGGTCGGCTCTTGGGCGTGAATATGAACACGATTGCAGCAAATATACATCCCGATAAAGCAAGGCTTTCAATCCTGGCGTGCCTCATTAGTGCGTTTTTCGTTTCAGGCTGCGGCGGTGGCGGATCTGCTACCACGTCTCCGGGCGCCATTCCCGATCTCCCTCCCAGCCCTCAGCTCATCACGGGACAGGCCCTCAAGGGACCGATGCATGATTCCGTCGTGGAGATACTGGGGCCGGCGGGTCACGTACTGGCCACGGGCCAGGTTCAGAATGGCAACTTCGAACTGTCGGCTGCTATCGCGGCGCATCCTTACATCGAGATCAGAGCACGCGGTGGCTATTTTACGGATGAGGCCACCGGCTTGCGCGTCGATGTCCCATCCAACCAGGGGTTGCACGCCATGCTCGCAGCGTCGGATTTCCAAACCCGCGCCGGCCAGGTGATGCTAACGCCGGAAACTACCGTCGTCACAGGCATGGTCAGGCAATCAATGCAGGCCGGCAGCGACCTCGCTACCTCGATGAATCAGGCCAGGGAAATTTTTGAACAACAGTTTATCGGCGATTCCAGGCCACCGGGTATTGCCGCCGACATGGATGTCATGGCGCATTTCGGCATGCCGCTGACGCCCGCGACCATGCAGGATGCGCTTGCCTGGCAACGGGCCCGGACATTCTCTCATTACGCACGAGAAATGGGCCTGGCGCCTGAGTCAATATTTCAACTCATGGACGCGCTGGCCCTCGATATGCACGATTCTCTGCTCGATGGCCGCGCGGCCGGCGATCCGATCTCGTTCCCACATGCGACCGGTGGTGTTTTCGACATGACGACGCAAGACCACGGGTTGCGATTCTCACAGGCGCGCGCAGGCCTGTTGCACAGCGACCTGTCGATGGTTTTTAACGGTGAAGCCTCGACTGACTTTCGACATCACCTGGAATTGACGTCCCTGGATCTGGCACCGTTCGACATGCTGCACGATCAACACAGCCAAGGCATTTCGACGACGGCTGAAAACCTGTTGGCTGAAAACTTGCCGGAGTTTCAGCACTTGCCCGTGCTGTCTGATGAGGACGGTGATTCCCAAAACGCCGAGGGTCACTACACGCTGCGCGCGGTATCGAACGTGGACGTCACTATCCAGGCCCCGGGGACAAGTTGGGTCACTCCCATGTACCGCTACAACGGCATGCAGCTCCCACCGATCATAAGCGCCAAGCGTGGTGACGAAATGTTCCTGACGCTGGTTAATGAACTTGCTGACATGACAACCATCCATTGGCACGGCTCCAAGGTGCCGGCAGCCGAGGACGGTGGCCCGACAGAGCCCGTCAGCCCGAATGCTGCAAGAATGTACCACTTCACTCTCAATCAACCGTCAGGCTCATTGTGGTTCCATCCGCATCCGCACGGACAAACAGCCGAGCAGGTCTACCGTGGCCTTGCTGGTGTGCTGCTGTTATCTGACGACGTCGACGACGAATTACGTCAGGGCAGCATGGTGCCGGCGATTCAGCATGACATCCCGATCCTGGTGCAGGACCGGCTATTCGACGCCGAAACGTCGGGAGTTCGTCAACTGAGTTATTCCGCTGACCATATGTCGGGGTTTGGAATGATGGGTGGCGTCATATTGGTAAACGGAGTCGAACTACCCAGACTCAATGTGGAAACCCGGCAGTACACCTTGCGTCTCTACAACGCGTCCAACAGCCGTACATATGACTTTGCGTTCAGTGACGGACGAATGTTTAACATAGTCGGGAGTGATGGCGGATGGTTGCCGCAGCCGATCCAGGCGAACAACATCGTTTTAAGCGCTGGCGAGCGTGCTGCCATCGTCGTGAATTTCGCAGCGGACCAACCGGGCAATCGGGTGATGCTCGTGAGCCAACCGTTCATGGGTGGCGCCGCGACGGGTATGACGCAATTCCAGTCGACCGAGCAACAAGGTGGCATGGGTGGCGGACACCATAGTGGCGGACATGGCTCGGAACCGAAAGTCCCAGGCGAAGGCGCGGATATCATGCGCTTCGACGTTACCGTCGATGCTGTCGACACTGTTCAACTATACGAACGCCTTCCGGAAGCCGCTGAAATCTGGTCTCGGTTAGAAGAACAAGCCGCGACCGTGGAGCGCTCATTCATCATGTCCTGGTCGCATGAACCCGGACAATTTCTGATCAACGGCAAGCAATACTCGGAAGATCGTGTCGATGAGCAGGTGGAACCCGGTGCTACAGAAATATGGGAGATCACCAATATCTCACCCGTTCCGCATCCGTTTCATCCACATGCAATTCAATGGCAGGTGCTGGACCGAAACGGTAGTCAGCCCACGGGCGTCGAGCAAGGCTGGAAAGACACCGTGCTGGTGAAACCCGGCGAGCGTGTGCGAATTATCGGTCGCTTCGAGCCGGTCAACGTTGGTAAGTACGTCTATCACTGCCACATCCTCGAGCATGAGGACGCCGGTATGATGGGTCTGTTCGAAGTTATGCCCTGAATATTAAGGGGTGTATCCTATCGCCTTTGGCGGGAGGTCGATCATGAACCTGAATGCGAAGAGTCTGGCAATGTCGTTTGCCATCGCAACTGCCGTTTTGTGGGTCGCTTGCAGCCTGTTGGTTGCGGTGCTACCCGGCCCGATGATGGCGATGACCGCACATATGTTCCACAGCGATTTGACCGGCTTTAGCTGGACACTGACATGGACTGGGTTTTTTATTGGTCTCGTCGCGTGGACGCTCTGGGCTGCTGTAGCGGGCTGGCTAATTGCTTTGATGTACAACCGTTTCACCTCGTCATTCATGACCTGAGTCAACAGGTCGGACATGACGTATTGGTGCCGGAATGACTCAAGATCCGGCATCGGAGAATACGACCAGGATCGGTGACGGCGTTATCGTCAGCGGCACGAGCATTAACGACTGGGCCGCCGTCACACTGCGCGCCAGTGTCTCGCAGTACTGGACACCGAGCTCCGTCAGTGTTTGTGCTCCTGAGTTTTGGCCTTGACCGCTCGCGACGAGCTGTGGGTATGCAGCACTTTCCACGCCCCATCGATGGAGCGGAACACAAACGTTTCGTAGCCGCGGTTGTGAATACGTCGACCGTCACGCTTCAATGTAGCGATGACCTCAACATCAGCAATGGCCCACGCGAAGTCACCCTCTGTATGGGTTTCAATGTTAGACAGCGTTAGTTCGAAGTCTTCCAACGCGTCGCCCTCGGGTTCGACGTGATGCTCGATGAGATCGTTGAGACCCTCATTTTGCCCGCCACTCTCAATATAACGTGCGCCCTCAAAATCTAGGAAATGCTCGCGAAACGGTGCTCCGTCCGCTTGTTTCCAGCCTTGTTCGATAGCTTTGACGATCGCGACGATCGATGCGTCCGGGTCATTTTCGGCGCAGGCGATGGGCGACACTAGAACCAGGACAATCAACATCATCCAATGTCGAGCGAGCCCTGCGGCGCCCCGGGTCGGTTGGCTTTTAAATACGTTCACTGCGTACTCCCTATGTCATTTTTCGGCGCCGCGGATTGCCGAAATCTGGATCGCTGCTCACTTTGGCAGCAATTGTGCTTATACAACGATGATTTTTGGCCACACCCACGACATCGTCAAGATCTTAGTGCTGATGGTCCGAGTGATCCTCTTCAGGTTCCTGGCTAATCGCAACCTCCGGTGGGTCATGTGGATGGGTACTGTGATCATCCAAAACCGCATCTACATTCTCGTGACCCGCATCGTCGTCGGCCGCCGCATGGTGACCCATGCCGCCGGCTCGCGCCAGCATCGCCTGATAATCCTCCGCGTCCATTTCGGGGAGCATCGTCATGAATGCCACCATTGGCCATAGAGCATTATCATCGTGGGTAGCGCCCCAGGCCGGCATGCCGGTCATCTTGATGCCGTGTTTCGTGACCCAAAAAAGTTCAGCTGGCGTCAATTCTATCGCGGCTTCGGCGAGATCCGGTGCCGATGGGTTCAGACCCTGCCCTATCGCTTCTGGTTCCTGCCCCGGCGCACCGTGGCAACCCGTGCACATGGCATCAAAATCGTTAACACCTGCCAGCGCCATCGCGTCGTCGCCCAAGTCCGGTACTAGAATCCCTTTTGCGCGCCGTTTGACTGACGCATCGGACGTTGTCGACAACAACCAGTCAACGATACCGCTGTGCGGTGCACTGGCGCTGACGTCGTACAAGCCGGAATAGGCGAATCCGACCATCAGAATCGCAGCAATCGCCAGTAGAGGAACAACAACCTTTAGGGATTTCATCGTCCAGGTTCCTTCGTGGCCTTCAAATTATTCCCGCGCCAAAACAAGAACAGCGCCGGAATTACGATCAAGGTCAGAATAGTCGCACTTACCATGCCACCAACCATCGGCGCGGCAATGCGTCGCATTACCTCCGATCCCGTACCACCGCCAAGCATGATGGGCAATAGTCCGGCGATGATGGCAGCTACAGTCATCATTATCGGACGCACCCGAAGCAGCGCGCCGTCGATGACGGCCTTCTCAACGTCATCCTTTGTGAGGGCACGCCCCTCCGCTTCCGCTGTTGCCATGTGGCGGCGAATCGCCTGATTGAGGTAGACCAACATCACGACGCCAATTTCGACCGCGACGCCGGCCAATGCAATAAAGCCGACTCCGACGGCGACGGACAGATCATAGCCGAGCAGGTAGAGCAGCCAAAGCCCGCCGATTAATGCCATAGGCAACGTGCCGATAATTATCGCAACTTCAGCAAAGCGCCGGAAATTGAGATACAGCAGCAACACGATAATCGCGAGCGTTACCGGCCCAACCACGGTTAGTCGCTCCTTTGCCCGCACCATGTATTCATACTGGCCGGACCAGGCGAGCGAATATCCCGCCGGCAGCTCCACAGCGTCCGTGACCACTTGCTGAGCCTCGGCGACATACGATCCAAGGTCGCGCCCTGTGATATCGACATAGGTCCAGCCGTTCAATCGAGCGTTCTCGCTCTTGATCGCGGGCGGTCCATCAACCACCTTGACGTCGGCGACATCAGCCAGTGCGATGCGTGCGCCGTGCGGCGTCACGATCGGCAGTAGTTTAAGTTGTTCCACCGAGTCGCGTACCCGCTGCGGATAGCGAACGTTGACCGGGTAACGCTCAAGACCCTCCACTGTCTGTGTTACATTCATGCCGCCAACCGCTGAACGAATAACATCCTGCACATCGTTGATGTTCAAACCGAAGCGCGAGGCACGTTTACGATCAATGTCGACATCGACGTAGCGCCCACCTGCGACGCGCTCGGAATACACCGAGGCGGTACCATCCACATTGGCAAGCACGCGCTCGAGATCCTGGCCGATTCGCTCAATTACTTTGAGATCCGGCCCAGCCACCTTGATGCCCACCGGCGTCTTAATGCCGGTCGCAAGCATATCGATGCGCGTTTTAATCGGCATCACCCATGCATTGGTAAGACCAGTGAATTTCACGACTCGATCGAGTTCGGCGCGTAAACCCTCCGGCGTCATACCCTCGCGCCACTCTTCGCGGGGTTTTAGTTGAATAACCGTTTCGATCATCGTGAGCGGCGCCGGGTCGGTGGCCGTCTCGGCACGCCCGATCTTGCCGAAGACGCGTTTCACTTCCGGCACTTCGAGGATCATCTTGTCAGTGCTTTGCAGAATCTCGCGCGCCTTGTCGATCGAGACGCCTGGATACGTCGTCGGCATATACATCAGATCACCTTCGTCCAGCGGTGGCATGAATTCCGAGCCCAGCTTGGTCGCCGGCCACAGCCCAACCAAAAGAATTATGCCCGTCAGTGCCAGCGTCCCTTTCGGAAAACGAATTACTGCATGGATTACCGGCTGGTACACGGTGACTAGTACACGATTGATGGGATTCTTGTGCTCCGGCGTAACGTGGCCGCGTATGAAATATCCCATCAGCACCGGCACCAACGTAATAGACAGCCCGGCCGCGGCGGCCATTGCATAGGTCTTGGTAAATGCGAGCGGCGCAAACAATCGGCCTTCCTGCGCTTCGAGCGTAAACACAGGCAGAAAGCTCAGCGTGATGATCAGGAGCGAAAAGAACAATGGCGGACCCACTTCAGTTGCTGCATCACCCATGATTCGCCAACGGTTTTCGTCCGTGAGCGGCTCTTTCTCGATGTGTTTGTGAGCGTTTTCAATCATTACGATGGCGGCGTCCACCATTGCACCGATTGCGATCGCAATGCCACCCAAGGACATAATGTTGGCATTGATACCTTGCAAGTGCATGACAATGAATGCGGCCAGAATTCCCACGGGCAAACTCAAAATTATTACGGCCGACGAGCGAAGGTGGAAAAGGAATACCGCGCAAACCAATGCCACGACGATGAATTCTTCCACCAGCTTTCCTTGCAGCGTTTCAACGGCGCGCTCTATCAAATCCGATCGATCGTAAGTGGTTACAATCTCGACGCCCTCCGGAAGACCGCGCTTCAGCTCCGCGAGTCGATCTTTGACTGCGCTGATCGTTTTCAGCGCATTCTCGCCCCAGCGCATCACGATAACGCCGCCGACGACCTCGCCTTCGCCGTCGAGTTCGGCAATACCGCGGCGCACTTGTGGGCCCAAACGAATATCAGCGACATCCGATAACACGAGCGGCGTACCCTGCTCATTGACGCCCAACGGAATGTCCCGCAGATTATCGAGGTTCTCCAGATAGCCGCTTGCGCGCACCATGTATTCGGCCTCACCCATTTCGATGACCGAACCACCGGTTTCCTGGTTGCCTTGCTGTATTGCCATCTTCAGTTTCGATAGTGGGATACCAAACGCTCGCAGTTTGTCCGGATCAACAACTACCTGGTACTGGCGTACCATGCCGCCTATAGTCGCTACCTCCGCCACACCCGGTACGGTCTGCAGCTCGTACTTCAGGAACCAGTCTTGCAGACTGCGCAGTTGTGCCAGATCGTGCTGTCCACTTCGGTCAACGAGCGCGTACTCAAATACCCAACCCACGCCCGTGGCATCCGGTCCCAGCGCCGGTTTGGCATTGTCCGGCAGCTGTGCGGCCACCTGGCTCAGGTACTCCAATACGCGTGAGCGCGCCCAGTACAGATCCGTTCCGTCCTCAAAAATGATGTAGACATACGAGTCGCCGAAGAACGAGTAACCCCGAACTGTCACGGCTTTTGGGACGGACAACATAGCCGTCGTCAACGGGTAGGTGACCTGATCTTCCACAACCTGCGGTGCTTGCCCCGGAAACGAAGTCTTGATAATGACCTGAACATCGGAGAGGTCGGGTAACGCGTCAACCGGTGTCTGTTTCACCGAGTACACACCCCAGGCAGCCAGAAAAGCTGTTGCGAGCAAAACCAGGAAGCGATTTTTTATTGACCAGCGAATGAGTCCGGCAATCATCACTCGGTCCTCAATTGATGCTGGCTGTGATCCGGCGAATCATCCTTGGGTTCGTCGCCTTCCGGTTCATCTGTCGCCTCGTCGGAGGACTTCTGCATACGCGCCAGTGCGGATCCGATGTTCGATTCGGAGTCGATCAGGAACTGCCCGGAAACAACCACGAGCTCGCCAACCGAAACACCCTTGCGTATCGCCACACGGTCTCCCGACTCGATACCGACCTGCACAGGCTGGGCCCGAAAACGACCTGCACCCAGTGCCACCACCACCCGATCGATCGAGCCACCTCGAATCAGCGCCTCCCGAGGCACATGCACCACCTCACCGACGCTGTCGCCATGTATCGTGACCCGCGCGAACATGTTCGGCCGCAACGTTTGCGCCACGTTGTCAAAGCGCAGGCGAACCTTTAGCGTACGCGTCTTCGGGTCGAGCTCCGGATACACATAGTCGACCTTACCGTGCCATGTCTCGCCCGGCAGATAGTCGAGTTCCACCACGGCACTCTGACCGGGTTTAACCCACGCTGCCTGTCGCTCGAAGACCTCGGCCAGAACCCAGATCTTGTCGAGCTCCGCGACGGACATGATTTCGGTCGCCGGCGTGACATAGATTCCCTCCCGCACACCGAGATGAGTGATAACACCGTCGACCTCGGCGTATACGCGCACACGCTGTCGGACGGTGCGTTCCCTGTCGAGTCGAGCAACCTCGCTGGCCGTTACGCCGAGCGCTGCAAGGCGTTCCCTCGACGCTTTCAGCAACGATTCGTTGGTGCTGCGCCATGCAATGAGGTATTCCTCCTGCGCATTGACGAGGGTCGGCGAATAGAGTTCGAACAACAGCTGGCCTTTCTGAACCGCGTCGCCGGTAGCTTTTGTCGCCAGTTTTTCAATCCAGCCGTCGACGCGCGTATGCACGTGTTGCACGGTGTCTTCATCGTATCCGACGTAGCCGACCGTCTCTATGCGCTGCGACAGTTCGCCGTACTTCGCTTTAGCCGTGCGTACCCCGAGGTTATTTACGATTGTGGCATCGATCGCAACTACGCCGGGCTGAGCGTCGACTTCATCCGCGTACACCGGGACCAGGTCCATGCCCATCGGCGATTTGCCGGGTTCGGCGCGACGGTAGTTTGCGTCCATTGGAGCGACCCAATACAACACTTCGCGATCGCCGCTGGAGGCCGGCGCGCCGGCCGTTTGCGACGTCGAATCGGTGGAGCGCCCAATCAGGATGCCGATAAAGATCGCTGCAGCGACCGCAACGACCACAAAAATAATTCTCTTCATCGCGGTAGCCCTCCGAGGTTGGCGAGCACGGCATAACTTTGCGCGCGCTCCACTTTCAGGCGAATGTGATCAATACGAGTATTCAGATAATCGATAGAGGCGCGCATCACATCGGCGAAATCGGCCCGATTACTCTGGTATGCGAGCAGTGACGCTTCAGCATGATCTTTGGCCTGATCGAGAATGCGCGTCTCGTACAAGGACAGGCGACGCGTCAGGTCATGCCAGCGCGCATACTCTGCGGCCAGCTGGCTTTGCAGCGCGCGCAAGGCTTGCTCGCGGGCAGACATTGCGGCGCTGCGTTCCTGCAAGGCGGCCGACAGCGTGCTATCGACGGATTTTTTTCTAAAAATCGGCAGGTCGACCGTGACAACAAGACTGACAAAGTCGGACCGCGGTACAGCCGTGGTCAGCTGCCCTTCACGGTAACTGTAGCCAACGTCCACCGCCCAGCCGGGCCTGGATCGTTCGCTGGCAAGGTCGACGCCCGCGCTGCGCGCCTTTATCTGCGCATTCGCGGCCCTCATCGCCGGATGTTCCGGCAGCCTGCCCTCGAGGGACTCAAGAGACGGTATTTGATCCCAGCCCGGCAGTTTCAAAGCCACCGGTCGCGCGGCGTCGCGACCGATCCACTCGCCCAGCGCCGCCTGTGCGACCGAGCGATGTCGCTCGATGTCGATCAGCCGATCCTGCAGGCGGTTGAGTTCGAGCTCGGCGCGCAGCACGTCCTGCTGGCTCTTGCGACCTACCGAGTAAAGCGACCGCGTGACGGTCGCCAGATCATCGAAGATCGGACGCGACTCGGCTACCAGGTCGTGGGCCTGTCCCCAATAGTAAAGGTCCAGCCATGCCGTTCGTGTCGCGGTCAGAACATTGCGACCCCGTGCGTCGGCATTCTCGCTCATCTCGACGGCGAGCAGATCCAGTTGTCGAGCACCGTGTGCGCGGGTCTTACCGGCCGGAAACGCCTGCCGCAAACCGATCGCGGCGTTCGTCATGCCCTCGGTGCGAAAGCCACCGGACTGGACGGGAAAATTGTTCAGCCCGATGCGTAGCATCGGGTCGGGCAACTGGCCGGCCACTACCGCACGCGCTTCGAGCGCGGCGGCTCTTGCCTTCATGGCCTGTTGCCCGGGCTCCGCGGCAAGCGCCAGATCCTCGGCCTCGGCCAGAGTTAGCGGGACCCTCTGCTGCGCGCTGGCAGTCGGCGGGAACAGCGTGCCCAGGATGAACAAGATATAAAGCATTGCCGAACGCCGCGCTGCTGCGCCGCGCACATACTTCAATTCGGGCAAACGCCCGCAAATAAGAAACATCAGTCAAACTCCTGCGTGAAAAACCGGAAAGGCTTAGGGGCAGGAGTTGGCTATTTCAGATAGACGCAGTGCAGGACATGTAGCGGTGGCGTTCCGCCGCATGCGCCCGGAGGATCGGCAGTACAGAATCGTTCCACCGACGTTCGTACCGGCACAACCGCGATCGGCGGTGCTGAGGCAATAACCGCTTCAGAAGCCGGCCTGGCCTCGAGCTTGAGGCCGCGCGTATCGACGCTGACCTCGGCAGAGTCGCAGCATTCGACCTGCGCCGTCGCGCAGTCGGGCTGGACTTTGACTTCGCCGTGCTCATGGTGCGGCGCCATGTCGTGCTCGGCAGCCGGCGGACAGTGCGGGCAGGTCTCGCTGCTCTCGAACGCCATTGCACAGGGCAGGACGGCCATGTTCAGCCACAGCACCGTCAGCAGGCCCAGGACTTTTGGCCTCAGGGCGGCGGGCTTCCGGCGAGCTGCGGTATTTCTGAACATCCTGCCTTTTTAGTCCTTTCGGTCGCGCGGCGCAAGGAACGCGGTTAGATTTTCGGGCCTAAATGCGCCTCACCACGCTCTCTTGCCAGCAAAACCTGCTTACGCCGCTCTTCGTGCCTGGCGCGGCGCTCGCTGTCGCTCTCGTTGACGCAGCGCGGGCAGGAAACGCCTTCGCGGTAGTCCGGTGACGCGAGATCCTTGCTGCTGAGCGGCCGCCGGCACGCGTGACACTGTACGTAACCACCCTCGGCAAGATCGCGGTCTACGGCAACACGCGTATCGAAGACAAAGCATTCGCCGTCCCATCGGTTTTGCTCGGCCGGTATTTTCTCAAGATAGTTCAGGATACCCCCCTGCAGGTGATAGACCTCCTCGAAACCGAGCTCGAGCATCAGTGCACTTGCCTTCTCGCAGCGTATTCCACCCGTGCAGAACATCGCCAACGGCCGTTTCGTCGATGATTCCGCAAGCGTTTTCGCGAAAGCAGGAAACTCCCTGAAGCTGTCGTTGCCGGGATCGATCGCGCCGGGAAACGTGCCGACCTCAAATTCATAGTGATTGCGCGTGTCGATGACAAGGACGTTCGGATCTTCGATCAGCTCGTTCCATCGCTCTGGCGGTACATGCGTACCGGTCTTCCTGTGCGGCAGGATGTCGGGCCGACCCAGGGTGACGATCTCTTTCTTGACGCGGACGCGCATGCGGCGAAATGGCGCTTCTTCCGCGTCCGTCCAGCGCGCGTCCAGATCATCTGTTATATCGAAGCAATCCTGCAGCCATGAGAGCGCGGCACGGACAGCGTCTTCGCTACCGGCGATCGTGCCGTTAAAGCCTTCGCTCGCCACGAGTATCGTGCCGAGCAGGTCGTGTTCATCACAAAAGGCCTGCAGTTCGTCACAAAGCGACTGCGGATCGTTTAGGTCCAGGAAGCGATAAAACGATACAACCTTCATTCTCTGTCCCGCTAACCACCTTCAGACATCGTCAATGACAGGATACTGTGGCGAATCTCCTCGCCGAGTACGAGACGTGCGTCTGCACCGATACTTTCGAGGTTTTTGTCGAATTCGATCAGGCCCCAGGCGTTCCGGCGAAGTACGTTCTGATCCTGCAGCGTGCGAATGAAATCGTGAAACAGCGTCTTGTTGAAAAAGTCCGGCGAATGCAGGCCGTAAATCATAGACAGACGTTCGGCGCTTTGCTGGCACATGGTTTCGAGGCGCTGTCCGGTGAGCGAGCCCGAGCCGTTGCTGACCAGTATGGCAATCACAAGATAAAAACGCTGCAGCATGGGGACCATCGACTGCCCAAGCATCAGTAGCTGGAAGGCTTTCTCGGAGCCCGCCGGGGGCCGGACGAGCGTCCTGCGGCTCTTGCCATGGGCCAGTATCTTCAGCTCGATCAGCGACTCGATCGCATCCGAGGTGACATCATCAATGTCGTGAGAGTGCCACTTCAGGTTCAGCTCTTTTGCCATGAACGGATAGATGAGGCGAATCAGCCGCTGCAGTTCCCTGTGTTCGAGCTGCTGACCCTGGATAAAGCAGCAGGCAACCGAGGCCGGTACGGCCAGCAGGTGCAGAATGTTGTTGCGAAAGTAGGTCATGAGCACGGCCGTGCGCTCGGTCATGTGAATGACCTCACCCATCGGGTGGACGGTGCGGCTGACGACGTCGAGTTTCTCACCATGCTCGATAATCTCGTCAGGGCTCCAGTCCGGCAATGTCACCGAATCGGCGTACTTGAAACACCTCATGAGATCGAGACTCAAGGTCAGCTGCCGACGCAACTCGTCGATACCGATTTTCTGCTTCGGCGTCGCGAGCAGCACGTAAGCAAGCAAGCTGATCGGTGTAACGGCGGCTGCGGAGTTTATGCCACTCATTATTTGTCTGCCGATTTCGTCGACGATGCCGGCCAGCCACGGCGGCCGCCCGCCGTCGTCGGACTCGTACTCGCGCCAGTCCGGGTGCATTCGGTCGAGCACCGCTTCCAGCTCGATCGGTTCCGCGATATTGACGTACACCTTGCCGAAGTGTTCCCGAAGCGACTTCAAAGAACGAATGAGTCCGCCGAGGGACTCTTTCTTTTTCTCCCTGCCGGCCATCTCGCTTATGAACGAGCCGCCCTCGATCAGCTTTTCATAGCCGAAGTAAATCGGAACGAAAACTACCGGGCGCTGCGGGCTCTTGATATAGGAGTTGATCGTCATGACCAGCATTCCGCCCTTGGGCGCCAGCAATCGTCCGGTGCGGCTGCGGCCACCTTCCACGAAATATTCGATCGAATGGCCCTTGACAAGAATCTGGTGCAGGTAGGCGTCGAACACGGCGGCGTAGAGACGATTCCCTTTGAAACTGCGCCGCAGGAAGAACGCGCCTCCGCGACGCAATATGCCGCCGACAATTGGCATATTCAGGTTGATCCCTGCCGCGACATGAGGAAGATGCAGCCCTTCGACGTACATGATGTAGCTCAACAGCAGGTAGTCGACGTGGCTGCGATGGCAGGGCACGTAAACGATTTCCTTGCCGCGGGCAACCTCATGCAGGCGATCCATGTGGTTCAGCTCGATGCCGTCGTATATGCGGTTCCAGAGCCATCTCAGGACGCGCTCCAGGACGCGGATCGTTGGATAGGAGATGTTTGCCGCGATCTCCAGCGCGTACTTTTGCGCCTTGCGTCGTGCCAGTTCCTGCTTGCGAAAGTCATCGCCGGCTTCGGCCACTATCACCCGTCGGACCTCAGGCGTACGCAAAACCTGGTTGACGAGCGTGCGGCGGTGCGACAAATCGGGGCCAACCGTGGCGGCCCGGCGCTGGCGGAAATGAACCCGCAGGACCCTGAATACCTTGCGATACGCGATGTCCGAACCCCGGCCTTCAGCTCCGATAGACCGCAGCGGGAGCGGATGGCTATATCGCAGCAGCGTATTGCGGCCTAATAATAACGTTGCGAAGAATTTGCGGGTGCGCCCTACCGCGTCCCAATCCTCGGAAAACAACAGCTTGACCAGCGATCGTTCTTTCTGCGGCGACCTTCCCCAGTAGATCGCGACGGGAATGAGCAGCAGCTCCTGGTCACATAGCTCGGACGCTTCCACGAGCTGTCGCAGTCGCCGCGAGCCGGTCGCGCTCGGATGTCTGTAGAAAATCCCCTCCATTCGGCGCAGCACGACAATACGCTTTTGTTCAGTAGCGCCGCAAAATTCGAGCGTACTTGTGGGTGAAGGTAATCCGTGCGTGGCGCAGGCGCGCTCGAGCGCCAGCAAATCGGCAAGCCCGCCCGTCTCGAGCACGTAACAGATCGCTGCGTCAGTGTCGGTAATCAACCCGACGGGCGCCTCTGGCTGAATGACCGGTCGCGCCCACAAAGAGAACGCCTTCCCGGCCAGTAAATAAAGAGGGCGAACTATGAGACCCGCGACGTTCATGGCGCACAAGTCTACCGGATTCGACAACTCACGTGATCTTCAATCACGTGAATTACGCGAACACGTTGTCAAAGATGGACTGCCTGGAATCGGGCGAAGTGGAGAATCGCGGCTTTGATGTTGCGCGCGAAAAAATGCGCCTGGAGCGTCAGGCTCCAGGCGCAGCAAAGGTTAGTCTTTCATCATGTCTTTGAGAGCCGCGTCAGCCTCGTCTTTCTTTTCCATCAAGGCTTCCTCAACGCCTTCGGCTTTCTCCATGGCGTCACCCATAGCGCCCTCGGCTGCTTCCATTGCGCCTTCGCCCGCTTCCATCGCGTCATCAGCCATTTCTCCGGCTGCATCCGCCGCATCTTCCATGACGCCTTCAGCTGCTTCCATGGTGTCACCTGCCGCTTCCTTGGTGGTGGCCGCTGCTTCTTTCGCGCTCTCTTTAGCTGACTCCATGGCGCCTTTTGCAGCATCACCCGCATCCTTGCCGCCACAGGCGAACAGGGTCAGGGTCATAATCAATACCAGTAGTTGTTTCATGTGTTCCTCCCAACACTCCGATTTATTCGGTCGTTTTACTTATAAAATATGTCAAGTATTCGATTATCTCGTCGATGTTTGACGTCATTCGATGGTCGCCATCGATCAGATGTAGTGTCGCGCCGCTGCTACGTGCAAAACGAATACTGTTCTCTGCGGGCACAATATCATCATGCCAGCCATGCACAATGCAAATCGGCATCCCCGGCGGAGGGGGTGTCAGCGCTTCATAGCCTTCCATGTAGTACGCCGGCGCGAGGACGAAGAGCCCCGCCGCGCCCAGTTCCTCGGCCGCGGCGGTCGCCACATGACCGCCCATGCTGGATCCCACAAGTATGAGCCTGTCGTCGATGTGCGCGCATTCCCGCACGAGTTTCGCGACCCGCTCCACCGGGTCGGCGATACCGCGATAATCGATGCTGTCCGCCTGGCATCCCAGGCTCCTGACACGCTCGGCCATCGCGCGGATCTTGGTGCCCCATGGCCCGCTTTCCTGGCCGTGTGAAAAGATCACCGTTGTCATACCAGTATGCCATCCCCGGTATCACACAGCTCCTCGATATGCCGAACCAGCAGCCAGTCGCGGTCCTGTCCCCACACGGCAAAATCGCCGATGCGCATCGTCGGCACTCCCCAGCAGCCCGACGCCATCATCGACTCGCGATTCCCCTCAATCGTTGCGCGCCATTCATCATCTTCCATGGCCGCTTTCACATCGGGCCAGAACAGGCCGGTCTTGCCCGTTACTTTGCGCATGCCGGGATCGCTCGCGACATCGACCGCCTGGCTCCATATCGCCTCGCCTGCATTCTGCAGGAAATCTCTGCCACGTTTTTCCGACTCGGCGTATCGAAAGACCGCGAGGCAACGCTCGGTCGCCGGACCCACGGGGTCGGCGAACCTGCCGAACGGCACGCCGAGTCTTTCGGCTTCGCATGCCGCGTCTTTGAGGATATAGAGCAACTTTTGCATTGGCACCTGCATGCCTCGCATGACCATGGGTAACACGGGCCTCAGGCGCAGCTCGAGACCGTAGGCGTCAGCGATTTCAAAAACGCGACGCAGTGCGAGGTAAGAATACGGACTGCGAATGGAATGAAAGAACTCCAGTGGCGGCAGGTTTTTCGCGGCCGATGGCGGCGTCACTGGCAGCGCGACCTGCTTCGCCTGCGAAATCGACGCGAGCAGGCGATCCGGTGACGCCTGCTTTGCGGCGCCCAGCTTGTGCAGGCGATCCAGGAGACGGGGCAATCGATCGACACCCCAATACCACTCGCCTTCGTAGTGCAGCATGGCGCTGTTGTAGTGTCCGAGCTGTTTCTGCCGCTGCTGCGAATCGAGAATTACTTTATCCGCTGCGCCGTTCGCTTCCGTGCCGCCTCTTCTTCGGGACGCCACCTCTGCATCGCCCCTCCAGAATACCGTCAGCGCCTGCAGCAACTCCTCGTCGAAATTCTCTTTGCCGCGGCAAGCGGCGACCGCATCCAGCATTGCAAGCCGATGCTCGACGGGCGGGCTCGTTCCCTTGTCCAGAAACGGGATACCAAGCTCTCGTGCGAGCCGGTCGCAGTCGATGACCGCATATTCAGCGAGCATTTCGGGAACCGGCTGGAACTCACCACCACGCGCCTGCGAGAGGTAGAGACAAAGCTCGATGTCATACTCCCGGGCCAGGCTGGGCAGGTAATGCGCTAACAGGTAAGAGTATGGATCGTCGAGCTGCAGGAACACGGATACGACGTGCGGCCGTCTGAACAAACGACGGCGTGCTTCACTGAGCTGACGAGCGAGGGCACGAGTTCTGCTGCTAAGCAGCAAGTGCAATAAAGACAATCGTATTTTGTGTTTGACGCTCAACGCTCATCCCACGCGGACGACGGCTTCCACAATAACTCATCGAGCCCGGGAGCCCAGCGATATTTCTTCATGTCGACCTTGCCGTTTATGACGGGGACACCTTCCTCGACGAGCCGGTCGCACTGCGTCTTGAAGTGGCGGCTATTGGCGTCGAACGCGCTCTTGCCGGACGCCGTGATCACGCGGTGCCAGGGCAATTCGAGGCCCCTGGGCGCATGCCGCAACGCATAGGCGACCTGCCGCGCACCGCGCGGAATACCGGCAATTTCGGCAACCTGGCCATAGTTCGCAACACGACCCCGGGGGATTTCCTGAATCGTCTCCCAGATGCGGCGCATGCGCGTTTCGCGATCCATTGCAGCGCGCTCAGCTGAGCCCCAGCCGGGCCTGGATCTCGCGTTTTGCATCGAGCAGCACGGTGTCCCGGTCCAGTGACTCGAGGATCTGCTTGACGACGGTCTTCGGTCCGCCGTCGCCCCACGATTTTCCTTTCGCCAGATATTCCGCCGCGGCACGACCAACCAGGTAGGTGCTGTAATAGGCTATTGCGCCCTGGGCGCCGGCCGTGAGTATTGTCGAGAGGCCGAGAGAGCCGACTTTGAGTGCGCTGGATACGAAGTGCAGCGCCCACACAGTACCCATCAATGCGGCGGATTCCGCAACGATAACCTTCACGATTGAGCCCGCTTCCTGGTTACTTAGCGGCAGGTCGTAAACTCGCGACAGGTGCACAACCATGCCCACGTCGATAAAAGCAGCCGCAAACAAGTCCGCAACCGGCACGGGATTGAACGCAACCGCGATTCCCTTTCCGACACAGTAGGTGCGTACGAGTTTTTCCCCGAGCTCGCGTCGCGCCGCAAGAATGCGGCGGCCAACCTGGTCTGACAGATCGGACGCGAACAGGCTGGCGTTGAGGGCTGCCAGGGTCTTGCCTTCTGACTCCAGGATTTCCCACAGTTTGAGGCGCAGTTCTGCCACGTCCGCTTCCTGGTCGCGTATCGAAGTCGTTTCCCTGCCGCCTGAATCGACAGCAACCACGGTCTGCGGCCGCGGATGTGCGGCCGTCGCTATGACGTTGGTGGAATCGACAATTCCTGCGGTTTTCGAACGTATCGATTGCAGCAAAGCATCACGCTCTTCCGCGGTGTAAAGGTCCGCCTTGTTGAGAACGACCAGGACCGGTCGACCCTGGGCGAGAAGTGCTTTGAGCGCATCCAGCTCGGTGTCCGTAAGGTCGCTGTCCAGCACGAACATGACGAGATCCGAGCGGCCGGCGACTTCCCTGGCCAGCGCTTCACGATTTTCGCCACCGGCTTCGTCCAGGCCGGGCGTGTCAATCAGGAATACGCCACCCGCCTCGACCTGGTTCCAGGCTTGCATCGACGATTGCCGGGTCTCACCGTGAAGTGGACTGACCGAAAACCTTTCCTCGCCTATCAGTGCGTTCAGCAGCGAGGACTTGCCAGTGCTCACCCGACCGAATGCCGACAAGTGCAGGTGACCGTGTTCCAGTTTGTCGAGCATCGCTTGCACGGCCTCGTAGTCGTGCGCCAGCGATTCGCGCACGCCGTCGGGCAAGCGCGAGTCCTGAATGAGTTCGCGCAGGCTTTCGCGCGCAAGGCTCAGGTGATCCGAGCCGGCGTCAGGCGGTGGCTCAGTCGCCTTTCTCTTCCAGGGCCATCCTGGCAATGCGTCGAACGCCCGCTTCCAAATGCTCACTGATGCCTTCCTCGAATGCTTTGCTGGCCGCCGCAGGATCCAGCTCACCGTGACGGGACAGGGACAGCACCAGGCTTCGTCCCAGCGCGTCAAATATCAGTCCGTAGGCCACCGCATGTACCAGGCCGCCTGCAACCGTACCCAGACCGGGGAATGCTTTCAGCCCGTTGCCGGCAACGGCAAGCGACAGGGGAAGCGCACGACCGACCCGACTTTGGCTCATGGACAGGAATTCTTCAATATCGAGATCGCGCGGCGCCGCGCCGTACAACCTGCAGAGCTGCTGCGTCATCGTCGTGCCGACATAGCCCTGGATCAGGAGATCCGTTCCGGGGCTTATCGCGGCCAGGGCGCCGACGACGGCTTTGCGGGTCGCGCTGCGAATAATCTGCTCGGAGCGCTGCAGCCGATACTGCGCTTCGGCTTCCGCCAGCCGTGTTGCGGCCATCTGGAATACGGCACGGTCCCGGCGCAGGTCCAGCGGGACTTCGTCAGACTGCAGCAGTCGATTGATCGCGACAACGAGCACGCCGATATTCGCCGGCCGGCTGCGGCGCACAGTCTGCTCGCGGCCATCCTCGTGCTGTTCGATGACGTCGGTCTCGCCGCCTGCGGTCACCGCAACCACGTGGTCGCGCTGCAGCTGCCCGCCAACCGCGTCGACTCGTTCGAGCAACTTCTGCATCAGCGTCGCCTGTTCCTCGCTGGTGAAGCGGTCGGCCTTGTTGAGAACGACAATCAGCGGTTTGTCGACTGCAAGAAGCGCTTCGATTGAACGAATTTCCGCGCGGGCCAGGTCGCCATCGCACACAAACAGTACGACATGTGCGCGCTTGGCCTCATCCGCGGCAACGGCCGACAGCTCGCCGTCAATACCACCAATGCCCGGCACGTCGGTCAGCAATATCTCGATGCCGGCTTCGTTGCGCCAGCGATAGTGGCGTACATCGTCGGTAGAACCGCCGACCACATCGATCACGACGTTAGCCTCGGGTACCAGGGCTTTGATCAGGGAGCTCTTGCCGGTGCTGATTTCGCCAAAGAAACACAGGTTGATTGCACCATGCTGCTGACGCGCGGCCAGCTCTTTCAGTTCGGCCTGCGCGCTCGCAACATCGACGCCGGCGGCTTCGGCCTCGCGAATTCGATCTTCGATTTCCTGCCTGGACAGCGGCCGGGATTCGGCGGTCCTCGCCGGCGTGATCTTGCGACGGACCACAAGTCGCCAGATCAACCACAGCGCAGCTACCGCAAGCAACAACATCACGGCCATGTAAGTGTAGAGGAGCGCCGCCGGACCGGCTTTGAGACGATCCCAAACGTTGAGCGCTGATTCAGAGATAAACAGCAGTGCGCCAATCGCAATGACAAAAACCAGCGCGATGACAATGGCTATTGCGATACGAATGAAGCGATCGAGTTTCATTGGCGTCAGGTTACACGATCTTTAAATGCGGAGATCGAAGTAGTGTTGCGTCACCGTTTGGCGCACTCTCCTACAGTCGTGCTTCGATCCAGCGATCGATCTTGGCCTCCAGCATCGACAGCGGCATGGCTCCGTCCATTAGCACCTGCGTGTGGAAATCCTTGACGTCAAAGCTGTCGCCAAGTCGGACTTGTGCGTTATCGCGTATCGCGCGAATCTTGATCTGACCCACTTTGTAGGCCAGCGCCTGCCCGGGAATTGCCATGAACCGCTCGGCTTCCGAGACGGCACGCGCCTCGGCCACGGCGGAATTCGCGTACATGTAGTCGAGCACCTGCTGGCGCGTCCAGCCTTTGGCGTGTATGCCCGTATCGACTACCAGGCGAATAGCTCGCCAAAGCTCGGCGTTCAGGCTGCCAAAATACTGGTAGGGATCCGTGTAGACGCCGAGTTCCTTGCCGAGCGACTCCGCGTAGAGCCCCCAGCCTTCCGAGAAAGCGGTAAAGCCACCGTAACGGCGAAACTCCGGCAACGACTCATTCTCACGCTGAAGCATGATCTGGAAGTGGTGGCCCGGAATCGCCTCATGCAGGAACAGCGACTCCATCGCCCAATTCGGGCGTGCCCTGAGGTCATAGGCGTTGGCGTAAAATACACCAGGCCGTGAGCCGTCCGCCGTTCCTGCCATGTAAGAACCGCCGGGCGCCGATCGCTCGCGAAACGGTTCTACGCGACGAACCTCGAACGCAGTATTCGGAAATATTTCGAACAGGTATTTCGACAGATCGCTGATGCGTTCCGTCATGTCACGATATCCCTGGATCAACTGCTCCGCGTCGTCGAAGAAGAACTGCTCGTCCGTATTGACGAACTCGAAAAAGTCCTTGAGGCTGCCCTCGAACCCGACTTCTTCCATGACGCCCCGAATCGCATCGTGAAGTCGTGCAACCTCGTCCAGGCCGAGCTGGTGAATCTCATCAGGCGTCATATCGGTGGTCGTGCGGACACGCACCAGGTAGGCATACCATTCTTCGCCGCTCGGCAGCGCATAGAGTCCGACGGTCTCGCGAGCCGCAGCAAGATATTCGTCGCCGATGAAATTATCGAGTCGCTCGTAGGCGGGAACGATCGTGTTACTGATCTTGTCCGCATAAGCAGCGCTCAGTCGCTCACGGTCCGCATCGCCGAAGTCATCAGGCATGTTACGAATCGGCGTATAAAAACTGCTGTCCTTGGGATCGTCGACAAACTGCGATTCAAGCTGCGGCACGAGTTTTTCCATCAGTATGCGCGGCTGAACGATGCCCTTGCGCATGCCTTCTTTCATGTTTGTAATAACCTGGTCGACATTTACCGCGAACTGGTCGGCGCGGCTCAGGAAATCGTCGTAGTCCTTAACCGTTTTGAAAGGATGCGCGCTGGCGCCACTGCCTAGCTGCACGAAGAAGCTCGTCAGCGAATAGAACTGGTTAATCGGCTGCAGATGCGAGGGAAACTGATCGCCTTCCAGCGATTGTTCGCGGTTGATCCTGAACAGGTCATAGCTGAGCTGGTCCTGGTAGTCGAGTTGCTGCCGATCGATTGCCAGCAGCCGCTCAAGGAACTCCTCGTCCATCGCGGTCGCTGCGGCACGATACTCGGGGCTATTCGTATTTGCCATGCGATCGTTGTATCGATAGTCACCGATAAAGGACGCCGTAATCGGGTTCATTTCGAGATCGCGCTCGAAATACTCGTCGAACAAGGCATGTAGCGTGGCCGATGGATCGGCTGGAGTTTGCTCGCTTGCGGCCCGGTCCTGTGGGCCGCCGCACGCGGCAACCAGCAGAACCGCAGCCAGCGCGGCTGAGGCAGTCAGCTTCATTGCGGGAGATCCTGGTTTCGAATCAGGCGATCATAAACCCTAGGTCCCGCTGCGCAAAATTCCCGAGGTTCGGCGCCACGACATCGAGATCGATATCAGCGATTCCGAACCACCTGGCGAGCGTCGCCGCGTACTGATCCGCGGACGTTGACGGAATCATCCGACCACCGCCGACGTCTTCCGGGCCACCGATTTCGAGCAACGGGAAGCTGCCGTAAAGTTCCTGGCCGTTGACGGCGCCGCCGACGACCAGCTGGTTGCCGCCCCAGGCGTGATCCGTGCCGTCACCGTTCGACGTCAGGGTGCGGCCGAAGTCCGATTGCGTGAACGTCGTGACGGCATCGGCAACGCCCAGCTCGACCGTCGCTTCATGAAACGCCGAGATTGCATCGCTGATACCGCCAAGAAGTCCGGGCTGATCGTCATTCTGGTTGTCGTGCGAGTCGAAGCCGCCGGCCGCGACGAAGAACACCTGGCGTTTCATCTGCAGCCGGTCGCGAACGGCGATCAGCCGCGCGACAGTTTCGAGCTGCAGCCCGAGCTGCGACGGCGGGAACACTGCATTGATCGGCTGCGCAGATTCTATAGCGGCTGTCACGGTATCCGCAGCATTGATCGCGCGCCGCTGGACTTCGACAAAACCGCGCTCGTAAACGCTGCCATACCGGGCTTCAACGACGCGCCGAAACGCTGCGCGCTGCTGGAACAGTATGCTGTCCGGATCCGTCGAAAAGCCCTCAAACTGGATCGGCCCACCCGGCCCCATTACGTACGCGACGGTCTCGTCAGCCGACTGAAACAGGTTGGCGCCGAACAGCGACGCGTTGGTCGCCATCTGCTGCTCCGTGACGCCGCTGCGAATCAGGTCCGCCATGCGTCCGGCCCAGCCGGTCTTGCTCGGCACGTTGCCGCGCAAGGAGGTCCACTGGTCCTGCTGGTCGTTGTGTGAGAACAGCTGCGGGGGAAGTGTCACCAAACCATTCATGTACTGGTCTTTGGTCGTCGGTTCGACGAGCGGCCCCACGTTGGTCACGAACGCCGCATCGCCCGATTCGAACAGCCCCCTGATACCGCCCATTCCGTCGATACCGCCCATCGACGGGTGCAGGCCGAAATCCGGCGTTTGCACAGAAGCCGGCGTGATCTCGAGCAGTTCGTTCTGCGGTATCGCGAGATTCTGTCGTGACAGCGCGTACGCCTGGTACTCTGCCGGCGTGTTCGGCACCAGCATGTTGAACGAGTCGTTGCCGCCAAACAAAAACACGCAAACCAGCGCCCGATAGTCGTCGAATGGCCCGGCCGTGCCAACGACCTGCGAATACGCGAGGCCCGGCGTCGCGGCGAACACGGCGGCTGCACCGCTGGTTTTCAGGAAATCACGTCGATTGAGGGTTTTCATTTCGTTCTCCCCGGCCACTAGCGCTGGTACGCGTATTCCGGTGACGTCACAACAAAGTAGATCGTCTCTGCGGCACGAAAGGCCGTATCGGTTTCCGGAATGCGCTCGACCATTCCCGCAATCTCGGCCCTGAGTGTTTCGCTGATTTCGCCACCCAGCAATTTCCCGGCGACCATATCGATCAGCGCATTCGTATTTCCGGCGACCGTCATCTCTTCCTCGAAATCGATGAACACATCATCATCTCCGCGATCGGTAGCCAGCGAATTCAGCACGAAACACTGCAATAACATCAGGTTCGTGAACAGGGTGTTCTGATATTCGGTCGCAATTTCCAGTTCCGGCGCGACCAGGCTGCTGTCCCGAATCTCTCCCGGTGGTGCGTAGAACGGGCTGAAGAAATTGAAAACCGAAGGCGACTGCAGCGGACCCTGGCCGAAAAGAATGTAGGCGGCGTTCAGCGGAAAACGACCGCTGTTCGAGGTCGCGTCGTAGGCTTTCCACAGCTGTGTGACGCGCAGCAGCGGCTCCTTCAGCTTGCCGTCAATTTCCATGGCCAGTGCAGGGTGCGCTTCATCATCGAGCAGGATCGCTTTCACGACTGCGCCGAGATCGCCGCGCACGCCCGAGCCATTGTTGTTGAACACCTCGGCCACGCGCCGTACATAGCCAGGCGACGGATTGCTCGTAACCAGGCGTTGGATCAGCCTGATCGCGATAAAAGGCGCAACGTTCGGGTGATTGAAAATATTGTCGAGGGCGTCGCTGAGGTCCTTCTCTCCGCTTTGCCCTTCCGGCAAAACCTCACCGCCGAGCAAGGTCTTGCTGCCCGGGTCGTGAAACTCCGGATAAAGCTGCATCGGGATGACCTGGTTGAATCGCGTTGGTCGCGCCTGGCGAAAACCCGGCGCACCGGCGAACGTCCAGCCCGTGTACACGTGCGCAAACCCTTCGATAATGCCCTGGCTATAGGTGGGAATCGGTTTTCCCTGCCCGTCCAGTCTCTCGCTGCCGTCGATATTGAGCTCGACCAGTCCGATGGAGAACAGCTGCATGACCTCGCGCGCGTAGTTTTCATCGGGCCGGATATTATTGACCGGGTCGGGCTTTTCATTGCCGAGCATGCTCAGGTAAACGCCCATCGCCGGATGCAGCGTGACTTCCTCGAGCAGATCGCGGTAGTTGCCGAACGCATTCTGCACGAGCATATCGTAGTAGTCGGCCACGGCGAACGGCAGGTTGCCGAGTGCGCCCAGCTGTGACACGACCATGATCTCTGACAGCGCGAAAGCGACTCTTTGACGCAGCTGGTCTTCGCCGTACAACGCATTGCGGAACCAGATATCGACCCGGTCTGCGTGCAGCTGGAAAGGGAACTGTGGCGGCGGCAGCGCCTGCAGATGCGGCAATTGCAGCGAGGCCGGTTTTTGCATCTGGTCGTTGATCCAGTTTTCCCGACGCATGGAAATAACGGTCTGCGCCTCTGCCTCGGTCGCTCCGAAGGACGCCTGGTTGAGGAACTGGTATGCCTCGGCCTTGCTCATCGGCGGTGGTGGAGGCGGTGGCGATGGTGGCGATGTTCCGTCGCCTCCGCAGCCGGCAAGCCCCAGCATCAGCGAGGCCACAATTGATAACAGACGATTCATGCTCATAGTCTTGCCCCGTTGTCTCGCCGGTTCGAGGAACTGCGTTCCGTTACGCCTATTTGCCGTGTACGGACTCGAGGTAGCTTATCTGCTCGGCTGTCAGCAGGTTCTTGAGCCTCACCAGCATGGCCATCTGCTTCTTCTTGACCTGGTTTTCGGCCAGCAGTGCCATATCGGCGTACTCGAGTACGCGCTGTTCGTCGATCGGCATCTTGTCGAGCTCCAGCATCAGCGCCTGGTAGGCCTCCTGCATGTCCCACTCGTGCTCGGCGACCCCCGACTGTACTTCGACGACCGCAGCCCTGATCTGCGTGAACTGCGCCTTACTCAGATCAAGCTCTGCCTTGTGTTCCAGGATAATATTGGGCGGAAACAGCTTGCCCTTGAACACATCATCCTTTGGTCCTGCTGCGAACGCCGAACCCGCCGCTAAAGTGACCGCGGCCAGCGCTAAACAAAGTCCCTTTCTCATAACAACGCACCTCCATAGGTTTCGGTTGACTCGATGAGCACCGGAATTTCCTCATATATGTCAAATCGATGTTCGGGCAGCAGGCCATCGCTGGGCGCGGACCAGCTCGTGGTCCCCAAAAGTTCCTCTGCGTCGATGAACTGCAGCTCGACCCCCCGCTGCACAAGCAAACCAAAGGCGAATACGGCAGCTGCCGCAGCTGCCGCCGACCCGACGATGGCTCGCCGCCGCCTTCGCATCGTTCGGGCCCGCACCGTCGCGGCCGCCCAAACGCTGCCGAACGGTGGCACGTGGCCGCTGTCCACTTTATCCTGCGCGTTGCGTAACGCGTCGCGCAGCTCCGTGTCGGAATCAGTCATCGCACCCTGCTCCTTTATTGCTTAGCTTCGTCTTCAGTGTCTTTTTCGCCCGGTCGTAGTGAGCCCTTCCGGTCCCGACACTAACCCCCATTACGCCGGCGGCCGCTTCGATCGTCATGTCGCGGCAAAAAACGAGTTCGACAATGTCGCGCTGTCGCTGCGGCAGTTCCTGCACCGCTTTCCACAAAGCCGCGCTTTCATTCGGCTCGATCGGCTGAACGGCCTCTGCGACCGCTTCCGTACTCGCCGCCTGAACCAGCCGCAGCCGTGACGCAATACGCCTGTAGCGACTGCGCGCGAGATTTTGCACGACCGAAAATACAAACGTTTTCAGCGACGACCTGTTGTCGAAACGCGCCTTGCCAGTTAACAATTCAACATAGACCTGCTGCACGAGATCCTCCGCAACGGACGAATCGTAATCCGAGCGGGAGAGGGCCCAGCCGAATACCTGGCCGTGTATGGCTTCCAGTGCCGATCGAGATACGTGCGGGTTCTTGTCCAGGACATCACTGTCTCTCATACCCCCTCCCGATTGATTGGTGGCATGAGACCGATGCTTGTATGACACGGCGTGGATGCGTGGTGACTATTATGTCAAGTGCAGTGACGTCGTTTCGGGCGAATCTTCGATTGACGGCGCGAAGGCCGTGCTGCCAACGCGACAGCCGGCGGGCGTCAGGTGCAGGGTCAGCGAAATAGGATGGTCGCTTCCGGTTGGATGGAACACCAGCAATATCGTTACGCCGTGCTGTTCGCTGTCCGCACGATAGCTGGCCTCGGTGTCGCACTGCACCACAAAACGCTCGTCGGCGAACGCGCCGAGGTCTGCAAGGCCATAAAGATAGGTGAGCACCTGGGCACGTATGCGTCTTGCGACCGTCGCAATGTCCGGCTCGAAGACAGCCCACCGCGCTGCAGAAGCGATTGAATTGACAATTTGCAGGCAAAAGCGGCGCACCGATAGGCTCGCGTATGCTCGACGTGCCTCCGAGCCGCGCCCCATGGTTACCGAACCAATCAGTCGCGCCCGGCCCGCAGGGCCTTTTGCAAGGACGTTAAGCCCGGCGCGATTCAACAGCTGCCGGTCTCCCCGATCAACGTCGACCGCGGGAACGAGCTTGCGGCGGAACCCCATGCCCTGCTGATCAAGGTCCTGCCAGGGACCGTGGGTTCGGTCCTGCTTGCAGAGTAAACCGGCAATCGCACCACCGGCCGGCCTCGACGGCTCGTCCGGCCCCCTGCGCTGCAGCACCCGCGGGAAGTAGCCGAGCATGTTTGGGCTCGCGTAACCCATTTCCCGAACTCCGTGTACCGCGTCTTCCGCGGTCGCCCACTCTGATCTCGGGTCGACAATCAGCATTGCGCCACGGTGCCGACAGTAGAGTTCGGCCGCGAGAATTGCGGCGGGCCCTGCGTCAGTGCTTTTTCCAGTCGGCGGCAGATACAGCACATCGAAGCTCTCGACGTTTTCGAGCGCGAACAGTCCCGTACGCGCCTTGCGGGAGCCAATCAGATCATAGTCCGTCAGCTCGGTACCGTCTGTCCCGGCCTGAGTGGCGTCGACGTACGACGACTCGAATCGCCTGCCTTGCCTCAAGGTCGGCTCCGGTCTGTGCGCCGCATACGGTTGCTCGAGATGCGCCAGCGTCGAAGTCAGCAAGGCATCGCCAACAAAATTCTCGGCCTCTTCCTTGTACGACACCTTCTTGTAGAGTTCCTGGTCTACGACGAGACCGGTCGCCGGGCTGACCCGCTGTAAGGTGAGATTAAAAAGCTCATTATCGTCGATACCGTCATAGTCCACGGCGGCACGAATATACTCGGTCGATCCGGGTTCGAGCGCGCGCAGCACCACTGCCGTACCGCTCGCCGGTAAACAGATCATCGCACCGCGTGCGTTGTTCGCGACGCGCACGACATACAGTCGCCGACCGCCATGTTCAAAGAATTGATTTACGGCCGGACCGAGACTCGAGCGCGACCAGATATCGCCGAAGCGGCGGCGAAACTCACCAAAATTTTTGAGCAGCACCGGCGAAT
>JAOTWB010000037.1 GCA_029863125.1 Gammaproteobacteria bacterium
TTGCGCCGATGATGGACTGGACCGACCGGCACTGCCGGTACTTCTTGCGCCTGCTAAATCCGTGGGCATTTCTCTACACGGAAATGATGACGGCAGCCGCCATCCATCACGGTGATGCCGGGCGCCTGCTGCGCTTCAACGACGCGGAACACCCGGTTGCGCTGCAGCTGGGTGGTAGCGATCCGGGGTGGATGGCGAACGCGACCCGAAAAGCAGCTGATCTTGGCTACGACGAAATCAATATTAACGTTGGCTGTCCCAGTGACCGCGTGCAAAGCGGACAGTTCGGGGCCTGCCTCATGGCCCGACCCCAAACCGTGGCCGATTGCTATAAAGCCATGCAGGCCGAGACTGACATACCGGTAACCGTGAAAACCCGCATCGGTATCGACGACCACGACAGTGAAGCGTTCCTGCAGCGTTTCGTCGAGATTGTTGCCGCCGCAGGCTGCCGGAAGTTTATTGTGCATGCGCGCATCGCGATCCTCGAGGGCCTCAGCCCGAAACAAAACCGGACAATCCCGCCCCTGAACTACGATCGCGTTTTTCGGCTGAAGCGTGAATTCCCCGACCTGGAGATTGTCATCAATGGAGGCCTGGCCGATATCGGGCAGGTGGAGGCCGTTCTGCAGCATGTCGATGGCGCGATGATCGGCCGCCAGGCGTACCAACAGCCTTATTTTCTGGCAGAACTGGCACATCATTTCGATCCCGATTGGCCGTTGCCCGAGCGGCGCGAGGTTGTCCTTGCCGCGCTGCCGTACGTGGAATCGGCCCTGGCGGAGGGGGATTCGCTGCATCGCGTGACGCGGCACATGCTGGGCTTGTTTGCAGGGCAGCCCGGTGCGAGAACGTGGCGACGGCAGATCAGCGAGCACGCGCACCGTCCCGGGGCGGGCGCGGAAGTGCTGATAAACGCACTAAACGCTATGCCAATTGCCGCCTAGACAAGTACAATGCTCGGCCCCGACCCGCCCAACCAGTCAGAAGGAATTCGACAGTACGATGAGAGCCATATCCGCCGAAGACAAGAATCGCCCCACGATGGCCCAGCAGGCCGACATCCACGAGCTCTATGAGCTGTCGGTGCAAAACGTAGAACATGAAGTCGAGTTTCTGCAAACGACGTTTCAGTCGCTCGCCGGACGGACGGCGTACCTGCTGCGCGAAGACTTTTGCGGCACGGCCAGCGCGTCCTGTCAGTGGGTGAGGCAGGGCCAGGAGTACCAGGCCATCGGCGTCGATATCGATCCGTCGGTGCTGGAATGGGGCCGTAAGCATCGCGTTGGCAAGCTGGATACCGAAGATCAGGCTCGCGTCAGCTTGATCGAATCTGACGTCATGACCGTCGAGACACCCAAAGTCGACATCCTGGTTGCGTTCAATTTCAGCTATTTTATTTTCGACACGCGCGACAAGCTGCGCGCGTATTTCGAACGTGCGTATAAGGCCACCAAGGACGACGGCATCTTTTTTTGCGATATGTTCGGCGGGCCAGAGGCACAGGAAGAGACACGGGAGAAGACCAAGCACAAGAAGCACGGCTTCACCTACATATGGCACCAGGCGAAATTCAATCCGATCACGAACTTCATTCGCTGCCACATTCACTTCAAGTTCAAGGACGGTTCGAGAATAAAGAAAGCATTCACCTACGAGTGGCGGCTCTGGTCGGCGCCCGAGCTTCGCGAACTGTTGCTCGAGGCGGGATTCCGGAAAGCGACGGTGTATTGGGAGGGTGAGGACGAAGACGGTGAAGGCAACGGCGAGTTCACTCCCAGCGAAGAAGGTGAGGCGGATCTCGCCTGGATAGCATACATAGTCGCCGAAAAATAGTAGTATTATTAACTGCTTGGCGTAGGAAGTTGTGAACCGAGTTATGGCAAGAGACCTTGAAGTCGCGATTGTGTTTGCTGACGTCGTCGGCAGCACGCAATTGTACGAGGAGTTTGGCGATGCCAAGGCCAGCGAGACCGTCGCGCTGTGCCTGGACGTCATGAAGGACGCGACTTACCAGTTTAACGGCACGGTGATCAAGACGATCGGCGACGAGGTTATGTCGACTTTTGCAACGGTTGACGAGGCCATGGGCGCCGCCGTCATGATGCAGTCGCGCATTACGTCCGAATCCAGGAAAAACAATGGAATTCCGGTCTCGATTCGAATCGGCTGTCATTTCGGTCCGGTCGTCCAGGAGCAGAACGACATTTTCGGGGCCGCCGTGCATACGGCAAACCGCATGACTTCGCAGGCAAAAGCCCGTCAGATCGTTGTTTCGGGTTTCACGGTGGAGCAAATGAGCCCGGAACTTCGGAATCAGGCCCGCCAGATTGACGTTGCCACGGTGCGCGGCCGCATCGATGAGGTTGCGCTGTTCGAGCTCGTCTGGCAGCCCGACGAAGCGACCAACATGTTGCCGACAATCGAGTGGGAAAACACACGTAAGCCCTCAAAGCTGCTGCTGAATTTCCGCGACACGACCGTCGAGGTGTCCGATAAACGCAAGTCGATCAACATGGGCCGCGCCGATGATAACGACCTCGTCGTCAAAGGTAATCTCATTTCGAGAATTCACGCGAAGATCGAGATGCGGCGCGGCAAGTTCATGCTGATCGATCAGAGTACCAACGGAACCTTCCTGCAAACCGTCCAGGGTCATGAGAAGTTCGTGCGCCGTGACTCCACCGAACTTGGCGAAGAGGGCACGATCGGCCTGGGCAGGGCGGAGCCGCCCGGCTCGAAGCTGGCAATCTACTTCAAGACGATCGAGTAATCCTTACGAGGCTTTCGCCAGTTCCTCGCTGAGTGCATCGAGCACCAGTTCTTGTTGTCTCAACAGTTCGCGCGGCGTGCGGTCTCCATAACTTTCGAGATACTCGCCGAGCGAAATCAGCTCGTCGCGAAACTTGCGTGAATCGATTGTTGTCAGCGTTTCCAGGGCTTCGGCACTGATATCCAAACCGACCGTATCCAGGTCGGACGGGCGTGGCAGAAATCCGATCGCCGTTTCCCTGGCACCGGCCCGATGTTCGCAGCGCTCGATGATCCACTGCAGCACCCGCAGGTTTTCGCCGAAACCGGGCCACAGGAACTCGCCGCCGTCGTTCTGGCGGAACCAGTTAACGTGGAAAATCTTGGGCAGATGCGCCGTGAGATTCTTGAAGTTCAGCCAGTGCGTCCAGTAGTCCGCGAAGTTATAGCCACAGAACGGTTTCATTGCCATCGGGTCGCGGCGGATCACGCCGACTTCCCCGACCATGGCCGCGGTTGTCTCAGACGCCGTGCTGGCACCCACGAGCACGCCGTGCTCCCAGTTTCTTGCCTCGTATACCAACGGTGCGACGTGCTTGCGTCGGCCGCCGAAAACGATGGCGGAAATCGGTACCCCTTCCGGCGCGTCCGCGAGATTGGTGTAGCTGCGATTGTTTGTCGCCGCGACCGTAAAACGCGAGTTAGGATGAGCGGCGGGGCCGTTGGCCGGGTCGTAATCGCGTCCCTGCCAGTCCTTGGCAGGTTTGCCGTCCTGTTTACCCTCCCACCAGGGCTCGTTGTCTTCAGTCGTGGCGACATTGGTAAATATCGCGTCGTGCCGGATCATGTCGTAGGCGTTCTTGTTGGTCTTCGCGTTGGTCCCGGGCACCACGCCGAAATAGCCCGACTCGGGGTTGATCGCCCGAAGTTTGCCCGTGTCATCCGGGTGCAGCCACGCGATATCGTCACCAAGCGTCCAGACCTTCCAGTCGTGCAGTTCGTCCGGCGGAATCAGCATTGCGAGATTGGTTTTGCCGCAGGCCGACGGGAACGCGCAGGCGACATAGTGCACGGCGCCTTCCGGGCTCTCGAGGCCCACGATGAGCATGTGCTCGGCCAGCCAGCCTTCCCGGCGGGCCTGGTAGCTGGCGATGCGAAGCGCGTGGCATTTCTTGCCCAACAGCGCGTTGCCGCCGTAGCCTGATCCGAAGCTCTGTATCGAGAGCTCGGCGGGGAAGTGCATGATGAACCGGCGCTCCGGATCGAGATCGCCCGTCGAGTGCAGGCCTTTGACGAAGGTCCCTTCTTTTTCGATCCGCTTCAGCGCCTGGTCACCCATTCGCGTCATTAGTTTCATATTGATGACGACGTAGGGGCTGTCGGTGATCTCGACGCCGCAGCGCGAGAATTCTGAGCTGATGGGACCCATACAGTACGGGATGACGTACATCGTGCGGCCCCGCATGCAGCCGTCGAAAAGTGCGTCCATCTTGCCGTGTGCGTCGGCGGGGCTCATCCAGTTATTGTTCTGACCGGCGTCTTCCTGGCTTTCCGTGCAGACGAATGTCAGGTGCTCCACGCGCGCAACGTCATTGGGATCCGAGCGATGCAGGTAGCAATTCGGGTAGGTCGTCTCATTCAGTGTCGTCAACGTGCCATCGCCCAGCATCTGCTGAACGAGTTCCTGGTACTCGTCTTCGGTCCCGGAGCACCAGTAAATGGTATCGGGGCGTGTTTGTCGCGCAACGGAATCAACCCAATCCTGCAATTCGGGGAGCATTGTAGTCATTTTCAGTCCTGGGAATTTCGATGTGTGACTGCGGCGTCGCGTCCGCCGCATTGACGTACCCAATTATACTTAGGCTCCGAAGATGTGCACCCCATAAAACTAGTAGAGTTCTCGCGTATAAATCCGCTGGTTGTCACCGCCATAGATGCCGAACGTGGCGGTACCGGCCGGATCCTCCAGACCTGGCAGCGCTGCATCCCAGTCGAACTCGAGCCAGGAGGGAACGTCGGCCGTCACGTCCGTGCTGCCGTCGTTACCGGCCCCGGGGGCGAGCAGGAACAGGTTGAAATCACCGCCGAGCGGCGGCTCACGATAGCGCTGCCCGGCGGGTCCGGCGACTGCGCAGCCGGCGCCGCTGGCACCCGGGCTTCCGGTGTCGAGCACGCAGGTCTCGCCGGGCAGGAGATTTCCCTTAAAGTTGCTGAGGCTCAGTGATACGCCGTCGGTGCAGCTGTCGTCGGTATGAGCGGTGAAGCCCGTCGCCGCATCAACGAAATACTCAGCACGCATTGGAACATTGAGATTGACGAGTTCGGAACCGACGCTGTTGACAAGCCGTACCCGGCCGAAGCGCATGCTCCGTCCATTATCGAACGGAATACTGGCGACCGTTACCGGCGTGACCAGCGTGGTTACGCCGTCAGTGTCGATAACATCGATACTGAGACCGATGTCGGCATCGAACGGAGCTTCGGCGGCCGCTCGCAGGAAGGAGATCCCCGTGCCCGAGCTGAACAAAAGCGTGCCGGTGCCGGCGGCGGTATCGCTTATTACAGGGTCAGCGATTGCTGCGGGCAAGCCCGAGAGATCGAGAGTTCCGCTGGCCGCTGTATAGCTGCGATTTTGCAGGCTCAGGTTCGTAACCTTGAAAAAAGAGCCCGTATAGTTTTGCGTCGTGCTGCCGCCCGCCGCGAGCGCGGTGAAAGTGATGAGGGGTGCCGTGCTAAACCCGAAGCTCTCGCCGATGTAGGTGAATCCGCCGCTGACGCACTGCGTCTGAAACAGCGGTGCATTGAGTGCCGTTGCAAAGTGATGCGGAAGGAAACGGCCGACATTGCCCGATGCCAGTCCGATTACATCGCCGCCGCCGAGATAATTGCCGTCGCCGACCGATGGCTGCAGGCGGATGATGCCGACTTCGGGCCAGGTGAAGGTGGTACCGGTTGCCGATCCTGCGGCGAAGGGCCCGAAACCCAGCGCCGGGACCAGTCCCGGATCATTTCCGGCGACGGGGTCGACCAGGCTAGACGTCAAACGCACGGTTTCGGGCGTGTTCTCCTGCCCATAGTTGGGCGTAACATCGCCCTCGGCATCGAGGGCCGTGACCGTAACCGAGAACGGGTCGCCGGCGGCAACGAACACGGCTCCCGATGCATCGGCCGCCGCCGGATTCGGGTTGCCACCGCTGTCCTCGATATTGCTAAGCGTGAAGCTGGCAGGTTTTACGACGAACGCTGCGGTCGCGCCGCGGATGCCGGTCGGCAAGTCCGGGTGCGCGAGATTGTCATCTTTGGCGAATACCTGGATGCTGCCGGCATCTTTGTACTTGCCGGTGATCGCTGCCTGTCCGTTGGTGAACGTCACGGGCTGATTTGCGGCAGTCGCTTCGGCCAGGCCGATTGCGCTGCCGTCGATGGTCGCGGCAATCGTGCCACCGGCGGGATCGACACGGTTAAACCAGAACTTCAGGTTTTGCGGTCCTGTGTAGCTCTCGATGATGCCGCACAGCGGATCGTTGGCGGTCTGGCCGAAGGCTGCAAGGTAAATGCCGAAGTCCGTTCCGGCAATCTGCGTTGCATTGAACGGCGTGATCACGGCGGGCGGTGGATTGCTTAGCGGCGCAGAGCTTAGGGTGAAACCGCTGGCAGAGAACGCAATGTTCCCTTCGGCGTCGTTGTCGCGAATGGCTGAATTGCTGGTCTGGTAGACGTCGATATTGATGCTTGGCGGACCTTCCGGATAGCTGAGGGAAAAGACGGCAGTTGATTCGCCGAGCGGCCAGTCGTAGGTGGCCAGACCGTCATTGGCCGTTGCGTCGTTCAACGAGCCGCTTCCGGTTACGAGCAGCCAGGTGCCGCTGCCGGTTTGTGTATCGAGCGTTACCTCTTCCTGGTACGTCGTCAGCGGATTGGCCGACGTATCCTCGACCCGGACCGTGATCGTCTCCGCAAGGCAGTTGATGCCGAAATTGTCGTGGTTGACGACGAATACGGGTATGACCTCAACACACGAAGTAATCGCGGCGCCCTTGCCGGCGTAATAAGCGTTGCCGGCGCCGGATACCCAGACGTCGTTGATCTCACCGCCGGCTTGAACCGATTCCTGCCAGGTCGCTCCGTTGAATTGCAGCACGACGCCGTTTTTGCCGACCGCAAAGACCTCGTTACCGCTACCGGACACGCCGTTCAGGTTTTCACTCGAATTCGCAACGACGCTGCAGCTTGTGCCGTCGTGACGAAAGACCTGCTTTCTCTTCACGAGGTATATATTGCCAGCGCTGTCGCCCCAGAGATCCTCGAATCCGTTTCCGGTTGCGCAAAGCGTATCGGGTGACGACCACGTGCCCGTGCCGCGATCAAAACGGTACAGCGTGCCGCTGCTGCCCAGCGCGTAAAAATTACTGCCGTCGCCCCAGGCATCCGTTAGCATTTCGCTCCCGGTGCCGGCCGCCGATTTCTGGCTTGCCCAGGTTGCCCCGTCGTAATAGTAGAGCGTGCCTTTCGCGCCCACGACCCAGGCCTCTGTAGCCGAGGCCGCCCAAACACCGAACAGGTCCTGATTGGTAAATCCGGTATGGGACACCCAGCTGCCCGCCATGAGCTGCAGAGTTTCTCCTTTCTTGCCAACGGCGAACGCGGTCGCGTCGTCGACGACTTCGACATCGTTGAGATCTTCGCCGCCGGGGTTCGGCATGGCATTCCACGCCGCGCCGTCATAACGATAGATCACGCCTTTCTTGCCGACGCCAATGATGCTGGTGTCCGAATTTCCCGATATCCCGCGGAACTCCTGGTTGCCGACCGTCTGCGTCGTGCACACTGGCGCTGCCATGGTTTCGACGGACAGCCAGAGTATCGGCAGCAATCGCAGCAGCACCGCAAGGACAGACGGTTTTTTTCGATGTATGAGGTTGAAACCGCTCATGACGCGTCCGTCACCGTGGCCCGAACGCGGCGCGAGACGTAATCGGGTGTGCCATAAACTCCACTGTATGCGAATGCGTCGAGCACAAATACGTTTGTCGTCGTGGCACCTTCCGAATGCGCGGTGCTGCTGCACGTCGTGTCAACCGTGAATCCGGACAAGCCGCCTTCTGTCAATGCAACGCTCGAATTCCCGCAGCTCCCGTTGACCAGGGCCTGGTATGACGACCATTCAATGCCGGCCTGCGCTGCGGCATAAGCGCGGGAGCTTTGCAGCGCCAGTACAAAGGTTTGATGCTCGACGGCGCTCAGGCGCACGGCAACGGCGCCTAGCGCAGCGAGGACGACGAGCAGAAACAGCGCCGGAACGAGCGAGAAACCACGTAGTTTGTTGAGAACTGTCATTCGTCTCACCCCCGTTACGGCACGTTGTTTACGTGGACCTGGTGTTGCAATGAGATTGTCTCGCCGACGTCGCTAATACCGAGTTGCATCGAGACCAGGCCAGCGCGTTGTGACGTTCCCGCCGCATACACGATACTGCACGCCGCGACCTGGTCGGAAACGAGCGTACCGGTAGCCCCGGCTGCCATGAGTTCGGCGGCGCTGTCTCGATCCGACTGCAGGGCGGCGATGCCGTAGCCCGCATAACGCGTCAATGTTCCGGCGCCGAGGTCACAAAGGTAGGTGAGCGGACCGTCCAAAAGAAAAATCCGCTGCGCCGGCGAACCGTAGGCGAAACGAAAGGCCGGGGAGAGCGTGACATTGTCCTCACCGGGTGTTGCATCAGCGTCGATATCGATCTGCGTTCCGGGCGGCGTAATCACGTTGGCCAGCTCGTAGGCATCGGCGCCTGCGACACCGACGTTATAAACCGACAGGTAGTGACTGCTCGAGGAAAAGGGTTTGCTGATGCCGGTAAAAACACCCACGCTGTTGAACGCGCTGTCCGCGGCCGCGAAATCCAGCTGTTTGTCGGGATCGTTCGGCGGCGGCTGCTCGCGGTAGCGGACGCCGTCAACGGTATTCAGCATTTCCAGTGCGACCACGGAACCCGATGTCGTTACGCGCACGCTGTTCGGCAGGGCCCGACGCACGTCTCGCGCAACGCGGCGTAGCGCACCTTCGGCAAGATCGACAAGTTCGCTGCGCCGCGCCTGGTCCGTATAAGCGCGTACCGGTCCGGCGATGAACATTGCCATAAACGAAACGACGATCGTACTCAGCACGATAACGACGACGAGTTCGATCAGGGTGAATCCTTTTACGCTACGCATGAGCATCTCAGAGCCGTGTGCGGTAGCCGCTAACGATGAAGTTGATCCGCGATTCCCACGCGACGTTGACGTCGACACGCAGCGCGTCGGCAGCGGGAACCGCGGGCAGAGCGGCCGAGGGGTTCACGTTCACCGACACCGTATAATCGCTTAACGCTAAGATTGGATTGCCGAACTGGTCGCGAGCGCCGGCATCGAGCAGCCCGTCGTAGTCGTCAACGTCGTCGAAATCCACGCGCGCAACTTCGCCGTCGACACCGTCCGGGTCGTCGAATGACTTGAGCAAAATTTCCTCGAGGTAGGCTTCGGCAATCGACGCAGCCTGGTGACGTAACATCGGGTCCGCGCTGCTCGCGTTCGTCGTCGACAAAACGCCGAGTACCGCGCTTGCCGCGATCGCGACGATGACGATGGACAGCAGCAGCTCCACGAGCGTCGCGCCCGCTTGGTAGTTGCTCAGCTTGAAAATGTTGCTGTTCACGGCGTCGCTACCAGGCCGCTCTCCGCGGCGATGAGCATAGACCGCGAACCGATGGTGATGACCTGGTCTGCGCCAAGATTGGTGCGGCCGAGCGCGTCGTAGACGATGACCAGAGGCGGGGCAGCGGTGATCCCCGGAGGGGCGACGCCGCTCATGGATTGCCCGTCGGGCAGCAAAACGGGCAGCGGAAATGAGAGGTCGGCCGCGTCGCAGTGGCCGCCGAGCGCCGTCTGCTGGCGGAGTTCATAGGTACCTGCGGTCAGGCTGACACGGACGCGGCATCCGCTGGCAACGGCGACTTTTTGCGCATAGCGGAGGCTGCCGGCGAGCTCGTCGTAGTACGCGCGCTCGTCGAAGGTGGAGGTATTAAAGAACCGTGGTCCGGCTATGGCACCCAGAATGCCGATGATGACAATAACAAGGACGAGTTCCACCGTCGTGAAACCCGCGGTAGCGTGCGTTCGAAAACTGCACGACACTCAGCACCCCGACACATCTACCACGATGAGCGGCGCGTTACCGGCAACGGCTGTTGTGTACGCAACGCTGCAGTTCGCCGGCGTTGGCGACCCCGGCCGCGTGAACGTGCCCGTGCTGGCAGCCGCGGCAAACGCGTAGCCCGTGAAATCGGCGAGCGTATCGTCGATGTCGGCAGCGACAGGATAACCGTTCGTCATGTTGATGACATTGCCTTCCACGGTGACCGTCGGCGGGTTGTTCTGCGTTAGCGACAGGCTATGGGCGAGCGCTGCGGAACTGCGGACGCTGCCGGCAAGGCCCTGTATCGCCGCGATGCGCGCCTCGGTCTCCAGCGATGCAAAACGCGGGATGGCGAATGCCGCCAGGATACCAAGGATCGTGATGACGACCACCAGTTCGATTAGCGTAAAACCGCGCTGTTCGCCGCGATTCATTATCTTCATGTCAGTCGTCCCTTTTTGCCACGAGAACGTTAGAAAAAGGCGCCCATGACGGGCGCTTCTTCCCGGAGCCTTCAATATTCGCCGAGCATTCAGCAGAGGTCGACATCAACGGTGATGGTTGGCGCACCGTTTGCTGGAGCCTCCAAATAGGTGACACTGCACTCATCTGGGTCCTCGGCGCCGTCCTTGGTAAATACGCCAGCTGCAAAAGTAAAGCCAGTTGTGTCTACAAGCGTATTTATTATGGCGGCGGCTTCCGGATAACGATTGGCCATGGTTATCGGCGCTGGTGCGCCTTCCATCGTGACTGAAGCGTCAGGGGCCAAGCCCTGGGCCAGGGACAAGCTGTGTGCCAGCGTTGCTGCGCTGCGAACACTGCCGGCGAGACCTTGCACCGTGGCAATACGCGCCTCTCTTTCCAGGCCCGCGAATCGTGGAATGGCAAACGCGGCCAGAATTCCGAGAATGGTAATCACGACCACCAGTTCGATGAGCGTAAAACCTTTAGATGCCTTGTTCATTTTGAAAACTCCAGTGTTGGTTCATAATCCAGGGCTAATTTTCCTCAAGGCCGAAACCTCGGTCTGTGATCGTCTTCACAGTTATGTAAACTAGTTTCCGTAAGTAACTGAAAAATCACAATCATTACCGTTTTGGTCTGTCTCCGGCAAGCCACTCGGCGCCGGCGACTGCGTCAAGGCGTACGCCGTAAAGCTCGTCGGTGCCCGGCTCGAAGCGGCTGTTGCCATTACGGTCATTGAAGGCCACGCGCACTTCGAACTCAGGGTCATCCAAAAACTCGTCATCGGACCAGCCAAATCGCCGCCCGATCCTATACACGAGTCGTCGCGTTTTCAGGTCGAAATACCAGTTGCGGCGAGGTACGGCACTCCGCTGATCTTCTCTTTTTTCACCGACATAGTTCTTTGGTGGCTCGAGCATGAGGCGCATAGGATTGCTGCCGTCGAGTTCGGAAATACTGGCCGCCCTGCCGCCTGCGATGCGCTTCGCCGCATCCGTGAGCAACGTGCTCTTGATCTGGCTCTCCAGCGTCAGCACGCCGACCCGTTCAGCTTCGTCGATGTAAGGCAGCAGGCGATTGAGCGCGACGGCGAGAAGAGTGCCAATGACGACGATCACGACGACCAGCTCGAGCAAGGAGAACCCACGGTTGCGAAACCGAGTGCTCATCATGCTCTCGCGGCGGCGACCATATCCCACATCGGCAGGAAGACGCCGAGCGCCAGCACCAGCACGATGGCGCCCACTGCGACAATGAGTATCGGTTCCAGTGCGGCACTCAGGTTCTCGAGGTCATATTCCACCTCGCGCTCGTAATGGTCGGCGGCCTCGCTCATGAGTTCGGGCAGCGCACCCGTTTCTTCGCCCAATGCCAGCATTTGCAGGACCAGCGGCGTGAAAAGGTCACTCGATCTTGCCGTTTGCGACAGCGATTCGCCGCGTTCGATGCCGGTGCCGAGTTTCCCCATTTTCTCAGCAAGGTATTCATTGCCAATCGCCGGGGCGACGGTGCGCAGCGTGTCGTTCATTGGCAGGCCCGCTTCAAGCGAAATCGTCAGCGAACGCAGGATGCGCGATAGCGCCGCATTACGCACGATGATGCCCGTTACCGGGATACGCAGTTTGAGTCGGTCCCAGTTGAAGCGACCGGCTTGTGTCTTGACGTAGAAGGCGAACGATGCGATGGCAGCGGCGATCAGAACCAGAACGATGGGCCAGTGACTGATGGCGAAATCGGAGACGCCCATTATGATGCGGGTCGGCAACGGTATGTTGTCACCAAGCGCCCTGAAGATGGGCGCGAAATTCGGGATGACGAAAACGGTGATGATGGCTATGGCCACGGCAATGCCGATCATTACGATCAGCGGATAACGGACGGCCGATCGCACCCGGTCGCGAATTTCCTGATCCGCGCTCAGGTATTCGTACATTCTGAGAAATGCGGTATCCAGGGTGCCCGTCGCTTCGCCGATTTCGATGATGCTGACGAACATGTGCGAGAAGATGTCGGGATGGCGCTGCAAGGATTTTGCGAGGCCGCGGCCGGACTCGAGGCTCGCGATCACATCGATCAACGCCGCTTTCAGCACCTCGTTGTGGGTAGTTTCCATCAGACCGCTCAGGCCGCGCAGGAGCGGCAGCCCGGTTCGCGTTACCGTATGCATCTGGCGGCAGAACAAGACCAGGTCCTTGGTAGTAGGGCGGCCGCCGCCGAGGCGTCGCCAAAGATCCTCGACCGTAGTGCTGGCGTGAACGGTCGCCTCGGTTATCTCGATAGGTGTAACGCCGAGGCCCAGCAGGCGGTTGGCAACTGCATCGGCTGATGCCGCCTGCAGGCTGCCGTTGACGAGCGCACCGTTTGCCGAGCGTCCCTTGTACATGAATTCAGCCACGGCGGACGTTATCCCGGGCATCAGTCTTATCGCCAACCAGCTGTCCGGACAGGCTGAGTGGGTCATCCTCGTCCAGGCCACCGGTTACCCGAATGACTTCCTCGATCGAGGTTATGCCTTCGATTGCGTACTGCATCGCGCAGTGCGTCAACGGCACGTAGCTCTTTTTCTTGGCGACCGCTTTATCGAAGGCGGCAGCATCTTCCCGCTGAATGGCCTCGGCCAGCCGATCGTCGATTTCCAGCAGTTCGTAGACGCCTATGCGTCCGTTATAGCCGGTCAGGTAGCAGTAGTTGCAGCCTCGTCCGCGTACGAATTCGAGCCCTTTGGCGCGGTCTTTGCCAATCTCTGCGGTCAGCCATGCCTGCTGCCCCTTGCTGAGCTTAACTGTCTCTTTGCAGCTCGTGCAGACGCGCCGCACGAGGCGCTGCGCCAGCACGCCGTTCAGGGCGGCCGCCATCAGGTAGCCCGGTGCACCCATATCCTGCAGACGACTGATTGTTGCCGCGGCGCTTACCGTGTGTAAGGTCGAAAACACCATGTGCCCGGTCATCGCCGCGCGCAGCCCGATGTCCACGGTTTCCTTGTCGCGCATCTCGCCGACCAGGATGATGTCAGGATCCTGGCGCAACGCGGTCCGGAGAACCCGGGCGAAATCCAGGCCGATTCTCGGATTGACCTGTACCTGGTTGATGCGCTCGAGGCGATACTCGACCGGGTCTTCGACGGTAATGATTTTCGTCGTCGGATGGTTGACCCGGTTCAGTGCTGAATACAGTGTCGTGGTTTTGCCGCTGCCGGTCGGGCCCGTCACGAGTACCATGCCGCCGGGCTTTTCGATCAAAGTTGCAAACCGCCGCTGGATGTCCGGCGGCATGCCGAGGTTGGATAGTGTCAGCAGGTTCGCGGAATGATCCAGCAGCCGCAGTACCAGCGATTCACCGTGCTGAACCGGCAGGGTCGAGATACGCACGTCCAGCGTCGTCATGTTCACACGGACCGAGAAACGGCCGTCCTGAGGCAGGCGTTTCTCCGAAATATCGAGGCCGCTCATCAATTTGAGTCGCGTAACGAGAGCGCTCGATACCGCCCGTCCGTCGATGACCTGCTCCTGAAGCACGCCGTCAACGCGTTGGCGGATGCGCAGCAGGGACTCTTCAGGTTCGATATGGATATCCGAGGCTTTGACCTGAACCGCGTCCTTGAACATCGACTGCAGCAGTTTGATCACGGGTGCGTCATCGGTGTCGTCATCGGCCGTCAGCTGCTCGATATCGATCTCGCCTTCGCCGAGTTCCTGTTTTACTTCAGCCGCCAGCGCCTCGATTTCATCCGTGCGCCGGTAGACGATGTCGATCGTTCGCAGCAGCTGGGATTCCGATACCAGCGCTACGCGGACCGGCCTGTCCAAACGCCGGGATATCTCGTCATAGGCGAACAGGTCGGTGGGGTCTGCCATGCCGACCAGCAGGCTGTCCTTGTCGGATTTGAGGACCAGCGCCCGATGGCGGCGCGCGTGCACCTCACCCAGCAGCTTCACCGTGTCTTCTTTAAGTTCGAGGCCGCTCAGATCCAGGTAATCGATCTTCAGCTGCTTGGCCAGAAACTTGTTCATTTCCGGCTCGCTAATCGCACCGATTGCGGTCAGCGCCCGGCCGAGCCTCTGGCCGCTCTTTTTCTGATGCGAGAGCGCCTCGTCCAGCTGGTCAAGCGTAATGACACCGGCTTCGACGAGCAGGTCGCCGAGACGGACTTTCTTCGGTCGGGAGGTTGCGACGCGTAATGTTGAAGTCGATTTGAACATGCGATGTCCTGCCTACCGCCTGGGCATGCGCTGCAGTGATTCGTTCGCCACGGTCGACCAGACTCCGTCGTTGTCCACGACGATCGGCTTCAGGAGAATGACCAGTTCTGTCTTTTGCTCGATTTCGCGCGAACTCTGAAACAGTTTGCCGATTCCCGGTATTCGGCTGAGTCCGGGGGTCGAAAAGCCCTCGGATCGCTTCGAATTCCGCATCAGGCCCCCGATGACGATGATCTGGCCGCTGCGCGCCTTGACGATGCTGTCCGACTCGCGGATTTCGCTGAACGCAAGGGGCAGCGTGTCGGATTCACCTGAAACTGTGACGACCTTCTCCTGGTCGGTCACTTCGCTTACCGTGGGGTGGATGTGCAATATGATTTCGCCGCTGGCGCTGATCTGCGGCGTCACGTCGAGTGCGATGCCGGAAAAGAACGGCGTCAGCTGAACGTTGCGGCTGGTCGCCGACGATGTCCCGGTGACGGTATTGCTGGCGATGTCCGTTACGAAAAACTCGTCCGTGCCGGCCTTGATCACGGCTTTCTGGTTGTTCAGCGTCGAAACGCGCGGGCTGGACAGGACGCGCGTGTCGCCCTGTGATTCAAGCAGTTCGATAAACGAATTGAAGTCGCCGATGTCGAACGCCATCGTAAACGCGCCGCCGAGCGTGGAGTTGATGAAACCGGTCGTCGCTGTTCCGGGCGAGACAGTGACGGGCGCACCGCCGAGGGTATCCGGGCTTACGGGGAATCCGCCGGGTGGCGCCAGTTGACCGACAGTGTATGTATCGCCGCTGCTGTTCTGTGCAACGGACACCCAGTTGATTCCGGCCTGGAAACCCTCACTCAGCTGCACTTCGATGATCTTGGCTTCGATGATGACCTGTCGCTGAGCAATTGCCTGGATGGTATTCAGATAATCCTCGACATCGCGCAGCTGCTGCGGCATGGCGCGGATAACTATTACCCCGGTCTGCGCATTGACAACGACCGGCTGATCCTCGCGGTCGCCGATGATGGCCTCCAGGGTCGAACGCAATTCGGTCCAGAAGTCCGCCTCGTAGTTGGTCTCGATCCGTGAGCCGCTGAGTTGCTGAGCGTCTCCCTGCGATGCATCTGAGAAGGCCGAGGAAAAAGCATCCTGACCCGACAGCAGCGAACCGCTGCGGTTTCCGTCCGACCTTGATTCGCTGACCTGGCCCGAGCTGACGCGTGTGCTGGAGATGCCGGAACGCTGCAGGTTGAGGTAGTCAATCTGGAATATTCGACTCTGCAGGGTGGCCGGGAGCACGACAAAGCCGGTGCGGTTCTCCCGGTACGCATACCCGTAGATCTCACTGATAACGTCGAGGACCTCCGACACGGTGACGCTTTTCATTGACAGCGAAACACTTCCGGTGACGTCGGGATGGACAACCATGTTGTAAGGGGTGCCTTCCACAAGCGCCATAAAAAACGCCTTGGCGGGAGTCTCGTCGGTGTTCACGTCGAAGCGTTCTTCGCTTTCCGACAGGCTCGGCAATTCACTTGCAGCCGCAGGTGCACTTGCTGCTGCCGCTTCCGCCGGCGCTTCGTAGGGCAGGCTGGCTTCATTCAGGGCCTCATCAATGACGGTCTGCGTCGCGTCTGTACGCAGCATTGGCGCTGCACATCCCGAGAGGAATGCGGCGGCGGTGAATACAGTAATCATTTTCCTGATCATTGATCTGTTGCTCCGATTTACTTTACTTTCGCAATCCGGCTGGCAGGAGCCGGGTTGTAAGTTCCTTGCCGTGCAAATTGAGTCGCAATCCGTCTTTATTAATTTCGACAACGATTGCACCATTTATCGTGTCCCCCTCGATTACGCGCTGACCATTGACAACTGCAACGCGGCGTTCCGTGGACACGAAAACGGCCGACACCTTGAAGGCCGCGGCTCCGGTGGCTGGCGACACGAGCGAACGTGCCGAATAGGGCCGCGTCGGATCACGATCCGACTCGGCGCCGGCTGTTTGCACAAAGCCCAGTAGGAGTGCGACGGTAACGGTTGACATGAAAAAGGTGTTACGCACCGATCCACTCCTTATTCAGGCTGAGAGTGCTGACTTCGAGCCGAACTTTGTTCCGCGGGTATTCGAGGACTTCGAGTTCCAGTACCTGCCAGTAGAAACGCCACGGCAGATTTTCGATTTCCTGCAGGTAATCGAGACAGGCGCTGTAGCTGCCTTCGAACTCGATCTCGATGCCATGTTTGTAAAACGTCGCCGTGCGCGAGTCGGCCGAAGCCGATAGCGCCTCGGGGCTGAGGTTGCGTATGCGTATCAGCCTCAACTTCGACTGCTCTCTGAGAACGCCTTCCATGACGCGCGCCATTTCTGCCGGATCGATCAGTTCGGAGGCGTAGTCACCGAGGCTTTCGTTTATTGCATCGATGCGGCGCTGAACTCGGGAAAAACGATCCTGATACTCTGTGCCGGAGCCCGAAATTTGAAGCACCTGGTCTTCGAGGCTTCGATTGGCGGTTTGTATCCGTGCCTGCAGGGCTTCGATTTCCGTCCGGCTGTTTGCCGCGCGCTGCGTCAGGGGTTCTATCAAGCTCAGGTACCACACGGAACCGAATAGCATCACCACGGTTGCAAACACGAGCAGACGCTCTCGCAAGCTCAGCTTGTCGACTTGCGCACGAAGCGCCGTCAATTTCGTTTTGATCTGTCTTTGCAGTGTCATTGCGAATTCACCACGCGGGCAATCAGCTCTGCTTCGCTGTTAACGGAGAAAGTCACGATGCTGCTGCCGGGTTCCTCGGAGCCGTTGATCTGGAAGCTGTTAAACCGCTGCTCCGCGAAAGGCGGTTCTTCGGCGAGATTCTGTAGATAGACGGGTACCAGTTCGCCGCGCAGCGCCTTTCCGTCCAGTCGCGTCCTGTCGCCAAGGGCGGACAGATTGATGTGCGTCAGCCACAGGCCGTCCATGTTCTGGCGTGCCAGTGATCTCAAGTGACGTGAGAAACCCTTGGTGTCGCCGAGTGTCGAACCTTGCAGCAGGCTTAGCACCAGCTGTTTCTCTTCGAGTGAGCGCGTCGCATCCTCAAGTCGCTCAGACCAGGTCCGTTCGCCGCCAATGCTGGAAATAATCGGCCGGATCTTGACGAGTCGTTCGACCGCCGCCGTTTCCTGCCTGGCGACGATATTCGACTCATTCTCGATGCTGTCGACTTTTTGCACGGCGAACGCGTAGGTCAGGAGCATGGCAAGCAGAACTGCGCCACAGAATTTCAGCAGCGTCGTGGCACAGAATATCTGGTCCTCGCTGTGGAATTCGTCCCGGTAGAAGTTGATCTGCTGATGCATCATGTTTGGTCCTATGCCGCCTGCGGCTCGTCCCGGAGCGCCGCGCCGATCGCCAGCAGGCAATCCGACTGTTCTGTCGTCGACATTGCAGTCCCGGTTTCAAACATTCCGTTCAGATCGAGGCTGCTTATCGTCAGGCCGAGTTCCCCGTGCAGCGAATCCGCCAGGCCGCCAATGTTGGAGCCGGGTGCCAGCACGAGTTCTGTAACCGGCCCGTAGTTGAAGTGACTTTCGTAGTAGTCCAGCGACCTTTGCGTTTCCAGCACGATCTTGGAAACCACTTCGTTGCTGGCAAAATCATCCCCGGAAGCCGCGTGCATCGTCGTGAGTCCCTTTTCGATTTGCCGGATCAGGTAGAGCACGCCCTGCCGCGTGATGGTGAGGGTTCCATGATTGTCTGCAAAATGTAGGAAGGCGACGCCGCCCGCATCCTGCGGCAGCCGCGTGGCAATGTTGCGCGTGCAAAGTTCCGGTATGTCGATGACGTCCAGCGCCAGGCCGGCGTTATGGAGAAGTTCAATATGTTCCTGAACGCGACTTCGGCGCGTGGCCACAGCATAGGCCATGGGCTTTTTGGTAGCGCTCGACTGTTCCGGCATTTGGAATAGTTCAATGACGGCCTCGTCGACAGGGAAATCGAGGAGGTCTTTTATTTTCCAGCGAACGGCCGATTTGACCTCGCTAGCCGGCACGTTGGGAACTTCCACGAGAACGAGCTGATAAGCCCCGTTCGGCAGCACTGATGCAACCCGATTCTTCCCAACGTGGATACCACTGGCCTGCTGCTCCAATCGCCGCAGCCAGCCGTCTTCGTCGGCGCGCCTGTCAACGGCTGCAGCGGCGAGTCGCATTGCACCGCCGTTTCCCTGCTGCACGTAAGCCAGCGCGACGCGCTCAGCGCCGATCGCCAGTCCGCAGCGACCTCCGCTTGCCCCGCGTTTTCCAAACCCTTGCCACATGTTCCGGGTCCCGTAAATTATTTAACAGAATGCGGCAATATTATGGAGACTCATGCCTGGAAGCCGTGAGGGGAGTCACATTTCGACGCTTGGGCCGCATGATTGCCGGACTCGGGCGCAGAGCGGACGGGACAGATGGCAACGACAGCCCAAACCCTGCACACTCCGTCAATTGAGGGCGGCAAGAGCCGATTTGCATGAAATAGTAGGCGAACGCGGACTATACTTTCGCGGGACACGACGTCGGCTTCGGAAAACTCATCGGGAACAACAGTATGGCGGCACACGACGATCCAACATCGCTAAGCGAGTCGCTGGCCAGCAAGGCCACGATGCGGATCGCGGGGCTGCACAAGTTCGATGGATTCTATACACCGCTGGAGGAACGGTTCGAGCGTATCAGCCGCCTTGGAAAAAGGGCCATGGGCGTCCGGGCGGCCGGGGTCACGCTGATTGCTGACGATAAGCTCTGGTTCAAGTCGATCATAGGTTGGCCAGTCAGCGAGCTGCCGCTCAAGGACAGCCTCGAGCAAGTCATGATCGACAGCGGGGAACCGATAGTCGTGCTGGACACGCTCAAGGATGCGCGATTTGCCAATTCGCTCCTGGTAACCAGCGGCCCCAGGTTTCGATTCTATGCGGGGTACCCGATACGCGACGCAACCCGCAAGATCATTGGCACCTTTTGTGCTTTTGACACCGAGCCCAAGGCAGCCGACGAAACGCTTTTCGAAACTCTGTCAGATCTTGGACACCTGGCCGAGCGCGAGTTGCTGACTTCCGACCTTTGGGATGCACAGAGCCAGCTGGTGAGTAAACTGGGCTCTGCCCGGCGCCAGGCGCTCCTCGATACCTTAACCCGGGTCTGGAATCGCAGGGGCGGATTGGAATTGCTTGAGTCCCTGCTTCAGGAATCCGAAACGAGCGGCGAACGGATTGCCGTTTGCATGATTGACATCGACCTGTTTAAAGAAATTAACGACAAGTACGGCCACCCTGTCGGCGACCAGGCTTTGAGAAAGATCGCGGCGAGCATCGTCGCGTCGGTCCGTCCCGACGACATTGTGTCACGGTACGGCGGCGATGAATTTCTCTTGGTACTGCGCGATGCCGCGCCGGATCTCTGCAGGTCGGTTGCGTCACGGATCAGCGCCAATGTGAAGAAAACGCGCCTGCGAACCCGGCAGGAAAGCGCGTCCGTGACACTTAGCATCGGTATGGCGATCAGCGATGCGAGCAAGCCGATGACCGCCGAGAAGATCATCGAACATGCCGATCAGGCCCTGTACCACAAGAAGCAGAGCGGGCGTGCCGGAGCGATTCTCTATCCGGACGACATTCGCTAACAGCATGATAAATACTGACGTTGTTGTTGTCGGAGCGGGTCCGTGCGGCTTGTTCCAGGTTTTTGAATTAGGTCTTCTCGGCCTTAAAGCGGAGATTGTGGACTCGATTCGCCAGCCTGGTGGACAGTGCACCGAGCTTTATCCGGACAAACCGATCTACGACATCCCGGCGATACCCGTGTGTACGGGAGAGGAGCTGACGCAGGGCCTCCTGAAGCAGATCGAACCTTTCCATTGCGGCATGCACCTCGGGGAAGAAGTCACCACCGTCGAACGTCAGGAAGACGACAGCTTTGTCGTCGGAACCAGTGCCGGCAAACTTTTTCACGCCAAAGCCGTAGTAATCGCCGGCGGCGTCGGGTCGTTTCAGCCACGGCCCATGAGGGCTACAGGTATCGAGAACTATGCCGGGACGGCGCTGCACTATCGCGTCAAGGATCCGTCGATCTTTGCGGACAAGAAGCTCGTGATATTCGGTGGTGGCGATTCGGCGCTCGACTGGGTGCTCGAACTCTACGGCAAGGCCAAACATATAACGCTGGTGCATCGTCGCGACGAGTACCGTGCTGTCGAAGCCTCGGTGAGCAAGATGCGTGCTTTGGCAAGAAAAGGCGAGATTGATGTTTTTGAGAACTCGAAAGTCGAGGAATTCATCGGCGAGGACGGCAGGCTCGAAGCGGTCAGGATCAAGAATACAGGGGGTGAATCGACGGTGATCGCTGCGGATCATGTCCTGGTTTTTTTTGGTCTGGCGCCGAAGCTGGGACCGATTGCCGAATGGGGTCTTGATATGAACCGGAAGACGATCAATGTCAGTACCGAGACATTTGAAACGAGCAAGCCAGGAATCTATGCGGTCGGCGACATCAATTACTATCCCGGCAAGAAGAAACTGATTCTGTGCGGTTTTCATGAAGCGGCGCTGGCGGCGTTTGCCATCAAACAGCGCATCGAGCCCGATAAGAAAGTGCACGTGCAATACACGACGACGAGCCCCATCATGCATGAGCGCCTCGGCCTCGAAGAATGAGCAATCGGGGACGTTCTTGATTTAGCGTACCAACACGTTAATTCAAGTATGGCCCCGTTTATCCGGAAGCCAGCGAGAGCATAACCGTGTAATCTCTTGGCCGTGACGAATCTGACCGAATTTTTTGGCGAAAAGAGCCCCCTGACAGAGCATTTGCCCGGTTTCCAACCGCGCGCCGGCCAGGCCTGGATGGCTGAAGCCGTGGCAGAAGCCATCGCGAATTCCGACAAGCTCGTGGTCGAAGCCGGCACCGGCACGGGCAAGACCTTTGCGTATTTGCTGCCCGCGCTTTTGAGTGGCCGCAAGACAATCATCAGCACCGGCACCAAGGCGTTGCAGGATCAGCTGTATCACCGCGACCTGCCTTTGATCAGCAGGGCTGTCGGTCGGCCCGTCACGACGGCGCTGCTCAAAGGGCGCGCGAACTACCTGTGCCTGCACCGCCTGGACCAGGTGGCTGAATCTGCCGCCGCGCTGGCTGATGACCTGCAGCACGTGCGCGAATGGCGCTACCGGACCGATAGCGGAGACCGTGCGGAACTTACTGAAGTTGCGGAAGATTCGGCCGTCTGGCCGCTCGTGACGTCTACCGCTGAAAACTGTCTTGGCCAGAAGTGCCCCGAATACTCGAAGTGTCATGTGGTTAAAGCGCGTCGGTCGGCGCAGGAGGCCGATCTGGTCGTGATCAATCATCACCTGCTGCTGGCCGATCTTGCGATGAAAGAAGAGGGCTTCGTCGAGTTTCTGCCGGGCGCCGAGGCCATCATCCTCGATGAAGCACACCAGGTGCCCGACCTGGCCGTGCAGTTTTTCGGTGTGGCGCTCGGCAGCCGCGAACTCGAGAGACTCGTCGACGAAGTGCGCGCGGTAACCCTGCCGCTGTCACAGCCCGATCTTAATCGCCGCACCGACAAGCTGCAGACGGCCGTGCGAGAACTGCGCGCGGCGGCACCGCGTAACGAAGGGCGGCATGAACTCAGCGAGGTGATGGCTGAAATTCGAGAGCCGCTGGACAAGCTTGCACACGCCGTGCACGACCTGCAGGTCGCAGTTGTGGAACTCGGCGATGCAACGATCGATCTCGAGAAGATTCATGAGCAGCTTGCCGGCGTCGCCGAAAGGCTTGCAGTTCTGTCGAGCGATGACGTGTGGGACGGCTTGCGCTGGCTCGAGATCAAACCTCGCAGCTTGCGCTTGAACCTGACGCCACTCGATGTCTCGACGAAGCTCAGAGCGATTGTCGACAGCGGTTTTCAAGCGTGGGTATTCACCTCGGCCACGCTTGCCGTGGGCGAGGACTTTTCGCACTTCGGGTCGCGTATGGGGCTCGAAGGCGTCAAGGGCCTGACGTTTCCAAGCCCCTATAGCCTGCAGCAAAACGGCCTCGTTTATCTGCCGCCGGACATGCCGCAGCCGTCGGATCCGCGCCATACGGACGCGATGCTCGAGGCGGTTACGCCGCTGCTCGACATGACAACGGGCGGAATGTTTTGCCTGTTTACGAGCCACCGGGCATTGAACAACGCGAAAAAGTGGTTCAAAAGCCATAAGTCGAGCCTGGGTGGCCGGCAGCTACTGGCCCAGGGCGATGCGCCGCGTGACGACTTGCTGCGACGATTCCGCAAGCACGGTGACGCCGTCCTGCTGGGCACCGGCAGTTTCTGGGAAGGCGTCGATGTCAGGGGTCAGGCGCTGAGCGTCGTCGCGATCGACAAGCTGCCGTTTGCGTCACCAGCTGATCCGCTGATGATGGCAAGGCTCGAATTCATTCGGCGCCAGGGCGGCAACGGCTTCATGGACCACCAACTGCCGCTCGCGGCACTTGCACTCAAGCAGGGAGCTGGCCGTCTGTTGCGCGACGAGCACGACTTCGGCGTCATCGTCTTGTGCGATCCGCGGGTATTAAGCAAGCGTTACGGCAAGATGTTCCTGCAGTGCCTCGAACCCATGTCCCCGACCTCTACGCTCAATGAAGTATCGAGTTTTCTCGCGGCACACCAGCGCAAGGGCGCCGTCGCGTGAAACTGCTGGCGATCGACACCTCGTCCGTAGCATGCAGCGTTGCTCTGCACCTGGGCTCGGGCGTATTCGAACGGCACGAGGAAGAGCCGCGCGAACACACGCGGATCCTGATGCCGATGATACGAAGCGTGCTGCATGAGGGGTGCGCCGACCTTAGCGATCTTGACGCAATCGTACTCGGCAACGGACCGGGCTCATTCATTGGCATGCGCATAGCGGCGTCTGTCGCGCAGGGACTGGCGCACGGCGCCGGTCTGAACATTGTGCCAATCTCGTCGCTCGCCGCCGTGGCGGCCCAGGTGTTTGCCGAGTCCGATGCTAATACCGTCATCGTCGCCCAGGACGCTCATATGAACGAGGTCTATCTCGGCGCCTATCGTCGCGGTGACGCGAATTGCCCGGACCCGATTTTTCCGGAGCGGCTGCACGGCCAGCTGACGATTGACGAACTGGACCCTGCCGATGCCCAAGGCCGGATCGCGGCGGGTTTCGGCTGGCTGCGTTATCCGCATCTGGCTGCTCTGAACGAGGCGTTGTTTGAGTCACTCTCGGAGATTCTTCACCCACGCGCCCGATTCCTGCTGCCGCTCGGAGCGCTCGCGCTGCAAAAGGGAGAGGTCGTCGATCCGCAGGACCTGATCCCGGCCTATATGCGCCACAAAGTGGCCGAAAAGCCCTCGTCAGCCAAGCCGTAACAGTCCTGTAATATACTGCTGTTGAAATGCGCCGGTTGCACCAGGAACCCGTTCCCCCGAGGCTGTCGATAAATCAGCATGGCTGCACACAAGATACTGATAGTCGAGGACGAGCAAGTGATCCGGGAGATGATTGCATTTCATCTGTCCCGGGCCGGGTACGAGACGCTGGAGGCCGCCGACTGTCGTGTTGCGCGCGAGTTGCTGGCAGACAAAAGACCGGATCTCGCCTTGATCGACTGGATGTTGCCGGATATCAGCGGCCTGGAGCTGACGCGGATGCTGAAGCGCGACAAGGACTACGAGGACCTCGCCATTATCATGTTGACAGCCCGTGCCGGGGAGCGCGACAAGATTTCGGGACTGGACGGCGGCGCCGACGACTATATTACGAAGCCGTTTTCACCCCGCGAGCTTCTAGCACGTATCCAGGCGGTACTACGAAGGAGCAGCAGCTCGGACGGCGAAGCCGTCAATGCCGGCGTACTCGAGCTGGACAAGGCGGGACACCGCGTCCTCGCATCGGGAAATGAAATCAAGCTCGGTCCCACCGAGTTTCGTTTGCTGCGGTTCCTGATGACACATCCGGATCGAGTATACAGCCGAGCGCAACTCCTGGACCGCGTCTGGGGTGCGAACGTGTATGTAGAGGAACGCACCGTGGACGTGCACGTGCGCCGCCTGCGCAAGGCGCTGTCGCCGGGCAGTGCCAATGACTACATCCAGACAGTGAGGGGTGCGGGCTATCGATTCTCAACGCGCGATGATTCGAGTATTTGAACAGTGTCCATTGCCGCACGGAAGTTCCTGATCGGATTGATATTACTACTTGGAGCCGGAGCGGGGATCGGTTGGTTGTACGGTCACGCG
>JAOTWB010000065.1 GCA_029863125.1 Gammaproteobacteria bacterium
CGGTGACGAACGCGCTGTCGCCACCGATCAGCGCGGTGAGGGAATGTACGATCGAATCGAGAACACGGCCCTGCTCGAGAACTACCGCCACCGCAGACGCGACGCCGATCAGCATCGTCGCCATCAGTATCTTCTTCATGCCGCTGACGAAAGCGCCGGCCGCTTCGCTCGGCGGGATGCCACCTGCGGCGGCGGCGGCGATGCTCAGTGCGATGTAGTACGCCGACAGCTCCGTATGCCCCCAATGCCAGCGATTCGATGCGTACACGAGGAACGCGACGCCGGCGACAAGTGCGGACAAGACAAGTTTGTGGCGCAGCGACAAGTCATCGTGGTTGATGTCGAGCGATGCAACCGCGTTCACGCCTTCGCGCCGGATCATGTACAGAACGAAAAGGATGCCCGCTGTAATGAAGACCAGCAGAAATGCGAATCGCACGCCAGCGCCACTGAATATCTGCAGCCCGACCAGCGGCTGCGCGATGCTGAGGGGTATCGGATTCGTTACCGACGAGAGATACCCGGCTTTTACCGCTACCGTTACGATGGCGAGCCCGATGACCTTGGACAGCCCGAGCCGCGTCGCCATCGCCACCATAATCGGAATGATGAGCAAGTACTCGGAGGCAAGGCCGAGAAAACTGCTGCCGGCAGCGAACACCAGCATCAACGCCGGCACCAGCACGTAGACATTGCCGCGCACGCTGCTCAGTAACTTTTCGAGGCCGGCATCGATAGCCCCGGTATGCGTCACTATACCGAACATGCCACCGATGATGAGCACCATGAAAATGAGGCCTGCCATGCGCTCGAGGCCCACCGGAATTGCGAGCGCCGTTCCGATCAGGCTAACGGGAGCGACCTCGTTTTGGTCCCTGGATGGAATAGCCAACAGGCCAAGGACCGACGCATTTTTCTCCAGCGGCTGGTAGCTGCCGGGCACGACCAGTCGGCCGTCTCGTTCGAATGCACCTGAGTCAACGATGTACGTCAGGGCCGTGGCAAGCAGCAGGATGCCAATCATGATCACGATCGGATTAACGTGCCGTGCGATTTTCGGCGCGTCGGATGGTTTCTTCATCGGGAGCGGAATTCCAGTTAAGCGCGACTTGGATACTACGTTATCGGGATGAAGCGAAGCACCTCCGCCCGAGCGCGGAGTCCGCGCGGAGGTGCTTCAGATCATCAGAGCGCCGTGTCGTACGTCAGCTGCACGTAAGTGAATCGACCCACCGGATTATAAGTGTTCTGATCGAAGTTGATGTTCGTATTCGCGATCGACGAGGGCGGCCGTTTGTCAGCGAGGTTGTCGATGCCAATCCTGAGCGAGAAGTTGTCGTTGAACTGATACATGCCCGCGATATTGTGATAAATGCGGTTCGGAATCTTGCGCGGGCTGCCACCGGCATTTTCCGTTGTCGAACCGATGTATCGGGCTGAATAGTTGGCATTCCACGCCCCTTGAGTCCACTGCGTGCGCAGCAAACCGCGCCACTCGGGATAGGACTCGCGATTAGCTGACGTGCCGACCTTGTCCTCGACGAGTACGCTGCCGTCACTAAGCGTGGATTCGTCGACCAGTTCACGTAACTTTGACATCGACAGCGTCAGGTCCAACGCGCCAGGACCCACATCGCTGCTATATCGCGCGACGATGTCCATGCCTTTCACCTGTGTGCTGTTCAGATTGATCGGTCCGTCGATCAGATCCACGATCTCGCCGCTGGTATCACGCTCGATAAAGTTGCAACGCTGCCCTGACACTGCGCAAAGATCCAGCAGGTTCTGCGCGCCGTATTCACTGATCGTGTCGTCAATCTCAATATCGTACCAGTCAAAGGTCAGGCTGAGGCCCGCAACCCCTTCCGGCGTATAGACAAACCCGTACGACACGTTCTCGGATGTCTCCGGATCCAGCGTCGGGTTCCCGCCGACTGTTGCCGGCGCATTGCCTGCAATCTGTACGTAAGTTGCCGGTACATCCGCGCAACCCGGCAGACCGGGGGCGCCGCCGTTGCCGCTGCACGGGTCAGTCACCGGGATGGAGGTTGCCCGTGTCCCTTCGAAAAGCTCGAGCAATGAAGGTGCCCGAAATCCTTCCGCCCAGGTCGCCCTGATCAAAAGGGAGTCGACCGGACGGTAGCCCACACCAAACTTGCTGTTGGTGGTGCTCCCGAAGGTGCTGTAATCCGAGTAACGCGACGCGACATCGACAACCAGGCTCTGCGCGCCGGGTCGGTCCGCGAGCAGCGGCACACTGAATTCAACGTACAGCTCATTTAGATCGTAGTCGGCGTCAGTGCCGTCACGAGGCGCCGACGTAGTCGTGCGGTAGGTATTGATTCGGGGCGTGGAGTTGATGGTCGAATCCGGTGTGTCCAGGCCGAGTTCCTTGCGATGCTCGAGGCCTGCCGCAAACCCGAGCGGTCCGGCCGGCATGTCCAGCAGGTCGCCCGTCACGTTGAACGTGAAATCAGTCTGTTCGGCCTTGTTGACATCACGCCCCCTGAAATTGATGTAATCAACCATCGCCGGAGTAAGTGGATTAAACAGGTTCACCGGAACGCAGCCAGCCGCGAGATCGGAAACGTCAACTGCGATGCCGCTCGAGTCGCAGTTCAACAGACCGAGCGCAAGTCGGTCCAGGTGCACCTGGTTGACAGACGCGAAGGTCGCCTCGTTCTCGGCAAACGACAGGAATGCGTCCCAGTTCCACGAGTTGCTGAACTCGCCCTCGAGACCGACGCCAATGCGAAGGGTCTCGACATCTTGCACGTTGTCGCGCTGTCCGTTCTCGACCATGAAGCTGTCGTGTCGGAAGTCCGAGCCGGAAAATTCTATGCCGAAAGGATTTACCGCCGGATCGTTGGCGATGACGAAACCGCGACTGCCGCCGCGTACAGGTGACAGTGCCGCGGAGAACAGCTGATCGGACTGTCTTTCGGTGTACAGCGCCTCGACGGCAAAGGTCAGCGTATCGCTGATCGCCGTGCGGCTCTGTGCAAATATGGAGGTGCGTTCGAGAGGGCCGACAACATAGTTGTTGTTGTAGCGATTGAACGTATCGGTCGCGGTGTCGACGGCACGCCAGTTCGCGATGACGCTGCCATCAGTTCCGGGATCTCGCGTAATCCCCGCAGTCGGTGGCGTGAATCCTACAACGGCCGCGAGGCCCGCTTCGCGGAACAAGCCTTCGGGTGTGCCGACCGCCAGGCCGTTGAGCGGAATCGCCGTCAGCGAGCGGTCCTGAGTGTAGATAGGGTCCTGGTCAACGTAGGTGACGGCAACCATCAGGTTCGTATTGCCGACGTCCTTGCCGAACAGCAAATCGATATTGGTCGTGTCGCGGTCGCTCTCGCTGCTGCTGCCGAAATAGGCTTTGGCGCGAAGGCCTTCGAATTCCTTGTAAGTCTGCAAGTTGATGACGCCGCCGATGGCGTCGGCACCATAGATGGCGGTCGCGCCATCCTGAAGTACCTCGACGCGCTGAATCATGGCCTGCGGGATCGTATTCATGTCGACGAAGTCACGGAAGCCACGCGTACCGGCGCCGTTCACCCAGCGGTGCCCGTTGACAAGCACAAGGCTACGGTTTTCACCAATATTGCGCAGATTGATGCTGCTCGAGCCATGGCTCGTTCCGGCCGACCCGTTGGAGTTAAGGCTTGAACCCACGGAGGGCATCGTTTGCAATGTCTCCCCGATAGACAACGAGCCATCGATACGCAGATCGTCCTCGCTGAGTGATTGCACCGGGCTGTTCGACACTTCGTCCTGGCGCTTGATGCGCGAGCCGGTAACCACGACCTCTTCGATCGAAGCGCCCTCGTCGCTTTGCGCTGAAGCCGGCTGACCATAAAGTGCCGCGAGCGCGCCGAGCAGCGTTAGCGAAATAGTTTTTCTTGCGCTGAATAGATTAATCACTGTGCCTCTCCCCTGACTTGAATTGGTCCGGCGCCCTATAGTCGCGCCAGTACCTGCACCTTTTCGTCGAGTCTAGCGAGGCATCACAGGCTATGCTATATGATTACTAATAATCATTAGTGTATAAGGGTTTGTTATACTTAACCCGCTCCCCAAAAGAGACGAAACGAACCACGAAGCAGCGATGCGCAAGAATCAACATGCCGCCTTCGGTACCAACCTGAGAAGCCTCGAATGCTTCCGGACCATAATCGATCAGGGTTCGGCAACGGCGGCCGCCAAGCACCTGAAACTCACGCAACCGGCTGTCAGCCGGCTGCTTGCTGTGCTGGAGGGCGCGGTCGGATTTCCTCTCTTCCACCGCAGTAAGGGACGCCTGATCCCGACTGATGAAGCATTGACTTTTTACAAGCAGGTCGATATCGCGTTGCAGAGTATCGATCGTGTATCCGATCTTGCGCGCAACCTTCGCAATTCCGACTTCGGGGAACTGACGATCGTTTCCCCTCCGAGCTTCGCCGAAGGCATCCTGTCGCGCGTGATCTCGACATTCATCAAACAACATGCCAACGTGCGCGTGAACCTCGACTCCGAGAGCGTCGAAATCGCGCGGGACATGGTGGCCTTGCGGGCGGTCGACTGCGGTTTCATCAAACTGCCGACCGAGCATCCAGGACTCGTTTGCAAACCGTTGATCTGCTCGGGCACTGTCTGCGCTTTGCCGCGAGGCCATCACCTCGCGTCGCGCCAAACGATCAAGGTCACCGACCTTGCCGGTGAGCCATTGATACTGCTCGGCAAGGGTCGTGTGTCTCGACAACAGATTGACGATGCTTTCGGAAACGCCGGTGTCGACATGAATGTGCGTATTGAAACGCATACCGTGGGCACGGCCTGCGCCTTCGCCAGGGATGGATCTGGCATCGCCATCATCAACGAGATGCTGGGGCTGCTGTACGCGAACCGCGACATTGTCTTCCGTCGCTTTAGTCCTGACGTAAAGCACGAATACGCATTTATGACCTCTACCGATGCACCGATGACGCGGGTAACGCAGAAATTCTATGAATATTGCCAGGACTATTTCGCGGCTAACCGGGAATCGTTCCTGCTGACGACATAGGATTTGTTGAAGGTGGTGGCGAGGGGCGGGCCAGCCGGCGCAGCCGGCTAGCGATGCATAGCTACCCGAGCGTAGTGAGGGTAAGAACCGGCCTTACCCGGTTCGCAGTCACAAAACGCGCAAGCGTTTTGGACGCCGACGGCGCCCTTTTGGGTGAGGACCGCCCCAAGGCTGTCCGAATCAATCGAGCCACCGACACGCTGATTTTCAGAACGCCTGCAGAAAGCCCAGGGCCATGTGTATCAACAAGTTACCGGGACGTCCGCTGCTCAATTTGCGTCACTGTGCACAACGATGCACAGCTGATTCGCGCAACCTTCACGCGTCACCGACATCTCGGTCGACGCGATAGAATCTTCTATCCTTCGTTAGTTTCCAAACATCAGCCACAGCAGCAGGTGTCCCGGCAGCTGCAGCACCAGTGGCACCGCTGTCATCAGCACCAGCATGTGTTGTACCGGCGTGAGGTTTGCGCCCGCAGCGATCGGTAACCGGTATACATGATTGATGTTCGATTTCGGTTTTGTCAGCCAGCGCGTCAGCAGCAGCA
>JAOTWB010000009.1 GCA_029863125.1 Gammaproteobacteria bacterium
CCGCGGCCGCTCGCGAAAGGATATCGGCTCACGCACGATCTCGCGGCGCTGTGTGCTGTTCCGCAACCTCTGCTCCCGGCGATCAATTCGCGTGACGCGATTCCCGGTGGATTCCGACTGCGGGCTGTGGTAGTGACGATTGCGGGTGACACGTCGCGTCGAAATGTAGTCGCGCCGGTCGTCACGGGGGCGCCAACGATCACCGCCATAGAAACGATTGACCGTGATGTTGGTGTTATTGCCCAGATAGGTCGTGTGGTGAATGATCCTGGTCGGACGGCGATACCACCAGCGGTCCCAGTAAGAACGGCCGTAGTAAGGGTGTCCATAGTAGCTGTGATGAAACACGTTCAGGCTGTCGGAGTACCAGCCGATCGTAAACGCTGTCGTGACGCCCCAAAAATATCCGCGGTCGAATACGTAGGCGGACGGGTACGGATAATAGTAAACCGGATACGGGCGCGGATAGTAGTAATAAACCGGACGCGGTTGATAAACGACTACGCGCTCAGGCTCATAGTAAGGCACATAGATGACGTCTTCTGCGACGGGTGTGATTTCAATGGTGCCCTCATTCCGCGCAACATTCTGGTAGGAGTCGCTCTTGAGATTGCCCGCGGCATATGCCCGGTCGCGAAACACTTCGATCGCGCCGACCACGTCGGATTGCTGCGACACGACGGCCTCACCGAGACGCCATGTCCAATCAATGTCGTCGTTCAGTAGTTCGATGACCTCCGGATAATTAAGCAGCGCAACGACAGAATCGTCCCATTCGGGATCCGGTTCGAGAGAGGGGTCAGTCTCGAGTGCCTCAAGGAAGCGGGCCGCGTCGACGATTTGCAGGGGGTAGGCGGCAGCCGGGAGGACGATCGCCAGCAGGTCATCCGGGTACAGCGCTATGGGGCCGACCAGTTCCTCGAGTTCAGCGGCCGAGAGCAGCGGGATGTCTTCATTTCCGGTCGCCGGCGCTGAGTGTTGCTCTTCGAAGTCACCGATGATTTTACCGTCATCATCCACCGGCACCTGCGCCAGTGCGGCTGCCGGCAGCAGGGCCAGCCACGCGAACGATGCGAGGGAGATTCTTGCCAATCCGTATCTGGCGGCGATTAGGTTCTTCATGCGGCCTCCCGGTCCATAATATCTTGCGGACCTGTCCATGTTGAGGCTTATAGTAGCGCCGCCTAGCTGAACCCATGCTTAACCGCAATGGCCCTGAACACGTTGTTCAGCCATACTTTGCCGTCAGTCGTCGCTCCCGCCCGCCCAGGCGATGAATTTCCAGCCTTCGTCGGTGCGAACCAGGACGTCGGTATACCGGCCATTGCTCGTCTCGATCTGACCGTCCTTATTCTTGTTCTTGTTGGCGCTCGTAAACATGTAGTGCGCTACGGCGACGTCACCGTGCACGACAATCGACAGGGGATACAATTCGTGTGCGACCATCTGGCTGATCTGATCGTTGAGACGGTCCCACATCTTTGTGGATGCCTTGCCCCGCGGCGACGGTGACTCATTGTTCCATCCGGAAAAGTCGTCCGTCAGCACTCGATCCATCCATTTATTGTCGCCTTTTTCCTCGGCAGCCCACTGTGCTTCGATCTGCGCCCAGACGTCCGCCTGGTCGTTAACCGGATCGGCAGGCGTTGCCTGCGCCAGAACGCTGCCGGCGGCCAACAGGAAAACGCACGGCAAGACAGAATTGAATGCTGTAGAGATTCGCATTACCGGTAACCCCCCGCGGTGATACCCAAACCAAAGTAGTGCGATTTTAGTCACATTTCGTCAGCACGACAAATGTAATTTCAGTCCGGATTGGCGAGCGTCAAAGCCACCAGCTGGGAAACGACAGGAGGCGACACCGCGGTTGTAATATCGTACTCGTAAAGCTCGCGAAGATCGTTTTCCGACAGGTAATCGGGGTGATGTGCCTCAACAATAGTTGCATATTCGAAAACTTGTTCGTTTCTGACCAACAGCAGCTGATACACATGCATCGCGAGGCCGGTCGCACCGGCAAGACGCATGAGTTCGCCTATCGCTGTATTTTTCTGCGGAAGCAAAAGGCTGCCTAAGTGCATCGTCTGTTTGTGCAAATCCCATCCATGCGATCTGAAGATAGCGCCGATCGAGTTGCCGGCAAGTACTTTCGCGTGTTCTTCGCGGTAGCGATCGTCAAGATGGTCGGCAAATCTTACGACGGCATAGGTCCGGCAGGTAGGGGCGCCATTTTCCAGGCTATACAGGCTGGACCGTCGCAGTCCGGCCTCGCTGGCAAGAACCTCGATACCGTAACTGCCGAATCGTTTTTCGATCCGCTCGCTGTTGAGCAGAACCGGCTCGGTCGCACAGGCGCTGAGCATCGCGGCGAGGACGGCTGGCGGGAAGGAAGTCACTTGCATACAGGCGATTAACTGCAAAAAGTGGGTGAACCATATACTGTGCGTAACTGGGCGTAAAGGAGTTGTGGAATGCGTGCGATGGTCCTCGCAGCGGTCGCCGGACTTGATGAGAATCCAGAGCCACTTCAGCTTACTGAGCTCGCGCAGCCGACGCCGGGCAACGGCGAGGTTCTTGTCGAGATCTCCGTTTGTGGTGTGTGCCACACGGAGCTCGACGAAATCGAGGGGCGAACGCCGCCGACGCAGTTGCCGGTCGTGCCTGGCCACGAAATCGTCGGTCGTATCGCAGACCTTGGTCCAGGCTGCAGCCGGTTCAGCGTCGGGCAGCGCGTCGGCATTGGCTGGATCCATTCTTCGAGCGGCAGGGCTGACGAAAACCTCGACGCTGCATTCAGGGCGACAGGCCGAGACGTAAACGGCGGGTATGCGGAGTACGTCACGGCAGCGGAGACCTACGCTTATGAGATTCCCGAGATATTCAGCGACGCTGAAGCCGCCCCCCTGCTGTGCGCAGGCGGTGTCGGGTATCGCTCCCTGCGCCTGACGAATATCAGCGATGGGCAGGTGCTTGCTCTGACCGGATTCGGTGGTTCGGGGCACCTGGTGCTGCAGCTGGCCAAGTATCTTTATCCAAGGGGCAAGGTGTTTGTCTTCGCGCGCAGCGAAACAGAGCGTGCTTTTGCGAGAGAACTCGGTGCAGACTGGGCGGGTGATATCGGGGAGAGTCCGCCGCAAGCACCGCACGCGATTATCGACACGACACCTGCCTGGAAGCCTGTTTTGGCGGCACTGAAACAGCTGCGTCCGGGTGGTCGCCTCGTCATCAATGCCATCCGCAAGGAGGACGCGGACCGGCAGCTGATGGCCGACATCAGCTACGAGGATCACCTGTGGATGGAAAAGGAATTAAAGTCGGTCGCCAACGTGACGCATCGCGATATTGAAGAGTTCCTGCCCATTGCGGCCGAAATACCGCTGCGCGTGGAGGTTCAGACGTATACGCTCGAAAGGGCAAACCAGGCTTTGCATGACCTGCGGGCTGGGCATGTTCGCGGCGCCAAAGTGCTGGTAGTGTCGGAATTCTCTTGAATCCATCTGGGCCTGTTACGCATCTAACTATGAATAGATTTCAATTACCGGAGAGCCAACGCATGCGGAAACTAAGCCAATCCTTGCTCGTCTTCGCCATTATGAGCACCGGCGCCGTCGGCGCCGAGGACGCAGGCTGGGTCGAAAAAAGCAACCAGCACGCCGAGATCGTTCTCGATGTACTTGCCAAATTCAGTCCGGAAGGTGCCGGCAGTCTCGGCGTCGACGGGCTCGATGAAGAAATACTTGACCTTGGCCCGGGTATTTATGAACGTGCCATTGCCGAGTCGGAGCGAGTGCTTGCCGAACTCAAGCGCAGGCTGGACAACGAATCGAACGGCAAAGTTCGGCAGGACCTCGGTATCTTGGTCAATGCCGTAAATGACAACATTCGGTCTTCAAAACTCAACCGTGAGCTGCTGCTTCCTTATTACAATATTTCACAAACCGTTTTCTACGGCGTGCGCGGCCTGATTGACCCGCAGATTCCGCGTGAGCGATATCCCGCGGCTGTGATCCGAATCCAGAAATACGCGGGTCTCGCCGATGGCTACACGCCACTGGTCGCGCTCGCGAAAGACCGCACACGTGAACGCTTCGACACGGCAGGCCTGGTTGGGCCTTATCGCGGTGAAGTGGAACAGGACCTGGAGCGCGCCGAGACTTTCGTGACCGGCATCGAGGAGCTGCTGGCCGGAACCGATCTCGACGGTTGGGAGGAAAGCTACTCGACGCTCGCCGCACAATTGCGCGCGTACAACGATTGGGTTCGCGCCGAAATATTGCCCCGGGCGCGGGACGACTATCGACTTCCCGCTGCGCTGTACGAGGACGCCTTGCGAAACTGGGGCGTCGACTCATCGCCCCTGGCTCTTATCGAGCAGGCTACCAAGGGCTACATGGATATTCGCAATGAAATGGAATCGCTTGCGCCGCTGGTCGCCGCGGAAAAAGGCTATGACACAAAAGACTTCCGCAAGGTCATCGGGTTGTTGAAACGCGACGGTGCGATCGACGGCGACAAACTGCTGGATCACTACCATGCGGTACTGCGGGATATCGAAGAGACTATCGTTCGCGAGCAGATCGTCACGCTGCCGGAACGTGACGCCGGCATCCGTATCGCGTCGGCCGCGGAAACAGCGGCGCAACCGGCGCCCCACCTGGACGTTCCGCGTCTGCTCGGCAATACCGGGGAGTATCCGTCGTTCGTGATCCCGCTGCTGGTACAGAACGATGACGGCAGCTGGCAGCAAACGGACGATACCTACGAGGCCGGTGCCTGGACGCTGACGGCGCACGAGGCTCGGCCGGGTCATGAAATGCAGTTTTCGAGCATTATTGAATCAGGTGTATCGATCGCTCGCGCAATATTTGCATTCAACAGCGCCAACGTCGAAGGATGGGGCCTGTATGCCGAAGCCATCGTGCGACCGTACCTGCCGCTCGAGGGTCAGTTGATCAGTCTGCAATATCGCTTGATGCGCGCGGCGCGTATGTTTCTCGATCCCATGCTCAACCTGGGTTTGATCACGCCGGAAGAAGCCAAGAGCCTGATCGTAAACGATATTTCAATCGGCGACGCGTGGGCACAGAACGAAGTGGAACGCTATACCTATCGGATGCCCGGTCAGGCGACGGCCTACTACTATGGCTACAGCAAGATGCAGGCGCTGCGCGCGCAGACGGAGCTGAAGTTACGCGATCGGTTCGACCAGAAGGCGTATCACGACTTTATCCTGGCACAGGGTATGTTGCCGCCGGATATCCTCAAGCAAGCCGTGATGAACGAGTTTGTGCCGAGCCAGCAGGACTAAGAAGTTATACTGCGATTTCCCAACGAGCCGGGAAACGGCATGTCTCATAATGTTGCCTGTTATCGCTGCGGCGCCTCGCTTGGCGCGCTGTCGCTGCCGTTTTCTCGGCGGGATCAATGCCCGGGCTGCAGCGCAGATCTGCATGTCTGTAAAATGTGCGTGTATTTCGATCCCGCTGTGCCACGGCAATGTCGCGAAGATGGTGCAGAGGACGTTACGGAAAAGGAGCGCGTGAACTTTTGCGACTGGTTCAAGCCGTCGGAATCCGCGTTCGACCCGAAATGGAAATCCGACGCGGACGCTGCGCGAGATAATCTTGCTGCTTTGTTTGGCGATACCGATGACAATTAGCCGCAGACGGTTCCTGGCGCTCGCCGGAGCGGCCGTGACCGTTCCTCAGATTTCGGCGTGTAGCGGTGTCGAGAAGGTTGCTGTGGCAAATGTTCCGCGCAGCCCGTTCGGCGCAGACTCGACGGCTGAGGAGGTGACAGAAGGTGTCGACCTCGCCGGCAAGCTTGCGGTCGTAACCGGCTGCACGTCCGGGATCGGTTTCGAGACCATGCGCGTACTGGCGAAACGCGGTGCCCATGTTGTCGGCACCAGCCGCTCGCTCGAAAAGGCCGAAGCGGCCTGCGGCCGCGTAACGGGCGTCACGACGGCTGTGCAGCTTGAACTATCGAGTTTCGATTCCGTCGTCGCGTGCGCGGAGTCGATACGTTCACAGAAATCCCCGATCGATATCCTCGTTTGCAACGCCGGCTATCGGGGCGGCGGCAATGAACGCCAGCTCGTCAATGGCATCGAAAAGCACTTCGTTGTGAACCACCTCGGTCATTTCGTGCTGGTCAATCGCTTGCTGGAGCGCCTGTTGCCGGCTCGGCAGGGACGAATCGTGGTTGTCGCCAGCCGCGCCGCTTATCGCGGGGCACCGGCCGGAGGCATCGGCTTCGATGATCTTGGCATGGCGCGCAGCTACAGTGATTCGGCGGCCTACGGTCAGTCCAAGCTGGCCAATGTCCTGTTTTCGCTGCAGCTGGCCGAGATGCTGCGCGGCACCCGGATAACATGCAATTCGCTGCATCCGGGCGTCATCAATACGGACATCGACCGCAACCTCAACCCGCTGACGCGTTTCGGTTTCGAACTGCTGACAAAACTAAGCGGCAAGACCATAGAAGAAGGCGCCGCGACAAGTTGCTACGTGGCAAGCAGTGACCTGCTGCGATCTACCAGCGGCCATTATTTCGAAGACTGTAATGCGGTTACCATACGGGGAACAGGCCACATGCATGACAAGGCCATGGCCGAAAAACTCATGCTCGTCTCCGAGGAACTGACGGCAGAATACCTGGTCGAATGGCGGCGACCGGAATGGAGTGAACTCGACGACGACCTGCAGAACCAGACGGACGGATAGTGGCAAATAGTCAGACAACAAGCGATGAAATGGCGCTGGTTGTGCTGTCCGGGGGGCAGGATTCGACGACCTGCCTGTACTGGGCGATTGACCGATTCGGGGCAGCAAATGTCTCGACCATTTCATTCGACTATGGCCAACGCCATAAAATCGAATTGGAGTGCGCGGCTCGCATTGCGAAGCACGCTTCGGTCAGCAATGCGTGCCTGCCCATCAATACGTTTGCATCCCTGGGCGGTGACGCGCTGACCGACAGGCGTATCGCTGTCGATAGCCAGATCTCCGCTCAAGGCGGCCTGCCGAATACATTCGTGCCCGGGCGAAACCTCGTGTTCCTGACGTTGGCAGCCGCCTACGCTTACCAGCGCGGGATCGATCACCTCGTGACGGGTGTCGCCCAGACGGACTACAGCGGCTATCCGGATTGTCGCGAGGGGACGATCCGTGCGCTGCAGCAAACGCTGCGGGCCGGCATGGAAAGCACTGTTAGCATTCACACGCCGTTGATGCATTTGTCGAAGAAAGAAACGGTTGAATTGGCCGTGCAGCTTGGCGCTCTTCCTGCTTTGGCCCTTACGCACACTTGTTATAACGGAAAGCGTCCGCCCTGCGGTGAATGTCCTGCATGCGAACTGCGGGCCAAGGGCTTTGCCGAAGCGGGAATAGAAGATCCGCTGCTGAAAACGCAATGACGTATTCGGTGAAGGAAATCTATTACACCTTGCAGGGCGAGGGTGCACAGGCTGGTCGCCCGGCCGTGTTCCTTCGTTTTGCGGGCTGTAATCTCTGGTCGGGCCGGGAGGCGCACCGCGCAGAAGCCGTATGCCGGTTTTGTGACACGGACTTTGTCGGTACGGACGGGCCGGGAGGCGGCAAATTCGAGACGGCCGGTGAGCTCGCGGCGGCCGTTCGACGTGCGTGGCCGCAAGCGGCATCATCCCCAACGCCGTACGTGGTCTGCACAGGCGGCGAACCGCTGCTGCAGCTGGACGATACGTTAATCGATGCGCTGCATAGCGCGGGTTTCGAGATCGGCGTCGAGAGCAACGGCACCTTGGTCGCGCCTGCCGGCGTCGACTGGCTGTGCATCAGCCCAAAAGGCCGTGCGCCTGTGCTGCAGACCTCGGGCGACGAGCTGAAACTCGTTTATCCGCAGGTAGAACCAGAGGCGCAGCCTGATTCGTTCGCGCACATGAGTTTCCGTCATTTCTTCCTGCAGCCGCTCGATAGTCCGGAACGCGAAGCGAATACACGGCATGCGATTGACTACTGTCTGCGGCATCCTCAGTGGAAGCTGAGTTTGCAGACGCACAAGATCATCGGGATTGAGTAGGTATGAATCATCGAATCGGCCGCGTCATGTTCGCTCTAGTAGTAGGGCTTGCAGCGGCGGTTCTTTCGTACAAATGGATTACCGACCCGAATCCTCGTATGCAGCGGGCCCGCGAAGAGCAGGTCGTGCAGATTGCGCGTTCGCGGCTTGCGGCGAAGCTTGAATCTGATTCGCTCGAGATCGTCGATCCCCTGGCCCCCGATCGCAAAGTCGGCAAGGTTTATGTCTTTGCCCAAGCGCCTGGCTGGGCGGTGTCGGGCTACTACCGGCGCAACGAGGAGGATCGCTGGCACCCGTATCTAATACTCCTGAGTAAGAAACTCGAGCTGCATCGGCTGAAAGTCCAGGATGAGACCCTTGCGCTGCGGGCCGCTGCCGATCCAACGCTCGAAATCATTCAATGATCAAAGAATGAGTGTTGCCACCCAGCCGATCGTGACTAAGAGGCTGGCTGCGTAGCCAAGGCCGAGGATTATCGTTGCAGGATCAAGTTCGGGTCTTTGTTCTTCGTAGGTCATTTTCTCAGTCCCCTGGTTGATTGGGTGAGATTGAATCGTCGCCGAACACGACTCGAATGACATGAGCATGCCCTGATGCTTAGCTGACCATTACGTGATTCGTGCCCCCAGAACAACGGAATCGTGGCTAAGCCATTGAAAAATCACTTTTCTGCAATAGCTTCTGCTTCCAGAGCCTGATGTTCTTCCTGGCGCCACTCGAACACGTTGAGCTCGATAAAAACGAAGGCGACGAGCCACAGGAAGGCATCCCAGAAGTCGACGAAGTCACCTTTCAGGCCCCAGTAGATGGCTGCCAGGAGCAGCAGGGAATACAGCACGAACTTGGCTATCGTGCTTAGGCGGAGCGCCAGTCCTTCGAATCGGTCTTTTTCCTGCAGGCGCACGTCGGTCTCGAGCAACATCACGACGAGCAGCCAGACTCCGGCGTTGATAACGTCTACCCAGGCGAGGTAGCGAATGTTCGTCAGTCCCTCGGCATCAACGACGGCCATCATGTCTCTGAACCGGTAAAAAACTGACGCGTCAGAAACGGCGGCACAATTGGCGGCGGTCAGTTCCACATACTCATCCAGAGTCACGGCCCAGGACCACCGATCGGCCAGCAGCGCGCAAACGTCTGTAACGCCTGGAAGCATCGTTGTTTCATAGTGAAACGTCAGGTTCGCGATATACCCGTAAAACGCATACACAATAAATGCGTAACACAATACGCGCAGGCCATGCAGGTTCCGGGTAACGCCTTTCGTAAACTGCTCATCATCAAGTACATAGGTTTCCAGCTCGAACATGAGCAGCAGGACGACCCAGGCCGCCGTGTCGATCGTGGCCGAGTATGCCTCGATGAGGTCGGTGAAATCGATGCCGTTGGCAAACTGCAGCGCGGCCGCCGACGATTCCTCGGCGTAGAACCAGTAGATATTCATCACCAACAGCACGTAGACCGTGTACTTGAAGGCCTGGAACAACCGGCTCCTGTTAATCGTCAAAATATTACTCCGAGGACTGGTCGATCGATTCTATGACTCGAGAAACGCGAATGGCAATCGACGCGGGCAGGTTAATCCGTTCTAGCCACTATCCTGAGATCGTCTGTTGCGTTTGTCGTCGCCTTCGGAATAATAAACCCAGACGTTTTCCTCGCCGGTTAGTAGCTCGATGTATTTGGGGTGCACGAAAATATTCTCTCGCCCGGATTTGACTTCCCGAAGCACGCCGATTTCGCACAGCCGTTTCAGGTACATGGACGCCGTTTGTCGTTTCGCGATTCCGGCATCGACGAGATTACCTATGCGACAGTAAGGTTGTCGGAACAGGAGTTCGACGAATTCCCGGGAATAGATCTTCGGTAGCTGTGTCTGGACGTACTTAGCCGTGTGATCCATGAGTTCGCGGATCGACTTGATCTTGTCGGTGGTCCATGTACAGGTTTCTTCGACACCCTCGAGCACAAACATGATCCACGCGGCCCAGTCCTGGTCCGTCGTAACCTTTTGCAATAATCGGTAGTACGCGGCTTTGTTCTGGATGATGTAGCGGCTCAGGTAAAGAATCGGTGAGTCGAGTAGTCCGAGCTGCACCAGAAAAAGGATATTCAGAATGCGGCCTGTACGGCCGTTGCCGTCGGCGAACGGGTGGATCGCTTCGAACTGGTAGTGCTGAACCGCCATGCGGACGAGCGGATCGAATTCGGTGCTTCGATGCATGAACTCCGCCCAGTTATCCAGTTTCCGAATCAGCAGCTTTTGGCCGACCGGGGGCGTGTAAACAACCTCTCCCGACAGGCGACTTTTCAGCGTCGTGCCGGTTTCCGCACGAATGTCGAGCTCCATTCCCTTTACCGTGCTGCAAATCTGTATCGCCATGTCGGTAGTCAGCATGCCGCGCTGAACCATCTTGGTGCCCTCATAGAGGGCTGTGCGGTAGCGCAAGGCCTCCTTGGTCGCGGCGTCGGCGCGGTCTTCGGCAATATCGGCGAATTCGAACAGTTTGTCGGTGGTCGTGACGATGTTCTCGATCTCCGAGCTCGCCCTGGCTTCGAGCAACGGCAGGGCGTTGACCAGTACCGCGGAATTCGGAATGAGCTCGGCCGCCTGCTTCAGCTCCGCCAGGGACACGCGGGCGTTGATGCAGCGTTTCAGTATGGCTGTCGATTCAATACGATCCGCAGGCGGGGGCAGCTCCGGGAGCTCGTTGTAGGGCAAAGATGGATTAAAATCAGTCACTTATAACTAATCTCGCTGCTGGGCTTCCTGGCGATGAAATCGACATATCGCTAGAATATGTCGAAATAAAAGCATTTTATCGACATATTTTCGCCGTGTGTCGATGGCGTCGACCTCTTTCCATAATATGTCGAAATTCCGATTATTTTTCGACAGGATTGCAGTATAGGTCGATTGGATCGACACGTTCGTGATCCAGGTATCACTACGCAGGCAGGGCCGCTGCATAGGGACAATCCACGACCCCCGGACAGCCCCCCGCAGGGGGGTTTGCTATAGAATTCGCAGCGACCCGGATAGCGTAGCCAAGAGGACGAACTGTGACCGTAAAAAGCGACATTGAAATTGCCCGGTCGGCGAAAGTCAGGCCGATCCAGGAGATCGCCAGGAAGATTGGCATTCCGGCAGACGCGCTCATCCCCTACGGTCATGATAAAGCGAAAATCAGCGCAAATTTCATTAACGCACAGAGCCAGTCTCAGGATGGAAAACTGGTCCTGGTTACAGCGGTATCACCGACGCCGGCGGGTGAGGGCAAGACGACGACGACTGTCGGTCTGGGGGATGCGCTCAACAAGCTCGGCAAGAATGCGATCATATGCCTCCGCGAGCCGAGTCTCGGCCCCTGTTTCGGCATGAAAGGCGGCGCCGCCGGCGGCGGCTATGCCCAGGTTGTTCCGATGGCCGACATCAACCTGCACTTCACCGGCGACTTTCACGCGATTGGTGCCGCCAACAACCTTCTGGCCGCGATGATCGATAACCATATGCATTGGGACAACGAGCTGGATATCGATCCCCGGCGCGTTACCTGGCGGCGCGTGGTAGACATGAACGACCGGGTACTCAGATCCATAACCTCCGGTCTCGGCGGGTATCACAATGGCGTTGTTCGCGAAGCGGGATTCGACATTACAGTCGCATCGGAAATCATGGCGATTTTTTGCCTGGCGACGGACCTCAAGGACCTGGAAAACAGGTTGGGTAATATTGTGCTCGGTTACACCCGCGTCAACGAGCCGGTTACTGTTCGGGAGCTCAACGCACAGGGAGCCATGACGGCGCTGCTGCGCGACGCCTTCCAGCCAAATCTCGTACAGACCATGGAGAACAATCCCGCGCTGATGCACGGTGGCCCGTTCGCAAACATTGCGCACGGCTGCAATTCTGTCATCGCGACAACGACGGCTTTAAAACTTGCCGATTACGTGGTGACGGAAGCTGGATTCGGCGCCGACCTCGGCGCCGAGAAATTCTTTAACATCAAGTGCCGCAAAGCACGCCTTTCGCCCGACGCCGTCGTGCTGGTTGCAACAATCAAGGCACTCAAGATGCAGGGCGGTGTGGCGAAGACGGACCTCGCCGCCGAAAACGCCGAAGCACTGCAAATTGGCTGCAAAAACCTCGCGCGTCATATTCGCAACCTCGGCAAGTTTGGCGTTCCGATAACGGTCGCTGTCAATCGCTACACGGCCGATACCGATGCGGAAATTCAGATTGTTCACGATTTTTGCGGCAAGTACGGCGTGCGTGCCATCATCTGCACCCATTGGGCGGACGGTGGTGCCGGTGCCGTCGAACTGGCCGAGCACGTCTCTGAGCTTTGCGAAAGCGCTGCTGCGCAGTTTCGCACGCTGTACGACGACGACCAGTCGCTGTGGGACAAGACCGCCACGATCGCGAAGGAAATCTATGGCGCCGACGACATCATCGCGGACAAGAAAGTGCGTGCGGAGTTTGCGAGACTGCAGAGCGAAGGTCGGGGCAGGTACCCGATCTGTATGGCCAAGACGCAGTTCAGTTTTTCGACCGACCCGAACCTTTTGGGTGCGCCGTCCGGGCACCACGTGCCGATTCGGGAAATCAGGCTTGCCGCCGGCGCCGAATTCCTGGTCGTGGTGTGCGGTGAGATCATGACGATGCCGGGATTGCCGCGAGTCCCGGCCGCGAACGCCATTCGCGTCAACGACCAGGGCCAAATCGAAGGGCTGTTCTAATGAAGCCGCTGGGTCCGAGGCAATACGGGCTCAATGTCGCTTCATGATTCACTTTCGATGAGACGGTGGCTATCGCTCGCCGCCAACTGGCAGCCGTAGACGTCCTTTAGCCTTTCTATGACTGCCCGTGTTTCCGACGAGAAGGGCGACTTGCCTTCGAAGGCATGCAGAACGATGCCCTCGAGCAGGTCACCAAGAGTCAGGTCGGTGTATTCGGCAAGACCCTTGAGTACTTTGAGCAAAGAGGATTCGATGCGCACACCGGTTTGCGTGCGTTTTACTAGCGTTGTTGGCATGATGGAGCACCTCGTTTAGGTGTTACCATATTACCAAGGTAACATATGCGTATCAAGCCCGGTTTCCGGATACAGTCGACTTCATGCTGACGAAAGAAGATCTCTTCGAGGGATTCACGATAGGGGAGTGGGAGGTCTTGCCCGGGCACGGCGTCCTGCGCCGGGGAAAACAGGAAGAGCGCCCGGAACCCAAGGTCTTTGAGGTCCTGATCTCGCTGGCGCGTCGCGACGGCAACCTGGTGACTCGTGACGATCTTGTCAACGACGTTTGGGGTGGTCGTCCGACCAGCGACGAGCCCATTAATCGATGCCTGTCGCAGCTGCGCGGCCATCTCGACGATCGGCACCGCCCGCACCAGTACATCGAGACATTGCAGCGGCGGGGCTACCGCCTCATGAAGCCGGTCAAAAGGCACAAGCCACCTGGAAAATCGCCAGCGGAAATTCCACGGCGGTCGAGCGCGGGCCTGCGTCTGTGGAAAGTTGTCGCGGGGGTGATGGCATTGGGCTTCGTGGCAACCATTGCCCTGACGATGCGATCGATCGATTCAAATTCCGGTATCCACTCGATAGCCCTGTTGCCTATCGACAATTTAAGCGGCGATCCCGGCAATCAGTTTATAGTCGATGGGGTCAAGGACGTCCTTGCACGGCGACTTTCGGAAATCCCGGAACTTGCGATCAAGAATACGCGCGTTCGTTACGACGAGGAGCCATCGCGAATAGCCAAACGGCTCGATGTGGACAGCGTATTGTCGGGCACGGTGCAGCTCGAGGGTTCAACCCTAAAAGTCACGTACCTTCTCACCAGGGGCGATGACAATGTCACGATCGGATCCGGCGAGGTCGAGGGCGACCTGGAAGGAATATTTGCGCTGCAGGAGCGGCTGGCCGTAGCCGTACGCAGTGAGCTGATTGGATCCGCACAGCAGCTGCCGCAGACCAAAGCCTATACCCCGAATTCCGACGCGTACAACCGGTACATGCGCGGCATGTACGCGCTAGAGCATCGGGGTGAGGCGGACAACCTTGAGAGAGCAATTGCACTGTTCCAGGAATCGGTGGGACTGGATGAAAACTTCGGACCGGCGTACCTGTCGCTGGCCACAGCTTATGCGTTGCTGCCGTACTATCGTGATTTGCCCGTTGAAGAAACAGACCGCGCCGCCATACAGACGGTTGAGAAAGGTATGGCCGTTGACAGCAGTATCGGCGACGCTGCCGGCGCCATTTACGGTTCGGCCCTGCATCAGCAAAAGAAATGGTCGGAATCGGAGGCTGCCTATCGTCGCGCAATTTCAGCCAGGGTTGTAGATTCGACCGCGTTCAACTGGTACTCGCGCATGCTTGCCAGCGTGGGCCGTCTCGACGATGCGCTCGCGCAGGCGCTCGCCGCCGAGGCAATCGACCCCGACAACGGTGTCATCAACAGCCGGGTCGCGATTGCGCATACTTGGCTGGGGAATTCGGAACAGGCGTACGACTATTTTCGGCGGGCGGAGAGCCTCGGTGCGACAGGCCTGACCGAGCAGGTCCTCCCTTACGTGCTGCTGCTCGTCCGGGACAGACGCGTTCAGGAGGCGGAGCAGATGGCAATGACGGCCGTTAGCGCGGCGGGCGCCAGTACGGACTGGATAGAACCTGTTTTCGCGGCCTTTACGGATCGCGCGCTGCGGGGGAGGGCGCTGCAGGCCCTGGATCAGGCGTCGGGCGAGGGCACACTCGTGCCGGACGCCGAGGTAACCGCGCGAGTTATCCTTGGTGATATCGACGGCGCGCTGGCCGTGGCGCGCCGGCTGGAAGAACCGGGCGAAATTTTCGCGATGGACCTGCTGTTTACGCCAGAATTTCAACCCCTGCGTCAGCATCCGGAATTCATGCCGTTGCTGGAGCGGCTGGGGGTTGTCGACTACTGGCAGAACACCGGCTGCACGTTCGACGGACAGAAAGCGACCTGTAAACGGAATTAATCGTCGATCACCTTGCCACGCGCTTTCTTGATCGCGCTGCGGCGACTCTTGGCGTCCAGTCTTTTTTGTTTCACTTTCTTGCCGGGCCTTGTCGGGATACGCGGTTTGCGTTTTTCCATCGAATCGCGCAACAGATCGGCAAGCCGTCGAAGTGCATCCTGTCGGTTGCGATCCTGGCTGCGGTATTGCTGTGATTTGATAATCAGTACGCCATCCGAATTGATACGTTGATCATTCAGTGCGAGTAGTTTCTTTTTCAGTCTCTGCGGCAGTGCCGCGCTGCTGCGGATATCGAAGCGCAGATGAATAGCGGTCGCGACCTTGTTGACGTTTTGTCCTCCCGCGCCCTGAGCACGGACCGCCGTCATGTCGATTTCCGACAGAGGGATGCTGAGCTCGTGTGATATATCGAGAACGTCCACGACACTGCCATTGTAGCGCGGCGCACCGGCAACGAATATGTGAGAATGCGCAATTCGCCGGCTGGATTGGCAGCCCAATGCACGTTCGTAATCTCGCAATTCTCGTTGTTTGCCAGCTGATTTCGGCGACGGGCTCGATCGTAATGGTGACGCTTGGTGGCATCATCGGCTCAACGCTGAGTACGAACAAGGCGCTCGCGACCCTGCCGCTTTCGATGATGGTTGTCGCAATCGCTGCGACTACCGTTCCGGCAACTATGCTGATGCGCAGGTTGGGGCGACGCCGGGGATTTGCAATGTCCTCCGTTTGCGCGGCAACCGCCGTGCTGGTTGCAGTCGTTGCACTCAAGCAATCCAGTTTCCTGTTGTTCATCATTGCGGCGATGATGTTTGGCGTGAATATGGCGTTTACGCAGCAGTACCGCTACGCGGCGGCCGAGAGTGTGCCGCCCAGATACGTGGCACGTGCCGTATCTTTCGTCTTGATCGGCTCGATCGGCGGTGCGTTCATTGGGCCGGCGCTGGCCACCGCGGGCCAGTCGTGGTTCGTATCGACTCCTTATACCGGCACCATGTTTGCGCTCAGCGCGCTGTTTGTCCTGCAGGCAGGCCTGTTTATGTTCATGGAGGCAACGTCGGAAGGCGCCGGGCACGACGAGCCGCGCGAGCAGCGACCATTGGGTGAGATTGTCCGCCAGCCGGTCTTCATTGTCGCTGTCCTTGGTGGCACGGTCGGCTACGGCCTGATGACACTCATCATGACGGCGACGCCGCTAAGTATGCACATCAATGATGGCTACTCTATTGAACAGACAGCGTCAGTGATACGCGCGCACGTATTGGGTATGTACGTGCCATCGCTGGTAGCCGGCTTTCTTATTGAAAAAGTGGGTGTCACTCGCCTGATGTTGGTCGGCGCGTTCGGTCTGCTGGCGACATCGATCATCGGACTGCAGGGACACAGCGTCATGCACTACTGGTGGGCCCTCGTGATGCTTGGAGTCGGCTGGAATTTTCTCTTTGTAGGCGGCACCACGCTGCTTACCTATACCTATTCCATGAAAGAACGATTTCGCGCGCAGGCCGTCAATGAATTCCTCGTGTTCGGAGTATCGGCGACGGCTTCTTTGCTTGCGGGTACCGTCATGCATTACTTCGGCTGGAGCACGCTGATGCTGATTCCGATTCCGATCCTGATCGCGATCTGCATTGCGCTGGTGCTTGTGCGCAAGGATCCATTGCTGAGCCACAGGGCCGCTGCAGCCGCGTCACGCCAGCAGTAGGCGAGACGCCCGGATCGGATTGCCGGGCCTTGGCTCTAAAGTGGCCTAGAAGTTATAGATAAACGCGACGGAAACAACGGGCCAGGCTTTGAAGTCGCTCATTTCATCTTCAAGTTCCACGCGCTCGGCCTCGAGTGCGTCCTGGAAGACCTGGGAACCTGCCGCAAATCCGTCTGCTTCAAGGCTGACCGACGGGTCGCCCTGCCAGAGCACGCCGAAATCGAAATTCAGTCCTACCTTGCCGAGAATTTCGAAGTCGTATCCGACGCCGAGATAAGGTGACGTGCTGTCGAATGAAGTGACGCTTTGCAGGGACCCGACGTCAGCGGGGCTGAAAGTGCTGCCGCCGATATCGAAATTCGCGCCGCCGGTATCCTTGCTCGCCATGCGAAATTCGTTGCCGTTGGAAAACGCACCGGCGGTCACCCGGAACGGACTCAGGGGAAACCGGAAATTACCGGTGGCGTAAAAGGTATCCAGTGCGAACGTTGCATCATAGTTGATGCCGGCCTGTGAGCCGTCGTCGTCGTAGTCGAAACTGTTGGCGCCGACGCGCACGTCAAGCCATGGCAACATGCTCCAGCGTCCTTCGACACCGAGCCCAAGCGTGCCCGCCTTGAGACCAATGCCAAAATCGGCGCTGGCAGTACCGAAGGCGGCCAAAGCGAATATGGCGAGCGTCGCTTTTATAAAGGTGGTTTTCATCGTGACTCCAGCCCTCAAGAACTAACAGAGCCAAGCCTATATGGGTGTCTCGGACCTGACTGTGCGATGCATCACAGCTCCGTGAATCCTGCCGATTTATGTCAAATCTGCCTGGTCTGCCGGGTTTTGTGGGCGGCCCACGTGTTTCGGCAGGGTTAGTTTGGAAGTGCGCAGGAAGCGCGGCATTAAACAGGCATTCAAATAAGGAGATTGAAAATGCGTGAGTTAACGATGAGCGAAATCGACTTTGTTTCAGGTGGCGCCGATGAATGTACATCCGAGGACGACGGCAATGAGTACGCCGGCGTCAAGGACCCGGAGTCCGTCGGCAATGACCTGATCAGCATGTATGAAGGCGTTGTGGAGGCGGCTTCCCACATTATCGAACGTGTCGCAAACGCTTTGTGACGCGTTCAGTGCCGCGGCGTTGCTGCGTCGCGGCACTTTCTCGTGTTGACGGTCAGGGTGACGATCGAGATCGAGGCGAATAGCAGGATGGACGTGGCCACGATGCCGGTCCGCAAAAGCGGCAGTTCGGATACGGGTGGGTTCCAGATGCCGTGCAGGCAGCGCCAGTCGATCTGGATAAGGCCGTTGATCGTCGCATGAGTAATCAACGATGGCCAAAGGGTTCCGGAGTTCCAGTACTGGATGCCGAAGATGACGCCCGCTAGAAACGTGAAGAGCCAGCTCGACGGCGGATGAAAGACAGCAAAAACGCCGGCCGAAGCAGCAATTGCAATAAACGGCCCGTGCCGTTGCATCGCCGACTGCACGTACGCGCGATGGCTCAGCTCTTCAAAGATCGGCACCAGGACGGCCATGACCAGGAAGCCGAGTACCATGACGCTGGCCGGCGGGCATTGGAACGAAAACAGGGGTCCTACTACCGCCCGAGGGTTGTCGTTCTGAAATACGCCGAATGCGATGCCGGCAACGAGTGCCGCCCACCACAGAACCCTGACAAGGAAGCCGATAGCGACGGCACGCCAGACGATCGATAGCGACAGGTCTCTCGGCCGAAACTGCCGGACCAGAAACGCCCTGTCCTCGTAGAAAATCGGCAGTGCCAATAACAGGAAGATCGGGGGGAAGACGAGGTAGGAGAGGTCGGCTGCGTATTCCCGCTGCAGTCCGTCTTCCAGCAATCTCATCTGCAGCCAGGATCGCCCGAACAGAGCGGCTGTGACAGCTGCCATGACGGCGAACGCATACTTCGTAGCGGGACGTTTGGATTGCATTTGCAGCTATCGTAGCTGCGGCATGGTTCGCGTCCGTTCAGTAAAACAGGGTGATTTCGGGAGAAATGCCCGCCGCATTCAGAGGCCCGGAATGTTCGTGATGGTCGGTTCGACCATCTTGTCGCGGCCCCACTTCAGAAATATGGCCGCACGCGCGTCCGGATCGACGTTTACCCTATCGAGATCACCCCGGACATGCGGCAACGCCATGAGGCGCTTGTCCATGACGTAAAACCAAAGCCATGGGATGTAGGCCAGGACGTACATGCCGAAGTATCCGTTGGGCAGCGACGGCAGGTCCTCAAAATGCCGCAAGGACTGGTAGCGCCGCTGCGGATTGGCATGGTGATCGGAATGTCGTTCGAGGTGGAACAACACGAGGTTGCTCAATATGTGGTTGCTGTTCCACGAGTGATGCGGCTGGCAGCGTTCGTACCGGCCCCGGACGTCCCGCTCTCGCAGTAAGCCATAGTGCTCGACGTAATTGGCGCTGGTGAGCTGCCAGTAAGCGAACAGGTTGTGGATCAGCAGGAACGGAATGACCGTCCAGCCGAACAGTAAGATCAGCGATACGCTGAGGACCACGGTCAAAGCGTAGGACTGCAGGATCGCGTTACTTCGGTGCCAGACGGATTTGCCGCGCAGCTCCAGCCGTTCCTTTTCTATTTGCCACGCCCTCTGAAACGCGGAGGGAATTTCGCGTCGCGCGAACCTGTAAATGCTCTCGCCCATACGTGCGCTCGCCGGATCGGCCGGCGTGGACACGTCTCTGTGGTGCCCGCGGTTATGTTCGATCGTGAAATGGCCGTAGGCCGGGATCGCAAGCACGATTTTAGCCAGGAGCTTTTCGAACCTGGAGTTCTTGTGGCCGAGTTCATGCGCGGTGTTTATCGCGAGCCCGGACGTCAGGCCCGCAAAAATCGCGATCAGGACAAATGCCCACCAGCTGATCGACATGGTGGCGGCGTACCAGACGCATCCGATCAGCGCCAGGAGATGCAGTGGCACGACCAAATACGTCAACCGGCGATAATACGGGTCTTGATCGAGCTGAATGACCACTTCCTCGGGCGGATTGTTGCGGTCTTCGCCGATCGCCCAATCGAGCAACGGCGCAAAAATGTAGTTGATGGCGAACGGCAACAAGAACCACAGCTCGTTACCCGTTTTGAAATGCAACCAGATTGCAACGAACGGTTGCAGCGGATACACGACCGAAAAAAGCCACAACCAGCGTTTGCGATCAACGTAATCGATCGCCTCGCCGTTGGGTAACACCGCGGAATAGCTTTTCATCGCTCTTTCAATCCCCGTTATCGTACGGTCAACGGAATTATCGCGCCGATTCTAACATCATCCGACGCCCGGATCCGGCGCACCGCCCTGAAAGCAGCTCAGGTTCTACATAATAAGCTCGCGGGAGCGCAAGAGAGAAGAATACTGAGGCTCGCGGGCAAACTTTTTCGCCACTGGCGCCGATTTTGTTCTATATTGGCTGCAAGCTTGGTCTGGAAGTCTGGCGTTGCCAACGGACCTTTGACACCAGGCAATAAATAGAAGAAATAGGGGGCACAGGCATCAGCACCGTCATTACAGACTCGCGTGCCGACGAGGATCGACGTCATTTCAGCTGGCGGACCGTTCTTTACGGCTTTGCTCTGTCGCGGCGCCATGCGCACAGGCGTGAGTCCGATAATGAAGTAATATTTATTGACCGACATCATCCCTGGTTGTTCTTCCTCGCTGTCGGAACCATGCTCCTTTCTTGCGCTGATGCGTTCCTCACGATGCTGCTGATCGAGCGGGGCATGATCGAGGCCAACCCCGTCATGCAGGCTGCGATGACCCGAAGCATCGAGTTTTTTATCGGCACCAAGCTTGCGCTGACGGCGTTAGGTATTTTTGTTCTCGTGTATCTTGCCAAATCGCATTTTCTGAATCGATTCAGGACGGGGCTGTTTCTCACGGCTTTTTTCAGCGCATACGCCTGCCTGGTCTGCTACGAATTGGTCAACCTTTTTCAGCTGCTGTAGCGCCGGGAATTAAATTCCCTACCGAGGGAGCTTGGGATAGAATACCGGCCCTTCTTGATCAGCGCCCGCGGGTCCACTTGACCCCTGCGTCTGGATGTTGCGTAATCCTCTGAAATTATGAGTAATTCCCTGAAGGAACAGCTAGCGTCGACCCCGTTATTTGGTGGCAACGCAAGTGCCGTCGAAAGGCTCTATGAGCAGTACCTCGAGAACCCGGATTCCGTCGCCGACGGGTGGCGGGAATATTTCGAGGCGCTGGGTGATCCGGATGCCGAAATCGTGCATTCGGCGATTCGTGAAGAACTGCTGGCGGAGGCCCGCACCGGACGCAAAGCGGGACTCGTGTCGGCGCGCCGGCCCGGAAAAGCGGCGCCGTCTGGCGAAAAACAGGCGGCCGTATCGCGCCTCATACAGGTTTACAGTCTTCGCGGTCACCAGGTAGCGGATATCGACCCGCTCGGGTTGATGGATCGACGCATGCCGGGGGTGCTCAAGTCGGACTATCTCGGGCTGACCGAAGCCGACATGGATACCGAGTTCTTTACCGGCGGCCTTGCTGGGACCGGCGACGACCGCATGACGCTACGCGATATTCTGTCGCTGCTGAAAAAACTCTACTGCGGGAAAATCGGTGTCGAAATCGCGCATATTTCGCGGGCGCGGGAACGACTGTGGCTCCGCAAGCGTTTCGAGCGGGGCATGGCGTCCGGTACGCTGACCGACGAAGAGCGGCTCTGGATCCTGGAGCATCTGACCAGCGCGGAGGGCATCGAGCGCTATCTCCATACGCGCTACGTCGGGCAAAAGCGCTTCTCGCTCGAGGGCGGTGAGAGCCTTATTCCGTTGCTCGACGATCTCATCCAGCAAGGCGGCGCGTCCGGCATCCGGGAAATCGTCATTGGTATGGCGCACCGCGGCCGTATCAACGTTCTCGTCAATATCCTGGGCAAGTCGCCCGAGGAACTGTTCGACGAATTCGAGGGCAAGCACGATCCGGCGGAGCAGAGGGGTTCCGGCGACGTTAAGTACCACAAGGGCTTCTCCGCCGACATGAAGACGCCAGGCGGTAACGTGCATATTGCACTGGCATTCAATCCCTCTCATCTCGAGATTGTCAATCCCGTTGTTGAAGGCTCGGTGCGGGCACGGCAGCAGCGGCGCGGTGACACCGAAAGGCAGGAGGTCCTGCCGGTGCTGATCCACGGTGACGCCGCGTTCGCCGGGCAGGGTGTTGTCCCGGAAACCTTCCAAATGTCACAAACGAACGGCTTCCGCACCGGCGGTACCGTGCACATCGTCGTCAACAATCAGATCGGCTTCACGACCAGCCGTCCGTCCGACGCCCGATCGACCGAGTACTGCAGCGATGTCGCGAAAATGATCGAGGCACCGATCTTTCACGTTAACGGCGATGACCCCGAGGCAGTCATTTTCGTAACGCGGCTTGCCTTGCAGTATCGCGAGAAATTCAAGAAAGACGTCGTCATCGACCTGGTCTGTTACCGGCGGCACGGACACAACGAGGCGGACGAGCCCGCAGCGACGCAGCCGATCATGTACAGCCGGATTCGTGAGCACAAGACGACCCGCGAGCTGTATGCGAAGCGGTTGGAAGAGCAAAAGGTCATTTCCGCGACGACGGCGACCGAGCTGCAGGACAGCTATCGCGATCGTCTCGATCGTGGTGAGCCGGTGCCGAAGTCTGCCCTCGGTATGATCGGTGATGCGTATACCGTGGACTGGAGGCCGTACCTGAATACCGAGTGGGATGCCCCTGTCGATACCACGATTAGCCCGAAAACCGTTGCTCGCCTCGGCAAACTGATTACGGCGATTCCGCCGGATCTGCGCCCGCACGGCCGCGTACAGCGCATCATGGACGATCGGGTGCGAATGGCGAACGGTGAAGTGGACATGGACTGGGGATTTGCCGAGACGATGGCCTATGCCTCACTGCTTGTCGACGGTCACAGTATTCGGCTGGTCGGCCAGGACAGCGGTCGTGGCACGTTTTTTCATCGCCATGCCGTGCTTCACAACCAGCTTAATAATCGCGAATACGCACCGTTGGCAAATGTTGTCGACAGGCCCGAAGCGTTTCGCGTTATTGATTCATTATTATCGGAAGAAGCAGTACTCGGATTCGAATATGGCTACGCAAGTACCGAGCCGAACACGCTGGTCATCTGGGAAGGCCAGTTCGGCGACTTTGTCAACGGTGCACAGGTTGTCATAGACCAGTTCATAAGCTCAGGTGAGGCGAAATGGGGACGTTTATGCGGACTGACCATGTTTCTACCGCATGGATACGAAGGGCAAGGGCCCGAGCATTCGTCGGCACGACTGGAACGCTTCCTGCAGCTGTGTGCCGAACATAATATCCAGGTCTGCGTTCCGTCGACGCCGGCGCAGATGTTTCACATGCTCAGGCGCCAGCAGGTACGCGCGTTTCGCAAGCCACTGATTGTGATGACCCCGAAGAGCTTGCTGCGACACAAGATGTCGGTATCGGCATTGACTGACTTGTCGAACGGAAGTTTCGAACTGATCATTCCCGAAACAAAAGTGGTGGCGACGAAAAAGACGCGACGCCTCGTATTGTGCAGCGGAAAAGTATATTTCGACTTGCTGGAGGCACGCGAAGCACACGGGATCAACGATATTGGGATCGCTAGAATAGAGCAGTTGTATCCGTTTCCGATCTCGCAATATGCCGACATTGTCGAGCAATATGGGCACGTTAAGGAAGTCATCTGGTGCCAGGAAGAGCCGCTCAATCAGGGCGCGTGGTACCAGATCAAGCATCGCCTGCAGGAGCCCCTGAAGAAGCACCAACAGCTTTATTATGCGGGCAGGCCTGGTGCGGCGGCGCCGGCCTCCGGCATCTTCAAAATCCATTTGCAGCAACAGCAGGCATTGGTCGAAGCTGCGCTCGACATTAAGAGCGAAGCGAGCAAAGTGGTCAAGCCTGAAAAAACAAAACGGAAAACAACATGACGATCGAGATCAAGGTGCCCCCGTTGCCGGAATCTGTGACCGATGCAACGCTGGTTGGCTGGCACAAAAAAGTGGGCGATTCCGTTACGCGCGATGAGAACCTGGTGGACCTCGAAACCGACAAAGTTGTTCTCGAAGTTCCTGCTCCGACGTCAGGAACGATCATCAAGATTATTGCAGAGGACGGGGCCACGGTTAAGGCGGGCGACCTGCTGGCTATGCTGGAAGAAGGGGAGGCGACCGTTGCAGCGGCGCCGGCTGCTGAAACAGCCGAAGAAGAACCGGCCGAGCCGGAGGCAACAGAGGCCAAAGGCGCCGTCAAAACCAGCCCGGCCGTGCGTCGCCTGCTTGAAGAACACGATCTAGATGCAACCATGGTGACGGGGACCGGAAAAGACGGGCGTCTGACCAAGGCGGACGTAATGGCATTCCTCAAGACGGGTGACAGTGGCGATGTCACTCCGGGGGATCCGGCGCCGGCCGTGGTCGACGATAGCGTCACCGTAGGGCTTGCAAGAAAAGACCAGCGAGTGCCCATGACTCGCCTCCGTGCTCGAATCGCAGAGCGATTGGTCGAAGCGCAGCACACTGCTGCAATGTTGACTACGTTTAACGAAGTGGACCTTACAGAGGTCATGGCGCTACGCGCAAAATACCGTGACACCTTCGAGAAGACACACGGCGTGCGGCTTGGCTTCATGTCGTTTTTCGCCAAGGCATCGGTTGAGGCGCTCAAACGGTTCCCGGTGGTGAATGCGTCTGTCGAAGGCACCGACATCGTCTACCACAATTATTACGACATCGGAATTGCCGTCTCGAGCGAGCGGGGTCTCATGGTGCCTGTCATTCGGGACGTTGACCAGATGAGTTTTGCGGAGTTCGAAAAAACGCTAAATGACCTGGCGAAAAAGGCCCAGGACGGCAAGATCAGCATGGAAGACCTAACCGGTGGCACGTTTACCATTTCGAACGGCGGTATCTTCGGTTCCATGATGTCGACACCGATCCTGAACCAGCCGCAAAGCGCTATCCTCGGCATGCACAACATTCAGCAACGGGCGATGGTCATCGACGGAGAGATCGTCGCCCGGCCCATGATGTACCTTGCACTTACCTACGACCATCGAATTGTCGACGGCAAGGACTCTGTGCAATTTCTCGTCGCTATCAAGGAGCAACTGGAAGACCCGGGCCGCCAGTTGCTGCAGGTTTGAACGATTCTCGCCCACAGGATCAGTAGGACAAATGAGCAGAAGTTACGATGTCGTAGTTATCGGTGGCGGCCCGGCGGGCTATATTGCGGCGATCAGAGCGGCGCAGCATGGCCTGACGGCAGCGTGCATTGATGAGTGGAAAAACAAGGATGGCAAGAACGCCTTCGGTGGAACCTGTCTGAATGCCGGGTGTATTCCGTCCAAAGCACTGCTCGAGTCGTCGGAGTTATATCACCGCGCGCAGCACGAATTTAAGAAACACGGCATCGAGACCGGTGAGGTCAGCATGGATATCGGGACAATGCAAAAGCGTCGCGCGAGCATTGTTCGGCAGCTGACGGGCGGCATCGCGGGCCTGTTCAAGGCCAATAAGGTCGAAGGTCTCGTCGGGCATGGCAAGCTCTTGGCCGGCAAGAAAGTCGAGTTCACACCTGTATCGGGCGATGTCGAGGTTATCGATGCGCAGCACGTCATTCTGGCATCCGGGTCGTCGCCGATTGATCTCCGTATTGCGCCCTTTGACGGCGATAAAATCATTGATTCCTGGGACGCCCTCGAGTTGGAGGCCGTGCCGCCGCGGCTCGGTGTCGTGGGTGCTGGCGTAATCGGGCTTGAACTTGGCAGCGTTTGGGCGAGGCTGGGTTCAAAAGTGACGATACTGGAAGCGATGGATGATTTTTTGTTCATGGCCGACCGAGACGTCGCCAAAGTCGCCCTGCAGGACTTCGGTAAACAGGGCCTCGATATCAAGCTCGGCGCAAAAGTGGCCAAGGGTACGGCAGGGGAAAAAGGGGTGAAGGTCGAATACGCGGACAAGGATGGCACGCATTCGCTGGATGTCGACAAACTGATCGTCGCCGTCGGGCGCCGACCGCACACGGATAACCTGTTCGCCGATGACGCCGGCATCCAGTTGGATGAACGCGGATTCATCGTGGTTGACGATGAGTGCCGCACGCGGGTGAAAGGTGTCTACGCCGTAGGTGACTGTGTGCGTGGACCCATGCTCGCCCACAAGGGCTCGGAAGAAGGAGTCATGGTGGCTGACCTGATTGCCGGCGAAATCGCGGAAATGAACTACGACGTTATTCCATCCGTACTCTACACGAGTCCGGAGATTGCGTGGACCGGCAAGACCGAGGATGAAGTGAAAGCCAGCGGGCAGCCCTACAAGACAGGCTCTTTTCCGTTCATGGCCAGTGGTCGTGCCAAAGCGATGGAGCAGACGTCCGGCATGGTCAAGATCATCTCGTCAAAGGACGACGACGAGATCCTGGGTGTTCACATCGTTGGGCCGATGGCCGGAGAGCTGATCGCCGAAGCTGTTCTGGCGCTCGAGTTCTCTGCCAGCACTGAGGATCTGCAGCGCACTATTCATGCGCATCCAAGCCTGGCTGAGGCCGTGCATGAAGCGGCGCTGGCCGTGGACAAAAGGGCGCTCAATTTCCCGAATAGATAAGCGACTGCTCCGTCAGCTTTATTCCCAAAAACTCGCGTTCTTGATGCCCAGCTCCCTGGGATTGAAGGTGTACACGGTTACTCCGGCGTTGCGCTGCCTCTCGTAATCCTTTAGGGCTTTTAGCGCCGGGCTGCCCATCAGGAAAAGGATCAATATACCAACGATGTTCAGCCAGGCCATGATGCCAACGCCAACGTCGCCAAGCGCCCAGGCCAGATCGGCGGAGCGAATCGTCCCGTAGAACACCGATGTCATTAACGCAAGCTTCAGAATAACGATCTCGCCGGGAAATCGAATAGTGCGCCGTATGTAGGCAACGTTCGTTTCCGCAATGTAGTAGTACGCGAGCAAGGTTGTGAAGGCGAAGAAAAACAGCGCGATCGCAACAAACGTCTTGCCGAAACCGCCGAGGACACTTTCGAGGGCATACTGCGTGAATGCCGGGCTGTTGGCCTGGATTTCCGTTCCCAGGATTCCGCCGCTGACCACGACATCAACGTTCGATACGTAGTACTGATTGGTTATGAGAATCATGAACGCTGTTGCAGAACAAACGAAGAGCGTGTCGACGTAGACAGAGAATGCCTGCACGAGGCCTTGTTGTGCCGGATGTTCAACTTCCGACGCGGCAGCCGCATGTGGGCCGGTTCCCTGGCCGGCCTCGTTCGAATAGACGCCACGTTTTACGCCCCATCCGATGGCAGCGCCGACACCGGCCATGGGCGTGAATGCATCCGCGAATATCAATGCGACGATGTCGGGCAGCTGGCCGATGTGCAAAATGATAATCCCCAGCGCCATGACTATGTAGCCGAGCGCCATGAACGGCACCACAATCTGCGTGAAGTGGGCGATTCGCTTGACGCCACCGAAGATGATGAATCCGAGGACCGAAACAACAATAACCGCTGTCGTAATTTTCGTCGCGCTGATGCTATCGCCAAGAAAATCGACAATGGTTTCGCCACCGAAAGCCAGTTCCGCAGCGTTGCCGATGCTGTTTGATTGCACGCCCGGAAGCAAAAGTCCCGTCGCGACGATCGTCGTTATAGCGAAAATCCACGCATACCACTTCTGGCCCATCGCTTTCTCGATATAGTAAGCCGGACCGCCACGATACTGTCCGTCGTCGTCTTCTTTGTAGATTTGGCCTAGGGCTGACTCGATGTAAGCCGTAGAGGCACCAAGGAACGCAACTACCCACATCCAGAATACGGCGCCGGGGCCGCCAAAACCGATGGCCGCAGCGACACCCGCGATGTTGCCTGTGCCTACGCGACCCGAAAGGGATACCGACAGGGCCTGGAACGACGAGATACCGCGGTCGGATTCTTTGCTCGAGAACAGCAGACGAATCATTTCTTTGAACAGGCGTACCTGCACGAAGCGCGTGAGGATTGAAAAGAACAGCCCCGCGCCGAGGCACAATGAAATCAGAGCATTGCTCCAAATGATCGAGTTAAGCCAGTCAACGATCTGTTGCATGCCGTTCCCCTCGTTATTTTTCGCCGGCGGCGCAGTGGATAGTAACCGAATTCGCGATATAGTGGGCGTCTGCAAGCAATGGAGCGGAACGATGACCTGGTGGGGCTGGATGATTCTCGGCGCGGTGATTTTGGGTGCGGAACTATTTGCAATCGATGCGCAGTTCTATCTGCTTTTCGTGGGTATATCCGCCGTACTCGTTGGTTTGGCCGGGCTGCTCGGCATCACAATGCCGGAATGGGGGCAGTGGCTGGCTTTTGCGGTGCTGTCGCTGGTCTCCTTTTTTACATTCCGAAAAAGCCTGTATGAGAAGATTCGCGGTGGCGCCGTTGGATTTCGGGAGACGTTGTCCGGCAACTCGGTTGACGTACCTGAGCGACTCGAGCCGGGCGCGGAAGTCCGCCTGGAATATCGTGGCACCAAATGGACTGTTCGCAATGTCGGCGAAGCGCCGATACCCGCCGGCGCACGCGCGACGATAGTCGCGGTCGACGGTCTGACTTTACGCATCGAAGCACAATAGAAATCATAGGACGTAGTTATGGACTCGCTTATTGTCTCACTGGCGATCGCAATTGTTGCGATCATCATCCTGCTCAAGACGGCCGTGGTCGTGCCACAGCAAAACGCGTATGTGGTCGAGCGCCTCGGTAAATACAGCAAGACGCTCAATGCCGGGTTTCACATTCTCATTCCGTTTCTTGAGCGAATCGCCTACAAACATACGCTCAAGGAGCAGGCGGCCGATATCGCCGAGCAAGTTTGTATAACAAAAGACAATGTCCAGGTCGGCGTTGATGGCGTCCTGTACATGCAGGTGCTGGATCCGGGACGTGCTTCGTATGGAATAGGAGACTATATGTTCGCAATCTCGCAGCTGGCACAAACGACCTTGCGTAGCGAAATCGGCAAGATCGACCTGGACCGGACCTTCGAAGAACGTGGCACCATCAATCAGAATGTCGTCGCCGAGCTCGACAAAGCGAGCGATCCATGGGGTGTCAAGGTGCTTCGGTACGAGATCAAGAATATTAATCCGCCTCGTGACGTTCTAAGTGCGATGGAAAAACAAATGCGCGCAGAACGCGAAAAGCGTGCGGTTATCCTGACATCGGAAGGCGTGCGTGACGCAAAGATTAACGAGGCAGAGGGCGAGAAACAGCGCGTCATCAAGGAGTCGGAGGCTGTAAAAATGCAGCAGATAAACGAGGCTCAGGGTGAAGCCGAAGCAATCCTCGCGGTGGCGACCGCAACGGCGGAGGGTTTGCGCAGGGTTGCAAATGCGGTCATTGATCAAGGTGGTCCGGAAGCAATGCAACTGCGCATTGCCGAGCAGTACATCAACGAGTTTGGGAAGCTGGCGAAAACCGGCAATACGTTTGTCGTGCCCGCTAACCTGGGTGATCTGACTTCGATGATGGCGCTTGCCACGGACATCGTCAAAGGCAAGCAGCAGGTGAGCGGAGCTACGCAATAGCGGAAGCCGGCGCTCCCAATGTCACGGAGATCGAATCGATAGGCGCAGTGCTACGGTATGTCGCGATGGCACGTCGAATTAAGTTTGTATTTCTGATCACATTTTTTGTCGCCGCAAGTTGTTCATCGAGGCCGACGTTAGAGGAACTCGAGGATGAAGCGAATGTTAGCGGCGATTGGACGGCGGTCGAGCGGCGCGAGGAGTTGATCAAGGAGCGCCTTGAGAAGTCGGGGCCAGGGTGCCCGGGCCCCTTCATCAAGAAATGTTTTGAACAGCAGACGGGCATCGAGTGTTATTGTCTGCCCAAGATCGATGACAGTCGTTGAATGCCAATCATTCTGATGGCTGCCTTTTGCACAACTTCCGGCCGCTAGCTGTTCTTCATTGCGGTATATTTTGGCTTTTGGCAAGGATCGTCGCCTCGTGAAAAAAATCTGGCTCGCATGCAGCTTGCTGCTCAGTTCGTCGAAGGCATGGTCTCAGCAATTGCCGGACTTCGAAGTACAAACGACTGAGTTGATGGTACAAGGTTGGACTGGCTTCACTGACTACGAATTCCTGGTCAATTCGTTCCTGACGCTGACGCTGGCCACAATACTTGGCGCAATCATCGCTTACCATCCCCGGTTTACGAGATCGGCGGACACGCTGGAGGAGCTGGAAGCACCGAAGGTCTTCATCCTGTATGCCGTTATCGGGGCCCTCATCGGCATCATGGTTGTCAAGTACGGCCTGGTTATCGGATTCGTGCTTTTCGGCATTGGGGGATTGATTCGTTTTCGCACCGTGCTGCGTTCGGCCCACCTTACCGGCAATGTCATATTCGTCACACTGATAGGTCTCTCGAGCGGCCTGGAATTGCCGCATGTTGCAGTATTGGCGACTGCTTTCGGCTTTGTTTTGATCTACATACTCCACGCCCGCGTAACCTATCGTATCGACGTCAGGGCCCTCCCGCGTGCGGTAATCGCCGAGGCGGCGCTGGCGTACAGGGCACTGCTGGAGGAGCAGGGCTGTCGGATCATCAATGAGAAAAAAAATCCTGCGAAAGAGAGAGTTGCATTCATTTTTCGTGCCTCTCCGGATATTTCGCGAAGCCAGTTGGCGGAGGTCCTCGACACACAGATAGACTCCTCTTTGAAGGGCTCCCTGGACTGGGAGATCGATTAATGTTCGGCGACCGCGACCGGGCGGCGGGGTCGCCGGGATCGTGGCAACCAGATGAAGATCAACGCAAATCACAGCTATTCGCACGACACAATCGCCGTGTACGCCATGTTTACCGACGCGACGGAGATCAAGGCAAAACAAAGAGCACTAGGCGCCCGGAAAATTCGTGTGTTGGATTGCGAAAAAGATTCTGATGGCGCAATCGTCAGGTTCGTGCGTGAATTGCCCGCCGACGTCCCCGGTATTCTGTCTCGATTCCTGCAGCCATGGAACAGCGTGGAGCAGTCGGAACGGTGGCACAGCCTGAACGGCGGAGTATTTCAGGCCGATCTTACCGTCGACATTGCGAATGTACCGGTTACCGTTGGCGGTACGCTCAGGCTCAAACCGGCAGACGATGGCTGCGTCAATCAGGTGCGCCTGGTCATCGACTGCAGTCTTGTATTCGTCGGCAAGACGCTGGCTAAGTTTGTTGCTGCAGACTGCAAGCGTCTTATCGCCGCCGAGTACAAATACATCAGCAGTCGGCTGGCCGCCGTCTGACACGAACAGCGAAGCGACAGGTCAGGAAATTCGTTGCATAAAGAAGTGTGAATGACGACGAAGAGAAACACGGTACGTCATCACGCGAGTTCAAGTTCAAATGCGCGACCGGCGGTCGCTCAAATGATTCAAACCTTAATCATTCTTCTATGGTTGCCGTTAAGTAGGTGAAATTTCCTGAAAGTCCTAGAGATTTTCTTGAGAAAAGCGGCCACGCTGGCGGTCTTGTACGTGGTCGGGGGCATGCTGCTGCCGTCCGAGCAGCACGTCGAGCGCAGCATCGTCGTCAATACCGATCCGGCCGAGGTATTCTCACTGGTCAATGACTATCGCGAGTTCAACAAATGGTCGCCGTGGGCGACGGTGGCACCCGGCTGACCTGGGCGTTCGACGCTAACTTCGACAATATGCCTGGCCACTACATGGGCCTGATGGTGGACAAATGGGTCGGTAGCGATTACGAGCGTGGGTTGGAGCGTTTCAAGGCGCTGGCAGAAAGCTGAGTCGCATCAGCCCGGATCGATCGGGTTCGCTTCACGTCACGACTGCCGCAGCGGATCGTTATTCAGCGCTTTTCGGTCGAATTTGATCAGCTTTTTCGCCTGACCGACACGACGTTGGAAATCTGCTCGAGTCGCGTGATTGCCGTACTCAGCGTTGGCAGATCACTGATTTCAATGCTGATATCCATGACCACCTGCATGGATTTCTTGTCGGTGTGGCTCTTCAAATCGATGACGTTGGCATGATCGTCGGCGAGCACCGACGTAATGTCCCGGATCAGCCCGCTGCGATCAAAAGCATGCAGCGTGAGATCGACCGGGTAAGCGCCCGCATCCTGCTGACCCCAGCCGATTTCGACGATGCGTTCCGGATAGCGGCGATTCAGTCCGAGGAAATTGCCGCAGTCCTGGCGGTGGATGCTGACGCCACGGCCCTGGGTGATGTAGCCGACGATCGGCTCGGGCGGCACGGGACGGCAGCAGCGGGCGAAATTGCTCATCAGGTCACCGATCCCGCTGACCGCGACGGCATCGGGTTTGCCGCCTTTTTGTTTGGATGGGCGCCGGGAACGAATGCGGTCGGGCAATTCGGTGCCGCGGAGATGCTGCAATGCCGTTGCGATCGAGGCCGACGTCAGGTCACCCGCGCCCAGCGACACACAAAGCGTATCGGTGTCCTTGAGTTTCAGCTGTTTCGCGATGGTGTCCGTCGCCACGTCGCGAACGCCAAGACGCGCAAGCTCACGATCGAGTATTTCGCGGCCCTGGCGCTGATGCTGGTCGCGGTCCTGCTGACGAAACCAGCTCCGAACCTTGGCGCGCGTTCTTGCGCCCGCCAGGTAGCCTAGTTTAGGGCTCAGCCAGTCGCGGCTGGGCTTGGACTGCCGGCCTGTAATGATCTCGACCTGGTCGCCACTCTGAACGCGGTAGGTAAGGGGAACGATACGTCCATTTACTTTTGCGCCGCGGCAGCGGTGTCCTACCTGGGTGTGCACGTGATACGCAAAGTCCAGCGGCGTAGCACCGGCGGGCAATTCCACGACGTCACCCTTTGGACTCACGGCATACACACGATCCTCGAAGAAATGTTCCCGAATCTGATCGATGAGGTCGGCGTCGTCGTCGGTTGGCTCGAGCAGCTGCCGCAAGAACTGGATCTTCTGGTCGAAAGCCGCTGGCGCACCGCCGCCCTCCTTGTATCGCCAGTGCGCCGCGACACCGAGTTCCGCATGGCGATGCATTTCATGAGTGCGAATCTGCACCTCGAGGGTCTTTCCCTCGGGGCCGAGGACCGCGGTGTGCAGTGACTGGTAGTTGTTTTCTTTCGGATTGGCAATGTAGTCGTCAAACTCACCCGGAATATAGGACCACAGGTTATGCACCACGCCGAGCGCGGCGTAGCACGCGCCAACGTCGTTGACCAGGATCCGTACGGCGCGAATGTCGTACAGCGACTCCATGCCGCGGTCCTTGCGCTGCATCTTGCGCCAGATGGAGTAGATGTGTTTCGGGCGTCCCGAAATTGTCGCTTCGATCCCTTGCTCGCTAAGCTCTCGCTTCAGCGTGTCCTGCACATCGTCGAGGAAGCCCTCACGTTCGGTGCGCTTTTCCTTGAGCGCGCGCGCAATGTCGAGGTAGATATCGGGCTCGAGGTAGCGGAAGGCAAAATCTTCGAGCTCCCATTTGAGTTGCCAGACTCCGAGCCGGTTGGCGAGCGAGGCATAGATTTCGCGCGCTTCGAGAGCCAAGGCCTGTTGGACTTCCCGCGGGGCCTTTTTTGCCTGGCGGAGTCGAAACAGCTGTTCGGCGATGCGCACCAGCACGAGCCGTACGTCGGAAACGACGGCGAGCAGCATCTTTCGCAGCGCCTCGGACTGCTGCACGGCCAGTGCCTCGCCCGGCTGCCATTTGTCCGGCAACGAGAACTGGTTAAGCTGTTCAAGACCTATAACAAATCGAGATATATCACTTAATGGCTTGTTTTGTAACGAGTTATGTGTAAGAAGATCTTCCCGGTATAGCGGGTACACATGTACCGCCGCAATGAGTTCCTGCGGCAGCCCCAGCGGGGCAACAATCTCGGCAATTTGACGGCCCTCGTCGATGGCGGCCTGCAGCCGGTCCTGCTCCGGCAGACTGTCGAGAAAGCTCTGCACGGCGCCGACGACGTCATCCGTGCCATTGCTTGCGTTGATATTGTCGACGTCTGTCGCGGCCATTCGGGGGAAGTCTCAGGTGTGCCTGTTGCGGTAATACCCGTTATCATACGCGCAGTTTCGTTGGGCACGAAAAGCAGGGCAGCATGGCAGGTCACAGCAAATGGGCGAATATCCAGCATCGCAAGGGTGCCCAGGATAAGAAGCGCGGCAAGCTATTTACGAAGTTGATTCGTGAGATCACGATTGCAGCGAAGATGGGCGGCAGCGATCTGGACGCCAATCCCAGGCTGCGCCTCGCTGTCGACAAAGCCAAGTCGCAGAGCATGCCCAAGGACAATATCGAGCGAGCCATCAAACGGGGCGCGGGCGAAACGGAGGGCGCCGACTACCAGGAGATCAGCTACGAAGGCTACGGACCAGGAGGGACGGCGGTCATGGTGCACTGCCTGACGGACAACAAGAATCGGACGGTCGCCGACGTGCGCCACGCGTTCACCAAGTTCGGCGGCAACCTCGGCGCCGACGGGTCCGTCAATTATCTGTTCAACCAGGTGGGGCAGCTGATGTTCCCGGCAGGCAGTGATGAAAATGCCGTCATGGAAGCGGCGATAGAGGCAGGAGCCGAAGACGTCATTGTCGATGCGGATGGATCGATCGAGGTTCTGACCGAACCCGGCGAGTTCGAGACAGTGCGTGACGCGGTGCGCAAAGCCGGTCTAAATGCCGAGAGCGCCGAGGTGACAATGCGCGCATCGACCAATGCGACACTCGACGTCAAGGAGGCAGGATCAATGGTAAAGATGCTCGAAATGCTCGAGGATCTCGATGATGTGCAGGACGTCTACAGCAACGCCGATATCAGTGAAGATGTCCTGGCACAGCTCGAAGAAAGCAGTTGACCGACAGGCAACGCATACTCGGTATCGACCCGGGCTCGCGCCTGACCGGCTTCGGCGTGCTCGACTTCCGCGGCGACACGCCGGCCTACGTGGCTAGCGGAACGGTAGCGAGTGTGGACGGGGGTTTTGCGGACCGGCTGCGGCAGATCTTCGACTCGGTCAGCGGAATCGTTCTCGAGTACCAGCCCGACATCGTCGTGGTTGAGAGCGTATTCATGCACAAGAACGCCAGCAGCGCCCTGAAACTCGGTCACGCCCGCTCGGCAGCAATATGCGCCACATTCGAGCACGACGTCGAAGTGTTCGAATATGCGCCGCGCGAAATCAAGCAAGCGGTCGTTGGCACTGGAGCCGCAACCAAGGAGCAGGTCCAACACATGGTCGTGTCGATTCTGAAGCTCGGCGGTACGCCGGCGCCCGACGCCGCCGACGCGCTCGCAGCGGCCCTGTGTCACGGTAACCAGCGGCGCATGCGCGTGCAACTCGGCGGCGGCAGCGCGATTGCGAGTCGACGATGATCGGGTCCCTGCGCGGACGATTGCTATCCAAACAGGCGCCGCAGGTCGTCATTGAGTGCAACGGCGTTGGCTACGAGGTCGAGACACCGATGTCCACGTTTCTCGACCTGCCTGCGATTGGCACTGACCTGTCGCTGCATACACACCTCGTGGTTCGCGAGGACGCGCAGATCCTTTACGGATTTGCCACCGATGAGGAACGATCGCTGTTCCGAACGCTCCTCAAAGTGAATCGTGTTGGTGCAAAAATGGCGTTGGGCATTCTGTCCACGATGACCGCCGGCGATTTTCGACGCTGCGTCGAGTACGAAGATACGACGACACTTTCCAAGATCCCCGGCGTCGGCAAGAAGACGGCTGAGAGACTGATCGTGGAAATGCGCGACCGCATCGGCAAAGTCGTGACGACGGCGGCCGGTGCTGTACCGCTGGCCGGGCAGGCCAGCGCACGGAGCGAAGCCTTCGACGCCCTCGTAGCGCTGGGGTACAAAGCGAACGAGGTCAACAAGCTGATCAGCAAGCTGAATACCGAAGATAAGTCTGCCGAAGACATCATTCGGCATGCGTTGAAACAGGCGGCCGGATAAATGGCGGGTATAGAACACGATCGCCTGAGCAGCGCCGAGCCTGCGCCTGAGGATAGAGCGTTTGATCGCGCCATACGTCCAAAAACGCTCAATGACTTCGGCGGGCAGCCCGGCGTAAAGCAGCAGATGGAGATATTCATCGAGGCCGCCCGGCGACGGGGCGAAGCGCTGGATCACGTCCTGATTTTCGGGCCTCCCGGACTCGGCAAGACGACGCTCGCTCATATTGTCGCCAACGAGATGGGCGTGAACCTGCGCCACACGTCGGGGCCCGTACTTGAACGCCCAGGCGACCTGGCAGCGCTGCTGACCAACCTGGAGCCCAATGACGTATTGTTTATTGATGAAATCCATCGGCTGAGCCCGGTTGTCGAGGAAGTGCTATACCCGGCTATGGAGGATTTTCAGCTCGACATCATGATCGGCGAGGGGCCGGCCGCACGTTCCATCAAACTCGACGTGCCGCCGTTCACGCTGGTCGGAGCAACCACCCGCGCAGGACTGCTGACGTCGCCCCTGCGCGACCGCTTCGGCATCGTGCAACGGCTCGAGTTTTACTCGAGCACCGATCTCGAGAGCATCGTGCGCCGTTCGGCCCACATTCTGAATCTGCCCATCGAAGACAAGGGCGCAACGGCAATCGCCACGCGATCGCGGGGCACGCCGCGCATTGCCAACCGCCTGCTGCGCAGGGTGCGCGATTTTGCCGAAGTCGAAGGCGATGGAGTCGTGACTGGCGAGGCGGCTGAAGGCGCGATGAATGTGCTGCAGGTCGATCCGCACGGTTTTGACGCGATGGACCGGCGCTTGCTGCAAACCATCATCGAGAAATTCGACGGTGGCCCGGTCGGTATCGAAAGTCTTGCGGCGGCTATCGGTGAGGAGCGCGGGAATATTGAAGATGTCGTTGAGCCCTTCCTGATTCAGCAGGGCTTCATGATGCGAACCGCGAGAGGCCGCGTAGTGACCAGGAATGCTTACCTGCATTTCGGGCTGACGCCACCGCCGGCGTCAGCCAACGAGGAGCTGCCGTTTGACGTCACGTGACGACAAACCCTTCCAGTGGCCGGTCCGCGTTTATTACGAGGACACCGACGCGCAGGGGGTCGTGTATTACGCCAACTACTTTCGATTCTTGGAGCGTGCGCGCACCGAATGGCTGCGCTCGCTCGGTGTCGATATGGTGTCGCTGATGGACGACGAGCGCCGTATCTTCGTTGTTGCCGAAGTGCAGGTTCGATTCGCCGCTCCTGCTCGATTGAGCGACCACTTGATCGTGACCGCGCGGCTCACAAACCTGACTCGCGTTTCGTTTGATATCGAACAAAAAATCTATCGAGGCAGCCTCGAGGGTGAATTACTTATCGACGGCACGGTCAAAGCGGCGTATTTGGATGCCGATACGATGCGGCCGAAACGAATACCAACGTCCTTATTCGGGGAACAGAGATCATGACTGGAGATATGTCCGTAATCGGGCTCTTGCTGGAAGCGAGCATGCCGGTGCAGGTGGTGATATTGCTGCTGATCATAGCGTCGCTCGTGTCCTGGACCATTATTTTTACGAAGCGTCGCCTGCTTAACCGCACTACGGACGCGTCCGATGAATTTGAGGCGGCGTTCTGGTCGGGCGGCGACATGAATACGCTTTACAGCAGCGCGACGCGAGCTAAAGGCGGCAGTCTCGGGATGTCCAGCATCTTCGAGGCCGGCTTCCGGGAGTTCAATCGCGCGCTGCAGGCCGGCGGCAGCAGCACGGACAAGATTGTTGACGAGTGCCGTCGCGCCATGCGCGTGGCGCAGATGCGCGAAGTCGATCGCCTCGAGCAAAGCCTCGCGACGCTCGCGACCATCGGCTCCACGAGCCCTTATGTCGGCCTTTTCGGCACCGTCTGGGGAATCATGGTTGCCTTTATTGAGATCGGCAACCAGCAGACGGCAACGCTGGCGGTCGTTGCGCCGCCGATCGCCGAAGCGCTGATCGCGACGGCCATGGGCCTGTTCGCCGCAATTCCGGCCGTCATTGCCTACAACCGCTACGCGGACAAAGTGGTGCGTCTCGAATACCGCTACGACGGATTCTCGGAAGAGTTCGCGAGCATCCTGCAGCGGCACGCTCGCGCCAAACAGGGAGCCTGAGATGCCTGCTTCGCTGAAAAAGCGCAAACTGATGAACGAGATCAACGTCGTGCCGTATATCGACGTCATGCTCGTGCTGCTGATCATCTTCATGGTCACGGCACCGCTGCTGACGCAAGGCATCGAGGTCAAATTGCCTAAAGCTAATGCCGAGCCCATCGAGTCGGTGCCCGACCACGACCCGCTGGTCCTGAGCGTGGATGCCGAGGGCAACCTCTACATCAACGCGGGTGACGATGAAGACAAACCGTCTTCGGGCAGGAAGATCGTCACGATCGTGTCTGTTGTCCTCGGGGAAAAGCCGAAAACGCCGGTGTTCGTCAAAGCAGACCGTGCCGTGCCGTATGGCAACATCGTCGGCGCCATGGTGCTGCTGCAGCAAGCCGGCGCCAATAACATCGGCTTCGTCACCGATCCGCTGGATACCTACCCGATCCCGGAGTGATCGACCGCGTGTTTCGCGATTCATACAACATCATCCCGGCCAGCCTGGCTGTGCTACTGCACCTGCTGATCCTCGGTTCCATGATCGTGGCCTATGACCTGGCGCGGCCGACGCCATTCACGCCACTGGCCGTGCGGGCGACGCTCGTTACCGAGATTCCGGAAGTCGCGCCGCGCAGAGTCGTTGCGCCCGAGCCCGTCGTGGAAGAACCCGCGCCTGAACCCGAACCGATCGTGGAAGAACCCGAACCGGAACCGGACAATAGCGAGGAGCTGCGGCGCCAGGCGGAGGAAGAAAAGCGCCGGCTCGATGCGCTGCTCGAGCAGGAACGGCTGGAGAAGATTCGTCAGCAGGAAGAGGCGGACCGCAAGCGAAGGGAGCAGGAAGAGGCAGAGCGCAAGAAACGCGAGGAAGAGGAAAAGGAGAGGAAGCGCATCGAGGCCGAGAAAAAGCGCGAGGAAGATATCCGGCGGCAGCGTGAGGAAAACGAGCGGCTGCGGCGCGAATTGGAGGCGGAACAACGCCAGGACGAGATCGAAGCGGAATCGGATCGGCTCGCGGCCATCGATTCGGGCCAGCTGGCGGTGTACCAGGCGATGATTCAGCAGAAGATCTACCGCCACTGGAAGGTGCCCGCCAGCGCCCAGGATGATCTGTTCTGCTCGGTTCGGGTGCGCCAGGCGCGCGGCGGCGATGTGCTTGGTGTATCTTTCGTGCGCTGTAACGGCGATGAAGCCGTCAAGCGCTCCATCGAGGCGGCTATTTTGCGGTCTTCGCCGTTGCCGGACCCGCCGGAACCGAATCTGTTCGACCCCAACATATTGTTAAACTTGACCAAACAGCAATAGGTCAGAAACAAAAAGCAAAGAGGACATTGTGCGGAATAAACTCAAACTCAGTCTGGCCATCCTGGTTTTGGCGGCCGGAAGCAGCAACGCGGAGCTCGTCATCGACGTCCAGGGTGTTGCCCAGCCCACACCGGTGGCGATCGTGCCGTTCGGTTGGCAGGGCAGCGGAGTCGAAATGCCGCTCGACGTCGCCGCCGTGATCACGAGCGACCTCAGGCGCAGCGGGCGATTCGAGCCCATTCCCGAGAGCAAGATGCTGCAGAAGCCGACCAGCGGGGCCGATGTCGATTTCAAGGACTGGAGCTTCGTGGGCGTCGAGGCCGTTGTCGTAGGCAGCGTTGTTCAAACCGGCGAAAATGCTTACACCCTGCAGTTCCAGCTGTTCGACGTCTTCGGTCGGAAACAGCTCGTCGGCTATCGAATGCCGACCAGCCGCGGCACGATGCGCGAGGCCGCGCACAGGGCAGCTGACATGATTTACGAGAAGCTGACTGGGATCAAAGGCGTCTTCGGTACCAAGGTCGCTTACATCACGGCCGCACAGCAGGGGCAGAAGCGCCTCTATTCCCTGGTTGTTTCCGATCAGGACGGCGAGAACGAACACACGATCATGGAGAGCAACGACCCGATCATGTCGCCCGCATGGTCGCCGGACAGCCGGCAGCTGGCCTACGTATCATTCGAAGGGAACAGGTCTTCGATATTCGTGCAGACGCTCAGGACCGGTAACCGATTCAAGGTCTCGAGCAAGCCCGGCATCAACGGGGCGCCGTCATTTTCGCCCGACGGGCGCAAGCTCGTGGTGACGCTCGGCGGGACCGAGGGCAACCTCGACATCTACACGCTGGATATCACGTCCCGTCAGCTGCAGCAGCTGACGACGCACCGGGCGATTGATACCGAAGGAACGTGGTCACCGGACGGCCGCTACATCTATTTCACGTCGGACCGGGCAGGGGGGCCACAGATCTACCGGATCCCTGCGACGGGCGGCACACCCGAGCGCATCACCTTCGAGGGGAGTTATAATGCGCGACCGCGCCTGTCGCCGGACGGTACGCGGCTGGCCGTGGTGCACAACGATCGCGGCAACTACCGGGTCGCGGTGATGAACCTGGCCCGCAAGGACATATTGATCGTGTCGGGCGGCCAGCAGGATGAAAGCCCGAGTTTCGCACCCAATAGCGATATCCTGATTTATGCAACGCGGCAGGGCGGAAACGGCGTGCTGGAAACGGTTTCGGCCGACGGTCTTATTCGACAAAAAATGGCCTCGGGGCGCGGCGACGTCAGGGAACCGGTCTGGTCGCCGTTCCCGCGGTTCTAGACAAGATATTTTGGATTAAGTAGTACTTATTACTTATTGTTTTTACTCTATTTTCTTCGCAATAGAAGATCGTAAACAAGGACCTGAAGATGTCTTATTTGAAATTGCTTACTGTTGGCCTCACGGCCGCTTTCCTGGCCGGCTGCTCCCAGCCCACGATTCCGGACCCCGAGCCGTCTGACACGACGTACGGTGACAGTGGGGCGTCGACTGACGCCATGGGCGACGGCGACCTGGGCGCCGGCGAGTATATTGAGGATCCGTCCGCCGGCGAGCTGGGCATGGTTATTTATTTCGACTTTGATTCGTCCGAGGTGCGGCCGCAGGACCAGGACCTCGTATCCCGCCACGCGCTGCAGCTTGGCGAGAACACGCGCCTCAGGGTTCGCCTCGAAGGCCACGCCGACGAACGCGGTTCGCGAGAATACAATATCGGTCTCGGCGAGCGCCGCTCACAGGCGGTGCGGCAGCTGCTGATGATCCAGGGTGTGTCCGCATCGCAGATCTCCACGGTAAGCTTCGGCGAAGAAAGGCCGGCCGCGTTCGGCAGCTCCGAAATGGACTATGCGCAGAATCGCCGCGTCGAGATCCGGTACACCAACTAGTCTATGGCGATGCAGACAAAAATGTTACTGCTGTCGGTGCCAGTACTGACAGCCCTTGGTGGATGCGAGCTGCTGCAGCCCGCTGACGATCCGGTGCTCGTGAAACTCGAGGAACTGGACCGACGCATGCAGGCTATCGAGCGCGTCATGCAAAACCAGAGCCTGGCAAACCTGACGCAGCAGGTCGGCGCCATGGAACGGCAAAACGACGAAATGGCGGGCCGCCTGGAAACACTGGAGCACGGCTCGGAAACAACCGCAGATCGACAGCGGCAGCTGTATGCCGATCTCGATGCGCGCATTCAGGCGCTGGAGACCGCGCTGCGCTCACGCAATGCGGTCAGTGTCATGGAGGGCGGAAACCTGCCCCCCGGACAGCTGCCGTTGCCCGGGGGCTCGGATCGCGACAACTACCAGGCCGCGTTCGAGTTGCTCAAGCAACAGCGCTACGAACCGGCCGCGATGGCGTTCAAGCAGTTCCTGGTCGCGTATCCGGACAGCGAACTCGCGGACAACGCCCAGTACTGGCTGGCGGAGTCGTTCTACGTGACGCAGAGATTCGATGAAGCACTTGCCGCTTTCGAGACTGTCATCAACGATTTTCCGCAGTCGCGTAAAGTGCCGGACGCACTTCTGAAAATCGGATACTGCAATTACGAACTCAAACGCTGGAATGCGGCCCGCGATTCACTGCATCGCGTGCAGGCCGACTACCCCGAGACAACGGCCGCGCGGCTGGCCGGGCAGCGGCTGAAGCGCATGGGGGAAGAAGGCGTATAAATCCGCGTGGAAACCTGTCCGGACGGCGCTTGTCATTTGAAGCGTATCCGGTATCATGCCGCCGGAATTCCGGTGGCATCCCCGCCATCGCGAGGTTCCGACAGGGGCGTTAGCTCAGAGGTAGAGCATTCGGCTTTTAACCGACTGGTCGTAGGTTCGATCCCTACACGCCCCACCACTTCATTGATTTCATCTAAAACAGGCGACGGCGCCGGCAAGTGCCGTTATCATTCACCGTTTTCTTCACAGGGCCTTCTGTAAAGTGGCGGCGAATCGCTGGAAAATCCACAAGTTCGGTGGCAGCAGCCTGGCTGATGCGGACTGCTTTCGTCGAGTCGCCGGTCTTCTTATAAAGCTCTCCGATACGCGAATCGGTGTGGTTGTCTCGGCCATGGCCGGCATGACCGATGCGCTGATCAACCTGGCGCTACTCGCGGAGCGGGACGATCAAAGCTTCATCGATGAACTGCATGCAATCGGCGAACGCTACTCGATAACGGCGCGCGCGCTCCTGGGCGCCGAACGGCAGGTGTCCGTTCTGGATGCCTGGAGCCGGGATGCCGATGATATTACGGACGTCCTGAAAGCCATCGCGCTGGTCAAATCGGCGCCGCAACGCAGCAGGGACGTCGTTGCGGGCTATGGCGAAATCTGGTCGGCGAGCTTACTGGCTGCCTACCTCGAGCAGGAATCGCCCGAGCGCGGTGGAACCTGGGTGGATGCCCGAGACATCATCACGGTGCATCAGACCGAACTTGGGCCCTCGGTCCTTTGGGAAATTTCGCGAAAGAAATTCGCCGATATCGTGCCGGAGGATTTTGCCGGCATCGCTGTCATTACCGGGTTCATCGCGACCGACGAAGACGGACTGCAGACGACGCTCGGACGCAACGGCAGCGATTATTCGGCCTCAATTTTCGCGGCACTGAGCAAGGCATCCGAACTCAGCATCTGGACGGACGTTGACGGTGTCATGAGCGCCGATCCGAGCCGCGTGCCGGAGGCACAGGTTATTGATCAGCTCACGTACAACGAGGCGATGGAGCTCGCCTATTTCGGGGCCAGTGTGATCCATCCCCAGACCCTAGGGCCCGCCATCGACGGCGACATTCCGATTGTCATCCGCAACAGCCACAATCCGTCGCACCCGGGCAGCCGTATCGGCAAACATACGCAGCTTGTCGAGAACATCAAGGGAATCACGGCGATTGGCGGCATGGCCCTCGTCAATCTCGAGGGGGCGGGCATGATAGGTGTCCCCGGCACGGCCGATCGGCTTTTTGCGGCGCTGAAGAACGCCGGCGTGTCGGTTACGCTGATTTCGCAGGCCAGCTCCGAGCATTCGATTTGCATCGCGGTGCCCGACGCCGTCGCGGAACGGGCACGCAAGGTAATCACGGCAGCGTTTGCCGAGGAACTCGAAAACGGCCAGATCCAAAGCGTCGAGGTGACCAATGGGCAGAGCATCGTCGCAGTCGTGGGTGACGGCATGGCGGGGACGCCCGGCATCGCGGCGCGGTTCTTCGGCACCCTGGGTCGCGCGGGGATCAATGTTCGCGCTATCGCGCAGGGTTCTTCGGAAAGAAATATCTCCGCCGTGGTCGATTCCGAAGATGCGACCAAGGCGCTGCGCGCCGCGCACTCGGGCTTTTATCTGTCAGCCAAGACGCTGTCGATTGGCCTGATCGGCCCGGGCACGGTCGGCACCTGTTTGTTGCGGCAGCTCGAGAAGCAGGCCCGGCGACTCCACGATGAATTCAATCTGGATCTTCGCGTGCGCGCTATCGCTCGCTCGCAAACGATGCTGCTTGGCGATCGCAGTATCGACCTGTCGCGATGGCAGGAAGACCTGGCCGAAAACGGCATCGATTGCGACCTCGACAAGCTGGAGGCACACATCAATCCCGATCACCTGCCGCATGCGGTCATCATAGACTGCACGGCGAGTGAACACATTGCCGGCAAATACGCCGGCTGGCTGGAACGTGGCATACATATCATCACACCGAACAAGAAAGCGTTCAGCGGTCCATTCGAGGACTACGTTGCACTGCGTGACAGCGCCGCACACGGTAACTCGCACTGTTTTTATGAAACGACTGTGGGTGCCGCCTTGCCTATCATTACGACATTGCGTGACCTGATCGATACCGGCGACGAGGTTCACCAGGTGCAGGGCATTTTCTCGGGAACGCTCGCGTATCTCTTTAACGTTTACGATGGGACGACGCCGTTTTCCGAGATCGTTCGAAGCGCGCGCAGCATTGGTTACACTGAACCCGATCCTCGTGACGATTTGTCCGGCATGGATGTAGCGCGCAAGCTGACCATCCTGGCGCGTGAGCTCGGACAGACCATCGAGATCGGAGATTTTCCGGTGCAGAACCTGGTGCCAACGCAGCTTCGCGAATGCAGCATCGACGAATTTCTGGAGCGCCTTGCCGAGGTCGATGCAGAGATTAATGCGCTCTATGAATCGGCCCGGAAAGAAGGTGAGAATTTGCGCTACGTGGCTCGCCTTGACGTCAACGGAAGGGCGACCGTTGGTTTGGCCGCCGTCGATTCCGATCATGCATTCAGCAATATCAACCTGACCGACAACATCGTGCAGTTCGAGACCGACCGTTATTCCGAAAACCCGCTCGTTGTACAGGGGCCCGGCGCTGGTCCGGAAGTGACGGCCGGCGGAGTCTTCGGCGACCTGCTGCGGCTGGCCCAGTATCTGAGCGCAGGAGCTTGACGTGACTGAAACCATCAGCGCTTTTGCGCCGGCGTCGATCGGCAACGTCGCGGTCGGATTCGACATGTTGGGGCTGGCACTCACCAACGTCGGCGACCGGGTCCAGGCGCGAAAGACAGGCGGCAAGGGTGTCGCCCTCGCCGAGGTACGGGGACTCGACGGTGAAATTCATCCCTATCTCTCCAACGATTCCAGGGAAAACACGGCGTCAATCGCCGCCCAGGCGCTGTGGGACGATCACGGCGACAACGGCGGTGTCGAACTGAAAGTCCACAAGGGCGTGCCTCTGCAGTCCGGCATGGGCAGTTCGGCCGCGTCAGCGGTTGCGGCAGTGGTCGCGGTCAATGCCTTGCTCGATACGCCGCTCCCTGTCGAGGCCCTGCTTGCATACGCGCTCGAGGGTGAAAAATATGCGAGCGGCGGCCTGCACGCCGACAACGTGGCGCCGAGTCTGATAGGCGGACTCGTCCTCTGCCCGCGGGTCTTGTTGCCGGAGATCGTGAGGCTGCCGGTCCCTGAAGGCGTCAGTGCCGTTCTGCTGCATCCGGATCTGCAGGTGAATACGGCCCATGCGCGCCGCCGGTTGGCGAAGAGTTACTCGATGGCGCAATGGCTGGAACAGCAGGGCCTGCTCGCAGGATTTATCGCGGCCTGCGCCGCGAGCGACATCGCATTGATCCGGAAAACGCTGCGCGACGTCGTCATCGAGCCGCAGCGCTCGGACGCAGTCCCTTGTTTTGGCGCCGTTACCGAGGCCGCCCGACGTTCCGGTGCGCTGGGCTGCAGTTTGTCCGGCAGTGGACCGAGCATGTTCGCACTGTGCGCGGACAACGACGCCCGGAACGTCGCGAGCGCCATGGAGCAAGCCTGTCGGCAACAGGGAATCGGCTGCCAGTCCTGGGTCAGTCCGATGACTGCTCCGGGCGCGCGCATCGAGGATTGAGAATGCAGTTTTTCAGCACCCGCGGCGACGGGCCGGTCAGTCTCGATGAGGCGATGCGCAAGGGTATTGCGGACGATGGCGGTTTGTTCATGCCACAGCAGCTGCCTTCCTTTGACGCCGCCGATTTTGACGACGCCGATTCCATACCGCGGGTTGCCGAGGTTCTGCTGCGACCGTTTTTCGTTGGCTCGTCCCTCGAGGACCAACTCGAAGCCATTCTCGCGGAGACGTTCAGTTTCCCGATTCCGGCAACGCCATTGCCGTCAGGTGGCCGCGAGCTCGCTTTGCTGGAGCTATATCACGGCCCGACAGCGGCGTTCAAGGACGTCGGTGCGGGTTTTTTGGCAGCCTGCCTGTCGCGCCTTGAAAGCCGAAAGGACTCGCCGCTGACGATTCTGGTCGCAACTTCGGGGGACACCGGGGGAGCGGTTGCTGCCGCATTCGACGCGCGAGCGGGCATGCGTGTCGTCGTGTTGTTCCCGGACGGCCGCGTTTCCGATCGCCAGGCACACCAGTTGAGTTGCTGGAGCGACAATGTGGTGTCGCTGAAAGTTCAGGGCTCGTTCGACGATTGCCAGGCGCTGGTCAAGGCGGCGATGGCAGATCCCGGATTATCTTCCATGCACCGCTTCAGTTCGGCAAACAGCATTAATATCGGCCGGCTGTTGCCGCAATGCACCTATTACGCGGACGCGAGCCTCCGCCATTACCGGCGTACCGGCAACAAGCCCGGGTTCATTATTCCATCGGGGAATCTCGGCAACGCGTTCGCCTGCATCATGGCGCGCGAGATGAATTTGCCAATAGGGCCGATCATCCTCGCGACGAATGCCAACCGCACGATTGCGGACTACTTCGAGACGCTCGAATGGTTGCCGCGCGCCAGTCTGCGAACGCTTGCATCCGCAATGGACGTCGGTGATCCAAGCAACATGGAGCGTTTGCGCAAGCTCGTCGGCGACGCCGTTGTGCTTCGTGAACGGCTCGGCGTTCTGTCGGTCAGCGATGCCGAGATCGAGGCATCGATCCGCCGGGACTTCAAAGACTTCGGTTTCGCCACCTGCCCGCATACGGCGACGGCAACGCATACCTGGCGTCAGCTGGATGAGGACCTGGCAGCTGCGCACGACTGGATCCTGGTCGGCACGGCGCATCCGGCCAAGTTCGAGACGATCGTGGAGCCGGTTATTGGCGAAATCGTGCCGCTGCCGCCGGAGCTCGAGGAGATACTGGCCCGGCCCGCCCATGCGATCACGATAAAGCCCGATCTCGAGTCGCTTGCGGCTGCTATTGGCGGCGCTTAGGATAAGCCGATCCCGAGAACTGGATTCTGATGCCGGATTTCTTCCAACTCGATTCAAGACCCTGGCTGTTACCGCTACTTGCCGTGGCAATCCTGCTGCTCATCTGGCTGGCCTATCGGGTTATCCGTCGCAGGAAAAATTCGTTGCGGCGAGCGTTCAACGAAATCAGTTTTGAGCGCATCGAGGGTCTCATAATCCCGAGCGCCGACGAGGGGGAAATCCAGATCGACCAGCTTTTGCTGACTTCTCAAGGGCTTTTGATTGTCGACATCAAGGATGTGCAGGGCACGGTGTTCGGCAGCGACAAGATGCAGGACTGGACCGTTATCGGCGACGAACGACGCTACACGTTTTCGAACCCGCAGCCCATGCTCTACGATCGCATTGCCGCCGTTCGACAAGTTGTTCGCCAGATTCCAGTGGCAGGACGTATACTTTTTCTCGACGGTGCGGAATTTACCAAGGGCGTGCCCGGGCTCGTATGCACACTGGAGGATCTCGTCGAGGAGTTTGGTGAACCCGACAAGAAGGCCGCCAAGTTCAAGATCGAGGCGTTCAGGCCTCACTGGGAACTCATAAAAAAGGCAGCTATCAGCGCGGACAGCGGCTAGCTCTCCGGCAAGTTGAAAAAACGAACGGCGTTGCGGGTCGTAATGTGGGCAACGTGGTCAACGCTCTGGCCGCGCGCTTTGGCAACGGTTTTCAGCACCTCTGTCAGGTAGGCCGGCTCATTGCGCCGGCTTGCGGGTTTGGGGCGGATGGTTCGTGGCAGCAGGTAAGGGGCATCGGTTTCGAGCAGCAGCTGATCGTCGGGGATTACTCCAATGATATCGTGCAGGTGCCGGCCACGACGCTCGTCGCAGATCCAGCCGGTGATACCGATATACAGGCCCATCGCAAGGTATTCGTGCAGCGACTCGCCTTCGCCAGTAAAACAATGCGCAACGGCCCGCGACAGTTTCGGGAGAGCCGGTTCCAGAACTTCGACGAAGTCGTCGTGTGCGTCACGTTGATGCAGGAAGACCGGCAGGCCGCAGTCTTTGGCAATGTCGAGCTGCCGGCGGAATGCATCGAGCTGCGCCTCGCGGGGCGAGAAATTCCTGAAATAGTCCAGCCCGCATTCGCCGACAGCGACGACAACGCCTTTCTTGGCCAGGCCGCGAATCAATGCATCGCTCTCGTCGCTGAAGTCGGTGGCATGGTGGGGGTGCACGCCTGCTGTCGAGTACAGCACTCCGGGTTTCGATTCGGCGAGCGCGGCCGCTTTGACGTTGCTGTCGTCGCTGCTGCCCGTCACGATGATCCTGGTAATGCCCGCGTCCGCTGCACGCTGCATTATTTCATCTCGATCATCATCGAAACTGTCGTGCGCGAGGTTGGCGCCAATATCAATCAGTGAGTAGTTCATCGTATTTCACTCGGCTAGAAGGGGCCCCACCGAAAGACTCGCGCGCCTATGCCTATGAAAACCGCGCTCAGAGCCGTTAGGGCCCCGAGACTGGGTGCTACCTCGGCGAGCGTTGCCCCGTCGAGCATCACCGAGCGCGCGGCATCGAGAACGTGCGTCAGCGGAAATACCTTGGCCAGGTTCTGCAAAAACGGTCCGGCACCCTCCAGTGAAAACCAGACGCCTGACAACAGCATCATCGGCCAGTTAACCATGTTCAGGAGCCCGCCGGCGAGTTCTTCGCTGGTTACCCTTGCAGAAATAACAAGACCCAGCGAGACCATGGAAATCGCGCCGACGATTGCCACCAGGAATAGTGTGAAATAGCTGCCTTCCATGCGGGTGTCGAGAATTATGTGTGTTGCCGTGAAAACGACCACGGTAATGCCCGTAATCAAGACCATTCGCGACGCCACCTGCGCGGAAATGAATTCGAATGAGGAAAGCGGCGTTGCGCGGAGCCGTTTAAGAAAACCGTTCTTGCGATAGCGAACGACGACATAGCCAACGCCGAACATGCAGCTGAACATCATGTTCATACCAAGAATACCGGGGAGAACCCAGTCCGCGTAGCGAATCGCATCACCCGTGATTTTTTCCTTTTCGATCCTCGCCGGTGTATTCGAATCCGACTGCAGCAGCGCGAGCTCGACGAAATGACCTTTCGCTGAATCGGGATTGACCCAATAGCGCGGCGCGTCGCCGAATTCGACCAGCAGATCGAGCTGATGCCTCGAGATCTTTATCAGCGCGTCATCTTTGTCGCGGATCGGCACGAAACGGATGTAGCGCATTTCCAAAAACGGATGCTGTTCTTCGACGATTGCTTCGCCGTCCTGTAGTACGCCGACCGTGTATGCGTTTCGGTCTCCGCCCAGCGTGAACGACAGTCCGAATATGAGTATGACGGGCAGCAGCATGTTCCACGCAAATGAGGCTTTGTCGCGAAGAAATTCGCGGTTGCGCCCCTGGAAGATTGCGTAAATGCGCCCGAACATAGTCTCAGGCCCTCAGCGAATGACCGGTCAGGTCAAGGAAAAGGTCTTCGAGATTCGGCTGCCGAATCTTGATGTGGTTCAGACTTGTGACGTGCGGCGAGAGCTGCTGCAGGCTGGCGGATACGTCGCCGGTCACGATTTCGACAATACCCAGGTTTTCGTGCACCGTGTGTTCGATCTGCCGGAGGTCGTCCGTCAGGTCACGGATGGGGAGCTCGATGATCAGGCCTTTGTAGCGGCGGCGGAGCAGCTCATCGGGTGATCCCTGCGTGATGATTTCGCCGGCATCCATGATGGCGATGTCGTCGCAGAGGATCTGCGCTTCGTCCATGTAGTGTGTAGTCAGCACGATCGATGCGCCTTGTGCACGAATGTTCTGCACGAGATCCCAGAAATTTCTGCGGGCCTGCGGGTCGAGCCCGGTCGTCGGTTCATCGAGAAAAACAAGGCGCGGGCGATTGACCAGCGCAACGGCCAGCAGCAACCGCTGGCGTTGGCCGCCCGAGAGCTTTCGATTGTCACGGTCAAGCAGCTCACCCAGAGAACACTGCTCGATGAGTGGTTCCAGGTCGGCCTTGCGATCGTAAAGTGCCCGAAACATCTCGAGAGTCTCGCGGACCGTCAGGAAGTCCTGCAGCGCGGTATTCTGAAACTGTATACCGGCTTCCTGGCGAAAACGGGTTCCTGCCGGCGCTCCGTAGTAGTAGACCTCACCGGACGTGGCCGCGAGCACGCCCTCGATAATCTCCACTGTCGTGGTCTTGCCGGCGCCATTGGGTCCCAGCAGCCCGAAACAGATTCCTTCGGGTACCGAAAAACTGACACCATTGACGGCAGTTACGCCGGGATATTCCTTGACCAGGTTGCGCGCTTCGAGGACGGTTGTCATCATCACCAAGGTTACCGGACCTCGGCAGGGGCAGCTACCTTGCAACCAAACGGCGATTCGCGGTATCTAAGTTATGAGAACCGGAATAGGGGTGCAGAACATGTCCAGAACTGTCACGAAGACGGCATTTACAGTTGGCCTGTTGATCATGCTGCTGGCGGTGCCGGCGCTGGGAGCGACGGTCAACAAGAGCATCAAGATCGAGGCCGACAGTGAAGTAGACGGTGCGACATCGGTTAATGGCAGCATTTCCGTTGGTGAGAATGCTGTTGTAACCGGCAACGTGAAGACGGTCAACGGCACGATTCGCGTTGATAGAGGTGCGTCGATTGAAGCAGCATCCACGGTGAACGGTGGAGTCAGGCTCGCGGCCGGAGTACAGAGTGAGAGCCTAAACACGGTGAACGGCTCGATCAAGGTCGGTGAAAGCGCGTCGATAGGTGGCGAAATAAAGGCGGTTAACGGGCGCATCACGGTTGAGAAAGATAGCAGCGTCGCAGGCGATGTCAGCAACGTGAACGGCCAGATCGAGCTGGCCGGAACTGAAGTTGGCGGAAACCTCAAGACCGTCAATGGCGACATCGAGCTTGCCGACGCGTCGGTCGTAAAAGGCGACCTGATCGTCGAAAAAAGCAGCGGCTGGGGCTGGGGCAAGTCCAAGCGCCGCAAGCCGCGCATCGTCATCGGTCCGGGTTCGCGAGTCGAGGGCAAGATCGTTCTCGAACGAGAGGTCGAGTTGTTCATCAGCGCCACCGCGGAGGTGGGAGGCGTCGAGGGCGAGATGAGCATGGAGGATGCGGTTCGCTTCAGCGGCAGTCGCCCGTAGAGACAGGGCCGCAGAAAACAGTAGAATAGGCGGCGTGCAAAGCGCCGCAATTCAATTGCCCTTGTTCTCAGAGGTCGATGAGCCCGACACCATGTCGGGCTTTTCCGTGCGTGAGAGTGGCCGTGCCCGCCACCTGTCGATCAAAGTATTTCCTCGCGGACGTGTGGAAGTGGTGGTGCCGCGGCGGACGCGGCCGGCCGAGGTTCGCGAGTTCGTGGAAGCCCATCGGGAGTGGATTCGAAAAGCCAGGGCTGCTTATGCAGCCGAACATCCGCCCGAGCCTTTCGCCTTGCCGGATCTCGTGAGGCTTAACGGCATAGAACGAAAGTACTCTGTCCGCTACGAGCCCGAGCAAGGTGTCGCGAGCGTGAAGTATAGGACTCGCGGCAGTGCCGTGGTGCTGTCTGGCGGCACGAGCAATGAAATGCTCTGCGTCAAGGCGCTGAAACGCTGGTTGACCAGCCTGGCGAAGCGCGAATACGCGCCGCGTTTGCGGGCCCTGTCCGGTCTGACCGGAAATTCCTTCAAGAAAATGCACGTGCGAGGCCAGCGAACCTGCTGGGGGAGCCATTCGAGTTCCGGCACAATCTCGCTGAACTACTGCCTGCTGTTCCTCGATCCGTTACACCTGCGCTACGTGATGATCCACGAACTTTGTCATGCCAGGCACATGAATCATTCCAGGCGCTTCTGGAACCTGGTCGCTCGCTTCGAGCCGAACTACCGGCAGCTGGACAAAGACCTCAACGGCAGCTGGAAGCGAATACCGACGTGGGTTGGAATCTACTAGCGGATTCCCGAATCGCTATTGACTCAAAAGCGCGCCGGGAATGAACTCATCAGCACGTTTGTATTCGAATTAGTCAAAGGAAAACACCATGCGTCTCTCGGTCATGCTCGCCGTCGCAGTGCTGCTGCTCACGGGGTCCAACACTACCCAGGCACAGGAATCGGAAATCGAAATACTGCGAGCCGCAGTAGAGGAACTGCGCACCGACTACGACGCTCGCATAGCCGAACTGGAAAGGAGGCTGGCTGTCGCCGAGCAAAATGCAATGCAGGCCCAATACGCCACTCAGTATGAAGGGGAGACGCAAACCGGTGTTTTGACGGACACTTCCGGACGCGCTGCATTCAATCCCGCTATCGGCGTTATTTTTCAGGGTCAGGCCTGGCATGTCAGCAGGAATCCGGAGGACTACGCCATACAGGGTTTTCCGTTTGGGGGTGAAGCCGGGCCAATCGACGAAGGACTGAGTATCGGAGAGACCGAGCTTATTCTCAATGCAAACGTCGACGACAAGTTTTCAGCATGGTTGACCGCAGCCCTGGCTCTGGAGGACGGAGAGGGCGTCGTGGAAATCGAGGAGGCGTGGGTCGAGGCAACGGCACTTCCGGCCGGGCTCGGTGCAAAATTCGGTCGCTTCTTCTCGGGGATCGGCTATCTGAACAGCAGGCATTCTCATACCTGGGACTTCGCGGATCAGCCGTTGCCGTACCAGCTTTTCCTGGGCGAGCAGTATCTCGATAACGGCATCCAGGTGCGCTGGCTGGCGCCGACCGATCTTTACATGGAATTCGGCGGAGAGTGGCTGCAAGGCGGCCGCTACCCGGCCGGAGGAAATGCAGACTCGGGGTTCGGCAGCTACAGCCTGTTCGCCAATTTCGGCGGCGATGTCGGCAGCAATAGCAGCTGGCTGGCCGGTTTTTCGTACCTGGACAGCACTGCCATCGATCGTCCATCGGGTGACGAAGACGACCCGCTCATATTCAACGGAGATTCGGAGCTCACAAGCGCGCACTTCGTCTGGAAGTGGTCGCCTGACGGTAACTGGAAGCAAAAGAACTTCATATTTCAATCGGAGCTGTTCCGGCGTCGTGAAGACGGCGACTACGCGTTGCCGGGCGGCGCGCCTCTGCTTTACGATGTCGATCAGACGGGCTGGTACGCACAGGCGGTTTACCAGCCGATTCCGCGCTGGCGTTTCGGCGGACGAGTTGACGGTTTGTCCACGGACAACCCCGGCGCATTGTTCGACGGCACAGCCGTCGCCGCGCCATCGAGTGACCCGAGGCGCTACAGCATCATGGCGGATTGGTCCAACAGCGAATTCAGTCGATTGCGCCTGCAGCTCACCCGAGACGAGGCAGGCCCGTTGGACGACACGCAGTGGGGTCTGCAATACATACACAGCATTGGCGCCCACGGCGCTCACGCGTTCTAGGTGCGCGCGATGACAAAAACCGTGTACCTGTTGCTGCTGGCGCTGATACCCGTTACGGCGACGGCAGAACTAGATGTTTTCGCCTGCGAACCCGAATGGGCTGCGCTGGCGGGAGAAATCGGCGGGCCACGTGCCAGGACCTTCAGTGCGACGACGGCGCTGCAGGATCCGCACTACATCCAGGCACGACCGAGCCTGATCGCCAAGGTTCGCAGGGCCGACCTCGTGATCTGCAGCGGCGCCCAGTTGGAAATCGGCTGGCTGCCCGCGCTGCTGCAGAAAGCGAACAACCGCAAGGTGCTGCCGGGATCGCGCGGTTACTTGGAAGCGAGCAGCTACGTTGTGCGGCTCGCTGCAACGGGCAATGTCGATCGCGCACAGGGTGACATTCATCCCGAGGGCAATCCGCACATCCAGACCAACCCGCACAATATTGCCGCCGTTGCCAGGGCGCTTGGCGAACGCATGCAGTCGCTGGATCCTGACAACGCGGCGAGCTACGAAGCGGGACTGGCGGACTTCCTCGGGCGATGGCAAGACGCGATCGAGGATTGGGAGGCGAGGGCCGAAACGCTGCGCGGTGCAAAAGCGATCACTCACCACAAGTCCTGGGTGTACCTGGAGCGCTGGCTCGGTATCGAAGAAGTCGCGAACCTCGAGGCCGTCCCCGGGCTGCCGCCAACGGCAACGCACTTGAGCAGATTGACGAAGCAGTTCGCCGGTGGCGGTGCCGACTTCATTATTCGTTCACCGTACCAGGATGCAAGGCCCTCAGAGTGGCTCTCCGAAAAGGTCGGTATTGCGGCGATCGTCTTGCCGCTGACCGTCGGTGGTACCGAGCAGGCGCAGGACCTGTTCTCTTTGTTTGACGATATTATCGAGCGCCTCCTCAAGGCTCACCTTCATGAATGAGATTTTTGACTGGACAATTGTGGGGCCCGCATTACTCGCTGGAATCATCGTACTGAGTACCCACGTCCCGCTCGGCCAGGAAGTGCTCAAGCGTGGCATCATCTTCATCGATCTTGCGATCGCCCAGGTAGCCGGCCTTGGTGTCATTGCCGCTCACGCGATGGACTGGGATCCGGAAGGCATGCAGGTGCAGGTTGCCGCCGTCAGTGCCGCGCTGATCGTTGCGATCGGACTCAACTGGACCGAGAAGCGGTGGCCGAAAATCCAGGAGCCGCTGATCGGTATCGTGTTCATCCTCGCGGCGACCGGCGGCATACTGCTGCTGGCCGGCAATCCTCACGGCAGCGAGCATCTCAAGGAACTGCTGGTCGGCCAGATACTGTGGCAAACCTGGTCGTCCCTGCTGCCGATTGCGGCACTCTACGCGGTTGTGCTGGCACTGTGGCTGACGCTGCAGGCTCGACTCGGCGCGTTAATCTTCTACCTGCTTTTTGCGGTCGCGGTAACGGCGTCGGTGCAGATTGTCGGCATCTACCTGGTGTTCGCAAGCCTGATCATTCCAGCCCTGGCCACGACAGGAATCCGCAAGGGCAACCGGCTTTTTGTAGGCTATGCGATTGGCGCCATCTCGTATTTCATCGGCATCACGGGATCGGTGCTGCTGGACCTGCCGACGGGCGCCGTAATCGTCTGGAGCATGGCGGCCGTTGCACTACTGGCGGGGTTTTTAATTTCCGACAAAAGTGCTGCCCGCTAGCCCTGATCCAGTAACTCGCGAAGATTGATGACGGCCGCATTGGCTCGGGCCAGGTAGTTCGCCATGACCAGCGAATGATTGGCGAACAGACCGTAGCCGCCGCCGTTCAGGACCAGCGGTGAGCGCAGCGGATCGAGGCTTGCTTCCAGTTCCCGGATGATTTGCCGCACACTGACCGCGGCGTTCTTGTCCTCCAGCACATGCGCAAAATCGAATTCGGCGGCGCGAAAAAAGTGCACCAACGCCCATGCGGTGCCGCGGGCCTCGAAAAAGATGTCATCGACTTTGAACCAGGACGTACGAACATTCACGGTATCCGGCTGTGCGCCCGCCGCTTCCGCCGCCGGCTCGCCGGCCAGGTCGTCATTGATCCGACTGACGGCGACGCTGTCCCCCAGTCGCCGCGTCAGGCTGCCGAGGCGTTTTTCCACCTGTGAGAGCCACTCCCGGAGATTATCGGCGCGTGCGAAAAAATGCGTCTCGGGATTGCCGGCCGCGAGGCGCTCGCGGTATTTTGTAAAGCCTTTGATGGCATCGCGATACTCGGATTCGGTAGCCGGGAGAATCCAGGAATCGTTGTCGAAAAAGAACCTCGGTTCGGCGGCAGCGACATTCGGGTCTTCTTTCGACTGGGACTGGCTGCGGCTGTAGTCGTTACGAATTACGCGAGCGAGGTCACGCACCTGCTGCAAGACCCCGTATTCCCAGTTCGGGATATTGTCGAGAAAAACGTTGGGCAGAATCTTGTCGTTGGTCAGATAGCCGCCGGGTTTTTTCAGCAGGGTGTCGGCGACACGAATCAGTGTATCGGTGGTTGAGAAGCCGACAACGGCGGACTCGGATTCCGCCTGGCGATTGACCCAGAAGACGTCGGGTTCACGGGAGAACCAGAAGCCGAACACGAACATGATGAGAAGAAAAACGCCGAGTGACCAGCTGCCGATTCTCGTCCATCTTTGGGTTGCCAGTATGCTTTCGGCTGATTGTTTCATCGCGTTCTTCTCCGGCGCAGCGTAAGCCTCAGTTGAGCAGCGATTCTACCAGTTCCGGCAGGGCAACTCCGGCGTTGGCGGCTATCGCGAAATCGTAGTTTCCGGAATTCAGTGTGGGATTCGGATTTATTTCGGCAACGATCGCTCCATTTTCTCTCGCGATGTCCACCAGGCCGGCGGCCGGATAGACCAGTGATGAAGTGCCAACCGACAGGAACACGCTGCAGTCGGCGGCCGCTGCGAACGATTCATTGAGTGCAGTCTCGGCTATCGCTTCGCCAAACCAGACGACACCGGGGCGCAGATGCGCGCCGCAGTTCGGGCAGACGGGCACTTCCGCCCGCTGATCGTGGACGATCACACAGCCTTCGGCATGGCAGCGATCATCGAACAAATTACCGTGGAATTCGATGACACCGTGACTGCCGGCTCGTTGGTGCAGGCCGTCTACGTTCTGCGTCACCAGCGTCAACCGTGGCACAAGCTCGGCGAGCTTTGCGAGCGCAAGGTGACCCGGGTTGGGATCGGCCTTTGCAACCAGGTCCCGGCGCCAGCGATACCAGCGCCACAGTAGCTCGGGATCTTCTTCGAAGGCTTCCGGTGTCGCGAGCTGATGGGGGTCGTATTTAGCCCACAAACCCTGTTGGGCGTCGCGAAAGGTCGGGACGCCGCTCTCGGCCGAGATGCCGGCGCCGGTCAGCACGCAAACGTGTTGCGCAGTCCGCAGCGCTGCAGCCAAATCTGAGAAACCGGGTTCGAACCGAGGTTTCACGGCGGAAACCCTGGTTGGACCCCGTTTATTGTCATTCACGCGGCGAGCTGTCGCAGAACGTAGTGAAGGATGCCGCCATTTTCGTAGTAGTCACGTTCTTTCGGCGTGTCGATACGCACCTGCGCCCTGAACGTGATCGCTGCACCGTCCTCGGGCGAAGCTGTGACGGTGACCGTTTTTGCGGCAGGGTCGGTTTGACCCTTGATGTCGAAGACTTCCTTGCCCGTGAGGCCGAGTGATTCTGCATCCTGGCCTTCGAAGAACTGCAGGGGCAGCACGCCCATGCCGATCAGGTTCGAACGATGAATGCGCTCGAAACTCTTGGCAATAACCGCTTTAACGCCAAGCAGCACCGTGCCCTTTGCGGCCCAGTCACGCGATGAGCCGGTGCCGTATTCGCTGCCGGCGATAACGATCAGCGGCGTACCTTCCTCCTTGTATCGGTTCGCGGCGTCGAATATCGACATCTGCTCGCCGCTCGGCTGATGGCAGGTCCAGCCGCCTTCAGTTCCTGGCGCAAGCTGATTGCGCAGCCGAATATTCGCAAAAGTACCGCGCATCATGACCTCGTGGTTGCCGCGGCGCGAACCGTAGGAATTAAAATCCGCGCGTTTGACGCCCTGCGCTTCCAGGTATATTGCCGCCGGGCTGTCGGGGGCAATTCCGCCGGCCGGCGAAATGTGATCGGTTGTCACCGAATCGCCGAGCAGTGCGAGGACGCGCGCACCTTCGATATCGCGAACCGCGTCCGGGTCCTTGCGCATACCGTCGAAGTAAGGTGGGTTCTTCACGTATGTCGATGCTTTGTCCCAGGTGTAGATTTCGCCAGTGGGTGAGTCGATACCCTTCCAGTTCGCGTCACCTTCGAAAACACTGCTGTAGCTGCTCTTGAACATGCCCGAATCAATGTTATTCGCAATCGTGTCGTGAACTTCCTTCTGACTCGGCCAGATGTCTTTCATGTAAACCGGCTTGCCGTCCTTGTCCTGGCCCAACGGGTCATTGAAAAGGTCGACGTCCATGTTGCCGGCCAGTGCGTAGGCGACGACCAGCGGTGGCGAGGCCAGGAAGTTCATGCGCACGAGTGCATGAATGCGACCTTCGAAGTTACGGTTGCCCGAAAGCACGCTCGTGCCGACGATGTCGGCCTGTTCCACGGCCCTCGCTATTTCCGGCTTCAGCGGTCCGGAGTTGCCAATGCAGGTCGTGCAGCCGTAGCCGACGTTGAAAAAACCAATCGCGGCAAGATCGTCGATGAGACCGGCTTTCTCGAGGTAGTCGGTGACCACGCGCGAGCCCGGTGCCAGGCTCGTCTTGACCCATGGCCTGGCTTTCAGGCCTTTGGCGGCGGCGTTTCGCGCCAGCAGGCCCGCTGCGAGCATGACAGCGGGATTCGACGTGTTCGTGCAGCTGGTGATTGCGGCGATGAGAATGGCACCATCGCGAATCTCGACGTCCTTGCCGTCGATTTTCGCCATCGCGCTGCCGCCTTTGCTGCGCTTCGCCGTCGCAGCTTCGAGATGCTTCGCGTAAGTCTTTGCCGCAGCGCTGAGCGCGATACGATCCTGCGGGCGCTTGGGTCCGGCTATGCTGGGTTCGACGGTGCCCATATCGAGCTCGAGCGTGTCGCTGTAAAGCGCATCGGGCTGTCCGTCGTTGCGCCACAGGCCCTGTTCTCTCGCGTACGCTTCGATCAGCCTGATCTGGTTGGCGTCGCGGCCCGACAGTTCGAGGTAGCGAATCGTCTCGCCGTCGATCGGGAATATGGCACAGGTCGAACCGAACTCCGGCGACATGTTGCCGAGGGTGGCACGATCGGCCAGCGGCAGTTGCCCCAGGCCATCGCCAAAGAACTCGACGAATTGTCCTACCACACCCTTGTTGCGCAGCATTTCGGTCACCGTCAGCACGAGATCCGTTGCCGTCGTGCCTTCCTTGAGCTTGCCGGTCAATTTGAAGCCGACGACATTCGGGATCAGCATCGTAATAGGCTGACCCAGCATTGCCGCCTCGGCCTCGATGCCGCCGACGCCCCAGCCCAGCACGCCAAGGCCGTTGATCATCGTCGTGTGCGAATCGGTGCCGACAACCGTATCGGGGTATGCCGATCGCTTACCGTTCCTGTCCGCGTCGAAGACGACTCGGCTCAGGTATTCCAGGTTGACCTGGTGAACGATACCCGTGTTGGGTGGTACCACGCGGAAATTATCGAACGCTGACTGTCCCCAGCGCAGGAATGAATATCGCTCCTTGTTGCGCTGGAACTCGATCTTGTTATTCAGGTCAAGTGCATTGGCGGCTCCGTAGTGGTCCACCTGCACCGAATGATCGATAACGAGTTCGGCCGGGGACAGAGGGTTGATGCTATGCGCCGAACCGCCCAGCTTGACGACGGCGTCGCGCATCGCCGCGAGGTCGACGACCGCGGGCACACCCGTGAAGTCCTGCAGGATGACCCGCGCCGGTGTAAACGAAATCTCGGTGCTAGGCGCCGCTTTCGCGTCCCAGTTAGCCAGAGCGAGGATATCCTTCTTCGTGACGTCGCGACCGTCTTCGTGGCGCAGCAGGTTTTCCAGCAGGATTTTCAGGGAATAGGGCAGTCGCTCGACGTGACCGTCCCTAACGGCGTCGAGGCGAAAAATCTCGTACGTGTTGCCACTGACCTTGAGCGTTGAACGCGCGCCAAAGCTGTCCGTCATTGTCTTATTCTCCGGAATTGTCAGATTGTACACAGCGGCCAGGCGGCCATGGGGTTGCGCATTATAACGAAACGCCAAGCCCTGCGCTTATCCACTTCTGTCGATGACGGCGCCCCCGAGGCACTGCTCGCCGTCGTAAAATACGACAAACTGGCCGGGCGCGACGGCTTTTTGGGCCGAATCGAACCGCACTTCGAGCGCCGTTTCGTCGAGCGCTGTCACGACACAGTCCTGGTCGGCCTGTCGATAACGAATCTTGGCTTTGCACTTCAAGTTGTTGTCGAGGCCGGCGGGCGGCGACCCGATCCAGCCTGCGTCGGCCGCAACCAGCCAGTTGCTGAACAGGAGATCGTGTTCGCCCTGTGCGACGATCAGCGTATTGCTCCCGACGTCCTTGCCCACGACATACCACGGCTCCTCGCCGCGATCATTACGGCCACCGATGCCAAGCCCCTGACGCTGTCCCAACGTGTAATACATCAAGCCCTGGTGGGTGCCGATGTCTTCGCCGTCGGGTGTTTTCATCGGGCCGGGATTAGCCGGCAAATAGGTGCTGAGAAAATCACGAAACGGTCTTTCGCCAATGAAGCAAATCCCGGTGCTGTCTTTCTTGTTGTGAATCGACAGCCCCGACTCACGTGCGATTCGGCGCACGTCGGCTTTCTGCAGATCACCGAGCGGGAATACCGTTTCGGCGAGTGCCTCTGCGCTGACGGCGTGCAAAAAATAGCTCTGATCCTTGTTCTTGTCCGCGCCTTTGAACAGCGCGCCGTGGCCATTCACGATTCCCGACCGGGCGTAGTGTCCGGTCGCCAGAAAATCGCCACCGATGCGTTTCGCATAGTCGCGGAAAACGCCGAACTTGATCTCGCGATTGCAAAGTACGTCGGGATTAGGCGTGCGCCCTTTACGATACTCATCAAGGAAGTACTCGAACACCTGGTCGCGGTATTGCCGCGCGAAGTTCGCGTGATGCAGCGGAATATCCAGTTCCTCGCATACGGCGCGCGCATCCTGCAGATCGGCGGCGGCGGTGCAGTAGCCGTCGTCGTCCTCCCAGTTGGTCATGTGCAGCGCGTGCACGTCGGCGCCGGCTTCCTTGAGGAGAATCGCGGCGACCGCAGAGTCGACGCCGCCTGACAGTCCGAGGATGACTCGCTTGTTTGCAGCGCGTTCGAGAGAATTTGTCATTAAAGAGTTACGTTTGGATTACCAGGTGCTGCCGAGCGCCACGCGGATCGCCTCTCCGTTAACCCCGCTGGATTCCTCGGACGCGAGAAACGCGATCACCTCGGCAACCTCCCGGGACGTCACCACGCGGCCGGCGGGATACAACGCCGCCCGTTCTGCCCACACCTGTTCCGTCGGGATACCACGATCCTTTGACTCCTGGAGCGCCGAACGTTCTGCCATTTCTGTCTGCACCCAGCCGGGTAAGACAGCATTCGATGTAACGCCAAAAGAGCCACCGTCCTGTGCGACTGAACGCATCAGCCCTAGCAGCCCGTGTTTTGAGCTGGTGTAAGCGCTACCGGCGTGCTCTGCGACCAGGCCGGCAGTAGAGCTCGTAAACACGACGCGGCCATAGCCGCGCTCGGTCATTCCCTGCAGCACAAGCCGCGAAAGATAAAAGGGCCCGTCGAGGTTGACGCGCATCGTCTCGCGCCATATGTCCGGGTCTTGTTCCCAGATGACGCGCTCATGCGCCGAACCGATACCGTGATTGCAAACAAGAATCTCGACCGGGCCCAGGCGTTTCTCGACGTCTCGGACCGCATCCGCACAGCCCTCGGGAGTTCCAAGGTCGGCGACCGAATAGGCCAGCCCGACGTCTTCGAGTTCCCCTCGACCGCGGGCGACGCACATCACACGGGCGCCGCGCGCGGCCAGGAGCTCGGCCGTCGAACGTCCAATGCCCCGGCTTCCGCCTGTAACGAGCGCGACGCGCCCTTCGACTCCGGCCATACTGCCGATCCTCCCGGTCCGAATATCGCGTCAGTATAACGTCGGCTTTCGATCGAAAGCATTCGCATTGCGTCGAGATCAACGGGTACCACATTCGGATCATGCCCGACGACAGCGCGGAGAATAGCAGCGGAAAGGCGCCTGATCAGACCAGATCGGCCTTGGCGATCACCCGATCGACGTTGTGTTGCAGCGGCAGCATGCCCGTGAGAAGTTCATCCGATTGACGGCTGCCGGACACGTAGTCATGAACGCAACGCAGCACGGCGGGAGAACGCAGCCTCGTTTGGCGCTCGACAATTTCCTCAAGCGTAAGCCAGTGGCGTCCGATGATGCCCTCATCGAGTTCGCGCTCCTCGTCGCAGCGCAAGAACCGCCCGGCATAAGTGATGCGCAGAAACTGTTGCCGGGTCTGCGGGTGAATCCACAGGTACACGCCGACAAGTTCTTCGCACGCAATGTCACAAGCCGTTTCTTCGCGGGTTTCGCGGATTACGGCCTGTTCGGGCGATTCGTCGGCCTCGATGTGTCCGCCGGGCTGACTGAATATGTGACGACCGGACGCATACTCTTCGACGAACAGGAATCGTCCTTCACGCTCTACGACAGCCGCAACTGTCAGATCGGTTACGTGCATCGGTTCTTATATGCCGAGTTGGCGAAATTCCATTTCGACTTCACTGGCTGACCAGATTTCGTCGAACATTTTGCTGTAAAGTTTAGCCACGGCGGGTTCATGCGTATCCGCAATACCTTCCCAGCGGCTTGCCTGGAGCCGGTAAACCAGGGCGGTCTCGTCGGCAATACAGAATGCTTCGGCGTGCGTGCGCAGATCTTCGCGTACGTGGCGAAACTCGATGTAGGTATTCAGGCGTCGACCGAGATGCACGAAATTATTGCCATTCTTGACGGCGCGGGACGGGTCCGCAATCAACACACGAATGCGCGCGTAGGTTTGCGACAGCACGAGTTTCTTTATGATTTCCAGGAACTCGGAATTGTCGTAAATACCCGGCTCGAGGTCATGCGTGAAAATCGAAACTCTCCGCGAGGCTTCTCTCACCACTTCAATGGCGGCTTGACGCATTTCTTCCCGGGTCGAGATTACCCAGCGCTTGCCGTTTCGCTTTGCCTGTTCCATAGACGATCCATATTACCGGCGAGCGAGACTTGAACTTGCCAACTGCGTCACGTTTTGGCGCATGTTTCCCGGTTGAAAATCATTCGCATCCCTCGTCATTCGGGCATTTCAGGCGGCCTGCGCCAATAATCCCAGCCCGATTTTTCTTTACATATGGTCATCAAAGCTCAGGAACTTCGAATGCGCCGTGGTCCAGCAGCCAGCGGAGGCATTTTTCGCTGAATGCGGCCGCCAGCGCGGCATCCAGGCGGCGCCGGCGGCAGAGGGCAGCGATGCTTCGGCGCTCGTCACCCTCGAGCGGCCGGGCGATGCCATTCAGATAGAGCGTCTCGTCGTCGTAAGCGAGTCGCGCCATGCCGTGCAACCGAAGTTTTCCGAGGACAGCGGGCGTAACCAGCAGGGCCGTTATCTCATCCTGCCCCGGTGCCAGCGGCTGCAGCCACGGCTTGAGTTCGGTGACGGAGCAACCGAGCCTGTTCGCGTGCCTGCCTGCGCGATCGTGTGCGGCGGACGAGAGGTAGCCGGGCTGGACTTCTTCGAGCCGCAGGTCGGGGTCGGCATAGTAAGGCGGGGCGCGCATGCCGATGGAATAGGTGATGCATGCTCTTTTTGCCGTTCCCCAATGCGCGACGCCGGGCGGCAGATAAAGCACATCACCCTGCCGCGCAACGTGACATTCACTGCCGCTAAATTCCTGCAGAAGTACGAGGTCATCGCTGGCCAAAGTATCCTCCGGCATGTCTTGGGTTGATATCCGCCACTCCCGGACGCCAATGCCCTGACACAGGAAGACGTCGTAATTGTCGCGATGGGGACCAACGCCACCGCCCGGAGCAGCAAAGCTGATCATCAGGTCGTCGATGCGCCAGTCGGGAATAAACGGGACGTGTCGAAACAATCTTCGCATTGCCGGCAGGTGCTTTTCGACGTCGTGAACGAGGAGGGTCCAGTCGCGTCTCGGCAGCGCCTCAAGTGAATCCACGTCGAACGGGCCCGTTTCGACGCGGTATCGCATTCGATCGCGCGAGCGATCCGTGAAGACAATGCGCGACTCAACGTCGTCGAGCGTGGCGAGCCACGCCAGTTCGTTGCGCGTCAGCGCGGGCCGCATGGCAGGGATCGCCTGCGGCATGAGAAGTGGTTTCTTCTGCCAGTAACGGGCAAGAAATGTCTCGGCCGTCAGGTTCCCGGGAAACATCAGCACCGCCGGCTTGCTCAGATATCGCCGGCCTGTTTGGCGGCGAGCCCAATGTAGGTTTCGGGTGTGAGCTCCAGAAGCCTCTGCTTTTCGCCGGCGGGAATATCGAGCGTATCGATGAACTTGACGAGCAGCTCCCTGGTGACCGCCTGGCCGCGAGTCAGTACCTTGAGTTTCTCGTAGGGCTCCGGGATGCCGTAACGGCGCATGACGGTCTGCACCGCCTCTGCAAGAACTTCCCAGGCGCCGGCAACGTCAGCGTGTATCGCCTCACGGTTAACCTGCAGTTTACCGACGCCCTTCAGCAGGGACCGCAGCGCGATGACGAGGTGGCCGATTGCAACACCGAAATTTCGCTGCACGGTCGAGTCCGACAGGTCTCGCTGCCAGCGCGAGATGGGGAGTTTTTCGGCGAAGTGACTGAGAAGGGCATTCGCCACACCGAGGTTACCCTCGGCGTTTTCGAAATCGATCGGGTTGACTTTGTGCGGCATGGTCGATGATCCGACTTCGTCTTTAGCGGCCTTTTGTCTGAAATAACCCAGTGAAATGTAGCCCCAGACATCGCGCGCGAAATCGATCAGTATTGTGTTGTAGCGCAACAGCGCGTGCGAATACTCGGCCATCCAGTCGTGCGGCTCTATTTGCGTCGTGTATGCATTCGGATAAATGCCGAGGGACTCGACGAAGCGACGGCTGATCGCCTGCCAGTCGGCGTCGGGGTGGGCAATAACGTGCGCATTGTAATTGCCGACCGCACCGTTGAACTTGCCGAGAATCTCCACGGCCGCAAACTGCCGCTGTGCGCGTTCGAGACGTGCGACAACATTGGCGAGCTCCTTGCCCAGGGTCGTGGGGCTGGCGGTCTGGCCGTGGGTGCGGGAGAGCATCGGCAGTTCGGCGAATTCGCGCGCCATCGCCCGCAATCGGTTGTGTAGCTCGCGCATTCTCGGCAGTACTACCTCGGATCGCGCGGATCGGAGCATCAGGGCATAAGCCAGGTTATTGATGTCCTCGGACGTGCAGCCGAAGTGCAGGAAATCCTTGAGAGGCTGCGTCTCCGGGCCGTCGCCGAGTTTTTCTCGGATCAGATACTCGACCGCTTTGACATCGTGATTGGTGGTTGCCTCTATCTCTTTGACACGCTCCGCGTCATCGATCGAGAAATCGTCAGTGATACCGTTCAGGACATCCTTCATGACCGAAGAGACGGGTCCGACTTCCTTGATATCGGGGTCGTCGGCGAGGCACTGCAGCCAGCGGACTTCGACCAGAACACGAAAGCGAATCAGGCCGAATTCGCTGAGCAGGTCGCGGAGCTCGTCGACCTTTGCCGAGTACCGGCCGTCGGTAGGAGAGAGGGCTCGCAGTGTGGGGACTTTCATGAGTGACAAACCAGTGTAGACATGCGCGCGGAAAGCGAGAATCATACACGTTTTCCGGCATATCGAAGCGGCGCTGTGGACGTCGGACGGAGCTTGCATCGCAATGAAAGACAAGGCAATTCGTATCGAAAAGGACAGCATGGGCGAACTCGAGGTCCCGGCTGATGCGCTCTGGGGCGCGCAAACCCAGCGTGCCGTGAACAATTTCCCGATCAGCGGGCTGATGATGCCCCGCCAGTTCATTGCGGCGCTGTGGCTGGTCAAATGGGCGGCGGCGGGCGCCAATTCCGAACTCGGTCTTATCCAGAGTGACCTCGCCGTAGCCATCCAGAAAGCGGCCCTCGCCGTCTCCGAAGGCGAGTACGATGCGCACTTTCCGGTCGACGTCTTTCAGACCGGGTCGGGTACCAGCTCGAATATGAACGCCAATGAAGTGATATCTCACCTGGCGAGCGAGAGCCTCGGCAAAGCGGTGCATCCGAACGATCACGTGAACATGAGCCAAAGCAGCAACGACGTCATCCCGACCTGCGTGCATGTAAGCGCAGCGCTGGCTATTCATAACCGGCTGCGGCCGGCGCTGAAGCACCTGTCCAAAGCGCTCGAAAAGAAAGCCGACGAAACGCGAGACATCGTAAAGACTGGACGCACCCACCTGATGGACGCAATGCCTGTAACCTTGGGCCAGGAGCTCGATGGCTGGCGTTCGCAGATCGATCACGCCGGCGAGCGGCTCGCTGACACGATGAAGCGTCTGACGGCGCTGGCACAGGGCGGAACCGCAGTTGGCACCGGGATTAACGCGCACCCGAAGTTTGGCCGGAAAGTTGCCGTTTTGCTGAGCGAACGCACGGGCGTGCCGTTCAAACAAGCTGACAACCTGTTTGAGTCGCTGAGCTCCCAGGATGCCGCTGTCGAGACCTCCGGACAGCTGCGCGTGCTCGCGGTCAGCCTGACCAAGATCGCCAATGATCTTCGCTGGATGAACGCCGGACCGCTTGCCGGCATCGGGGAGATCGAGCTGCCGGCGCTGCAGCCGGGCTCGAGCATCATGCCGGGCAAGGTTAATCCGGTCATTCCCGAGGCGGTTGCCATGGTCTGTGCGCAGGTCATCGGCAATGACCTGACCGTCGCCGTGGGCGGGCAGTCGGGCAATTTCCAGTTGAATGTCATGCTGCCGGTGGTCGCGTACAACCTGCTTCAGAGCATCGAGATCCTGGCGACGGCCAGCATCTGCCTCGCCGACAGCGCCATCGCGGGGTTCACGGTAAGCACCGACAATATCAACCAGGCTTTGGGCCGTAATCCGATACTCGTGACGGCGCTGAATCCGGTCATTGGCTATGAGAAGGGCGCGGCTGTTGCCAAGAAAGCGTACAAAGAAGGCCGTCCCGTCAAGGATGTTGCGCGTGAAATGACCGACCTGACGGACGAGGAACTCGATCGGCTGCTGGATCCGGCGAGCCTGACCGAAGGCGGTATCAAACATTAGTGACGTCCGGAAACGGGACTCTGTAACAGCAGATTGGTTGCGCGAGCGTCTCGCCGATACGCGGCTGCCGCCCGACCCTCTGGACGTTGCGCCGCCCCCGGGCAGCGGGCGTTGGCCGGCCACGCTGCGCGAACGCCTGACTGAAACGCTCACCCCGGCCGGCGTGCTGATACCGGTCATGCAACGTGCCAGGGAACTGTCGGTACTGCTCACGCAGCGTTCTGCAGATCTCAAGCACCATGCCGGGCAGATCAGCTTTCCGGGAGGTCGCATGGAGGAGCACGACCAGGACGTGCGCATGACGGCCCTTCGCGAAACCCACGAAGAGGTGGGCATCGATCCCGAGCACGTTTCGGTGATCGGATATCTCGGGCCTATGCCAACGATAACCGGTTACGCCGTGACACCGGTCGTCGGACTCGTCAGTGATGCGGCAGAACTCGTGATCGACCGAAGCGAAGTCGAATACGCGTTCGAGGTACCGCTGGAGTTCCTGCTGGATGCCGCCAACGACAGGCGAGTAGAGCGCTCATTTCACGGCCGTGTGATTCCGATGCTGGAGTTTGACTACGAGGGACAGAGGATCTGGGGGGTGACGGCCTACATGGTATTATTGCTCAGAGAATATCTTTTAAATAAATGAGTTATGGATGATATCAATAAATTACTTGAAGTAATGAAGAAGCTCCGCGATCCAGACAGCGGGTGCCCCTGGGACGTCGAGCAGAGTTTTGCCACGATTGCGCCGTACACCATTGAAGAGGCCTACGAAGTTGCCGACGCGATTGACCGGGAGGACGTCGATGACCTTAGGGACGAACTCGGCGATCTCCTGCTTCAGGTTGTTTTCCACGCGCAAATTGCGGCCGAGGCGGGTCATTTCGATTTCGACGACGTCGCCGCAGGCATTGCCGAGAAAATGATTCGCCGCCATCCCCATGTCTTTGGCAGCGCATCCGAACGCGAGGCCGGCAAGGTCGAGGGCAGCTGGGAAGAAATCAAGGAACTCGAGCGTTCTGGCGGCGACGATACCAGTGAGCTGGCGGGCATTGCGCGGGCGCTGCCCGCTCTGAAACGGGCACAGAAGCTCGGAAAAAGGGCCGGCCGGGTCGGCTTCGACTGGCCCGATCGCCAGGGCGTACACGCAAAAATCCAGGAGGAGCTCGTTGAGCTGGAAAAGGCGGCCGGTGCTCGCGACACGACCGGTATTGAGGAGGAGTTCGGCGACATGCTGTTTGCCGTGGTTAACCTGGCGCGGCACCTGGAAATTGACCCCGAGCGGGCACTGCGTGGGGCAAACCGAAAGTTCGAGCGCCGCTTCCGCGATATGGAGACCGCGATTGCCGGAAACGGCAAGCGGATCAAGGACTTCTCGCTGGAGGCCCTGGACCAGGAATGGCGGGCCGCAAAAAAGCGCGTCGGCTAACCGGCGGCACGTTCATAAACCGTTCACAAATCTCGTTTTTTTCATTGTCCGTGTTCAGGAACAGTTCATTGGCCCCGGATTAATCTTGTCCACAGGCTGGCCAATGCCGGCTGTTTGGGACAAGGAGCAGGACTATGAACACTCGAATCACAGCTTTGATGATCGCCATGATGTTCGTCGGCACGACCGGCAGCGCCCTGGCGGATCATGATTACCGTACGGCGCGCAGTGATCGCGCCATGTACGACTACGCAAAGGTGATTTCGTCGCAGCCGATCGTTAACCACGTAACCGTGAGAACTCCGGTTCGCGAGTGCTGGGAGGAAATGCAGTACTACACGGTTGACCGCCGGGCACGGCACGGCGGCGGCTCGACGCTGGTCGGCGCGCTGATCGGCGGCGTCATCGGCCACCAGTTCGGCAGCGGACGAGGCAATGATGCCGCGACCGTAGCAGGCACGCTGATCGGCGCGGCTGTTGGCAGTGATGCAGCACGTCAGCGTCACGACGGGCACGATGTCGAACGCATTGCGCGCCCGGTAGAGCGCTGTGAGACGCGCTACCAGTCGCGCCGGGAAGAGCGTATCGATGGCTACCGCGTTACCTATCGCTACCATGGCCAGAAATACGTGACCGAGATGCCGTACGACCCGGGTCGCAGGATTCGCGTGCGCGTCGACGTGAGGCCGGCCGGCTGAATCCGAGGTACGATGTGACGCGCTTCATTGCAATCAATCGGCTCTCGTACGACACTTGGTGTATGCGATTTGCCCTGACATTTTTGCTCCTGGCCGGGTTGGTTTTCCTGCCGACCCGGTCAGACGCGTTCGATATCGAGCAGACCCTGAAAGCGCAGCACGTGCAGTATCCGGGCGAGCAAACTTACAGCGTTGCGCAGCAGGGTGGCATGACGCTGTCACAAGCCATTGAATCCGTTCGCAGAAAGACCAACGGCCGCGTTGTCAGCGCCGAGACCAGGGTCCAGGGCGGCCGCGAAGTGCACTACGTCAAGGTTCTTACCAAGGACGGCAAGGTCAAGACTCACCGTGTCAACGGCCGACGCCGCTAAACCGCATCGGGAACCGGGAACATGCGACTGCTGGTAATTGAAGACGATGCGACGTTGCTCGAATCCCTGGCGCGCAAGCTCGGCGAATCCGGGTTCGCGGTGGAGCAGGCGGCCGACGGCAAGGAAGGCCTCTATTTTGCGCTCGAGTACCCGGTAGATCTTGCCATCATCGATTTGGGGCTTCCGGAAGTGTCCGGCCTGGAGATTATCCGCCAGGTGCGCGAACAGGGTAAAAGCTATCCGATCCTGATACTCACAGCGCGCGATCGTTGGGAAGACAAGGTGGATGGCCTCAGCGCCGGCGCCGACGACTACGTCGTCAAGCCATTTCATTTCGAGGAAGTCAGCGCCCGAGTTAATGCACTCCTGCGCCGCAGCGGCGGCTGGGCATCTTCGGTCTTGACGGCGGGCCCGGTTTCGCTGGATATGTCGCGCCAGGAGCTCACGGTTAACGACGCCGCGATCGACCTCACAAGCTTCGAATACAAAATCATCGAATACCTGATGGTGCGTGCCGGGCAGGTCATTTCGAAGGCCGAGCTGACGGATCGTCTCTACGACCAGGACTTTGAGCGGGACAGCAACGTGATCGAGGTGTTCATCGGTCGCCTGCGCAAGAAAATGGATCCCGAAAACTCCATCAAGCCCATTGAAACGCTACGGGGTCGCGGCTACCGCTTCGCGCTGGAGCGAAATCAGTCAGGCTGACGCGGCTCATGCGTTCTCTCAGCAGCCGACTACTGGTGTCCGTCAGTGTCTTGCTGCTGCTCTTCTTCGGCGCGACCATCGCCGTGCTGGATACAGCCTTCAGCGAAGCCGGCGAACAGGCGCGGCGCGATATTCTGGATGGGCACCTCGTTGCCCTGCTGGCTGCGGCGGAACCCGATGATGACGGCAAGCTCATGCTGCCGGATCGACTGCGCGAGCCCCGCTTCGAGAACATCGGCTCGGGCCTGTACGCCGAATTGCTTGATGTCGACAACTCGGTGTTATGGCGATCGCGCTCAGCCCTGGGACTCGAGATCCCGAGCGGCATAGCTCCGGAACTCGGCAATCATCTGTTTGCTCGCGAGAGCCTCGAGGACGGCACCCCGCTGCTGACCCTGAGCCTTGCCGTCGAGTGGGAGTTCGACGACGGTACCCTCAACTCCTACGTTTTCAAGGTTGCGGAAAGCCTCGATTCTTTCAATGCACAGGTCGCCGGGTTCAGGCGCCAGCTTTTCGGCTGGTTTGCGTTGGTTGCACTGACGATGCTGCTGGCATTCTCGATGCTACTGCGAGGGCTGCTTCGACCACTGCGCAAAATCGAGACAGAGATTACCGAAATAGAAGAGGGCAAACGCGTTGCTCTCTCCGGCGAATTTCCAACTGAGCTGACGGGCGTTGCGCGAAACATGAACCTGCTGATCGACAGCGAGCGTGCGCGCTCGGATCGATACCGTTACACGCTCGATAATCTCGCGCACAGCCTGAAAACGCCGCTGGCGGCGATGCGTGCGCTGCTTAACGATCGGCAGACCGAAGGATTTGGTGGCCGCTTTAACGAACAGATCGATCGCATGGATGAAATTGTCCGCTACCAGTTGCGCAAACCCGCGGCTTCGGTCGGGGACAATCTCGTTCTCAAACCGGTGAACGTGGAAAAGGAAGTCGTGCGGCTGGTTGACGGGCTGCGCAAGGTCTATCACGACAAAAGCCCTGAATTCGAAGTGCGCGTCGAACGCGGCATGCAGTTCAGAGGTGACACGGGAGATTTTCTCGAGCTTGCCGGCAACCTTCTCGACAACGCCTGCAAGTGGTGCGAGAAGAAAGTGCGCATCAGCATCGTGCCTTCAGTCGGTGCCCGCGCAATCGCAAGCGGCATGGTTCTGACGGTTGCCGATGACGGGCCGGGGATCCCGCAGGATGCTGCCGACGCCTTGCTGCAGCGCGGCATGCGTCTCGACGAATCTACGCCGGGTCATGGTATTGGTCTGGCCGTCGTAAAAGACATCGCCCGCTCTTACGGCGGGCGACTGTCCATCAAACGATCTTCCGATCTGGGCGGCGCGGAGATCATGGTCTCGATACCGCCTATTAGCAGTTCAGGCAGCGAGTAGCCGGTCCTAGCTGCGTTTGTTGGCCGCGGATTTTGTCAGCCGCACGAGCGGTTCGACTAATTCCAGCGGCAGCGGGAACACGATCGTATTGGTGCGTTCGTTGGCGATTTCCTTTAGCGTTTGCAGGTAGCGAAGCTGCAGGGCCTGCTCTTCCTGCGCGAGCATACGCGCAGCTTCGGCAAGCATTTCGGCCGCTTGTTTTTCAGCTTCGGCGTTGATGATCTTCGCTCGCCGCGCGCGCTCGGCTTCGGCCTGCTGTGCAATTGCCCGAATCATGCTTTCATCGAGATCGACATGCTTGATCTCGACGTTGGCGACCTTGATGCCCCAATTGTCGGTGCGCGCGTCGAGCAGGCCTTGTATATCCGTATTGAGTTTGTCGCGCTCCGCAAGCATGTCGTCGAGCTCATGTTGACCCAGCACGGAGCGCAGTGTTGTCTGCGACAGCTGGCTGGTTGCTTCAAACACGTTGGCGACGCGAATAATCGCTTTTTCCGGATCGACGATGCGGAAGTAGATCACCGCGTTGACCTTGACCGAGACGTTGTCCCTGGAAATGACATCCTGCGTCGGTACGTCGAGAACGATCACGCGCAGGTCAACCTTGACCATCTTTTGGATGCCCGGGATCAGGATTATCAGTCCGGGCCCTTTCACCCGTTGAAAACGGCCCAGCAGGAAAATCACGCCGCGTTCATATTCTTTGAGGATCTTTATCGTGTTGTACAGCACCACGATAATCGCGGCGCCGATAATTGCGAACAGTGGCAGTTGTGGCATCGGAGACTCCTCCTTAAGTTTGCAGCTGGGCGTCGGTCTTCGTGCTGGAAGCGACAGGCTCTACGTCGAGTATCAGTCCGTCCATGGCGCGCACGATGACTTCCTGGTTTTTCGAAATGGGTATCTTGGATCGCGCGTGCCATGATTCTCCCTCGAGCCAGACGTTGCCGTCGCCGGAAAAGTCTTCCATGGCAATCGCGATGCCGCCGACGATCGATTCTCTGCCCGACACGGCGCCGCGGCGGCGGAGCTTCACGAGATAGCTGAGCATCCAAACGATCAGTAGCGCAAATACCAGTGCGATGCTGATGACAAATGTGATCGAAATGCCAAAACCCGGGATGCCGCTGTCGAACATCATGATCGAGCCGAAGACGAACGCGGCGATTCCCCCGATTCCCAGCGCACCGAAGCTCGGGGCGTACGCCTCCGCAATCATCAGCGCTATGCCCAGGAAGATCAGCGCGACGCCGGCGTAATTGACCGGCAAAACCTGCAGCGCATAGGCGGCGAGCAGAAGGCATATGACCCCGACCACACCCGGAACTATTGCCCCGGGATTCCAGCCTTCGTACATCAGCCCGTAGATGCCTATCAGGCCGAGCAGCAGCACGATTTCGGGATTCGAAATGACACCGAGCAGCTTGATGCGCCAGTTGGCTTCGTAGGGCTGAACGTCGGCGTCCTTGGTTGCGAGCGCCCTGGTTTCGCCGGCTATCTCCACTTCGTGCCCGTCGAGCAGCTGCAGCAATTCGTCGCGGTCCGCCGCAATGAACTCGATGACATTCTCTTCAAGTGCCTGTGTTGCAGTCAGCGTCGCCGCCTCCGTAACGGCCTTTTCGGCCCAATCGGCATTGCGCCCGTGGCGTTCTGCGAGACTGCGAATGTAGGCAACCGCGTCGTTCATCACCTTGCGTTCCATCGAACTGCCCGATGGTGGCGACGGCGCGTCGCCGTCCTCGTCTTGCTCGCCATCGTCGGCCGGTGGCGTTGCGTCCTCTCCGCCGAGCGAGACCGGAGTCGCGGCGCCAAGGTGAGACGTCGGCGTCATTGCCGCGATATGGCTGGCCAGCAGGATATAGGTGCCCGCGCTATCGGCTCTTGCGCCGGCCGGGCTGACGTAAGTGGCCACGGGCACCGAGGAGCCGAGAATTTTTTGCACGATGTCGCGCATCGGCTTCATAAGACCGCCGGGCGTGTCCATGTAAATGACGACCAGTTCGGCGTTGATCTCCTCGGCATGGTCGATGCCGCTGACAAGGTATTCCGAGGTTGCAACACCGATGCCGTCGCGGACTTCGAGTTCGACGACCACGTTGGCGGCCGTGGCCGAATGACTGACCCCGACCATCATCAGGATCAGCGCAAGTAGGGCCGGCATTTCAGGCCACCGGCGATCCGACAGGCGTGAGGTTTTCATGTTCAGATGATACCAGTCTCGTCGGGATTGTGGTGTCTTATCGGGCTTTCGATTCATGCCGTCAGCTGGCATGCTGTCGGCCTCGTACCTTGCCCTGGCAGGCTCATGTTCATTCGATTCATTACGACCGGCGGGACCATTGACAAGATCTACTTCGATGCGCTGAGTCATTTCGAGGTAGGGGAGTCGCAGGTGCAGCATATACTGGCCGAAGGGCTTGTCGACTTCGACTTCGACGTCGTGCCGTTGATGCACAAGGACAGTCTCGATATCGACGACGCTGATCGCCGCAAGCTGCGCGACTATATCGAACAGGACGATGCGAGCCGTTACGTCATTACGCACGGCACTGACACGATGCCGGAAACCGCCGCGGCGTTGCGGGATCTCGAGGGCAAGACCATTGTCCTGACGGGCGCATTGAGCCCGGCCAGGTTCAGGACAACCGACGCCGTCTTCAATGTCGGCATGGCCGTGGGGGCCGTGCAGATGGCCCCGCCAGGGGTTTACATTGCGATGAGCGGTCAGGTTTTCGACGGCGGTGCGGTCCGCAAGAACCGTGCCGAGAATCGTTTTGAGAAAATAACGTAGGAGCGGCTATCAGCCGCGACAGGCCGCGTCCACGGTCTGCTCCTACAGGTCGAAATTAATACCCTGCGCCAGGGGCAGGTCGCGACCCCAGTTGATCGTGTTGGTTTGCCGGCGCATGTATGCCTTCCAGGCGTCGCTTCCCGCTTCACGGCCGCCGCCGGTCTCTTTCTCGCCACCGAAAGCTCCGCCGATCTCGGCACCTGAAGTACCGATATTGACGTTTGCAATACCGCAGTCCGATCCGCCGTTCGACAGGAAGTACTCTGCGTTCTGCAGATTGTCGGTGAAGATGGCGGATGAGAGCCCCTGAACGACGCCGTTCTGCATCGCGATCGCTTCATCGAGCGTGTCGAAGGGAATCAGGTACAGGATAGGCCCGAAAGTCTCGGTTTGCACGATATCCGAGTCGTTGTCCGCAACGGCGATGGCCGGTGTCATGAAGTGACCGGGGCCGTCGATGCGTTCGCCGCCGCACAGAACTTCACCGCCGGATTCACGAACGGCGGCGCATGCGGACTCGACGCGCTCGATCGAAGACTCGTCAATCAACGGGCCCATCAACGTCTCGGGATCGAGAGGGTCGCCTATGCGGATCTGGCCGTAGGCTCTGACCAGGGCGTATTTTAATTCCTCGAAGCGGCTGCGGTGCACGATGACGCGACGGGTCGACGTGCAGCGCTGGCCGGCTGTTCCGACGGAGCCGAACACGATCGCAGGAACCGCGAGGTCGAGATTGGCGAATTCATCGACGATGATGGCGTTGTTGCCGCCCAGTTCGAGCAGGCTCTTCCCCATACGAGCGGCAACGCGTTCGCCGACCCGGCGACCGACGGCGCAGGACCCGGTGAATGAGATCAGGCTGATGCGAGTGTCGTCGACAAATTGTTGTGCCAGCTCATTCGAACCATCGTTAATCAGGAAAAATACCGGCGGCAGATCCATGTCCGCGAGCGCTTCGCTAAATATTTTCTGTACCGCGACGCCACACAGCGGCGTTTTTGGAGAGGGCTTCCAGATGTTGACATTACCGCAGATTGCCGCAATGCATGAGTTCCAGGAGTAAACCGCAACCGGGAAATTGAATGCCGAAATCGTCCCGATAAGACCCAGCGGATGCCACTGTTCGTACATGCGGTGTTGTCGTCGCTCCGAGTGCATCGTGCGGCCATACATCATGCGGGACTGGCCGACGGCAAAATCGGCGATGTCGATCATCTCCTGGACTTCGCCGTCACCCTCGGCCTTGATCTTGCCCATCTCCAGGGACACGAGGCTACCGAGGGCATCTTTGTGGTCGCGAAGCCCGTTGGCAATCCTGCGAACAGCCTCACCGCGAACGGGCGCCGGCACATTTCGCCAGATGGGAAACGACTCCTGCGCTTTGGCGATGACTTTTTCGTATTCTGCCGTCGACGTCGATCGCACGCTCGCGATGACTTTGCCTGTTGCCGGGTTTAGGGATTCGATGACGGCAGCGGACCTGTCGCCGCTGGACTCGGCGCCCAACCAGGTACCGTCGTTGACTGCGTCGAGTCCGAGTCGCTTTAGTATTGAGTGCATGATTTGATCTCCGGTGGGCGCGCATTGTGCCAATCTCGCGGTGCCCTTGCCACACCCGGAAGAACGATTGCTGCCGGCCCATGGTCCCTGGCAACCGGGCTTCACGCGATGCCACCGTGGGTACTTCAAGAGGCGTGAAGAAACTGTTCCTAATCCTCTGATTACATGAGAAACTTTTGAGCCCCGTGGCACGGCATGGCATAGTCCGCGCTTTCCCGGGGCCGACAAACATAAGCCCGCCGCCAGAGACAGGCACCG
>JAOTWB010000066.1 GCA_029863125.1 Gammaproteobacteria bacterium
CTGGGTGCGAGACCCTCTTCGCAATCTGGATGGCGTATTGCGATCGGACTAACCGGTTTGATCCGGACACAATCAAGCGTCGAGAAACTGCTGAAAATTGCCAATACCGCTACGCACTGACCATCGGGGACTACCACTTCCGGCGTCTCCGATGCGGCGGGGGCATCAAGTCAACGTCTTTCGCTTTTGGTTTGTCCTTTTCCGCTGACTTTCAGGGGCTTCGTTATGCCGCGGACTAAAGGATTAAACCGTGTGACCGAAACACCTCCGAGAACATGGCGCGCCCGACAGGATTGATTCACCGGCTACGCCGGCTCACCCCTTCGGGGCGCACTACGTGCGTCTGTCGGCGAGCAAAGCTCGCCTCGGATCGAACCTGTGACCCCTGCCTTCGGAGTTCGCCATTTCGATCGTAAGTAACTAATATTATTGATGCTAACTGGCGGTACGTCCATTCAAGTTGCAGTACTCATCACAACCGTGCAGCACTCAGTCACACAATTCTCACACAGTCGAGAATCAGGATCGGCAATATTCCGGCACATGCTGTTCAAGCTACGCATAGCTCACTGGTAAACGACTATTCGATGAACGAGCACTGACTAAGGTCGGCAGTTCTCTCAGATAATTCCCCGAAGAACGATTTGGAGAGGCGACCTGGCTCGTAGTTAGCTTGGTAAACCATAAGCAATTGTCGTCGTTAACAAACCGCTGGGGCGCTCGTTAACAGTGCGGGCAACACTTTTTCACCTCGGCCAACGTGCCCGGAATGTTGATATCGAAATTTCATTGTCGCGCCTTATTCAATCTCGGATAGGCCTGGTGCGTTCCAGTCGAATGACCTTGGTCCAATCATTCATCACTCGCAGGCGCAGCATCATCCACAATGATGCCCTCAACCCCTTCTCGCTCAAACAAACTAACTGCCTTATCGTCGGCTTTCTTATTGGTAATCAGAATGTTTACGTCGTGCAGTCGTGGCTGAACCGACATGCCGACATGACCGACGGCGGCGTAAAGCTGACGCGTTAGCCAGCCGATGGAGGATTCTGGCAGCTAGCGGACTATGTAGACGGCACCCGAATCGATCGAACTGTTATTCGTCTGGTCGCCGTCAACGCCAGTGGCATTGCTGTCTTCCAGACTTGCACCGACGACCAGCGCCGTCCCGGCTATCGCGACTGCCGAACCGAACTCGTCTCCTGCATCCGTGTTCGATGCCTTCAGGTAGGCTATCTGGCTCCAGGCACCTTGAGCGTCGCGCTCGAACAGGTAAGCCGCGCCGGCACTCGGCGCGCTGTTGTCCGCCTGATCACCGTCGGCGCCGCTGGCACCGCTGTCCTCTGACGCGCCGACGACCAGCAGACCGCTGTCGAGCGCCAGTGAATGGCCGAACCGGTCCTGCGTCTCGGAGTTTGAGCCTTTCAAATAGGCCTGCTGAGTCCACGTACCCATCGAATCACGACTGAAGATATAGGCGGCCCCGGAGCTGAGCGCCTTGTTGTCGGCCTGGAATCCATCGATGCCCCGAGCCGCACTGTCTTCCAACGGCGCGCCTACGACGAGCGTATCGCCCGAGAGAACCACCGCGTCACCGAAGCGGTCGCCACTACCCGTATTGGAGGCTTTGAGATACGCCTGTTGGCTCCAGTCGCCGGCCTCGTTGCGAGTAAACACGTAAACCGAGCCTGCCTCCGACCAGCTGTTACTCGCCTGATTGCCGTCCACGCCGGTGGACTTGCTACGTTCGTAAGCTGCGCCAACAACGAGCGTATTGCCTGACAAGGCGATCGCTCCGCCGAATCGGTCACCTGCGTTCGCGTTCGAGGCTTTCAGGTAAGCCTGCTGTGTCCAGGCGCCGGCACCATCCCGGGTGAATACGTAAACGGCCCCCGAGTCCTGGCCATTGTTGTCTGTCTGGTCGCCGTTTACGCCAACTGCCCCGCTGTCTTCGAGGTTGGCGCTTACCGCCAGCGTGTCGCCGTCGAGTGCGACGGCGGCGCCGAAGCCGTCGATGGAACCCGTATTCGATGCCTTCAGATAGGCCTGTTGCGACCAAATGCCGGTCGCGTCGCGGGTGAACACATAGACAGCGCCGGCGTCGATCGCGCTGTTATCCGTGTCATCGCCATTGATGCCGACCGCCGCACTATCCTCCCGGGGCGCGCCGACGACCAGCGTGTCACCCGACAATGCAATCGATTGTCCGAATGCGTCGGACGTCGCCGCGTTCGACGCTTTTATGTATGCCTCCTGCATCCAGGTATATGCTGCGTCGCGCCGGAACACGTAGACCGCACCGGAATCGGCCGCGCTATCGTCGGTAGCATCGCCGTTGATGCCTGTCGAACCGCTGTCCTCACCGCTCGCAGCGACAACCAGCGTGTCGTCGGAGACGGCCACACCGGCGCCGAAGCGATCGTTGTTGTCGTTATGGGCCGCTTTGAGGAATCGCCGCGATTCAAGATTGTTCGCAACCGCTCTGCTGATGTCGATCGTGTAGGACTGATTGCTGACCCGATCCTCGGCGGTGACCGTCACGGTGATCGTATTGCCACCTTCCAGCAAGTCGATCGGATCACTGGTTTCATTCCGGGTCCCGGCAACGCCGTTGACCGCAAACGTCGCGTTCGGATCCGCCGGAACGGCGGTTATTGTCGTCGTGCGAGACAGATAAGACGCGGTGCCGGTATAGTCGAAAACGGTCGGCTGGAAGATTTGATCCAATGCCGTTGCCGATACCTGCATTTGGGCGAGGCTGGCGTCGGAACCGATCGCCGGCGGTTCGGGATCGCGTTCCGCACGAGGCGAAGACTTGCCGCCGCCACAGCCACTGAGTGCCACAGCGAGCAGGCTCGCGGTTAGTGCGATCTGGATGAATCCGTTCATAGTCGAGACGTCCCTTGTCGTAACCACCACAGCTCAGGACGCGACGCTACGCGATGGGTCCGCATGGGGCGCACGATATGGTCACGAATTGACCGAGCCGCCGCAGGGGTGTACCCCAAAATGTGACGCAGATCGCTTTTCCGTCAGGCGCGCCCGGCGGGATTGACTCGGGCCTGCTCGCCTCGCCCTTCGGGCGCACTCACTACGTTCGTGCGTCTGTGGGCTCGCTACGCTCGCCTCGGATCAAACCTATTGGTTCGAATCTGCCTCGAAGGTCATGTAAAACAAAATTGCCCCTCGTTGAGGGGCAATTTTGCTTTACTGGCGCGCCCGACAGGATGGGCCTTCGGCATGTCCTCGCTTCGCTCGTCGGTGCGAACCTGTGACCCCTGCCTTCGGAGAACTAAATTTGTCCAATACGTAATTTGTTCTCAATTGGCGCTAATCGGTATCTCACTGATTCATAGAGTATAAGCAGACTTTGGCTCACGCGCCGATTAACGCCGATTGGCTCCTTCTCTGTCAGTCCCCATCAATACTGGTCCCAAAACATGGGGCGTTTTCGAGCTATTGATTATCCTGTCTAGCTGGAATCGGCAACAGCCAATTGGAACTTGTCCGAGCCTCAAAGGCTATGCCCATCGACGAATTCGTTCAACGAAGCGCGCTCCATGCGCCATTGATTGATTGGATCTACCCTTTGCCTCACCCACCTTGTCAACCACGTTCTTCAACATGTTTACCTCAGGATTACGTGGATCGTAGTCGATATCGATTGGCTGCACTTCCAGATACTGGCTGAACTCTGATGGCAGCACGTCGATTTCCCGTTGGTATTTGATACCATCGGTAGCGCTGAATACGTACGTCACGCGATTCGCGTTGTCTGTGCGTGACAGCCGCTCCTTTTGGACTTTACTTACCCGGCCTTTAGCCTCATGACCGTTTGTGCTCAGCGTGGCCATGCGCCCTGCAGCACGTTTGACGAAGCGCTTCGCAAACCAGAACAGACCAACAACGACCAGTACGATCAAAATAAGCTCTGGCATAGTGCTTGTCCTGTCATGATACTTAGAACCTCTGTTCCGTCATTATTGTCGTCTTTGATTCGATCGAATGACATCAATTTCCCTACCTCGCACTTACCGATAAGAGCCTTGTACCAGCACCGACTGTCCGGGATTCTCCGGGTCGTACAAAACCTCAGCCGTCTTGCCGACGGCGTGCGAACTTACCTGCAACTCCTTTTAGATCAAGGAAGGAAGCTGTTGGTGATCAAAACAAGACTTTCGCTGACCGCAGGGATATTCGCCTTCATGGTGGTCAATGTCGCGGCTGAAGAGCTGGTGCGCGATAGCGGCGTCGCTGAGATAGGCAGGCCGACCGCAGACAAAGAAACAAGCCGCGCGCGTTTACTGAAATACTTGCATCGAAAATCCGAGTGTCCAGCGGACTCAGCGGCCCTGTATCGGACTCGGCGAGGTCAGCAATGCGGGATTCGAATCACAGAATCGGGTATAGATTTGCCGTTTTTTTCATTTTTTGCGAAACTGGACGCCGTCTCCGGTTCAGGAATCATCGGCAGCCCGGGCAAAGCGGTCACGCACGATAGCCTCGAGGTCCGCAAACGGGATCGGTTTGCGAAACACGCGCACATTCTCCGGCAGGCCGCCGCGATCCACGATTTCGGTCGTATCGAGCGCGGTAACCACGACGATCTCGAGATTACGGTAATCGTCCGACGACTTTAGCGTGCGAATCATCCGAAAGCCGTCCATGGCCGGCATCGAGAGGTCCGCGACCAGAAGATCCGGGCGTTTTTCCCCGATGATCAACAGCGCCTCGTAGCCGTTCGACGTGGTGAGGATCTCGAGGGGCAGGTCCCAGCCGGCCAGTTTTGCCTCGTAGAGCTTGCGCAGACTCTCTTCGTCTTCGACGACCAGAATGCGGAATTGCGATTCGCGCGAGCCGGGCTCGAGGGCCCGATCCTGTTCCCGGACCAATCGCTCCACCGCATCACGGGCGATGCGCCGGTGCCCGCCCGCGGTCTTCCAGGCGGGCAGCGTGCCGCTCTCGACCCACAGCTGCACCGTCCGCAGGGACATGCCCAGCCGCTTGGCCGCC
>JAOTWB010000039.1 GCA_029863125.1 Gammaproteobacteria bacterium
TGCTGAAAGCGACCAAAGTTGACGGCGTCTATGACGATGATCCGATGACCAATTCAGGGGCACAACGTTTTGAAACCGTCTCGTATGACCGGGTTCTGGCGGATAAGCTCTCGGTCATGGATGCAACGGCCATCGTCATGTGCCGTGACAACGACCTGCCGTTGCGCGTGTTTAACCTGACGCGCGGCAACGCGCTCGTCCGCGCGATGTCGGGTGACGACGTCGGTACGCTGGTTACCCGTTAATTCCGGCGTGACAAGCGACAAGGCATGAAGAAAAAAGAGGGCACTAATCGTGTTGGATGAAATCAAGAAAGACGCCAGTTCCCGTATGGCCAAGAGCGTCGCCTCGATGCAGCAGGATCTGACCAAGATTCGTACGGGCCGCGCGCACACTAGCCTGCTCGATCATATAACGGTTGAGTATTATGGCAGCGAGGTCCCGCTGAACCAGGTATCCAATGTTGGTGTGGAAGACTCTCGAACGCTGGTTGTAACGCCATGGGAGAAAGACATGGTGAAGGTCATCGAGAAAGCCATTATGGGCTCCGATCTGGGATTGAATCCTGCAACTGCCGGCATGGTCATTCGTGTGCCGCTGCCGCCACTGACGGAGGAGCGACGCAAGGACCTTATCAAGGTTGTGCGGCAGGAAGCCGAGGGCGGGCGTATCGCTGTACGCAATATCCGTCGCGACGCATTGCACGACGTTAAGGAACTGCTCAAGGAAAAGATGATAGGCGCAGACGAGGAACACCGCGCTGAAGGCGAGATTCAAGGCATCACGGACAAGTACATCGCCGAGATCGATAAACTGCTCGCGGACAAAGAAGCGGAGTTGATGGAGGTCTGAGCGGCCGGATTCCGTCAACAAACTCGAGTGGTCGCCGAAAAGACAAACCTGCCGAGACATGTTGCCGTCATCATGGATGGCAACGGCCGCTGGGCACGTGCCAGGCAGAAGCCACGCCATGCAGGACACCGGGCTGGAGTGAAGTCCGTACGTTCCACCGTCGAAGCGGCAGCAAGGCGCGGCATCGAGTACTTGACGCTATTTGCGTTCAGCAGTGAAAACTGGGGCCGGCCGGAAGAAGAGGTGAGCAGCCTCATGTCCTTGTTTGTCGAAGCGCTGCGACGCGAAGTCGCCGAGCTGCATCGTAATAATGTAAGGCTACGTTTTATTGGTAACCGGGAGCAGCTGAACCCGAGCCTCGTCGAAAAAATCGAAGTCGCAGAGGAAAAAACCCGCCGCAACACGGGCTTGTTCCTCAACGTTGCGGTAGCTTATGGGGGCCGCTGGGACATCCTTAATGCGACGAAGCAGATTGCAGCTGAAGTCGCGAAGGGTACGCTGAAGCTCGATGACATCGATGAAACCCTTATGTCGGCAAAGCTGCAGCTTGCGGATTGCCCGGAACCGGACCTGCTGATTCGCACGGGCGGCGAACAGCGCATCAGCAATTTCCTGCTGTGGAACCTCGCCTACGCCGAACTTTGGTTTACCGACGTGTTCTGGCCGGAGTTCGATACGAAGCAGTTTGATCTTGCGCTCGAGTATTACGCGCAAAAGCAACGCCGCTACGGACACACGGGCGAGCAGGTAGGAGCGGCGGAATGCTAAGAACGCGAGTCGTAACGGCCGTCGTCGCGCTCCTGGTATTGGGCATTGTGCTGTTCGTCGTACCTGCACCGGTTGCAGAATTGTTCATTGGCGTCGTGATTCTCGCCGGCGCGTGGGAATGGTCGGGATTCCTCGGGGTGTCGGGTGCGATGTCACGAAGTGCTTATGTCGCCGCAATCGGGGCCCTTTTAATTGCGACCTATTTGTCGATACCGGTCGTTTCCGTGCCGGTTCTGCAAATCGCACTTATTTGGTGGTTCGCAGCATTCATCTGGACAATGTTTTTCCCGACACCGATTCCTTCTTTCATCCGAATGATCGCCGGCGTGCTGGTACTTGTGCCCCTGTTCCTGGCGCTGGTTCTGTTGTATCGCTTGGGCCCTTTGGTCCTGTTATTAGCTCTCCTGATCGTCTGGGCTGCCGATGCGGGCGCGTATTTCGTCGGCAAGCAGTTTGGCCGCGTGCAGCTCGCACCGAGTATCAGCCCCGGCAAGACCTGGGAGGGCGCCTTCGGCGGCCTGATGGCCGTTGCTTTGCTCGCGGTTGCTGTGGCTTATTGGACCGATGCCAGCCTGGCCGTGCTGTTGCCGTTTTGCCTTGCTGTCGCAGCATTGTCCATTGTCGGCGACCTGACCGTGAGCATGTTCAAACGTACCGCCGGCCTGAAAGACAGCGGCACGCTGTTTCCCGGCCACGGTGGTGTGCTTGATCGCATCGACAGCGTTGCCGCTGCGGCGCCGTTGTTTGCGCTCGGGCTACGCTGGCTGGAGCTCGTGTAATCGTGTATTCATATTCATGGTCCATTCATCGTACTGCCGATACTGTCTTATATGCGGCGGAAACTCGGGCGGGAACTGGGGCGCATCGGAGCGGTCGATATAAGCGGAGTATTGCCTGCGGCCCCCGACTCTCCAGGTGCCCGGGCTGCCGATGCGCAGAACTGACCAGGAGTGCTTGCTAATTATGGGAAACGCAACGATCAGTCTCCTGGCGTTTATCGCCGCAATCAGCATTCTCGTCGCCGTTCACGAGTTCGGTCATTATATTATCGGGCGCTGGAGCGGGATGAAGGTACTCCGATTCTCGATCGGCTTCGGTAAGCCGATCTGGATGCGTGCGGCCGGCGAAGATAAGACTGAGTACTGCGTTTCGGCCATTCCGCTCGGCGGCTATGTGCGATTTCTGGACAGTCGAGAAGGGCCTGTCGACAGTGCGGACACCGGCCGGGCTTTCGATCATCGCCCGATACCGGCGCGCATCGCCGTATTGCTGGCCGGGCCGGCCTTCAATTTCATATTCGCGGTATTGGCATACTGGATCTTGTTCGCAGGCGGCATCATGGCATTGAAACCGGCCGTGGGAGAGGTCACGCCCGGCTCCTATGCCGATCAGGCCGGTCTCCAGTTTGGTGACAAGATTGTTGCTGTCGGGGATGTGGAGACAAAAGACTGGGAGTCGACGCTGGTCGCGATAATCGACAACATGGTTGTTGACGGCCGTGTGCCGCTCACGCTGGAGAGTGACGACGGGCGGCAGCGAGCGGCAGTCATCAACGTGGGCGATGACAGCGCGCGCCTGACCGAACCGGGGCTCCTCTTCGAAGGCCTCGGTTTCGATGTCATGCAACCGCCCGCAGAGGTGGGCTCATTAACCGCCGGCGGCGCGGCCGAAGCGGCAGGCCTCATGGTCGGCGACCGCATCGTTTCGGTTGACGGGCAGCCGACGAGGACGTTCAGCGAACTCGTCGCCGTGGTCTCTACGCGCCCCAATCAGGAGGTTGCCATCGAATTCGTACGTGATGGTGTCACGGCGAAAGTCGACCTGGTTTTGGGCGAGCGTAATGTGGACGGGGAGAAACGTGGTTTGCTTGGGATCGGCTCGTCGCCAGTGACGTCAGATTACTATTATCGCCGCACCTTTACACCGCTGCAGTCGCTCAATGAGGCGGCCATTAAGACCTGGACATCCACGATATTCACGGTGCGAATGCTCGGCCGGATGCTTACCGGCGATGTCTCGATCAAGAACATCAGCGGGCCGATCAATATCGGACAGATTGCCGGCGAATCGGCACAGCGTGGCGCGACCTATTTCCTGAGTTTTCTGGCAATAGTGAGTATTAGTCTCGGGGTTTTGAATTTGCTGCCCATACCGATACTGGATGGTGGCCAGATCGTCTACCAGGTCATCGAACTGATAAAAGGGAGCCCGATGACCGAACGCGCGCAGATACTCGGGCAGCAGGTGGGCATTTTCGCGTTACTCTTATTAATGAGCTTCGCGTTTTATAACGATATAGCGAGAATCCTGGGTTGACCGGGACCGTCGGATACAGATTCCAGATGAGACATACACTTTTTGCGCTGTTGATGCTGCTGCCGATGACCACGCTGGCGTCCGGAGAATTCCTTGTCCGGGACATGCGGGTGGAGGGGCTGCAGCGTATATCGGAAGGCACGGTGTTCAACTACTTGCCGATCAACATCGGCGATAACGTCGACAATAGTCGTATCGGCGAGGCGATACGCGCGCTTTACGGTCAGAACCTCTTCGACAATATTGAAATGCGTCGTGACGGCGACACGCTGGTCATTGTCGTCATTGAACGACCGTCCATCGAGAGCTTCGAAATCGACGGCAACAAGGACATCAAGACAGAAGACCTGATGGAGTCCCTGCGTGGTGTCGGACTGGCAAGGGGGCGGACGTTCGACCGATCCGTGCTCGACAATGTTGAAATGTTCCTGCGTGAGCAATATTACGATCGCGGCAAGTACGGCGTTGTCATCGATACGGACATCCAGGATCGCCCCAACAATACGGTGCGCGTAAAAATCAATGTCAAAGAAGGTGAGCGCGCGAAAATACGCCAGGTAAATATCGTCGGTAATGAGACTTTTGACGAAAAGGAAATTCGCGAGGACTTTGAGTTGGACACGGCCAACTGGCTATCGTGGATCCGGCAAGATGATCGTTACGCCAAGGAATCTCTCGAAGGCGACCTTGAGACGCTGCGCTCTTTCTATATGGATCGAGGTTACGCCGACTTCAAAATCGAATCGACCCAGGTAGCGATCTCGCCGAACAAGAAAGACATTTTTGTGACGATAGGCATTCGCGAAGGCGATCTCTATACCATTTCGGATGTCAAGCTGGTCGGCGAAATGGTGATCCCCGAAGAGTTTCTCCGCGCCCTGGTTCTGGCGCAGCCAGGCAGTATCTTCAATCAGCGAGCGCTGACTCAGTCCAGCGATTTAATGTCTTTCCGGCTCGGCGAGGAGGGCTATGCAAACGCCGAGATCGAGCCTGTTCCCGAACTCGATCACGAAAAGAAAGAGGCGGCGGTGACCTTTTTCGTTGATGCTCGGAACCGCGTTTATGTTCGTCGAATCAGCTTCAACGGCGTTGACCAGGTCGATGACGAAGTATTGCGACGTGAGATGCGGCAAATGGAAGGCGCGTACCTGTCAAACTCCTTGATCGACCGGTCCAAGATTCGTTTACAGCGCTTGCCGTATATCGAAAGTGCGGAAGTGAACAATACGCCGGTACCCGGCAGTCCCGATCTTGTTGATGTCGATTTCGATCTCGAATACCGGATGCCGGGACAGTTTTCCGGAGGGGTAGGATACTCGGAGTCACAGAAACTGCTGCTTAATGGAAGTATCGTGCACACGAACTTCCTCGGCACCGGCAACCGTGTGGCGCTTGAGCTCAACTCCGGTCGATTCCAGAAGCTCTACAGCCTTTCGCACACGGATCCCTATCGATCGATGGACGGCATTCGGCGGACGGTTAGTGTCAACTACCGGGATATCACGCAGTTCACGTCGGCGGCTTCCGATTTTTCGACAACGAGCGCGGGTGCGACAATCGACTATGGTTATCCGATATCCGAGTACCAGTCGCTTTCGATCGGCGCCACTTTCCAGCACGCCGAGCTGGTGTCATCGTCGAACAGCACGCGACAGGCGCAGGATTGGGTTCTAAATAACGGCAATCAGTTCGTCGAGAGTTTGCCTGGTGGCCGAAGCATCTTTGGTTCAGAGTTTGACACGGTGGAGCTGATCGCCGGTTGGACTTACGACAGCCGGAATCGAGCGCTGTTTGCCAATCGGGGCACGCGCCAGCAGCTGTTCCTGGCGATGGCAATCCCGGGTAGCGACGTCGAGTATTATCAGGCGCGCTACAGTTTTACGAAATACTTCCCGATCACGCGTAAATGGATATTGCGTCTGAACTCGGAACTCGGTATTTCCGAAGGAATCGGGGATACGACGGCGGCGCCACCGTACAAGCAGTTCTATGGCGGCGGGCCGCAGTCGGTGCGCGGTTTCAAGGAATCCTATCTCGGCCCCCGGGACAGTTTCGGCCGGCCGTATGGCGGTAACGTGTTGGTTGCAAGTCAGCTAGAGCTTATACTCCCGCTTCCGGACAAGTGGGCCAGCCAGGCGCGAGCCAGCCTTTTTTACGATGTGGGTAATGTATTCAACACGGGCGAAGTTGCGTTTACGGACAAGCTGGGCAGCCCGTTCTCCTATGAGCCCGACCTCGACGATCTGCGCACATCGGTAGGGATCGGCGTCCAGTGGCTGGCGCCACTGGGACTGTTCCGATTCAGTTATGCATACCCACTGAATGCGTATGAGGGGAATGACAGGTATTACGGAGATCAACTGGAAAGATTCCAGTTCTCCATTGGACAAGCGTTTTAAGGAATGGAAAGTTTATGAGTCTTGTAAAGCAGAGAATGATTAAGACAGTATTTGGCATCGCGATGATATTTGTGCTGGCCCTGCCGGCGGTGGCACAGGAAACGAAGATTGGTGTCGTTAGCTTGCCGGCGCTCATTGAGCGGGCGCCGCAAACGAAGATCGCCATGGATGCTTTGCAGGAAGAGTTCGCCCCTCGGCAGCGTGAATTCCTGGCAAAGCAGAAGGAATTTGAAGAGCTTACCGCCAAAGCGCAGAAAGACTTTGCAGTAATGGGTGAAACCGAACGTCGCAATGCAGAAAAGGATTTGCGGGATCTGCAGCGTGAAGTTGCTCGTTTGCAGAATGAATTTCGGGAAGACCTCAATCTTCGCCAAAATGAAGAGTACGGCATCTTGCAGCGCGCGATGCTCAAGGAAGTACAGGATTATGCGCAGCAACAGGGTTATGACCTTATCGTCGGTGACGGCGTGCTCTTTGCCAGCAGCGCGATGAATATAACGGAGCAGGTACTGCGCGCCGTTGAAGCAAACCACCAGGCAACAAGCGCTCGCTAGCTCACAGGGGAGTTTCCACTCCAATGCCGATCAGCCTCGGAGAACTGGCCACGCAATTCGGTTGCGAGCTGATCGGCGATCCCGATGTCGTTGTGAGTTCGGTGGCATCATTGCCTAATGCTGGTCCGGAGTCCCTGAGTTTTCTGGCCAACGACATTTACAAAAAGCAGCTGCCTTCGACGAAGGCGGCTGCTGTCATTTTGCGTGCCAGTGATGCGGACGAGTCGCCAGTGGCGTCGATACTCCACGAAGATCCTTATGCGTGCTATGCGCGCATGGCGACCGTCGTCTGTCCACCGCCGAGCTACGCGCCAGGTGTGCACGCGTCGGCGCTGATAGCACCGTCGGCGAAGGTAGCGGACAGTGCCCATCTCGCGGCAAATGTCGTTATCGGCGAGCGTTCCAGGGTTGGCGAAAATGTCTATCTGGGGCCCGGTACAGTCATTGGACCGGACTGCACGATCGGTGACGACTGCCGTTTTATCGCCAATGTCACGCTGGCGCGCAGTGTCGAGATCGGTGAGCGCGGCATGTTCCATCCCGGCGTCGTCATCGGTGCCGATGGTTTCGGCAATGCCATGACGCCGGACGGCTGGGTGAAAGTCCCGCAACTTGGCGGCGTCCGCATTGGCAATGACGTCGAGATTGGCGCCAATACGACGGTGGATTGCGGCGCCCTGGACAATACGGTTATCGAAGACGGCGTACGTATCGATAATCTCTGCATGATTGCACACAATGTGCATATCGGCGCGCACACGGCATTGGCCGCGATGGTAGGAATCGCAGGAAGCACGAGGATCGGCAAGCGATGCCTGTTCGCCGGAAAATCGGGCGCCGTTGGGCATATCACGGTCTGTGACGACGTCATCGTTGCGGCAAGAACATTCCTCTCGAAAGACGTGACGACGCCGGGCACTTATGCAGCCAGTTTTCCGGCCGACGAAGCGAGAAGCTGGTCAAAGCAGCTCGCTCGGTTCCGGCGCCTCGGCACATTGATCGAGCGAGTAAAGAAACTGGAGAAGGGCGGCAGTCGGTCCTCGGATTAGAATCCATGATTCATGCAACAGCGGTCATCTCGAAAAAGGCAGACATTGCGGACAATGTCGTCGTGGGCGCCTATACCGTTATCGGTGATGATGTCGAGATAGCCAGTGGGACGCAAATTGACAGTCACGTGGTGGTCAATGGCCCGACAAAGATCGGTAAGGATAATCACATCTATCAATTTGCATCGATCGGTGATGATCCGCAGGACAAAAAATATGCGAACGAGCGCACGCGCCTGATCATCGGCGATCGAAATACGATTCGGGAATTCTGTACCATCAGTCGTGGCACGACACAGGACAGGGGAGAAACGTTCGTCGGTGACGACAACTGGATCATGGCTTACGTCCACATTGCGCACGACTGTGTCGTGGGCAACAAGACAATCATGGCGAACAACACGACGTTGGCGGGACATGTGCACATCGGGGACTGGGTAATCTGCGGCGGGTTTTCCGGTGTCCACCAGTTCTGCAAGATTGGCGCGCACGCATTCCTTGGAATGTACGCCGGCATCAACCGCGATGTTCCTGCCTATACCATGGTTTCCGGACAGCCTGCGACGCCGCGCGGGATCAATAGCGAGGGACTCAAGCGGCGTGATTTTTCGGCGGACCAGATTCGCAACATCAAGAATGCGTATCGCCTGACGTTCAGGCAGGGCAAGAAACTGGCCGAAGCAATCGACGAAATTGCCGAACTCTGCGAGAAACAGCCGGAACTGAACCTGTTTCTGGAATCACTGCGCTCATCCGAGCGCGGCCTGGTTCGTTAAAGTCACTGCCAGTGAAGATTGGTCTGGTTGCTGGCGAATCCTCCGGCGACCTGCTGGCTGCAGGTCTGATCCGGGCGCTCCGTGAACGCGTCGCGGATGCTTCGTTCGAAGGCGTTGCAGGTCCCGCCATGGTCGCGGCGGGCTGCGAGCAATGGGAGCCCGCTGAATCGCTGGCCGTTATGGGGCTCGTTGAGCCGCTGGCACACATCCCGCGTTTGCTGCGTCTGCGCAAAGCGCTGGTCGAACGCTGGCAGGTGTCCCCGCCCGACGTGTTTGTCGGCATCGATGCGCCGGACTTCAATCTGGGCCTCGAGAAAAAGCTCCGCAAGAGCGGCATAAAGACCGTCCACTACGTCAGTCCGTCGGTCTGGGCATGGCGGCCGGGCCGCATTCAAACGGTCAGGGAAGCGGCCGACAGGGTCCTCTGTATCCTGCCGTTCGAAAAGGTCCTCTACGATGAGCACGGGATCGATGCCGTGTTTGTGGGCCACCCGAAGGCTGATAGCACGCCGGCCGTCGCGGATTCCCTTGCGGCCCGGGAAAAGCTCGGTGTAGGCACGGGTGAAGTCGTCGCCGTGTTGCCGGGCAGCCGCCGCGGTGAAGTGGCCAGGCTCGGGGCGATCTTCGCGGACGCCGCAAAGCGCCTGGCGGCCGCGCGTCCGGGCATTCAATTCGTTACGCCGGTTGCGACGCCGGCGCTCAGAGCGCTGATCGAGCAACAGCTCGAGGATGCAGGAATCGCCAAGCATTTCCTGCTGACCGACGGCGACTCGGAAACGGCGATGATCGCGGCCGACGTCGTCTTGCTCGCGTCCGGAACCGCCGCACTCGAATCCGCTTTGCTCGGCAAAGCGACGATCGCGGCCTACCGCCTGGCGCCGATGACCTATGCAATTGCCAAGGGCTTGCGGCTGGTGAAGCTGCAGTACTACACGTTGCCGAACCTGCTGACGGAGACTCCGCTGGTGCCCGAGTTTATTCAACAGGATGCACAACCGTCGGCGCTGGCGGCGGCTGTCAACGGCATGCTCGATGATCCTGAACGCCGGCGTTTCATCAGCGGTGAATTTGCTAAACTGCGTAGCGAGCTGGCACTTGGTGCAGACCAGCGCGCGGCCGAATCGGTGCTCGGGCTTGCGCAATCGTAGACAAGCTATGCAGCAGCCCAAATTGTTTGAATTGAGGGGATTGATCGCCGGTATCGACGAGGCAGGACGCGGTCCGCTGGCCGGCCCGGTGGCCGCCGCGGCAGTGATTCTGCACCCGGACAGGCCTATTGCCGGCCTCAAAGACTCGAAAAAGCTGTCGGCAGAACGGCGCGATGCGCTAGCCGGCGAAATACGCGCGCACGCCCTGGCATGGTCCGTCGCCTGGGCAGATCCGGCCGAGATAGACGCGCTGAATATTCTGGCCGCGACGCTGTTGGCGATGCGGCGGGCGATCCTCGCATTGCCGGTGGTGCCGGGCGGTGTGAAAGTAGACGGCAATCGACTGCCCAACCTGCATTTTGGGGCTACGCGACTTGCGGGCGAGGCAATTATTGGCGGTGATGGCAGCGTCGCCGAAATCAGCGCCGCATCGATAATCGCCAAAACGACGCGCGACCGGATGATGGTCGAACTGGACAGGATTTACCCGTGCTATGAATTCGCACGTCACAAAGGTTACTGCACCGAAGTGCATCGCGCCCGGCTGCGCGAATTCGGCCCCTGTCGTGAACACCGGTTTACGTTTGCACCGCTAAGAACGGCGTCATGAAGTCACCCGCATTCGTACATTTACACTTGCATACCGAGTATTCGCTGGTCGATAGCACCGTGCGTATCCCCGCACTCATGAAGCGCTGTGTCGGCCTGGGAATGCCGGCAGTTGCGTTAACGGATCAAAACAATTTATTCGGACTCGTAAAGTTCTATCGCAAGGCGATCGCGGCTGGCGTCAAACCGGTGATCGGTCTCGATCTTCGTATCATGAACGAAGAGGAACCGAATCGGCCATACACGCTCTTGCTGCTGTGTCAAAATAATGCGGGCTATCGCAATTTATCGCAGATTGTCACGCGCAGTTACCTCGAGGGCCAGATTCGCGGCACGCCGATGGCGCGGCGAGAATGGCTCGAGCCGCAAAGCTGCGAAGGGCTGATTGCGCTGTCGGGCGGGCTGCACGGTGACATCGGCCACGCGCTGCACGGCGGTCACGGCCGAAAAGCGCGGCGGCTGCTGAAAGGCTGGCAGGCCACGTTTCCCGATCGGTTCTATATCGAGCTGATTCGCACAGGCCGCAGCGGTGAGGAAAATTGCGTGCAGGCGAGCGTCGCCCTTGCGGGTGAGTCCGGCGTGCCGGTCGTTGCGAGCAACGATGTCAGGTTTCTCGGGCAAGACGATTTCAATGCTCACGAGGCGCGCGTTTGCATTCACGACGGCCGTGCCCTGGCTGATGCGGATCGGCCGCGGCTATACAGCGAGAAGCAGTACCTGCGCTCCCCGGAGGAAATGGCCGAACTGTTTGCCGACGTACCGGCTGCGCTCGAAAACACGGTCGAGATTGCGCGTCGCTGCAACCTTGATTTGAAGCTCGGCCGTAGTGTTCTTCCCGCATTTCCCGTTCCCGCGGGGCAGAATGAGGGGGATTTTCTCGAGGCCGAAGCCAGGCGCGGCCTGGAAGCGGCGCTGGCGACGAAGTTCGAGCTCGAAAAGGTGCCGCAGAATGAGCAGGACGCGCTGAGCGCGCCGTACTTTGAGCGACTTGAAAGCGAACTCGGCGTCATTCAGTCGATGGGCTTTCCCGGCTATTTTCTGATCGTCGCTGACTTCATTCGCTGGGCTCGGGAAAACAACGTGCCGGTCGGACCCGGCCGCGGCTCGCGTGCCGGCTCGCTGGTTGCATGGGTGCTCGGGATTACGGCCCTGGACCCGCTGCAGCATGATCTTCTGTTCGAGCGATTCCTGAATCCGGAACGCGTTTCGATGCCGGACTTCGACATCGATTTCTGTATGGAGGGCCGCGATGCCGTCATCGACTATGTTGCGCAGCGGTATGGCCGGGAACGCGTTTCCCAGATCATTACGTTCGGCACGATGGCGGCCAAAGCCGTGATCCGAGACACGGGTCGAGTGTTAGGGCAGCCGTACGGATTTGTCGATCGCATCGCCAAGCAGGTGCCATTCGAGCTGGGGATTACGCTCGAAAAAGCGCTCGAGCAGTCCGATGAGTTGGCCGCGATGTACCGCGACGACGAAGAGGTGGCGGCCATTATCGATCTCGCAAAGCCGCTTGAAGGGCTTGTCCGCAACGCGGGCAAACACGCGGGCGGCGTCGTAATTTCGCCGGGTGCTCTCACCGATTTTGCGCCGCTTTATTGCGAAGAGGGCGGCAGCAACGTCGTCACACAGCTGGACAAGGATGATGTCGAAGCCGTCGGGCTGGTCAAATTCGACTTCCTGGGCCTGAAAACGCTGACGATCATCGAATGGGCGGTGCGTATCATCAACGAGAGATATCCTGACCGGAAACTCGACATCAAACGCATACCGACTCGTGATGAAGAGACGTTCAGGCTGCTGCGCAGCACGCAGACCGCGGCGGTATTCCAGCTCGAATCGAACGGCATGCGCGATTTGATCAAACGCCTCCGCCCGGACCATTTCGGTGATCTCGTGGCACTCGTGGCGTTGTTTCGGCCGGGACCGCTGCAGTCGGGCATGGTCGATGATTTCATGATGCGCAGGCACGCCACGAACAAGGCAGACATCGACTACCTGCATCCGGATCTGAAGCCTGTACTCGAAGAAACCTACGGTGTAATTCTCTACCAGGAGCAGGTAATGCAGATCGCCCAGGTGCTTGCCGGTTACACTCTCGGCGGCGCCGACCTGCTGCGCCGCGCCATGGGCAAGAAGAAACCCGAGGAAATGGCGAAACAGCGCGAGATCTTCGTTAAAGGCGCAACGGACCGCGGCGTTACGGAAAAAACGGCGACGCGTATATTCGATTTGATGGAAAAGTTCGCGGGCTATGGCTTCAACAAGTCTCATTCCGCGGCGTACGCGGTGCTGTCCTATCAGACGGCGTACCTGAAAGCGCACTATCCAGCCTCATTCATGGCCGCCGTTATGAGCGCGGATCTGCAGAACACGGATCGTCTCGTAACACTGAAGGATGACTGCCGTCAGCTGGGACTGAAGCTGCTTGCGCCGGATATCAACCGATCTGCCTTTCAATTCAGCGTTGCGGACGACGACACGATCCTTTACGGCCTGGGTGCGATCAAGGGCGTTGGCCACGCGGCCATTGACTCGCTGATCGCGGAGCGCGACGCCAATGGGCCGTTCGCGAGCCTCGCGGAATTCTGTCGCCGTGTCGATCATGAAAAGATCAACCGGCGGGCGCTTGAAGCGATGGTCAAATCAGGGGCGATGGATGGCTTCGGCGAAACCCGGCGGAGCCTCATGCACCAGGTTCCCGAAGCATTGCGTAGTGCGGATCAGGCCGCCAGGGCGGCGGCAGCTGGCCAGAATGACATGTTCGGGCTTGAACCGCCGGCAGCCGAATTACAGTCGACGCCGCCCGTGCAGCTTGCCGAGTGGCAGGAGCGTGTGCTGCTCAGCAATGAAAAAGAAGCGCTGGGACTCTACCTCACGGGGCACCCTTTCGATGCCGTGCGCCGCGACGCGGGTTTCTTCGCGGATGGCCGGCTCGCCGACATCAAGGCAGAACCCCCGCCGCAAATCAATCAGGGTGAACGCAAATACGCCTATGCTGCTCGCGAGGCCACCGTTGCCGGGTTGATCGTCGACGTAAAAAAACGCGGCAATCGCGTCAGTGTCATCCTTGACGATGACACGGGCCGGATGGAAATCAGCTTGTTCAGTGAGGCTTTCCAGGAGTTTCGTCACCTGCTGGTCAAAGACGAAATCGTCGTCATATCCGGGGGCTTGCGGTATGACGAATTCATCGGCAGCTGGACCATCAACGCCAAGAACGTCCTGCACATCGATCGCGTAATCGAATCGCGCGCAAAGAGCATGATCCTGAGCCTTGCATCGAACGGCCAGGGCGAGCAGCTGCTGGTAAAACTGCATGACCTGTTGCTGCCGTTTCGCGAAGGCAGCTGTGACGTTTCCGTTCGCTACATCGGTGACAGCGCCACCGCCCGCCTGTCGCTTGGTCCCGAATGGGCTGTTCGCCCGAGTCGCGAACTGCGCGACAAGTTGACCGAGCTTCTCGGCAATAATAATGTCCGCTTACTCTACGCGCCTGGCCGCGAAATAATGTAACCTGATATTCATGGATTTGAAGTTCCTGGATTTTGAGCAACCTATCGCCGAGCTCGAGGCGAAAATCGACGAGTTGCGCTACGTTGGTGATGATTCCGAAATCAACATCAACGAGGAGGTTGCGCGCCTGAAGGACAAGAGCATGGCGCTGACTAAAGGCATCTTTGCCAAGCTGAGCCCCTGGCAGATCGCGCGCGTCGCACGGCATGAATCGCGGCCTTACACGATGGACTACCTGGATATTATCTCTCCCGACTTCCAGGAACTTCACGGAGACCGGATGTACGCGGATGATCCCGCCATCATCGGCGGCGTCGGTCGAATCGACGGCAAAGCCGTCATGTTCATCGGACATCAAAAAGGACGGGATACCAAAGAGCGGGTGCGCCGCAATTACGGCATGCCGAAACCGGAAGGCTATCGCAAAGCACAGCGACTCATGCGCATGGCCGAGAAGTTCTCCATACCCGTCGTGACCTTCATCGATACACCCGGCGCATACCCGGGAATAGGGGCGGAAGAGCGCGGCCAAAGCGAGGCAATTGCGCGCAGCCTTTACCTCATGGCCGGTCTCAGAACGCCAATTATATGCGTCGTCATCGGCGAAGGCGGATCCGGCGGTGCGCTCGCCATTGGCGTCGGCGACCGCCTGCTGATGCTGCAATACGCCATTTACTCGGTAATTTCTCCGGAAGGCTGCGCTTCGATTCTGTGGAAAAGCGCGGAGAAAGCGGAAGCGGCTGCCGAGGCGATGCGCATCACGGCGCCGAGCCTGAATGAATTCGGGCTGGTCGATGAGGTTCTGCAGGAGCCGCTCGGCGGTGCGCACCGCAACCCCAAAGAGATGGCGGAAGTCATCCGTAATGCCATCCTGAAAAATCTCGATGAGCTTGGCGGCGTCCCAATCGAGCAGCTACTCGAACAGCGACAGCAGCGTCTCGCAAGCTTCGGCCAGTTCAAAGAAGCGTGACGCTGAACGCCGGGATTCTGCGGCAGCAGCTTGCACAACTTGAAACGGTCGCAGGCAAACCGTCGAAGTACGTCATCGCGTTCAGCGGTGGCCTTGATTCCAGCGTCTTATTGCATGCGCTCACATCGCTGAGAGAAGAGCTCGGCGTTCCTATGGTCGCGATCCATATCGATCACGGTCTTCATGAGGACGCCGGCGCCTGGAGCGAACACTGCAGGGCCGTTGCCGCGGAACTCGGTGTCGATTACCTGAGTCGTTCCGTTACCGTGCAGCTGGAGTCCGGCAAGGGCCCGGAGGCTTCTGCCCGTGATGCCCGCTATGCGGCCCTCTATGCCGAGCTGACTTACGGCGACTGGCTGCTGAGCGCGCATCATCGGGAAGACCAGGCAGAGACACTGCTGCTCAACCTCGTCCGCGGCAGTGGTCCTCTCGGTATCGCCGGCATCGGCGCAATCCGACGTTTCGGGCCCGGGTGGCTCGCGCGCCCGCTGCTCAATACCTCTCGTGACGAGCTACTGGAATACGCCGAACGCGAAGCATTGAATTGGGTCGAGGATCCCGGCAACGTCGACCGCCGTTTCGATCGTAATTTTCTGCGACACGACATCCTGCCGAGGCTGAAATCACGTTGGCCGGATATTGCGGCACGGCTCCAGCGCAGCGCGAGTCACTCGGGCGAGGCGGCGCAGCTGCTGTCAGACCTTGCCAGAATCGACCTTGAGTCGCTGGGGGGCCGGCCCGAGCGATTGCCGATCGATGGCCTGATTGTGCTGTCGGTCGCTCGCCAAAGAAATCTCCTGCGCCACGCGCTGCGATGCCTGGGGCTGTCGACGCCGACAATGATGCAGCTCGAGCGAATACTGTCAGAGGTGATTCCGGCGCGCGAAGATGCGCAGCCACTCGTGGTCTGGCCGGGCGCCTCGGTACGGCGCTACCGCAACGCGCTGTATTTGTTGCCGGAAAAACTGGTCGACATGCCGGGGCCGATCGAGGTAACGGGAAACGAGGTGCCCCTGGGCGCCGGCCTGGGCGTGCTGCAGTTCGTTGACGGCGAGGCGCGGGGTCTGTCGAAGGCGCTGCTGGAGCGCGGAATCCGGGTCTGCTTTCGCGAGGGGGGCGAAGGATTTATGCCGGAAGGTCAGACACATACGCGCAAACTGAAGAAATTACTTCAACAAGAGGGCATCGTGCCCTGGATGCGCGATCGGCTGCCGTTGGTCTATGCCGGCGACGATCTCGTCGCGGTGGGCGACCTGTGGCTGGCCGCCGCCGCCGTCAGCAAGCCCGGCGTCGCGGTGCGCTGGAAGGATCGCCCGGCGCTGCATTGACCGCGGCCGGAGCCGTTCAGTCGTTGTGTCACACGGGGCTATCTGATAACGTTTAAAACCGTCTTCAGTCCAACGACGGTGCGGAATTCGAAGGGTTGGAAGAAAGCACATCGCTTGCCGAGCGGTGCTTTTGCTCCAGCCCTTTCTTGTTTCTCGCTTTTTCGCAACACGCTTCATTGATCCTGGGTTGACACATGACATCGTATGTTTTTATCACCGGCGGTGTGGTTTCGTCGTTAGGGAAGGGAATCACGTCGGCATGCCTGGGCGCCATACTCGAAGCGCGAGGCTTGACGATCAGCATGATAAAGCTGGATCCGTACATCAATGTCGATCCGGGGACGATGAGCCCGTTCCAGCACGGAGAGGTATTTGTGACGCATGACGGCACCGAGACCGATCTCGACCTGGGGCACTACGAGCGCTTCGTGCGGACCGCGCACGGCGGGCGCGACAGTAATTTCACGACAGGTCGTATCTATGAAAGCGTGATCGGCAAGGAGCGGCGCGGCGACTACCTCGGTGCGACCGTCCAGGTGATTCCCCACATTACCGACGAAATCAAGCAAAGCATCCAGCGCGGAGCGGGCGATGCCGACATTTGCCTGGTCGAGATCGGCGGCACCGTTGGTGATATCGAATCCCTGCCGTTCCTCGAGGCCATTCGCCAGATGGGCGTCGAACTCGGACACAAACGTGTCGTGTACGTGCACCTGACGCTCGTGCCCTACATTTCGACATCGTCCGAAATCAAGACAAAGCCGACACAGCATTCGGTCAAGGAACTGCGCTCGATCGGTATCCAGCCCGACATCCTTGTCTGTCGATCAGAACAGCCGCTGCCGGATGAGGAACGCCGAAAAATCGCGCTGTTCACAAATGTGCACGAAGAAGCCGTCATCTCGGCCTACGATGCCGACGACCTCTACAAGATCCCGCTGATGATGCACGAGCAGCGGCTCGATGACATCGTCGCCCGACAGCTCGAGCTCGAATTGCCCGAAGCCGACTTGAGCGAGTGGGAAGCCATCGTCGAGGCCAAGCAGCATCCGGAGGCCGAGGTCGATATCGCGATGGTCGGAAAGTACATGGATCTCAAGGACTCCTACATCTCGTTGGTCGAAGCCCTGCAGCACGGCGGCATTCACACGCGCACGCGCGTCAATATTCACTTCATTGAATCACGCGACATCGAAGAACGTGGCGCTGACAGCCTTAAGGATATGGACGGCATCGTCGTACCGGGCGGGTTTGGCGATCGCGGCATCGAAGGCAAGATCGAGACCGTGCGCTATGCGCGTGAGAGCGGTATTCCGTATCTCGGCATCTGCCTGGGCATGCAGGTGGCCGTTATCGAGGCGGCCCGCAACCTTGCCGGGCTACAGGGCGCCATGAGCACGGAATTCGACCCCGATACGCCGCACCCCGTTGTGGGCCTGATTACCGAATGGCAGGACCAGGCGGGCGGTAAAGAGCAGCGCGACGAGGACTCCGACCTCGGCGGCACGATGCGCCTCGGCGCGCAGCAGGTCTCGCTTGCCGACGGCTCGCTGGCGGCGCAGAGCTACGGCACAACGAAAATCGAGGAGCGCCACCGTCATCGTTACGAGGTGAACAACAACTACCGTCAGCAGCTTTCAGACGCGGGCCTCAGGTTCTCCGGGCTGTCCGTTGACGATCTCGTCGAGGTCGTCGAACTGCCCGGTCACCCGTGGTTCGTTGCGAGCCAGTTTCACCCGGAATTCACGTCCAACCCACGCGACGGCCATCCCTTGTTCAAGAGTTTCATCAGCGCCGTGCGCCGTCACCGGGAAGGCGAACTCCCGGAGGCCGCCGAGGCATGAAGCTATGCGGATTTGACGCAGGCAACGATCGGCCGATCTTCCTGATTGCCGGCACCTGTGTCGTTGAAAGTGAACAAATGGCGCTCGATACGGCGGGTACGCTAAAAGAGATGTGCGCCGCACTCAATATCCCGCTGATCTACAAGTCCTCGTTCGATAAAGCCAACCGCAGCTCGCGCGAGAGTTTTCGCGGACCCGGCATGGAGGAGGGCCTGCGCATCCTTGGCGAGGTCAGGAGTCAGCTCGGCCTGCCGGTACTGACGGATGTGCACGAAGACACGCCGATGGGCGAGGTCGCGGAGGTCGTCGACGTCCTGCAAACGCCCGCGTTTCTCTGTCGGCAGACGAATTTCATCCTGCGGGCGGCGGCCGCCGGGAAGCCCGTCAACATCAAGAAGGGCCAGTTCCTGTCGCCGTGGGAAATGCAGAACGTCGTCGACAAAGCCAGATCGACTGGCAATGACCAGATCATGGTTTGTGAGCGGGGCTTCTCGTTCGGGTACAACAACCTCGTGTCGGACATGCGCAGCCTGGCGGTATTGCGTGGCACCGGTTGCCCGGTCGTATTCGACGCGACGCATTCGGTGCAGCTTCCGGGCGGCAAGGGCTCGGCCTCGGGTGGGCAGCGCGAGTTCATCCCGGTCCTCGCTCGCGCCGCCACAGCTGCCGGTGTCGCCGGGCTCTTTATGGAAACGCATCCGGACCCGTCGAAAGCGCTCAGTGACGGGCCCAATGCCTGGCCGCTCGGACAAATGAGAGAGCTACTGGAAACGCTGATATCGATCGATCAGTGCGCAAAGAAAAACGACTACCTCGAAGCGCAATTCGGCCTCGGGGTACCTGACTCGGAGTAATAATGATCAAGATCAAAGCCATTCGTGGTCGAGAGATTCTCGATTCGCGCGGCAACCCCACCGTGGAAGCCGATGTCACCCTGCAAGACGGCAGTTCTGCGCGCGCGGCGGTGCCGTCAGGTGCATCGACGGGCACGCGCGAAGCGGTGGAGCTGCGCGACGGCGATAAGGCGCGCTACCTCGGAAAAGGGGTGCAAAAGGCCGTGGCCAACGTGAACGGCGAACTCAGCAAAGCGCTGCTCGGCGTCGAATTCGACGATCAACGAGCCCTCGATCAGCGCATGATCGAACTCGACGGCACCGACAACAAAGGCCGCCTGGGCGCTAATGCGATACTGGCCGTCTCGTTGGCAGCCGCAAAAGCCGAAGCGGCATCCCGCGGCATTTCGCTCTTCCGCCACCTGGGCTCCAGTACGACGATGCCCGTGCCGATGATGAACATCATCAACGGCGGTGCGCACGCCGACAACAGCGTCGATATCCAGGAGTTCATGATTCTCCCGGTCGGGGCGCCAAACTTCGCCGAAGCGCTGCGCTTTGGCGCCGAGGTATTCCACAGCCTGAAAAGCGTCTTGCGCGGGCAGGGACTGAATACCGCTGTGGGCGACGAAGGCGGTTTTGCGCCGGATCTCCCGTCGAACAAGGCGGCGCTGGATACGATCATGACGGCGATCGAGAAAGCCGGGTTCAAAGCCGGTGACGACATACTGCTGGGTCTCGATGCCGCGAGTTCGGAGTTCTACCGGGACGGCGTGTACGATCTGGCGTCCGAAGGTCGCACTTTTGATGCGGCCGGATTCACGGCATATCTGGCCGAACTCGCGGATGACTACCCGATCATAACGATCGAAGACGGCATGGATGAGAGTGACTGGGACGGCTGGCGGATCATGACCGATGCGCTGGCGGATCGCGTCCAGATTGTCGGCGACGATCTCTTCGTTACCAACACGCGCATCCTGAAGCGCGGCATCGATGAGAAAATCGCGAATTCGATATTGATAAAACCCAACCAAATCGGTACCTTAAGCGAAACTCTTGATGCAATTACTATGGCAGATGAGGCGGGCTACACGGCCGTGATCTCGCATCGCTCCGGTGAAACCTCGGACAGCACGATCGCGGACATCGCCGTCGGCACGCGCGCCACACAGATCAAGACCGGATCATTATCCCGGTCGGATCGTGTCGCGAAGTACAACCAGCTGCTGCGTATCGAGGAGGAACTGGGGGCCGACGCGATATATGCGGCTCGCGACGCGTTTTCCGTGAAGGTGAATTAGAAAGCGCTCTAAGATCAGACTTGGGGAAATCGTTTGTTTCGTACACGCGCGTTACTGGTACTGCTCGGAGTAACCGGCCTCGGTCTTCAGGCCGAGCTTTGGCTTTCTGACGAGGGCTACCGCAAAACGATGAATCTTAGAACGGCGGTTGCCGAGCAACGTGCGCTCAATGAGACGCTTCGCGCCCGCAACACTGCCCTCGACGCCGAGGTGATCAATCTCAAGAAGGGAAGAGATGCGGCGGAAGAGCGCGCCCGCACCGATCTCGGCATGATCGGCAAGCAAGAAACCTTTTACCAGGTCGTGCCGGTCGCCGACACTCCGCACTAGGAACCCCGGGTGTCTCTGCCAGACTGGGCCCGAGCGCACGGGACCCCGCTATTTGCCGCAGGTATTCGATCGACGGCCGATGATTTCGAGGTCAGCGAAGAACTTGCTTTCGAGTTCAGCGGGGATGGCGAGCACGACTACCTGTATCTCGAGAAGACCGGCACCAATACGGAGTGGCTCTCGAGGCAGTTGGCCGATTATGCGGGGGTGCCCGGCCGCGACGTCGGCTATTCTGGC
>JAOTWB010000067.1 GCA_029863125.1 Gammaproteobacteria bacterium
AGGTCAACTCCGTCGGCAGAACCAATGTCGCGCGCCAGGGGTGCTCGTGATGAACAGCTGCAATCACAATCGATTACCGCGGCAGCAGCCGCCTCGCCGAAGCGGCCAGTTCGGCTTCACGCTGATTGAAGTCCTCGTGGCCGTGATTGTGCTGTCGATAGGACTGGTCGGCGTTGCCGGTCTGCAGGCCGTATCGTTGAAAAACAATCAGAGCGCATTCATGCGTTCGCAGGCGTCGGCCCTGGCCTACGATCTTGCGGACCGCATGCGTGCCAACGTGCCGGGCGCGAATGCCGGTATGTACGACCCGACAGCGAAGGCTGCGACGGCAGGCTGCAAGTCCACTTCCGGCTGCACGACGCAGCAAATGGCGGAGAACGATCTTGCTGAGTGGTCCGCGGCCATTGCCACCTATTTGCCGGACGGCGAGGGCTTCGTGTGCATTGACAGTACGCCGAACGACGGCACTGGCATTGGAGACCCGCAGTGTGACGGCACCGGCACTTTGTTCGCGGTCAAGATCTGGTGGGACGATGATCGCGACGGGACCATAAATATTACGCCTACCAATACCGAACGACTTGCCATCACGATCCAACTGTGACTATGAACATGAAACCGCAAAAAAATATCTCCAGGCAATCGGGCCTGACACTGGTCGAAGTCATGATCGCCATGCTTCTTGGCGTGTTTCTAATGGGCGGTGTCCTGCAGGTTTTTGCCTCGTCCAGGCAAACGTACCGCGTGCACGAAGCGACCTCGAGGATGCAGGAAAACGGTCGCATGGCGCTCGAAGTCCTGTCGAGAGACATACGCATGGCGGATTTCTGGGGTTGCGCCAGCGATCCCAGCAATTTCGTCAACAACCTGGATCCCGCCGGCGGTGGCTACGTTGATTTCCTGTCTGGTGGCGTTGGTGGCACCGAAGGTGCGGCCGGCGCCCCGGATTCGCTGATTTTGCGGGGTGGTATTGATTCCGGAATTACCGTTGATCCGCCGTACGGTCCGCAGGCGTCGGCGAACATAAAAGTGCCGCCTAACAACGGCCTGGAGCAGGATGACATCGTGTTCGTTGCCGACTGCAGCGCGGGTGACATTTTTCAAATCACCAACGCCGATCCGAATACGTCGGGGGTCGTGGTTCATAACACGGGGACCGGGGATCCGGGAAATTTCAACGTCAGCAATCCGGGCTGCCCCGGCGCCAATGCGCATTGTCTTTCCAAGGTTTACGGTGGTGACGCTTCGATGATGCTCACGCAGGAAACGAGTTACTCGATCGGCATGGGATCCGAGGGTCAGCCGGCCCTTTTCAGAAACGGCCTGGAGTTTCTCGACGGCATAGAGAACCTGCAGATTCTTTACGGTGAAGACACCGACGAGTCCGGCATCGCCAACTACTACGTGCCGGCCGACCAGGTCGCTGACATGGCCAGGGTGATCAGCATTCGATTTGCGGTTGTAACGCGATCCTACGATGACAACCTGACCGGCGGCATCACGCAGAACTACAACTTGTTCGGAACGACCATAGCCGCGCCGGACAATCGCTTGCGGCAGGTTTACACGAGTACGGTTGCTGTAAGGAACCGGCTATGACATCCCTCGAGGTGCAAACAATGAACCCGATTATTCGATCGCTTGGAAACCAGAAGTCGCTGCGCCGCCAGCGTGGCGTCGTGCTGATCGTCAGCCTGATCCTGCTGCTGGTCGTCACGCTGCTTGCTGTCAGCAGCATGCAGGGTACCGCACTCGAAGAGAAAATGGCTGGCAACACACGCGATCGCAACCTGGCGTTTCAAACGACAGAATCCGCGATACGTGAAGCCGAAACCTACATCGAGAGCGTGGTCAGCCTCGGAAGTTTCAACGGCGCGGCGGGCTTGTTCGGCCTGACCGACATCGAGCCTTACTACGCAATGGGCACGACATGGAGCGACGCAACACAGCACGTCGTTGCTGACAGCGGCTACGGCGCCTACGCCAGGCCCCAGTATTTCATCAAGCACTTCACGACCGTGAAAGGTACGGAAGGTGCGATGAACATGTCAGGCTACGGCGACAATAAAGGTACCGGTGACGTGAGCGTATTCAAGATTACATCGCGTGGAACGGGCGGCAGTGCCGATTCAGCAGAAGTCATATTACGCAGTCATTACGGGCGCATTTTTTAGTTAACCACGGTGGTCATGATAATCATGAAGACTAAAACGACACATATCAGAGCCGCAGCCAGCGCTGCATTGCTGACCTGCTCGCTCCTCGGCCCGGTAACGGCAGCGGCGGCGCCGGGTACGCTGGCGGATACGCCGCTGTTTTTGAGCAATTCGGTGGAGCCCAATATCCTGTTCATGCTGGACGATTCGGGCAGCATGGACTGGGGTGTCATGACACCGGAGAACAACGGTATCATGCGGATTGGCGGCTGTGATTACTATCATGTCCAGCCCGCGACGGATATAGGTGGCCGCCAGCTTCTTCCCACCGAGGAGACCGTGCGCAATCTCGGGATTGCGTCGCCCTACGGTGGCGTCTGGCGTGGCTGGAGCAAGGATTACAACCGGCTTTATTACGACCCGACCGTCACGTACACGCCCTGGCCGGGTGAAAACGCAAGCGGCAGCCCCTATACGGATGCGAACCCGATGGCGACCTGGCTGAACCCCTATGTGCCGGGCGCCGGCACGGTCGACCTGACCGCGACGACGACGTACACGACCCGGTATTGCCCGTGGGTGGTTCCAATCGATGCCGATAATGATACGGTCACGGTCACTAATTTCTACCCGGCGCGCTACAACATCTGGATCGATAGCGATGCTGATGACGTCGTCGATGCTGAAGATGCGCACACGCTGGTTGAAATAAAGCCGACAACTCTCACCTATATGGGTGGTCTGAATCGCAGAGACTGTGCGGCAGCACCAGTCTGCACCTATGCGGAGGAGATACGGAACTTCGCTAACTGGTTCGCTTATTACCGCAAGCGTGCAAAGGTCGCCAAAGCGGCCTATGGACAGGTTATGGGGGGCGGCAACAATTCGCGAATGGGACTGGTCACGCTGCATAACAACGGTTCCATCAATACGGCCATCAGTTCGATGAATGCGGACCCAACGTCCGGCGCCAAGGGAACCCTGCTGGATCATCTGTATACGGGCTACGGCTCGGGCGACACGCCGCTGCGCGACAAGTTTGACGAGGCCGGCAAATATCTTAGCTGCAATAACAACGTCTTCAATTTCAGTTGCCCTGCGCTTCCGGCAGCTTCCGGCGGTGAATGCCAGCAGAATTTCACGATTCTGATGACCGACGGCTACTACAACGGATCGTTCAGCGGAAACAACAATGAAGATGGCGACGACAACACGCAGTGGGACAGCGGGCCCGCAGGCCCTTACGGCGATTCTGAACAGAGAACGCTCGCCGACATCGCAATGGAATACTACGAGAACGATATCCGTCCGGGCGTAGCCAACAACCTGCGGCCGCCACCGGGTGGCATCGACGAAAACACAGCGCAGCACATGGTGACCTATTCCGTGGCGTTCGGCGTCAATGGCACGCTATCGGCAATGCCGCCGAATACGACGGATCCGTTTGCCTGGCCGGCGCCGAATACGGATGCTACGAAAATCGACGACCTGCGGCACGCCGCGTGGAACGGGCGCGGCGAGTTTCTAAGCGCCCAGAATCCGGGCGAGCTGGTCTCGGGGCTGCGCAGCGCGATACAGTCCATCCAGGGCCGGGTAGGCTCGGCAGCATCGGTCGCGTTCAACACGGGCTCTTTGAGCACCAACTCGCAGGTGTACCTAGCCTTGTTCAACAGTGAACGCTGGGACGGCAGCCTGCTGGCGTTCGACCTGGACCCGATCACGGGCGCCATCAGCGCGTCCCCGAGCTGGTCTGCAGCGCATCGACTGACGGCGCGCGACCTTTCGGTGTATCCACGAACGCTGCTGACTTACGACGGCGCGGATGGCATCGCGTTTCAGTGGTCCGAGCTGACGGCGGAACAAAAGAACGATTTCCGCACCAATCCGGCCGGCGGCCAGGACAACGAAGCGACCGGCATGGCCAGGCACGGCTATATGCGCGGCGACCGCGGCTGTGAGTCTTCGTCGACATCGAACTGCAGCTACACCGATGGCACCAACGTCTACAGCACCAAATCGCTGCGAGAACGCGGCGGCATTCTCGGCGACCTCATCCACTCCGGACCGGTCTTCGTGGGCGCGCCGGAGTCGAATTGGCCTGACGTTGCACCATTTCCGGGTGCCGTCGGCACGACCTACACCGAATACCGAATGGCCAACGCCACGCGGCCGGGCGTCATTTATGTCGGCGGCAATGACGGTATGCTGCACGGTTTCGCGCAGGCAAGCGGCAACGAGATCCTGGGCTACATACCCAATGCCCTGTATTCGACCGGCGCATTGGACGGGCTGCACTACCTCACCGATCCTGCCTACGCGCATCGCTACACGGTAGACCTCACGCCCTCGGTCGCCGACGCTTACATCAAGTCGACGCCGCTGGGTACGACCTCGTGGAAGACTATTCTCGTGGGTGGCCTGCGCGGCGGTGGCCGAGGCCTGTTCGCACTGGACGTGACGAACCCGGCCCTCTTTTCCGAGGCCCTGAGTGCTCCGGCCAGGACCGTCATGTGGGAATTCACGAGCACC
>JAOTWB010000068.1 GCA_029863125.1 Gammaproteobacteria bacterium
CAGGCTCATCGCCAACCAGTCTGGCATCGCTATCGGCATCGACGCGCATCGGTGAATTCGACTTGGTGCCGCCGTAACCTCGGCTGACGATGCCGGGCGAGAAGCCCCGCGCGCGAAGCTCGCGGGCAAGCCATACAGCTGCCGGCGTCTTGCCGGTGCCCCCTGCCGTGATGTTTCCAACCACAATAACCGGCACCGGTACGCGGTAGACCTTCAACAAACCGCTGTGATACAGAAACCGCCTGCTCACTGAAACGGCCCAGTAAACACCGCTCAACGGCAGCAGTAGCCAGCCGAAGCGCGCGCCTTCGTACCAGACACGATGAATCCATTCGTAGGTCGCCGTCGCCCTCACTCGCCGTCCGTCTCCGCACTGAACTGCATGCGATATAGGGCCGCGTAGTGGCCCTCTTGCGCAATGAGTTCGCTGTGCGTTCCCGATTCGACGATGCGGCCCGAATCGAGAACTATTATGTGATCGGCTTTTTCGACGGTGGACAGCCGATGTGCGATTACGAGGGTCGTGCGATCCCGTATCAGCACATTAAGCGCATCCTGGATACGCCGTTCAGATTGCGTATCCAGCGACGAGGTCGCTTCATCCAGAATCAGAATCGGTGCGTTCTTAAGTAACGCCCGACCGATTGCAATTCGCTGCCGCTGCCCGCCGGACAAGAGCACACCACGATCCCCAACAATAGTCTCCAGCTTATTCGGCAATTCGTTCGCAAACTCGAGGACGTAAGCCGCCTCGGCAGCACGCAGCAGCTCCTCGTCGGAATGCGATCGCAGTTGGCCGTAAGCGAGATTGTTGGCGATCGTGTCGTTGAAGAGCACGACGTCCTGGGTGACAAGGCTGATATTATTGCGCAGGCTCGCCAACGTCAGGTCGTGGATCGAGGTTCCATCGATAAAAATATCGCCCGAGTCCAGCTCGTAGAACCGCGGCAACAGGCTTGCCAGCGTGGACTTGCCGCCGCCCGAATGTCCGACAATCGCAAGCGTTTTGCCCGCCTCCAGGTCGATGTTGATGTTTTCGAGAACGAGTCCGTTATTTCCGCCATATGAAAAACAAACGTCGACGAAGCGAACGTCACCCTTGACGCGATCGATCTCGACAGTGCCGTTGTCTTCCTCGTCCTGCTCATCCAGCACCATGAACAGGCTGTCCGCACCCGCTACTCCTCGCTGCAGCGTTGCGTTGAGATTGGTAATCCGTCGCACAGGCTGCAGCATCAACATCATCGCAGAGAAAAACGCGATGAATTCGCCCGCTGTCAATGCCCCTTTAAGCGACTCTCGGGCAGCCACGTAAATCACGAGTGCGATGCCGAATCCGAACACAACCTGGGTTATCGCAACACCCAGCGACCTGACGCGAATGAGCTTGAGGTTCTGACTGCGATTGCGACCGTCGGCATCAACTAGCCTTGCGAGCTCGTAATCGTAGCCCCCAAACGCCTTGACGACCTGGTTGCCGCGAATGACTTCATCCGTTACCTGTGTGACTTCGCCGACCGATGCCTGAATACGATCGCTGTAACGGCGAAATGCAATGCCGAGTACACGCACAATCAATGCAACGATCGGAAAAAGTATTAACACGAAGATTGTCAATACCGGGCTGTAGTAAAGCATTACGCAAAACGCCGCGATTACCGTCAAAATGTCACGCACGGCGATCGTGACCACACTGGTCACGGACTCTGCCACCATTTCCACGTTGTAGGTCATCCGCGACAGCAGCGGACCCGTGGTCTGGGAGTCGAAATAGCTGGCCGGTAAGGTGAGGAACTTGCTGAACACCTGGCGCCGCAGATCGCTTATGACCTGCCGTCCAATCCAGCCCAATGAGGCCTCGGTGGCAAACCCGGAGACGCCGCGCAGGATAAAGATCACCATGAATGCGTACGGAATCCAATTAACGGTTTCGAGCTGCTTTGCAACGAGCGCCTGGTCGGTAAGCGGTGCGAGCAGCGCCACGAGCCCGGCCTCGACGATGGCTGTAGTCGCCATTCCGAGCACGGCAATGAAGCCGATGAGCTTGTGTGGGGTCACGTAGCGCCACAGCCGCGCATAGATGACGCGAACTTCGGGATCGATACGCTTTGTTACAGCCACGACGTCAACTCATTTACTCGACGGGATCGTTGACGGTGGCAATACTGATCTGCGTGAAACCCAGCCGACCCGCAACATCCATTGCAGTCACTACGTGCTGGTGCCTTGCATTGGCATCGGCACTGATTGTCAGCGGCAATTTAGTGTCGCCGGCCGAGACTTTGCGCAACGCATTTCGAATCGTCTGCGGCCGGTTGTTGATCAGTTCACGACCGTTGATGAGGTAGGTGCCGGTCTCCGTAATCATGATGTCGATCTTTTGCGGAGGCTGTTCAGCGATAGACGCGCTATCCGCTTCCGGCAGCCGAATCGCGATTTGCGATTGTTTCACGAAGCTCGTTGAGACCATGAAGAAGATCAGCAACAGCAGCACGACGTCGATCAGCGACGTCAGGTTGACCTCCGGCTGCGCGCGTGGCCGCAGATTGAGTTTCATTACTGCCCTTGCTCGTTTCGCCGGTGCAATGCTTCTACCAGCTTGATCGCCTCTTTTTCCATGTCGACGACCAGCGTGTCGACCCGACTGCGGTAGTAGCGATAGCCGATCAGGGCGGGAATTGCCACGGTCAGGCCCGCCGCAGTGGTGATGAGCGCTTCCGCAATACCGCCCGCCAGGACCGTAGGATTGCCGACCCCGTGCGTCGTGATGGCCGTGAATACCTTGACCATACCGATCACGGTGCCCAGCAAACCCAGCAGCGGAGTAATCGCCGCCACCGTGCCCAGCGTTTCGAGATAGCGTTCGAGTTCATGCACGACGTGCCGCCCGGTGTCCTCGATGGCATCTTTGAGCACGGCCCGGTCCCTGTTTCGATTGATCAGTCCCGCTGCGAGGATCTGTCCCAGCGCAGAGCCCTGGTGCAAGCTCTGGATTTGCTTTTGATCCAGCTGGTCCTTCTTGACCCAGCCCCAGACCTTGCTGGTCAGGTCCTCGGGAATCACCCGTTTCTGTTGCAGGGTCCAGAATCGCTCGAGAATGATACCCATCGCGAGAATCGCGCAGATGATAATTGGCGCCATCAGATAGCCGCCGGATTTTACGATCTCAACCATAGAGGCCCGACCCAAGGAGGAAAAATGAAATATACAGCGACCGCGCCAGAAATTCCCGCGATACCGCGCGCTTTTTGACCGTCAGTCAGCGCTGTCGCGCCAGAATCGGCGGCGCTCGTGACGATCCATCCGCAGATCCTGAAGACCATCGGCTGCGCACAGGCGGAAGCTGACGGCACCTGCCGCCGCCGTGACCAGCACCCTGGCGCCGACGGCCTGCCAGCGCAGTACGACCGGCTTTTTCGGAAAGCCCCAGCGATTGCCGTACCCGGCCGATACAACGGCGAGCGCTGGCGACACCGCATCAACGAACGACTGGCTGGAGGACGTCAGGCTGCCGTGGTGGGGCACGACCACGGCATCCATCGCCGTCAATTTCGCCCTCGCTATAATCTCGCGCTCAGCCGCTGCCTCGATATCGCCGGTGAGCAGCAGGCTATGCGGACCCGTCTCGATGAGCAAAACGCAGGATGAATTGTTGCCCTCACGTGGCGTGGCCGCGCCCGGATGCAGGATGCGAAAGTTGATCTCGTCTGCCTCCCAATGCTGCCCCGCCACGCACGCTGACGTTGACAGCTCGGTTTCGCGCAGTGATTCGCCGACCAACACCAAGGAAACATTCGCGAAGTCATGAATCGCACGGACGCCACCGCTGTGGTCGATATCCGAATGAGACACGATCAGCCGGTCGATGCGGGTGATGCGCCGTGACTTTAGAAATGGCACGATGACGTGGTCCGCTACCGATCCGCCGTCACGATAAGATGCACCGGTGTCGAATATCACGGTACTTCGCGCAGTCTGAACAACGGTGGCCAGTCCCTGCCCCACGTCGAGAACATCGATATCCGCGCAGCCGGCGCCAGGCCGCTCGGGAACCTGCAACAGCAGCGCGACCACGGCAAGCAGGGCTGCACCGCGACCCGGCCAGCCCCTGGGTAGCAGCACGAACAAAGACGGCAGCAACACAAGCAGCCACGCGACACCCCGAATGCCGGCGATGGTCGTGTCGGCAACGGGCAAACGCGCGGCATGCTCGATTAACGCCAGCAGCCACTCGATGCTCTTTGCTGCAATTTGTAGTGCGCCGTGCCCGAGCATTCCATCGCCGGCTCCGAACGCCAGCCCGGTCAGCGTGAGCGGTACGGTAACGAAACTGAAAATCGGCACGGCGACGAGGTTGACCGGCACTGCAAGAAAAGCGATGCGGTCAAACAGCATCACTGTCAGCGGCATTAGTCCAAACAGCAGGAATACCTGCATCGTGAAGAGCTGACGAATCGCATTCGCTATCCGGCGA
>JAOTWB010000040.1 GCA_029863125.1 Gammaproteobacteria bacterium
GCGGCGCGAGGTCGGCGCCCTTGTGTTCCGCGGTGACATTGGTGTGGCAGTCCTGGCAATTCAGATCCGGATGAGCGGCCGACGAAAAGGTCACGCCCGCGTGACACCCACTACACTCGACGTCCTGCGCGACGGCTATCGTCGGCAGCAGTGCGAGCAGGCTCAGCGCCGGTATCGTCTTGAAAAGACGGGCGAGGATTGCGACCTGGGTCATTCAACGATTTCCCTGAGGATTGGGCACCCTAGTTATGCCAATAAGGGCCTGTTTGCTATCAGGGTTTTCCGAGAGAGGGTTCTCGCTGATGCCCGAGACGCTTATTCCGCGTACAGCGGGCCGATGTCGATGTAGATCTTGTACTGCGAAATGAGATCGCCGTCGTATTCGAAAATGTCGGTAAAAGGGAGCGTAATCTCGGTGCCGTTATGCCTGCGGTAGGTGACCTCGCCTTCGCAAACCAGCGTCCGATCACTGGACAGGGTTTTCTGCACATCATGCGAGCAACTGGCGATGGTGCCGAAAAAACCGTCCACGGCGGCCAGAATGGCCTGCCGCCCGCGCACCGCCGGCGCGGACCCGAAACGAAAAACGGCGTCCTCGGTCAGAAAACCAACGAACGCCTGTGCGTCTTTCGAATCGATAGCGGCAAACATGCCGCCAGCGTCATCGCTGACGGCATTGCTCTTCGTCATTGAATGCTGCCGTAGTAATGCACGAGGGCTTCGAGGTCCAGGCCTTCGAGATCCGCCTCGGACAGCATGTCGAATTTCTCTTTCATTTTCTTCGGCTGCCCGCGTGTGTCATCGGCGAACTGCTTGAATGAAGTGCGCAGATAATCCATCCCCTGCCCGCCGAGCATCCCGGCTTCGTCATCCGCATTGGTGCCCGCATCCGAGTGACACTGGTCGCAATGCTCATCGTGTAAAGCTTTACCGGCCGACGCGAGCGTCGCATCGAATTCCTGTGTCATTTTTACGTAGGGCAGTGCGGCATAAGCCGCAGCAATGGCGTCAATGTCGTCATCACTCAATTTTGCGGCGACGGCGCACATGCTGGTTGCAGGGCGAGTCGTGTCCCCATGCCTGTATTTTGATTCAGTGCAGGGCCGCTCCTCGTCCCTGTAAACATAAAGCGCATCGGAGTGCACGAATTCGGGTAACCCCGCGAGGCTCGGCACATCGCTGGACTGGCTCACGCCTCCCGGTCCGTGGCAGTCATTGCAGCCTTTCGCCAGGGCGTCGACGTCGCCGGCACTGGCCGCGGAGAAGGCGGCACCAAGCACAGCGGTTACCAGATAAAGAGTTAGTCGTTTCATTTTGTCTCCTGGGGATATGGCGATGGCTGCGGAATCATACCGCAATTTTCCGAATTCCTCGCTGTACCCATGCTGAATCAACAAGCTGGTCAGGGCCCGGAATGCCGCATATTATCGGCCTGCGCACAAGCGACAGCCAGTAGGTAGTTGCCGCGATACCAACAAGGTCTGAATTTGTTAAAACACACTAACAGATCGTCCGTCTGCAAGATGTAGGAAATCCTGAAGCAAGACAAGCACTAACGTCACACAGGGAAACAACATGTACCGCTCAATAACCAGAAAATGGCAGCTGGCCGCGCTACTGCTGTCCTCAGCCCTCCTGTTTGCCTGCAGTGGTGACACGGGTCCCACCGGTCCGGCTGGCGGCCAAGGCGTCGCGGGACCCCCGGGACAGGATGGACCTCCCGGACCATCCGGCTCATCGACCGTCCCTGTCGAATCGGTGGAAAAAATCAATGTCTCGATCGTAAGCGTCGATGTCCCTGACGGCGGCGGCAACCCCAACGATGGCAACACCAAAGTCGTGATGCGGCTGACCAACGACCTTGGTTTCGGCCTGTCCGGTCTGCCGGACTATACAGTGGGATTCACGCTGGCACAGCTGAGCCCGGGCCAGAACGGCGGCTCCAGCGAGTGGCAGTCATACATCACCCGCGAAAGCAACGGCATCCCGAACGCACAGGCAACGACAGAGTCGGCCAGCGACGGCAGCTTTGAAGACATGGGCGATGGCACCTATGAATACGAGTTTGCCCAGGCCCTGACCGCCTACGCGGGCGGACCGACCTATGACGAAACCAAAATCCATCGTCTCGGCGTCGAGATTCGTACCGACCGCAACGATTTTCTGCCGGAAAATATCCCGGCCAACAACGCGCCCTACGATTTCCTGCCCACGGGCGGCGACATCAACCCGGACAACCACCGCCTGATCGTCAACAACGCCGCCTGCAACGCCTGCCATGACAATCTCGAGGTACATGGCGAAGCCCGTTTCGACGTCGGATACTGCGTCACCTGCCACAATCCCTACTCGATTGACGGCGACACGGCGACCGAACCCTGGGGCGGCTCGGTGGACATGAAAGTCATGATCCACAAGATCCACTACGGGATTAATCTCGCTAATGGCTACCGTGTCGTGGGCTACGGCGGACAAGCGCACGATTTTTCCAACATCGTGTTCCCGCAGGACGTAAGAAACTGCACAACCTGCCACCGGGAGTCGAATACTGCTGAGGTGCCACAGGCTATCAACTGGCGCACCGTGCAGAACCGCGCTGCTTGCGGCACCTGCCATGACCACATCGACTGGGCGAACGGCGGCCACCCGGGAGGATACGTATTCACCGACGATACGCAGTGTGCCCTTTGTCACAGCGAAACCCAGGGACCGCCGGCCCTGCAGATCGCCACCGTGCACCAGATTCCCGAAGCCGAAGCCGCGAAGGCGTTCGAGTATGAGGTCGTGAGCGTGGCCAGTACGGCGCCCGGCGAATTCCCGACCGTCAGCATTCGTGTGCTCAATCCGGAAGCAGGCACCGTGTACGACATCCAGGACCCGGCCGGCCCCTTCCAGTCGGACGGCGCAAGACTGCGTGTCGACGTGTCGTGGACAACGGACGAACTCGGCAACCTCGATCCCGACGATACGCTGGCTCGCTCGGCAACGAGCGGCGCACCGTTCGCGCCGATCGTCATCGATTTCAAGACCGGCGCAACGAACGACGGCGGCAACGTCTTCACCAAGACCGCGTCACAGGCAATTCCGACCGGCATTACCGGCTCCGGCGTTGCGATCCTCGAGGGCAGGCCAGAGGTCGATCTCGGCGACGGGCCGGTGGAACTGCGAGTCGTCGCTAACGGCAAGAGCTTTGCGATCACCGATGCGACGGCGCAGGATCGGCGCAAGGTCGTCGATATCGCGAAATGCAACGACTGCCACAAGACGCTCGCCCTGCACGGCCAGAACCGCGTGGGCAATACGGAGCTATGCTCCACCTGCCACAACCCGAATGCCACCGACGTCAATCGTCGAGCCGACGAATGCGCGACTGTATTGGGCACGGTAGAGGAATCAATCGACTTGAAACGCATGGTGCATCGCATTCACGCAGGCAATGTCGGCCTCTGCGGCTTCGGCAACAGTCCGAATGACTACAGCGGCGTTGTGTACCCGGGCCGCCTGAACAACTGCGAAGGCTGTCATGTCAAGGACGAAGAGGGCATTGGCACCTACTACCCGGTCGACCCGTCCGCTGTTCTCGCAACCACGATAAACACGGGCGCAGATCGCTCGATCCTGATGGACGATGTGGCTATCTCGCCCAACAGCTCGGTATGCTCCAGCTGCCACACCAGCGACCTGGCGAAGAGTCATATGATGCAGAACGGCGGCGATTTCATGGCTGGCAAGGACGAAAACGGGACGTTGAGTTCGTCCGGTAGCGAGACCTGTCAGCTCTGCCATGGCCCGGGCGCGACGGCGGATGTGGGCGAAATGCACGGTGTCGGTAGCTTCAGGTTCAACTGATGCCGACATTCAATCAACTGGGCTGGCGGAGAGGCCTGCTCCTGCTTGCGGTGGCCCTCGCGGCCACCGCGTTGCCAGCAGCTTTCGCAGCAGAGGACGAAACGCCGAGCTACAGCAGGAAGGGCGCCGACACGTGCTTTCAATGCCACGACGATCAGACGGTGTTGGCGGTGTTTCGCACGAAGCACGCCGTGCCCACCGATCCAAACTCGCCCTTCGGTCATGGTCAGCTGCAGTGCGAAGCCTGCCACGGACCGGGTGGTGATCACGCAGGACGCGTACGGCGCGGACAGGAACGGCCACCGATGGTGCGATTCGGTTCCGACTCCGGCACACCGGTTCGCCAACAGAACGCCCGTTGTATCGAGTGCCACCTGACGAATGCCGGCTTCGCCTGGCACGGCAGCTCGCACGACAACAACACCGTCGCTTGCGCCGACTGCCACACACTCCACGTAGAACGTGACCCGGTGCTGAGCACGGCAACGCAGGCCGACGTCTGTTTCGACTGTCATCAACAGAAACGCACGCAATCCATGAAGCCCTACGCACACCCGTTGCGCCAGGGAAAGATGGACTGCAGCGGCTGCCACAATACGCACGGCAACACGACCGATCGCCTGCTTGCCCGGGCGACGACAAACGATACCTGCTATGACTGCCATGCCGAATACCGTGGCCCCTACCTGTGGGAGCACGCGCCCGCGGCCGAAAACTGCGCCAATTGCCACAATCCGCACGGATCGAACTACCCGGGAATGCTGAGCATGCGGGCACCAACGCTTTGTCAGAGCTGCCACTCTCAGGCCGGTCACCCGAGCCTGCCGCAGGATGAACGCGGCTTGCCGACCGGCACGCCGTCTCGATACCTGTTGGGTCAGGCCTGCCTTAATTGCCACGACCAGGTGCATGGTTCAAATCACCCGTCGGGCTCGAAGCTGATGCGCTAGGAGCTTGCAGCGATGCACAAGCAAACAACACTCATCTCCCGCACCCTCATCGCTCCGCTGGTGTTTCTGGCGCCGGCTATCGGTTTCGCCCAGGTCGACACCAGCGACTGGAAATGTGAGTCCTGCCCGTTTGAAAAGGGGTACCGCGCCGAGGTCGACGCTGGTGCCACTCACGTTGGCAAGGATGGTGCGATTCGATTCGGTAACGCGACCGGCTATGACGACAAAGGCGGCTACGTCAATGTCGACGGCCACGGGCGTTATGCCGCCGACGGCTATCGGATCGACTGGACGATCGAAGACTTAGGCCTGGATTCGCGTGTTTTCGAACTGGACGGCGGGCGGCAGGGCACGTTCGGCTTCCACGTCGGCTACCGGGAGCTGCCCTACCGCCGCTTCGACACCACGCGGACCGTATTCAACCCATCGTATTCCGACACCATTACATTGCCGGACACCTGGCAGCCCGCTGGACTGACGAGCAACATGACGCAGCTGTCATCCTCACTGCGCAGACAGATAATTGGCAGTGACCGCCAGATCATCGATATCGGCGCTGACTGGATGCCTGCCAGGGACTTTCGCGTTTTCGCGGATTTCCGTCGACAGAATCGCGACGGCATTGACATTACGGGCGGCTCGAGCTTCACCCAGGCCGCGCTGTTACCGCGCTGGCTGGACTATGAGACCGACCAGATCGACGCGGGTGTTCAGTACGGCACGAATCGCGCCAGCGTGACCCTCGCGTACTACGGTTCCTTCTTTACAAATCAGAACCCGTCGCTGACCTGGGACACGCCGTTTATCAGCGCCCAGTACCGTATGGCGATGGCGCCGGATAATGATTTTCAGCAGATATCGCTGTCGGGGGCGTACCGGGCCACTATGTGGGACACGGTGGTTGCGTTCACGCTGGCTTCAGGCAGCGGTGAACAGAATGAGCCGCTGTTGCCTTACACGATAAGCACCATCGTCGGTGCAAGCAGTTTGCCGATCAGTTCCCTTGATGCGGAAGTTGATACAGCCAACTATGCCCTGACCCTGACATCTCGTCCGCTGCCGAACGGACGCATCAAGCTTGCCTATCGCCTCGACGAGCGCGACAACAAGGCGCTACAGTCCGACTGGACGCGAGTCATTACCGACCTGGCCCCCTTTGGCCAGGTCGAACAAAACGTTCCCTACAGCTTTGAACGCTCCACGATCACGTTAAGCGGCGAACTCGTCGTCTGGAAAGACATCCGTGTTTCCGCCGGTGGCGAGCGCAAGAAAATCAAGCGCGACTTTCAGGAGGTTGCCGAACAGACCATCGATGCAGGATGGGGACAGGTTCGCTGGCGCCCCCTCGCCTGGCTCGACCTGCGAGTCAAAGGCGGTGCGACGGAGCGGGATATCGATCGCTATGATGAAACCATCGCGATCAGTCTTGGACAGAACCCGCTGATGCGCAAGTACTACCTTGCCTACCGTTATCGCAGCTACGGGGAGCTGATTGCGTCGATTACGCCGGTTGACTGGCCCGTCTCGTTCGGCACCACCTTCCTGTATGCCGACGATCGTTATAACAAGTCACAGCTCGGCATCACAGACAGCGAAGAAGTGCGTGCAACCGTGGACCTCAACTGGGCAATCTCGGACAAATCGTCGCTTTACCTTGTTTACGGTCACGACAATATCGACGCCCTTCAGCTCGGCAGTGAACAGTTCAGGGTCTGGGACTGGAGTGCGCGACACGACGACAACTTCGATCACTTCGGGGCAGGCTTCCATTGGTCGCCGCCCGAAGGGAAATACAAGCTCCGTCTTGACTATGATCGCAGTGACGGCGAGACGAGCATCGAACTCTTCAGTTTGAGCGGCGGCCAGAGCCGCTTGCCCGACCTCACGTCGACGCTGGATTCCGCAAGAGTCGAAGCTTCGTATCAGTGGAACGAGCGCCTCGACGCCACGCTCGACCTGCGCTACGAGCGCTTCAAAGTAGACGACTATACGCTTGTGTCTCCCGCCACAATTCCGACCGTCCTGACGCTCGGGGCACAAGCATACGACTACGACGTATGGGCATTAGGCCTGGGTATTCGCTACCGCTTTGGCGGTGGGGACATCTCGCTGGCTGATTGAGGCTTCATCAAGTCCGAGCTTGTCAAAAAGAAACGTGCGGAATGGGAGTATTGCGGCCGGATCAATAATGTTGATGGCCGGCAATCCGGTCAGTTTCTTTACGAGTTCCACCGCTGCGGATGTCGTTGTAGCCGGGCCGGTCACGAGATCCGGTTTCAATCCGAACGCCTTTTGCACGCCCACGACCGCATACGGATCCGACGCACTGAGAATCGCGCATACGATGTTGTCGCCGAGTTCATCGATGAGTGCCGAGCCGTTGTAGGGCTCCAGGGGCGACGCGCCGGCTTCGACAAGAACGAAATCCGGTTTTCGCCTGTGAACGTGGTTGAGAATCGGCCGGATAGCGTCACGAAACTGTTTTTCAGGTACGGCCGTAGACGGCAGCCCGCCGTCAACAAAGTCGTAGATCTCGCTTGCGCCGGTCTTCAGGTAACTCAGGATGTCCCGGTAGCGGCCGGCCCCGGTGAGCTTCGTGCCGATGATATGCAGGCCCGCCCTGTCCAGTTCCTTGCAGACGCGCCGACCCGTCGTGGTTTTGCCCGCCGACATGGACGTACCGAACAACAGCACTGTCGGGACGGAAAACTCGTGCTTGTCGGCCCGCATGGCGAATTGGCACATGCTCACTTTTTGGTCGTCGCGGCACAGGTGCCCCCGGTATTCCAGCGTCAAAGGATCGGAATGCAGCGTCGAGTAGGAGGTAAAAAAGCCCATGAGGCCGGCACTGGTCATCGCGTGCATGATGCCATCCGCCGCAATGTCGGCCCAGCCGCCAACACCCTCGAGCGTCGCGGCCCGATCACCCAGGGCCCCGACGACCCAGTCGCCCGGCTCGACCTTTACCATGTGGCCCATGCGATCCTCAATGCGATAGAACTCGGTCGGCGTGCCGACAACTTCAGCTTCGACATAGTCGCCGGTGGCCCATTCCGACCGATCCCGTTTTTGCACCTCGAAGTTGCTGTTCTTGAAGTCGGCGATCCGCGCGAGGGAACCATATATTCGTGTACTCATCCTGTCCTCCTCCCGCTAATCCTGGATTGGCGGTGAAATCAACAGCATCGTCAGCAGTGCCGCGCGTTCGAGCGTCTTATCGATAAGCAGGTGTTCGTGGACCGCATGGGCGCCGTCGCCTACAGGTCCGAGACCGTCGAGGGTCGCCGTGTATTGACTCGTCGTGTTGCCGTCCGAGCCGCCGCCGGCGCGCGCGCAATGCAGATCCAGCCCCAGCTCCGAACCCGCCTCTTTTGCAAGCGTCCACAATCGCCGGTTGCGCGGCGTAGTCTCCATCGACGGCCTGCCTATGGCGCCTTCGATGTGCAGCCGCACCCCGGGCGTCGTCGGCTTGATCGCATGGATGATGCGCTCAATTTCCTTGCCGTCGGCGACGGTCGGAACCCGGACGTCCACGACGGCCTTGCTGTGCGGCGCGACGACATTCGGCTGAATGCCGCCGTCAACCGTACCAACATTGACCGTGACACCGCGCTCGACGTCATTCAGCCCAAACAAGGTCTGGATGACATGCGACAGCTCGAGTATCGCGCTGGCGCCGCTCTCCGGATCGAGACCGGCGTGCGCCGCCTTGCCGTAAACTGTAATCGTAAAACGGCCGATGCCCTTGCGCTCCGTCTTGATATCACCCCGGATCCCCATTGCCGGTTCCATCACCAGTGCCCGATCGGCATGTTGCGCAAGCCACCTGATGTAGCGCGTTGAACTGCGGCTGCCGATTTCCTCATCGGCATTGACGAACACGGCAGGAACTACCGGCGTGTCCAGCCCCAGGTCACGAATGGCGCCCAGCGCCAGGACGATCTGTGCCAGGCCGCCTTTCATATCGAAGGATCCCGGCCCGTGAATCGTGTTGCCATCGATCGAGAATGGACGATGTTGAATCGTGCCAACCGGCCAGACCGTATCGAAATGGCCGAGCAACAGCTGCGACGGCCCGCCTTTCGGTCGATTTGCCGGCACCGCGAACACGTGTCTTGGCATTGCCGGAACACCAGTTTCCCTGGAATCGTATCCCACGTTCGCCAGCGCCAGCCTCAGAACGCGGCGCACTTCATCGTGAGTCTCGGGCTGTGCCGAAGGCGACTCTGCCTCGACGAGTGCTTTTACCAGCTCCGTTAATGCGGACGATTGTCCTTTGACATGGTCGAAAACCCTGGCCGCGATTATTGCGCTCATGCGAATACTACTTCTTCATCGACTCCGGGAATGGAAACGCATTGGAGCGGTCGATCGTCGCAAATCGACCGGGCGAGAGATACGCGAACAAGGGCGATTCGTGTATCGTTTCCTGATCGTCGGCTTCAGAGTGACGCACAAAACCATCGTCCACGTAAGCCGCTACGATCTCACCGGTAATCAGGCAGTTCTCGCCGAAGCCATCGATCGTTTTGTAATGCCGGCATTCGAAGAACAGGTAGCCATCCTCAACAAAGTGACCATCGATCTGTTTGGCTGGAAACGTCTTCAGGTAGTCGACGATCGGTTTGTCGCCGCGGTCCTGGCGCGGCGATGCGGCAAGGCCGGCAATAAGGACCTGAGACGGTTTCGGATAGCTGACCGTAAACACGCCCGTGCGGTCGACATTACCGCAGGTATGGTGGCGCGGCGTGCAGACGAAGCCGAAGTAATTCTGCCAGCCCATCGGCGTCACCATGTGTTTGGGCGCCAGATCCATTGAGCCGTCCGCCTCGGTCGTGCCGATAAGTACGAGCGGCGCGACGGTGAAGAACTGTTCCCAGACCGGCATCGTCGTATCGATTTCGACGATATTGTTCGTCGCTGATGATTCGTTCATGGCAACACCTTTTGCAGGCAGACCTTGAGTATAGAGCCTACCGAACGGGCCGTCGGTGCAAATAGGTAGTTCCCCCCAGTTGCAGCGCTCTTGTCAAATCCGAGTCGGCCTTTTTGATATAGTCGCGGGTCACTTTTCGGAGCAGATCAGATGACCCAGGCGAAATCAGGCGATACCGTTCGAATTCACTACACCGGCACACTGGATGACGGCACCCAGTTCGACAGTTCCGCCGGGCGCGATCCGCTGGAGTTTTCCCTGGGCGGCGGCCAGGTCATCCCCGGATTCGACAGCGCTGTCGACGGTATGACGGTCGGCGAAAGCAAGACGGTGACGATCCCCCCGGCGGATGCGTACGGCCAACGACACGAGCAGCTGGTGCAGCAGGTGCCGAGGAGCACCCTGCCCGAGGACATGGAGCCGGCCGTCGGGATGCAGCTTCAGAGCCAGAGCCCGGACGGGCAGATCATGAGTCTCGTCGTCGTCGAAGTCGAAGAAGAGTCGATTACGCTGGACGCGAACCACCCCTTGTCGGGACAGGCACTGACCTTTTCGATCGAACTCGTCGAAGTCGTCTGAGGCTCCCGCCCGTACGCCACTGCTAACAGATTCGCGGCAGCGGATCGTCCTCCAGTTCTTCCAGGAATCGCTCGCCGCCGAGCGCTGTCTCGAGTATGACGCGCTGCTGGTCGGCCACGATACGCCCGATTCGCGCCGCGTCCTTGCCCGCCGGAACCCGGCGCCAGATCTTCAGCGCGTCGTCAACCTGGCTGGCATCGATCACCGCGACCACGCGGCCTTCGCACGCGAGATAGTAAGGGTCGTAGCCCAGCATCTCGCAGACCGACTGTACGGGTTCGCGCACGGGAATAGTCGCCTCGAAACGAACGCCGAGGCCTGTTGCCCTGACGATTTCATGACCGATCGAGGCAACACCACCGCGCGTTGGGTCGCGCATGAAACGCAGCCCGTCGAGCGCGAGCAAGGGTTCCGTCAGCGCCATGACCGGGCCTGAGTCGGAGACGAGGTCGCCCCGCAGACCGAATTCCTCGCGCGCGAGCATGACGGCCGTGCCGTGGTCCCCGACCGGACCGCTGACAATCAACACGTCACCATCCCGGATCAGCCGCATGGCCGGGCGTACACCAGGAAGCCTTACGCCGACCCCTGTCGTTGCCAGGTAGATGCCGCCGCCCTCACCGCGCCGCAGCACTTTGGTATCGCCGGCACTGATCTTCACTCCGGCTTCTTTAGCCGCCGTGTTGAGGCTCGCGATGATTCGTTCCAGGCGAGCTATCTCGAAGCCTTCCTCGATAAAAGCATTGAGCGTCAGGTACATCGGCCGCGCGCCGGAAACTGCGAGGTCATTGGTAGTCCCGTGCACCGCCAGGGAGCCTATATCGCCACCCGGAAACTCGAGTGGCTGCACGGTAAAGCCATCGGTCGTGATCATGACTTCGCCATCACCCATATCGACAGCAACGGCGTCGGCCTGAACGTCGAGCTTGCTGTCGGCCAGCTGCCGCGCAAATACCTCTTCGATGAGTTCGCGCATGAAGCGACCGCCGTTGCCGTGGGCCAGTGAAATGCGATCGTCGTCCACGTCGATGCTTGCCGGCGGTCAGGCGGAAACGCCGCGTGCCGCGATTTCGGCGGCCTGCCCGAAGCTCAGCGCCGCATCGTTGCACGGCAAGCTCTCGGGCAAGTGCACATCGAAGCCAGCTTCTTCAAGCAGGCCGAGTACCTGCTCGGTCAATACGCGGTTTTGGAAAACGCCGCCGCAGAGGCCGACGTGGTCGACCGAGCGTTCTTCTCGCGCCCGTTCAGCTTGCCGCAATATCGCCGTCGCAATGCTGCTGTGGAAGATTTCTGCTCGCGTCGCGCGGTCAAGGCTGCGATTTGCCATGATACTCAGGAGCGGCTGCCAGTCGGTGCGCGGCAATCCACTGCTTTCTGTTTTGATGGGCAGTTCGACAGCAGGCGCCGGAGCCCGACACAAAGCCTCGAGGATCATCGGCCCCTGTGCTTCGAAACTCGTTGCGGGCAGATCGCAGATCAATGCAGCGGCAGCGTCGAACAGCCGTCCGGCAGCGCTCGTCTCAGGGCAGTTGATGTGATTGCGCCAGGCGGCCTCGGCCAGGCCATCGGGGTCGGGGCAACCTGGCCACGCACTGTCACATTCCCAATGCAGCGCCGCGGCGCTGCGCCAGGGTTCCCGCCCGGCTCTTTCGCCGCCCGGAAGTCGGAACGTCCGCAGGCTCGCCACTCGCCGCCAATGACCCGGCGTGCCGTGCAACGCTTCACCGCCCCAAAGCGTTCCATCCTGGCCGAGACCGACGCCGTCCCAGGCGAACATGAGCCACTGTCCCGGATGACCCAGTTCAGCCGCGACGGCACTCGCGTGCGCCTGGTGGTGCCAGACAGGCTCAACCGGTAGCTTGCCCTGGCGTTGTGCCCAGCGATGCGTGGTGTAGCCCGGGTGCGCGTCGCAGACAATGCGCTCGGCGCGAACGCCGTACAGTGACTGCAAATCGGCGGCGATCTGCTCGAACACGGCCAGGCTGCGCGGGCTGTCCATCTCACCGATATGCGGCGAAACGACGACGCGACGATCCCAGCTCAGGGCTAACGTCCCTTTCATGTGGCCGCCAACCGCGAGCAGTGGACGCTCCTGTTGCCAGGGCAGGTCGAGTTCCCGGGGCGCGGAACCGCGGCCTATCCTGAGCGGCCGCATCCGGCCCGCAATGCGCCGGTAAACGGGGTCGTCGGCAGGCCGAACGATAGGCCGATCATGCTGCAGGAAACCGTCCGCAATGTTCTTGAGCCGGGTTGCCGCCTCGACATTGTCCGTTAGCACAGGCTCGCCGCTGATGTTGCCGGACGTCGCGACGACAGGGCCGCCGAACTGATCGAGCAGCAGCTGGTGCAGCGGGCTGTAGGGCAGGAACACGCCGATCTCGGCCAGCCCGGGCGCGATATTATTCGCCAGCGCCGAATCGGGGTTGCGCGCTGCGAGTACGATCGGCCGGATCGGGCCCGCTGCGAGCGCCTCCTCGGCCTCCTGCAGCGTTACGTGACGACGCACGACGTCGAGCCCGTCGCTTCCCTCCACCGGAAACATCACCGCCAGCGGCTTGTCCGGACGTTGCTTCTGCCGGCGCAGTTTCTCGACGGCGGCCCGATTGCAGGCATCGCACACCAGGTGGTATCCGCCGATTCCTTTAACGGCGACGACCGAGCCGCGGCGTATCGCGGCGACCGCTGCAGCCAGAGCATCGTTCGTATCGTCGACATCGGCCTGACCACCTGCTTCGAACGACAGCTGCGGCCCGCAATTCGGACAGGCAACGGGCTCCGCATGAAAACGGCGATCTGCCGGGTCACGGTATTCACGTTCACAGTCGGCGCACAGCGGAAAATTCGCCATGCTCGTGTTCGCGCGGTCATAGGGCAACGCTTGGATCAGCGTGTAGCGCGGTCCGCACTGCGTGCAGTTGATGAACGGGTAGAGAAATCGACGATCGCCCGGGTCACGCAGTTCCTCGCGGCAGTCGTCGCACATGAAGTAGTCCGGCGGCACGAAGATCTTTGCGTCCGCGCGCGCGGAACTCTCCAATATTTCAAAGCGATCGGCAGGCGGCACAGCGATGGTCTCGACGGCCGTGACTGCGGGTCGCGATAATGGCGGCGCTCTTGCAATCACGTCGCGTTGAAATCGCACCAGGTCTGACGCACGACCGCTCGCAACCACTTCGACTTCGCCGAGCCGGTTCTGCACGGACCCCTGCAGACCGTACTCGTTGGCGAGACGGTAGACGAATGGGCGAAATCCGACGCCCTGTACGTGGCCCGCGAGCGTAATTCGCGCGGCGCTAATGTCGTCGTCGGCCCGATGTGCCACATCAGCCAACGGCGCTCCCCTTTTTTCTGCCCTCCCACTCGTTGTCGCGGTAGCCCGCCGACCACCAGATTCTGCAGGCGCCTTCGTCCGACACCATGCACGGGCCTATCGGCTTTCGCGGCGTACAGGCGGCACCATAAAGCCGGCATTGATTCGGATAGATCTTGCCCAGCACGACCTGCGCGCAGTCACAGCCCGGCGGCATCTCGCCGACGCGCTTGCGCGACTCATCGGCGTAGGAACGAAAGCGCTTGCGCGCATCATGCGACGCGTATTCTCCGCGCAGCGCGAATCCGGATTTCGGAATGATGCCGATGCCCCGCCAGTTGGCGTCTACGACGTCCATCACCTGCTGCAGCTGCCGGCGAGCTTCCAGATTGCCCCCGGGACGAACTACCTCGGGGTAGCAGTTATCCAGGAAGTGTCGATTCTCGCCGAGCTGCCGCAACACGGAGTACATCGCCGCCAGCAGGGACTCGGGCGTGAATCCTGCGACCGCAGCGGGAATGTCGTGCTTGTCGACGACGAACTCCCATTCCTCGGGTCCCATCACGGTCGAGACGTGCCCGGGCGCGATCAACGCGTCAAAGCCGGGCGTTCCCGAATCCAGCAACAGGGCGACGGCAGGCCAGGTGAGCCGACCGGACAACAACACGAGCAGATTGTCGGGCACGCCTTCAGCGAGCATCGCGGCGACTGGCGCCGTTGTAGTCTCGAAGCCGGCGGCAAAGAAGACCACCAGTCGCGCCGGGTCTTTTCTGGCTATTCGCACGGCATCGATGGGTGACGCGATCGGCCGGATGTCCGCACCCGCGGCTTTCGCCTGTTCCAATGACCGCGGTTCGCGTTTGGGTGCATTGACCGGGACGCGCAGCATGTCGCCGAACGCAACCAGCGTAATATCTTCGTGCAGCGCGAGCTGAATCGCTTCGTACACATCTTCTTCCGGACAAATACAGACGGGGCAGCCCGGTCCCGGAACGAGCTCGACGTTGTCGGGCAGAACGGCCCGCAGTCCCGCGACAGAAATCGACCGTTCGTGGCCGCCGCAGACGTTCATGATGCGCACCGGCCTGTCGATGCCGAGTTCCTGCAGTGATTTCAGTCGTTCCGCAGCGCTGCGACTCATGCGGCATCTCCACCGACTTTTTTCACCAGGTTGCGAGCGCGCCCGAGCTCGGCGTGCTCGCGCCGAATCCAGTCCAGCCATTGGGACAAGCCGGCCCCGGATCGTGCCGAGACCTCCAGCACGGGTGCTTGGCTCGCCAGCCGCCGCAGACAGGACGTCGCGTAAGCGGGGTCGAAATCACCGAGCACCTGCAGCAGGTCCGCCTTTGTGATGACCACGAGGTCGGCTGCACGAAACATCACCGGGTACTTCGCCGGTTTGTCATGGCCTTCCGGCGTAGATAGCAGGGTCACATTGAGGTGTTGCCCGAGATCAAAACTTGCCGGGCAAACGAGATTACCAACGTTTTCGATAAAGACGACATCGACACCGTCGAGATCGAGCTCATGCAGCGCCGAATGCACCATGTGCGCATCGAGGTGACAGGCGCTGCCGGTACTGATCTGCACGGCGGGCACGCCTTTTCTCCTGATGCGCTCGGCATCGTTTTCCGTTTCAAGATCTCCTTCGACTACCGCTGTCTTGAGCGAGCCACCGAGCGCTTCAATGCTCGCCTCGAGGAGCGCGGTCTTACCCGCTCCCGGAGACGACATGAGATTGACGGCCAGGACGTTGTGACGTTCGAAATGTTCGCGGTTGTGTGCCGCCTGGTGATCGTTGGCATGCAGCAGCCCTTTAAGCACTTCGACGGATTCACTGCCGGCCGACGTCTTCGCCAAGTGTCCGCCGGCCGCCACGAGGTGTTCGTTGCCGGGAGTTACATTACAGCCGCAGGTCTCGCACATGTTCGTGTCCTCGTCGTGTCAGGAGACGGCGAACTCAGATGTCGGCCGCCAGTACTTCGTCGAACAGGGCCCATGAATCAGCGGCGTCCTGCTCGGAGACTTTCTGAATGGCGTAGCCGACGTGAACCAGGATGTGGTCGCCCGGCTCGAGCGTTTCATGCTGTAACATGAACAGACTCACCTCGCGCTCGATCCCCTTGGCCTCACAGGTACACTGAAAGCCGTCGATGTTCGTTATTCTCATTGGCACGGCGAGGCACATAGGTGTACTCCGAGATTGCATATCACCTGGCACTAATATACTAAGGAAGCTCCCGATGTTGGAGCGTGGGATTCAACGAATGCGTAAGTAATTACGCTTACGGCTGCCCGGAGAGGAGGATATGCGACACAAGGATATCAGGAAATCAGCCACTTGCGTGGCAGCCCTGCTTTGGCTGTGCTGCACGCTGCCGGGCTACGCCGACGAGACTCCACCGGTCCACACCACGGGATGCGCCGACTGCCATGGATCGGACGGCCTGGCCGCAGAAAATCTGGACGCGCCCGTCATCGCCGGCATGCCGGCCGTGCATATCGAGGAAGCAATCTATGCTTACCGGGACGGCGCCCGGCAGTGTCGATATGAACCACTCATGTGCGAGACCGTGAAGCACACGAGCGACGAGCGCATTGCAAATCTGGCTGAACACTACGCGGCACAAACGCGCCGTTCCTCGATGGAACCTTACGACCCCCAACTGGCGACCAAAGGCGAGAAGATACATGGCGAGCTTTGCAGCGACTGTCATTTTCCGCCGGACGATCCGGACGTTGCCGATGCGCTCGGCATACCGTTACACGGGCAACGCGGCGTGTATTTGCGCTATGCGCTCAAATCCTACGAGGATGGCAGGCGCGAGAACCTGCTGGAAGCCATGGCCGAAAAGCTCAACCAGGTGGATTCGGATGGCATCGAAGCGCTCGTCAACTACTACGCCAGCTACGAGTAATCGCGTTGTGGCGTGCCGCCCGATTGGCGTCGATCCGGAAGTGCAGAGGCGCAAGGTCTGCGCGCCGTAGCTCTTCGTTGCACCGATGAAACCAAGCACTCTTCGTATCGGCCGTCGCTACCGGCCGAATAGACTCGCGCCCGAGTACGATGCCATTGTCATCGGCTCCGGGATGGGCGGGCTAACGGCAGCGGCACTCCTGAGTGAACTCGGCTGGAGAGTCTGCGTGCTCGAGCAGCACTACACGGCCGGCGGGTACACGCACTCCTACGAACGCAACGGCTACGAGTGGGATGTCGGCGTGCACTACATCGGCGATGTCGGTACGCAGACCCAGACGAAGCGCATGTTCGACTTCCTGTCCGACGGAAAGCTCAGGTGGGCATCTATGGATGCCGAATACGATCGCTTCTATATCGGTGACAAGGTCTTCAGCGCCAAAGCGGGCAAACAGGCTTTCCGGGATAACCTGGTACGGCAGTTTCCCAACGAGCAACGAGCGATTGACGAGTACATGAAACTGCTTGCGGGCAGCGGCAGCGCACTGTCTGCGTTCGGCATGGGCCGGGCAATGAAACCCTGGCAGAACACTCTCGCCCGGCCCTTCCTCAAGTGGAAAACGCCGGACGTTTTCTTCCGCAAGACCTACGACGTCCTCAGCGACCTGACTGACGACAAGGACCTCATCGCTGTCTTGTGCGGCCAGTGGGGCGACATGGGCCTGCCGCCCAAATCGTCGACTTTCATGGTACATGCGATGATCGCGCGCCATTATCTCTATGGCGGTTATTACCCGATTGGCGGCGCGTGGAAGATAGCGGACAGCATCATCCCCAGGATCCAGAGGGCCGGCGGCGAAGTCTTCACCTATGCGCGCGTCGATCAGATCGTCATTGACGACGGCCGGGTCCGCGGCGTCGCGATGAAAGACGGTCATCGCATCGACTGCGATTGCGTCATTTCGGCTGCAGGCATCGACAATACGTTCAATCACCTGCTGCCGCGACATGTCATCGAGGCGAGTGGCTATAAAGACAAGCTCGAAAAGGTGGAGCCGAGCTTTGCCCACCTCGGTGTCTACATTGGATTGACCGAGACAGCCGAAGCACTCGGCCTGCCCAAAACCAACTTCTGGATTTACCCTAGTAATGACTACGATTCTGCGGTCAATGCGTTCCTCGAGAGCCCGGACGCGCCGTTCCCGGTCGTTTATATCTCATTCCCGTCAGCGAAAGACCCGGACTACCTGAACCGACATCCCGGTACATCGACGATCGAGATCGTGGCCCCGGCGCCGTACGAGTGGTTTGCAAAATGGCGCGATAAAACCTGGGGCAAGCGCGGCGACGACTACGACACTTTCAAAGCCGAACTCGGTGAACGGCTGATGCAGCACCTGTACGACAAGGTGCCACAGGTCCGCGGCAAGGTCGATTACTATGAAGTGTCGAGTCCGTTGTCGACCGACTGGTTCGGTGGATATCAGCATGGAGAGCTCTACGGTCTCGCGCACACGCCCGAGCGCATGCAGCAGAAATGGCTGCGCCCGCAAACAAAAATACCGGGTCTATGGCTTAGCGGTCAGGACATTCTCACCTGCGGGGTAACGGGTGCCATGATGGCCGGCATGTTGACGACCATCAGCATTGTCGGGACACGCAAGATGGCGCCGCTAATGAAGCAGATCTACGCTCAAGCGTGAACGACGAGTACGTCGCACGGCAGGTGATCGAGAACCCTCGCAGCCGTGCTGCCGATGATTCGTTTCTTGAGTCCGGTGCGCGCCAGCGCGCCCATGACGACAAGGCTCGCGCCTTTCGTTCGCGCGAACGCCGGCAGAAGTTCTTCGGTTCTTCCGGGCAGCTGATGTACTGCGTCGCTGGGTAGCCCGCATTTCTTCGCGAACGCCTCGAGTGCTTTCTTGTGTTCGCTGCGAATTTTCTCGTCGATTTCGTCAATTGGCAGCTTGACCGGTTTGAAGCGCCTCATGGCCCGCGAACCGATCGCATCCAGTCGCTGGTAGGTATGCAGGACCTGCAGGCTGCCGTCGCATTGTGCCGCAATTCCCTGCGCAACCTCGATGATTCTGCGATCCAGGCTTGCCGGTTTGTCGTGGCTGTGCATTGGATCGACAGCCGCGACGATCACGGGCGGATCCTTCCAGGCGTCCGGTTTAACGAACCACAGCGGAGCATTCAATTTCCGAATCAGCTGCCA
>JAOTWB010000041.1 GCA_029863125.1 Gammaproteobacteria bacterium
CTGGGATGACAGCTTGTCCGGCCCGCGTCCCGGTGTTCTCGTGTCGCATGCCTGGTCAGGGCGCAGCGACTATGAAGACGGCAAGGCCAGGGCGCTGGCCGGCCTCGGGTACGCCGCTTTTGCGCTCGATTTGTACGGCAAGGGCGTGCGCGGCAGCAATCCCGATGAGAACAGCATCCTCATGCAGCCCTTTCTAGACGATCGTGCGATGCTGCAGCAGCGCCTGCTGCTGTCGCTGGCTGCAATGCGCAGTCAGGTTGAGACAGACGAGTCGAAAGTAGCCGCGATTGGTTTTTGTTTTGGCGGCCTTTGCGTGCTTGACATCGCGAGAACCGGTGAGGAGCTTGCGGGTGTCGTGAGTTTTCATGGCTTGCTCGGTGCGCCGGGAAACACGAAGGGAAATACAATCAGAACGAAAGTGCTTGTGCTGCACGGGTGGGATGATCCGATGGCCACCCCCGACAGCGTTATCGCATTGTCGAAGGAACTGACGGCAATGGGCGCCGACTGGCAGCTGCACGCTTATGGAAATACGCTGCATGCATTCACGAATCCGGCGGCCAATGACACGGCCATGGGCACCGTCTATGACGCGGATGCGGATCGTCGATCGTGGATTGCCATGCAGAATTTTTTGGAAGAGCTGTTCAACGGGTAACCCGCCCGGGAGAGTGACGTGAAGCAACTGACAATACTGGTCGCCATTGCCCTGGCGACGGCCCTGACTGCGTGCAGCAGGGAGGCGGCGACGCCCGGCACGACGGCGAATGATCGGCCCTCAAACGCCAGGCAGGTCGCAGGCGGAAATCCGGCGGCCGAGAAGGCCGCACTGGAGATACAGGGCGACTACATGCGCGGCATCGTCGCCGAAATTTCGGACGATCGATATGAAGGCCGTGGTCCGGGAACTCGCGGCGACGTGGCCGCACGCAAGTACCTGGCCGACCAGATGGCTGCGCTTGGACTGCAGCCGGGCGCCGAAGACGGTAGTTGGGAGCAACCGTTCGACCTGGTAGGAATCAACGCGTCGCAGCCGAAGACCTGGACATTCGAGGGCCGCGACGAGTCGGTCGTGCTGAAACAGTGGGATGAGTTTATCGTCGCCAGCGGTGTACAAGACGAAAGAGCCAGGATCAATGACGCCGAGATCGTGTTCGTGGGCTACGGTATCCAGGCACCGGAGTTCGACTGGGATGACTACAAGGGGGCAGACCTGGAGGGCAAGGTTTTGCTCATGATGAACAACGATCCGGATTGGGATCCCGCGCTGTTCGGTGGCGAGACGCGGCTCTGGTACGGCCGCTGGGACTACAAGTACCTGAGCGCCGCCCGACAGGGTGCGGCAGGCGCGATCATCATCCATACATCGCCTTCCGCCGGCTATCCCTTCCAGGTCGTGCAGACGTCCTGGACCGGGGTCCAGTTCGAGCTGCCGGCCGGCGATGAGCCGCGCAGCGAGGTTAACGCGTGGGTCACCGAGGAGGCAGCACGCAGTCTGGTGGGCCTGGCGGGCTTTGATCTGGATGAACTCCGCGAAGCTGCTTTTAACCGGGATTTCAAACCGGTGCCACTCGGCATCAGGACGTCACTCGACATGAAAGTCGAACTGCAGCACGCCGAGTCGGCCAACGTGCTCGGCGTGATTCCGGGCAGTGACCCGGCGCTCAGCGACGAGGCGGTGATTTACACGGCGCACCACGATCATCTCGGCATCTCGACGCCGAATGAGGGTGGTGACGCGATTTACAATGGCGCTCGGGACAATGCGAGCGGTGTCGCGATCGTCATGGCGATCGCGAGGGCAATCAGAGCACTGCCCGCGGCGCCGAGGCGCTCCGTTCTAATCGCACTTGTCGGCGCAGAGGAACAGGGACTGCTGGGCTCCAGGTTCTACGCCGCGCACCCGACGTTTGCGCCGGGCAAGATCGCCGCCAACATCAATTACGACAGCGCCAACATCTGGGGCCACACTCACGATGTGACGTTTGTCGGCCTCGGAAAATCGTCAATCGATCAGATTGCCGTGGCGATCGCTGCCGAGCAGGGGCGTGTCGTGAAGCCGGACCAATTTGCCGATAAAGGCTATTTCTACCGCTCCGACCAGTTCAACCTGGCGAAGATCGGCGTACCGGCAATGTACCTCAAAGCCGGCACGGACTTTGTTGACCGGCCGCCGGGTTGGGGACGGGCGCAGCAGGACCGCCACACCGAGGTCGACTATCACCAGCCGTCAGACGAATACGATCCGAGTTGGAATTTCGACGGCATGGTCGAGGATGCGTTGTTGGGCTACTGGAACGGGCTGGCAATCGCCAATGTCGACGAAATGCCTGCCTGGAACCCGGGGGACGAGTTCGAGGCGGCGCGACTCGAAGCACTTGCAGCGATAGACGACTAGTCCAGTTCCGCGCCTGCGCAGGGTCTTACGAACGGCGGAATCGGCTGAAGAAACCGGTCTTTCGCTCCGTTTCCGGCTCAGCTGCAGATTCCCGAGGGACCTCGAGCGCCTTGAGCGTCTGCGTTATTGACGTGTTGATCTGGTCCTCGATCGGTTTGGGTGTATTGGCAGCCCGGGAGTCGGCGCCACCGTTCGTGCCCGGTTGACGCGATTGCGAGCTCGCGTTCAGGCCGCGCACCATCTTCAGTCGCTGCGTAGCGGTCAAATCCAGTCCGGACTTATTTGCTGCGTCCCTTGTTTCCAGGGAGATTTCTTCACCCATCTCGGCGTCGGCCGGAAACGATGGCGCCAGCACCTCCGGCTCGAGCTCGGGTATATCCGGCTCTAGCCGAGGAATGTCGGGCTCGAGCTGTATGGCGTCGTTCGCCGACTCATCCTTGGGCGGACTGGCGCGCAGCTGCGCGGCGATCATGCTTATCCCCGAGCCGAAGAGCGTTTCGGCCATCTTGTCATCGATGTCGTCGAGCGATTTCGCACTGCCGATTTCCCGGGCGATCTGGTCGAGTTCAACGTCGGACTTGGTGGTCCGTCGCGGTTCCTTGATACCGTCGGGATCTTCAATCAGCAGATTGTCGATACCCGTCTCGATCGACTTGTCCAGCGTGATTTCCGGCAATTCTTCTTTCTCGCCGACACCGTCCGAGGTAGCGTCGGTTTCCGCCGGGGGTTCAACGGTTTTATCGATGCTTACGCCGTGGGCGAAGGCCATCGCTTGTTCGAGCGCATCGAGATCGGGTTTGAGCTCCGCGAGCGTCGGATCACGATCCCATTCGGGCACCTCGTCGTCGGTTCGTTCCTCAACGACTGCGTCCGTCCTGACTTCAGCTTGTGCAGCGTTTTCAGCGACCGGCTCCGGTTCCAGTTGAAGCTCGGGAATGAGCTCGGCGGCCGGTTCGAAATCTCGCTTTGGCTCCGGCTCGGGCTCCAGTTCGGGAACGATTTCAGTAACCGATTCGAATTCGTAGGCTCGCTCGGCGACGGGATCCACAGCTTCTTTCGTTTCTTCGTCCGGGAGCTTTGCGAATTGGGGCGCAAGGGTCTTCAGGTCCGGCAGCGTGTCCTGAATCAGGTGCGGAATGTCGTCCGGATCCAAATAGGCATCTTCGGCGACTTCGGCCAGCTTTTTGGCAGGCTGCGTCTCGTCGACCTTTGCAGGCTCGGGCGCGGCCTCGGCGGCAAGTTCCGGCTGCGGTTCGGGCACAACGTCAGCGACGGGCCCGGGCGCCGGTTCAGGCGCGACCTCTAATACGGGTTCCGGCGCCGGTTCCGGTGCGACCTTCAATTCGGGTTCCGGTCGAGGCTCGGGTGCCAGTTCGGGCGCGGCCTCAAATAAGGGTTCTGGCTCGGGTTCAGGCGCGACCTCCAAAACGGGTTCTGGCGCCGGTTCCGGCTGAGGTTCGGGTGCCGGCTCGGGCGTCGCCTCCGCGACAGGTTCTGGCTGCGGTTCCGGCGCGGCGTCCACTGCCGTGCCAGGCTCAGGCTGCGAAATTTCCTCGACGGGCGAAACAGCTGGCTCCGGGATGGAGAAATCGAAGTTCTCCACGTTGAGCCCGAACTCGTCGGCTGCGACCTTCGCGATGAGTGTTGCGGAAATGTTGTCCAACCCCTGGTCGGCCGCCGTCACCAGGGCTGCGTCGACGAGGTTGTTTACGATTCTCGGTATCCCGTTGCTCAATTGGTGCAGCAATTCGGCTGATCGGGCGCCGGAGATGTGCTCGAAATTTGCACCAGCCACTCGGAAACCATGTATCAGGTAAGCGCGAAGTTCGGCGGCAGACAGCGGCGAAATCGTATGACGCTGCCGAACCCGTTGCTGCAATTGCGCGACTTCAGGATTCTGCATGAATTCAGGAAGTCGTTCGTCACCCATTACGACAATATTGGCACCGTCTGAATCACCGGCGTCTGCGGCTGTAAGCGCTTCCAGTTCAGCGAGTGTTTCGGTGCCGGTTCGCAGGGCATCCTCGATCACAATGAAGACCCTGACCTCCGCGTCCTGGAGCTCCCTGAGTCTTCTGCGAAGCGCCGCGAATCGCTGGATAGTACCCGCCGGTCGGTCCTTAACACCGAGCACAATAAGCAGCGACTCGAGTACATCGCTGCTTTTCATTTCCATGCGGCCGACGCGAATGGTCTTGTACTTTGTGCCCATTCCCTGCAGCGCGCGATGTACCAGCGTCGTTTTGCCGGTACCGACCGGTCCGCAAACCGTGACGACGGCATCCTGCGCGGCCAGCGCCTTCCTGAAGCCGCTCATGGTTTTAGCGGTCTGAGGCCCGACGAATACGTCGCTACCTGTCGCCTGTGCGGGGAAGGGGCGCTTGATGAACCCAAAATGTTGTTCGTACATGGCGATCCGTTTACCTTGCTGCTTGGCCAAAACGTCGATGTGCTTATTCGAGAAAGCCAGTCTGGAATCAAATCGGCTGAATTTCATAGAGTTATGTCACAAAAATGGACCTCCGAAGCCGTTCTGCCGAGATTTTTCCCGAGTCTCGGCAAAATGAATAAATGACTGTTTTTCCGATCAAAAACGGTCAGAATACGCGCTCAGATTCGATCGGTCCGACTCAATTGCCGAAACAGACCTCCGATATCCGGGACGGTGTCATCGCCGGTTTGATCGCGTATGTGATCTGGGGCTTCTTGCCGGCCTATTTCAAGGTTGTCGGATCCGTCGATCCCGTCGAGGTTCTTTCACACCGAATCATGTGGGCCGTTCCTTTCGGTGCGTTGATCCTGTTTGCGCGACGGCAGTGGTCCGAGGTTCGCCGGGCTTTGACTCACCGCCAGATGCTTGGCTGGCTGTCCCTGTCGTCGTTGTTTATCGCACTCAACTGGCTGGTGTACATCTGGGCGATTCAGGACGAACGGATCTTCGAAACCAGCCTCGGCTATTACATCAATCCTTTGACCAATACGCTGAGTGGCATCTTGCTGTTCGGCGAAAGGCTGCGATGGCTGCAAAAACTGGCCGTGGTGCTCGCGGCAATCGGCGTGCTTGTGCTGACGGTAAGCGCTGGAGAGGTTCCGTGGGTGGCGCTGTTTCTTGCGATCAGCTTTACGGTCTATGCGGTCATTCGAAAGAAGGTTGTCATAGGCGGCATGCCGGGATTGTTCATCGAGACATTGCTGCTGCTGCCCTTTGCCTTCGCCTGGTTCATGTGGTTCAAAGCGAGCGGACAGGCAGCATTCGCGAGTGGAGATGTCGGGTTGACAACCTGGCTGATCATGGCAGGGCCGGTGACCGCAGTACCGCTGCTGTTCTTTGCGCTAGCCGCGCGACGCCTGCCGCTGACGACGATCGGCTTTATGCAATTCCTGGCACCAACTCTGCAGTTTTGTGTGGGCATCTATTACGGCGAACACCTGACGACGGCCCACCTGATTTGTTTTGGCTGTATCTGGGTAGCCGTTGCGTTTTTCAGTATCGATGCGGTCAGGGCAACGAGAAAGCCCCCGCAGCCTCAGCCGGCGGGGGCTTGATACCGGTCGCAGCACCGCTATTTGCTGGCTTTACGTTCCTGCGCTTCCCTGATGACTACGTCGGCGACATTTTGCGGGCACGGCGCGTAGTGCGAAAACTCCATGGAAAACTGGCCACGACCCGATGTCAGCGTTCGCAGGTGGCCGATGTATCCGAACATGTCGGCCAGCGGCGCTTCGGCTTTGACGCGAACGCCGGTAGCGCCGGCGTCCTGTGACTTGATCATGCCGCGGCGCCGGTTCAGATCGCCGATGACATCGCCGACGTTATCGTCCGGCGAAAATACGTCTACTTTCATGATCGGCTCGAGTATTTGCGGCCCGGCTTTCGGCACCGACTGGCGATAAGCGGCCCTGGTCGCAATCTCGAACGCCAGCGCCGACGAATCGACGGCATGATAGGCGCCGTCCAGCAGCGTGAACTTCACGTCGAGCAGCGGGTAGCCCGCCAAGGTGCCTTCACCCATGCAGCTTGCAAACGCTTTCTCGATGGCGCTCCAGTATTCGCGTGGAACGTTGCCGCCCGTCACTTTGGACTCGAACAGGTATCCCGCGTTCTTCTCGGCTGGCTCGATCTGGTAGTTGATCCTGCCGTACTGGCCCGAGCCGCCCGACTGTTTCTTGTGCGTATACGTGTCTTGGACCAGTTGTGTGATCGTCTCGCGGTAGGCAACCTGCGGCTTGCCCATTTCGACGTCGACTTTGTGGGTACGCCGCAAAATGTCGACTTTGATGTCGAGGTGCAGTTCGCCCATGCCCTTGATCAGGGTTTCGCCAGAGTCTTCGTCGGTCGCGACCTGGAACGACGGATCTTCCTGGACCATCTTGTTCAGTGCGACGCCCATCTTTTCGTTGCCCGCCTTGTCTTTTGGCGAAATGGCCACCGAGATGACGGGTTCCGGAAATACCATCGGCTCCAGCGTCGCGGGATTATCCACGGACGCGAGCGTATGTCCTGTGCGCGTGTTTTTCATGCCGAGCAGGGCGACGATGTCGCCTGCCTGCGCCTCGTCGAGTTCTTCCCGGGAGGCGGCGTGCATCTCGACGATGCGGCCGATGCGCTCCGTCTTGCCGGTAAATGTATTGAGCACGTTGTCGCCCTTCCTGAGTGTGCCCGAGTAGATGCGCGTGAAGGTCAGGGCGCCGTAACGATCGTCCATGATCTTGAACGCCAGCGCGCGCAGCGGCTTCGATGGATCGACGACGGCAAACCCGCCCGTCTCGTGGCCCTCGAGGTCGATCTCCGGCTGGGGTTTGACTTCGGTCGGGTTCGGCAGATATTCAACTACAGCATTAAGAACATTCTGTATACCTTTGTTTTTAAAAGCGGAACCACAGTAGGTCGGGAAGAACTCGAGGTTGATCGTGCCTTTGCGAACGCAGCGATTGAGGTCCTCGATCGACGGCTCATTGCCCTCGAGATACTGTTCGAGCAGATCATCGTCCTGCTCGACCGCGGTTTCGACCAGTTTTTCGCGCCATTCCTCGACCAGGTCCTGCATGTCTTCGGGAACGTCGACGATCTCATACGACTCCGGGTCGTTCGAATCGCTCCAGATCCACGCTTTGCGCGTCAGGAGATCGACGACACCTTTAAAGTTGTCTTCGATACCGATCGGCAGGACCATAACCAGCGGGTTTGCAGCCAGCACGTCTTTGATCTGTTTGACGACCCGGTAATAATCGGCACCAATGCGGTCGAGTTTGTTGACGAAGATGATGCGGGCGACTTCCGAATCATTGGCATAGCGCCAGTTCGTCTCCGACTGCGGCTCCACGCCACCTGAGCCACAGAACACGCCGACGCCGCCGTCGAGCACTTTCAGCGATCGATACACTTCGATCGTGAAGTCCACGTGTCCGGGCGTGTCGATGATATTCAGTCGGTGCTTGTTCCACTCGCAGCTCGTCGCCGCGGATTGAATCGTAATGCCGCGCTCCTGCTCCTGCTCCATGAAGTCCGTGGTCGCCTCACCGTCATGAACCTCACCGGTGCGGTGAATCTTGCCCGTGAGCTTCAGAATACGCTCCGTGGTTGTCGTCTTGCCCGCGTCCACGTGGGCAAAAATACCGATATTCCGGTAGGTGCTAAGGTCTTTCATCTGTTTGCTTCAGCTCTGTGTAATCTATTTCTGTCACCAACCTCGTTCGTCGCCATACCTGCAGGTGCCCTCACAGTCCTGCGAAGCGAGAACCCGATCATAAAACGCGGTGGGTGCACGTATTCCATGCCGGTCCCTGGGGTGCTTTCGTGCAGCTGCTCGGGTGCTGACAAGCAGCTGGGACGGGCGTTCGGGCGCGGATAATAGCAGTGCCGCAGCCCCTAAACCAGTGAAATTCAAAGAAAGCAGGGCCCGCGGCCTGGCCAAGTCGCTTTAGCCTTGCCAGTCAATCACTTATCGGGTCAACGTCGCAGGATTGCAAGCCAGCGCGCGATGTTCAGCAAGCTCATCAGGGAAGCCGATACGTAGGTCAGTGCCGCAGCCGTCAGCAGCCGGCGTGCGTGCGGTCGATCCACATCCTTGAGCACCCGGTGCTGGTCGAGCATCGGCATCGCCCGGCTGAAACTCGCGTCGAATTCCGTGGGGAGGGTCACGAAATGGACGAGCGCCGAAGTACCGAGAGTTAGAAGCCCGGCGGCGAACGTCAGCAGTCCGACGGCCGGCACCCGGGTCACGATGCCGAGAAAAGGCGAGATCATGAGCACGCCGGCACCAATGCGCTCGATGCCACGCGTTGCCTTGACGAGACGCGTCCGGAAGCGTAGCGGGGCGTATTCCTGGTGGTCCTGCAGCGCATGACCGACCTCGTGTGCGGCGACCGTAATCGCGGTCAGCGAACGGCCATCGAATTTATCGGCGGTCAGTCTGACTGCTTTGGACTCCGGATCGTAGTGGTCCCCGGTTTCGGTCCTTTCGACCTTTACGGACTTAAGCCCGTGTGCGTCCAGCAGGTAACGCGCCAGTTGAGCACCCGAGCCTGAATAGCGGTCGGACGGACTGCTGTAGCGAGTGAGGACCCTCCGCACCCACAATCCGGGTCCGAACACGAGCACGAGCACGAGCAGAATCAGGATAAGCAGAGTCATGGCCATATCCTAGCGCGGTTTGAGGCCCGTCAATACGTTGTTGCTGCATTGTTGCTGTCGTCCAATTACGGGTAAAGTGTTTTGCCACACTGCCCGAATCGCCTGCCGTGAGGACCATCTTGACGCTCGATCAATTGACGCTTTTCTCGTTGCTGTTGTTCGTCTTTGCGTTCCTCATCTGGGGCCGCTGGCGCTACGATCTCGTTGCCTTCGTCGCCTTGCTGGTGGCCTTGATGACGGGGCTCGTGCCTGTCGAAAAAGCGTTTTCCGGCTTTGGTCATCCCGCCACCATCATCATCGCGCTGGTGCTCATAGTCAGCCGCGGGCTGTCTAATTCAGGCGCGATCGAGATCATCGTGCGGCACCTTGTCGATGCCTCGCGGAAGCTGTCTACACACATAACGATCATGGCGGGGCTGACGGCCGGCCTGTCTGCACTGATGAACAATGTTGCGGCACTGGCACTGCTCATGCCCGTCGACATGCACGCGGCAAAAAAATCGGGTCGAAGTCCGTCGCTCTCGCTGATGCCGCTGTCGTTTGCATCGATTCTTGGCGGCATGATCACGCTGATCGGCACGCCGCCTAATATCATCATCGCGGAGTTCCGCGGCGACGCCCTGGGCGAGCCTTATCGCATGTTCGATTTCGCGCCGGTGGGCATCGCCTGCGCGGTCGTTGGAGTCGCTTACGTTGCGCTGATCGGCTGGCGCTTGTTGCCGTCCGGGCGACACGCCGCCGATGCGGGCAAGGAGCTTTTTGACCTGGCCAATTACATAGCCGAGGTACGGGTGCCCGAAGGATCTCCGGCCATCGGCAAGCTCGTGCGGGACCTGGAAGACGAGGCGGCAAAAGTCGAGGTCGACATCATCGGCCTGACTCGTCGCGGTCGGCGCTTGCCGGGGCTTGCGCGGATCGCGGAAATCAAAGCCGGCGACATCCTCGTTCTCGATGCAAGCCCGGACAGCATCGAGGAAGCGCTCGGCGCCCTGAAGCTCGAATACGTTGGTAAAGGCAACGGCCAGCTCGGCGACAAGGACCTGATTCTCAACGAGGCCGTCGTGCAGGAATCATCGAGGCTTGCCGGAAAATCGGCGATGGACGTGCGCTTGCTGTACCGCTATCGGGTTGCCCTTGTCGGAGTCTCGAGACAGGGAAGACGATTCCGGGAAAACGTGCGTAAACTGGAACTGCGGCCGGGCGATGTACTGCTGTTGCTGGGTGCGGACGAGCGCCTTGCGGACGTCACCTCGCGTCTCGGCCTGCTGCCGCTCGCTGATCGAGGCCAGCGCGTCATCCAGCGCGAAAAAGCCTGGCTCGCGGTTGGCATTTTCGGGGCCGCGATTCTCGCCGCAAGCGTCGGGATTCTGTACCTGCCCATAGCGCTGGGTTGCGTAACGGCGCTCTACGTGTTCCTGAACATTGTCCCGATCCGGGATGTGTATACGTCCGTCGAATGGCCCGTGATCGTGCTGCTCGGGTCGATGATTCCTATTGGCGGAGCCCTGCAGACGACAGGAGGGACGGCCCTGATCGCCGGCGGTATCGTGGACCTGTCAGCGGGCTTTTCACCCGTCGTCGTTCTGGCATTGCTTATTGTCGTGACGATGACCTTGTCGGATGTCATGAACAATACGGCGACGGCCGTGATCGCGGCTCCGATTGCGATAGAGATCGCGGCAAGACTGGGCGTCAGCCCGGATCCATTCCTGATGGGGGTCGCTGTCGCAGCGTCATGTGCGTTCCTGACTCCAATCGGCCACAAGAACAACACGCTGATCATGGGACCCGGTGGCTATCACTTTGGTGACTATTGGCGGATGGGCCTGCCGCTCGAGATCCTGATCGTCATTGTGTCGGTGCCCGTCATCACCGCAGTGTGGCCGATGTAATATGTCAAACGCCTGTCGCAAAATGCCTGAAAACTGCGTCACGAACTGACAAAGCGGAGCCCTTTCTTTCCAGGTAATATATCAAATTATAGTTGTAATTTACTGATAAATAACAAATAAAAAATAACTACGTCTGGCTGCGATAGTTGGCATACGGATTGCACCTCCATGATTGTCAGCACCGGTTCTGGTGCGGCAGGCGGAGAATGACGAGAGGGAGATCGGTATGGCGAAATCGACGATCCAGGATTGGACCGACAGCGTTGTATTGTTGAAATTCGACCAGCACAAGGACGTGAAGTACCAGGTGTATCGCGAAGAGGAGAGACACTACCTCGAATTGCGCGATCCCGAAGATACCCACATTCACACACTGGAGCTTCCGGAAGGAATGAAGCTCGACAGGACCAGTTACGAGGTTCTACTGCGTTACGTTCTGCTCGACGTTGCGCCAGCCTAGTTGTCGGCTGCCCGCCGTTTACGCAGAAGGTTCTCACCCATGTTCTTCTGCATAGATCCTTGATAAGCCCCGACCCGAGCTGGCGTCCTGCGTCTGCAACCGAGGGTGCCTGGCAAACTATTACGCAGACCACGCGGCGATTTCGCTGGTTTGACGGGTCCAAGATTGTAACAATAGGGATATGCCCGGCGCAGTCAAGCGGGCAGTACGGTCTACGGGAGTATATTTATGAGCAACGATAATCCACCGGCAGACGGCGAATTTGTCGACGGCAATCCCGCCGGAGTACCGATCGAGGAGAATATCAAGTCGCGGGCGACCTGGACGCGATTCCTGTTCATGGTGATCTGCTGCTTCCTGGTTAGCATTGCCGGGTTCGTCGGCACATTCGTTGTCGTGCTCGGATTTCTCTGGGTCCTGTTCACGGGCGAGACAAACCGGCAGATTCAGCAGGTGGGGCAGAGCCTAGCTTCTTACATCTACCAGATTGTTCGCTACCTGACGTTCAATACGGAGGAGAGACCCTTCCCGCTGGGCGGCGACTGGCCGTCAGGCGGCAGCGAGTAGCCGGCATCTAGATTGACAGCTCGCGCTGGCCAGGCTGCCAGTGCGTCAGGTTAATGTGGGCGCCGCCGACGCCAAGCCCGCGGACCCATCTGGCGGCCGCGTCCAGTGTCGCCCAGGTCCTGACCTTTCCCTTGGTCGTTTCGGCGGTGATCGGACCGTTGGGTGTCCTGGCCTCGATGTGAAAACGAGCCCCACTGGCGATGATGTTGATGTTCTTGATAGCGCCAGCGGCGACCATCGCCCTCAACATGCGTTCATTCATGCGAATTCCCCGGAAATAGCTCGTTTTGTTCTGGAATAGAGATGCCGGACTGCTCGCAGTGCCGACGGATCAGCATTTCGACCATGTTCGCGACACTCCGGTGCTCCCGCGCGGCGGCTTCGCGAACGGCTTCCTTGAGGCCGGGCTCGATGCGCAGGTTCAATGTCGATATCTTGGTCTTGGCCATGCGTTACATTGTAAAGTAAATAAATTGGAATTGTAACGTGTTTTGCGTGTTTTATCGGCGGTCCGATTCGTGATGGAATTGCCGGTGGCAATAATGGCGCAAACCGCGTACACATTGGGCCTGGTAACTCGCGGGAAGTCGGAGGGAGTAAGCATGGAACAGACTATATTCATCATCTGCATGTTTCTGGGCGTCGTCTCGGTCGCGCTAATTGCGTTCACGCTCCTGGGGATCGTCCTGGGGCGAATAAAGGTCTAGCAGACTATTGCGCGAAACGATGCAAATCATGAGCGTGAATGTTGGTAGCGCCGAAACCATTGTTCACGGCAATCGGGCCATGACGACTGGCATCTGCAAACGACCGGTGTCGGGAACTGTCGCCGTCACGGAACTGGGGTTGCGCGGGGACCACGTACTTGACAAGAAACATCATGGCGGCGTCGATCAGGCCGTGTATGCCTACAGCGCTGACGACTACGAATGGTGGGCCGGTGAGACGTGGCGTGATTATCCCGCCGGCCTGTTCGGTGAGAACCTGACGATCAGAGGTTTGCCCAGCGATCTGTACATAGGCGACCGTCTCCTGATCGGCGACCTGGTCCTGGAAGCCACGTCGGCGCGGATACCGTGCGAAACGCTGGCAGCACGAATGAACGACCCGGGCTTCGGCGTGACGTTCAGAAAAGCAGAGCGGCCCGGTATCTATTTCCGCGTATTGAATCCCGGTGCAGTTTCCAGCGGCGACTCCGTGACTATGGTCGAAGGCCATGCCGGCTCGGTAACCGTACTCGATCTGTTTCGATTTGCGTATGAAACCCGCCACGATGTCGATAGCTTGCAGCGTTTTCTCGAAGCGCCGATCGCCGCACGGGTGCGGGTGAAAGTCGAGGCAGCGCTGGAGAGGCTATCGGCGGCTTGAACCGGGCGTCAGGCGGACTCCGAAATTGTCCTGTCGAGCAATGTGCTCCAGTCGCCTGAGCCCCTGGCCTCTTCGACGTTCTGACGCATTGCCTCAATCTTGATGTTGATCTGCGTCTCGATGGCAGAGAATCGAGGGTCATTGCGCAGAGGCTCAATGATAGGATCCTGGTCGAACGACCACACGTCGAATGCCTGCGAGCTTACGAATCCTTCGTTGACCGCATCGATCAGCGCATCGATTGCCGCGCTGTACCTTCCTTGCATCGTGAGCACATGCACGTCCTTGATGCCATGCCCGGCCATACCCAAACGCGGCAGTTCGGCTACGACGGGTTGCGCCTTGTCCAGCAGCTCTCTTGCCTGCTTCGGCCGGTTACGTTTTTGCTCGATGAAGGCAAGCAATACGGCCGCGTAAACATTCTTGTGATCGATCGTTATGTCAGTGTCGCCAGCCAGGGACGGATGACCATTTATGATGTAGTCGTAGGCTCGATCGAATTCGCCGGTCATGATCGCAGCGCCGACCATTAGCCCTGAAACAAAGTCGACGGGATACGAGCTTGGGTCATCGAGGCTCTCTATTTCGGTCAGTGCGCCCTTGTAATCCCGCGTGACGTAATGCCAATAGCTCTTGCCAATGGGGTAAAAAGGGTGATCAGCCGGGAAACTCTGTACAAAATCGGTTATCGCGGCGTCGTCACCGAACTCCTGGTAAATACCGATAAGGGCGCCACCCGCCATCGGGTCTTCGGTGAGCGCCATTTCCCGCAATCCCCATGCAACGGCTTCGTCGAGGCGTCCGAGCTTTTGCAGGTGATTGCTCAGGTAGCCGTACGGCAGCGACCAGTCGGGGAATATGGCCGCCGCTTTCAAGAGCATTGTCGTTGTTTCGGCATTTTGTCCGCGCGACGCGTAGAAGCTTGGCAGGTTCAGGTATGGAATTCGGCTCAGCGGATCGATCGTCAACGCCCTGGTCAACAGTTCGACGGCTGCATCGATATCGCCTTCCGATTGTCGCAGGGAGGCAAACCAGACGTAGGCATCGGCCTGGCTTGGGCTCAGTGCCAGCGCGGTCCGGAAGGAAGCGGCCGCATCGACGTTGCCGGCGCCGGTGCGCGAAGATTCCCACTGCATCAATTGCAGTAGCCCGCGCGCAGCATAGGCCTCCGCCAGCTGTGGATCGATACTGAGTGCCTTCTCGATAGCAGCCGCCGCGACGGCAAATGCTTCGGGCTGGGGGATCGATTTATGATTAGAAAACATGACCAGGACGGATTGCGCCAGAGCCGCATGCGCCTGCGCATAGTCAGGATCCAGCTCGATCGCATGCTCGAACTGCGCGCGCGCATCCTGCAGCGACGTAAACGTACGCGCCGAAAGATTGCCGCGGCCCTTCACGTACTCCGCATATGCCTCGATGCTGTCGGTTGGAATGGCGGCCAGCCGAAGTTCATCCGCCGGAGTGAGCGCCGCACGAAGTGACGACGCGATGCTCGCGCTGATTTCGCTTTGAATTTCGAAGACGTTTTCGATTGTTAGGGCTTTGTCGAAAGTCTCTGCCCAGATGTGTTCGTCAGTGACGGCATCGATAAGCTGAACGGTAATCCGCACCTGATCGCCTGAGCGCTGCACCGCGCCCTCGACGATAGCCGCAACACCAAGCTCTTTGCCGATTTGCCGCACGTTTTTCGTGGTATTGCGATACTTGTTGACCGATGTACGCGAAATGACGCGCAGTGACTCGACATCGGCGAGACGGGTCAGGATGTCATCGTGAATTCCATCGGCAAAATACTGGTTTTCGGCGTCGGTACTTCGACTTGAAAACGGCAAAACCGCAATGGAGTCGCGGATCGATGATTCAGCAAGCGGGTCGCGGTCGCTTCGGATTCCCGTCACGTTAAAAGTTATGGAAATGCCCAGCGCGACCACCAACAGTGCGATAATGACACGGTTCATTCGATCGCGCGGTTTCGGCTTGTAGGATGCGCGATCCACCTCACTTTCGAGTCTGACGCCGTCCGGCGTGATTTCGAATGCCCAGGACATGATCAGCGCTATTACGAAGCCCACGACTACAACTATGACGTAATACTTGAATATCCCTTCCGGCACGCCAAAGGTCGGGAGAAGGACGGATCCGGCCTCGATGAGAATCCATGAAACCAGCGCGTATGCGGCCGCCACTCGCAGCATGTTGCGTTGTCTGAGTTGGGATACGAATGTAGTCATGGGCGCATTATGGCGAGATTTGACCCGTAAGGCAGCACCCGAGTTCCTTTTCGGACGGCGAGGAGCGTTTTGTTTCGATATGTTTCACTACGACTGCCAGCCGACAAATGCCTGCGACGTCGGGCTATCATTGGACCTATAAGCAAAGTACGGTTGATCGACGACGATAAGAAGCACTCGGACTTGCCGCAGGCCTATTTCAAGCGCTGGCGTCTCGAGTGCCGGCAAGCTTGTTCTCGACGGCCGTTCCATAGACGTTGAAGCTCGGGCTGTCAAAGTCGACGTCAAGAGCGTTGACCCTACGTCCACGGAGTTCGAGCTCCTGCTGATGCTTGCGCGGCGACACGGCAAGAAGCTGTCCAGGGATGACATCCTGAGCGAGCTGTGCGGCATCGATGCCGCGATCCTGACGCGATCGGTTGACATCATGATCAGCCGCCTTCGAGGCAAGCTGGGTGACTGCGTGAAGCCGCCTCGATTCATTCAGACGATCTGGGGACGCGGGTACTCATTCGTTGGCGTTCCGCGCCCGGATGCTTAGACGACTATCCCGTTCGTCGTCGTTCAGGCTGCCGGCCGTTTTCCTTGTGCTGGCGCTGACTTTTGTCTGCGGCACCTTCACGGCGCTGCGCTGGGTGTATAACAGCGGCGAGATTCGGGGACTGATCAGCGGCCACCTGTCGACATCCGCATCCTGGGTCCGGGAATTGACTGGGCCTCGGACGAGAATTTCCCGGATCGGCAGACGCTCGGTTTCGGGCCCAGCCCGAAATTCAGCGATGATGCGGATGCCTGGGTCGATGAGATTCAGGGCCTCGAGTTCGCTGTACAGGATAGTCACCGATTCATAAAAATTCAGCGCTGTCGCGCATGCGCCTGATGCTCGAATTTCTCGAAAAGGAAGCGGATCGCGAGTCGCTGAAGTCGGAAATAGACGAAATGGAGAAGATCGTCATCTCGTTGCTCGACGCAGAACAGCTCAGTACGAGGCACGTTACGCTCTCCCGTTCCCCCGTCAAGATCGGTACCCTGAATCCCGAAAACCCGATCGGGACGGCGGCTGTTTTGTATGCCGGATTCCGCTGGACTTGACATAATTTCCTGATCATCCAGAAAATACTCTCAATAATTCAACGGCTTGTTCCGGATGGCACGGCCCTCCTTGATTTCTCGATAAAATGATATCAAAATGATATCAAAATAGATGAACAGAAATTAGGAGATCGACGTGATTCGCGAAAAAACCAAAACCGTATCCTCGGGTTACCTGATGATCGTAGTGCTGCTGGTCGCTCAGTTCGCCACGGCCTACGCAATTTTTGTGGCTTTACGAGCGGTGTCCATCGGTGGCGTGGTTGTCGCCATCCTCGCTTCGGCCGTTGTCCTCGTTTGCTGGGTTGGCTTGTTCATGGTTCACCCGAATGAAGCCAAGGTCCTGCAGCTCTTCGGCAAGTACATTGGGACTGTGCATGAGCCGGGCCTCAAATGGGCAAACCCGTTTTTTGCAAAGACCGCGGTTTCAACGCGTATCCGGAATTTCGAGAGCGGCCAGCTGAAGGTCAACGACTCCCAGGGTAGCCCGATCGAGATCGCGGCCGTCGTCGTGTGGAAAGTATTCGACACGGCCGAGGCGATGTTTGAAGTTGACGACTATGAGGAATTCGTGCAGATCCAGAGCGAGTCGGCGCTGCGCAATCTATCGACGACCTATCCGTACGAACCGCATGAAGGAGAGGGCACGGCGCTGCGCAGTCATCCGAACGAAATCGCGCATGCGCTGCGGGAAGAAATTCAGGATCGGCTTGAAAAAGCGGGCGTTACGGTGATCGAGGCCCGAATCAGCCATCTCGCCTACGCGCCCGAGATAGCCAATGCGATGCTTCGCCGCCAGCAGGCTGCGGCCATCATTGCCGCACGCCAGCTTATCGTGCGCGGCGCGGTTGGCATGGTTGATATGGCACTCGACGAGCTGCGTGACAATAATGTCGTGGTGCTTGATGAAGAACGCAAAGCGGCGATGGTAAGTAACCTGCTGGTCGTGTTGTGCAGCGACGAAAGCGCGCAACCGGTTCTGAATACAGGTTCGCTGTACACCTGATAAGGCGGGTCTTCAGGCCGATCCGCCGGGAACACAGTATGGCGACGAAGAAATCATTTGCGCTGCGAATCGACGCGAAAACGCTTGAGGCGATGCAACGTTGGGCCAGGGACGACTTGCGGAGCATGAATGCGCAAATAGAGTTCGTGCTGCGCGCGGCGCTGCGAAAATCGGGCCGATTGGCCGCGCCCGTTAAAGACGGGCATGTGTCGAAGGGTGATAGCATGGAGTGATGCGAAACATCATTCCAATCGTCGCAATCGTGCTCGCGTTAATTGCGGCCGGCTGTATCGCTTACATCGCCTGGGTGCTGACGTCGGACGACAAGCCTCCTGCGAAGGCCGACGACAAAGAACCTCCGGGGAGCAACTAGTTCTCTACCGGCGTCGTTCCGATGCGCGCGAACTCGATCGTCGCTGCGATGTCCGCTCGGATTTCCGCTCCGAGGATTGTCGAGTCTCTGGAGCAGCGCTTTCTCGCTGGGCTCTTTCCTGACGCCGCGGCTCGGCTTGCCTGACCTGGCGCTGCGGTTCGGCTCGCTGCGCCGGATGCTGCGTTTCAACGCGGCGTTCCGCTCGAACCGCCGGCTCGTAGCGACGTACCTGTGTCGAGGGTTCGGATCGTCGCGGCTGTCGCGTCGTGTCGGATCGCGTCCTCGCCGCGGTTTGGGTTCGCGGGGTCACGCGCGCTATCGGCCGATTTCCGGCGATGGCGGCAGTCCGGTCTTCGCGGGCGCTCCGATCGACTCGGGCGCTCCGATCGACTCGGGCATTCCGATTGACTCGAGCAGTCCGATCTTCCAGGGCGCTTCGATCGATTCGGGCATTCCGATCTTGTCGGGTACTTCTTTCGACTTGGGAGTTCCGCTCATGTCGGGCGGTGCGGTCGTTACGTTCCGCTCGGTTTATCGCAGCGGACCGCGGCCGCTCGCGAAAGGATATCGGCTCACGCACGATCTCGCGGCGCTGTGTGCTGTTCCGCAACCTCTGCTCCCGGCGATCAATTCGCGTGACGCGATTCCCGGTGGATTCCGACTGCGGGCTCTGGTAGTGACGATTGCGGGTGACACGTCGCGTCGAAATGTA
>JAOTWB010000042.1 GCA_029863125.1 Gammaproteobacteria bacterium
CTCAGTTGGCCAAAAGATGCCGTCCGGCGTATTCGGCGTCATGACCGACAAAGGCCCCGGCGCGATATCTACCGACGACTTGTTCGCGGGTAAAAAAGTAGTGCTTGTTTCCGTACCGGGCGCATTCACACCTACGTGTTCAATGAATCATCTGCCGGGATTTGTCGATCAAGCGGCTCAATTGCAGGACAAGGGCGTCGACACTATTGCCTGTATGGCGGTCAATGATGTCTTCGTCATGGATGCCTGGGGCAAGGATCGAGGTGTCGGGGACAAGGTCAAGATGCTTGCCGACGGTAACGGCGAGTACGCCAGGGCATTGGGGCTTGAGATGGATGCCACCGGCTTTGGAATGGGTATGCGCGGTCAGCGCTTCGCAATAGTCGTCGACGATGGCGTTGCCACTCACGTGGCCATCGAAGAACCGGGGAAATTCGAAGTCAGCAAAGCCGAGGCTATCCTCGCGGCTCTTTAAAGCGAGAAGGACACAACCAGCCTAGTTCAGGGCATCCGTCAGTTCCGGCACGATGTTGAAGAGGTCTCCAACAAGTCCGATGTCCGATACCTCGAATATCGGGGCTTCCTCGTCCTTGTTGATGGCGACGATTGTGCCCGCGTCCTTGATCCCCGTTATGTGCTGAATTGCCCCGGAAATCCCGATCGCGATATACAGGTCGGGCGCGATGATCTGACCCGTTTGGCCAACCTGGGTTTCGGGCGGCACATAGCCGGCGTCGACGGCGGCGCGGGATGAGCCGATTGCTGCGCCCAGCTTATCAGCCAGCTTGTAGATCAGCCCGAAATTATCTGCACTGCCTAACGCCCGACCACCAGAGACGACTTTGGCCGCGGTCTGCAGGTCAGGACGATCAGACTGGCCCGTTTGCACGCCTACGAACCGGGTGTGCGTCGGAAGCTCGGCGTCAGCACTCACGTTTTCGATCGCCGCGGTGTTGCCGCCGTCGGCTGCCTGGTAAGAGGCCGTCCGAACCGTCGCGACCACCGTGGCCTCTGCCGGTGCCTCGACCGTCAGGATTGCGTTGCCTGCGTATATCGGGCGCCGGAAGCGATACGTCCCCTCAACTCGCATGATATCGCTGATCTGGTTGACCCCGAGCAGCGCAGCGACTCGCGGCATAACGTCTTTCCCGAAAGCCGTCGACGGTCCGAATACGTGGCTGTAGCCGGACGCCAGCGCGGCTATCTGCGGCGCAAGGACCGCGGCGATGGCCGGATCATTCTCTTCGCGTTCTAGCACAAGAACGCGATCCACACCGCTAATCTCTGCCGCCTCGGCAGCAATGGAAGACGCCGAGGCCGCGAACACGGCAACATCGACTTCCGCGCCTTCAATCTGTTTTGCACAGGCAACGCATTTGGCCGTACTTTGATTCAGTGCCGTGCCATTGTGCTCGGCAATTACCAGTACTTTCGACATCACACGAGTCCTTTGTCTTTGAGGGCCGCCACGAGTCCGGCCACGTCTTCCACCATGATGCCCCGCTGCCGTGCTTCGGGAGGCTCGAACGCCAATTCCTTGATTCCCGGCGCGGGTTCTACGCCAAGTTCGGCGAACGACAGCTGATCCAGCGGTTTTTTCTTCGCCTTCATGATGTCCGGCAGCTTGACGTAGCGAGGTTCATTCAACCGCAAGTCCACGGTAATGACCGCGGGCAGGTCAATCTCGATGGTCTCGAGGCCGATGTCCACCTCTCGCGTCACGCGCGCAGTATTGCCGTCAAAGCTCACTTCGGATGCAAAGGTCGCCTGCGGCCGCCCCCAGATAGCCGCCAGCATCTGGCCCGTCTGGCTGTTGTCATCATCGATCGCCTGTTTTCCCAGTATGACGAGCTCCGCATTTTCGCGATCGATGATCGTCTTGAATATGCGCGCCGCGGTCAGCGGATCCGTCGATGTGTCGGTCTCCACCAGGATTGCCCGATCCGCGCCCATCGCCAGGCCGGTACGAAGCTGTTGCTGCGATTCGGCAGAGCCGATCGACACTACGATTACCTCGGATGCCTCACCCCGTTCCCTGATCCGCAGTGCTTCTTCAAGCGCGATTTCATCGAACGGATTGATGCTCATTTTTACGCCGTCCGTTTCGACGCCGCTGCCGTCACGCTTGACCTGAACCCGCACGTTGTAGTCAACGACACGTTTCAGGCCAACTAGTATCTTTTCCACTGAACTGACTCCCTGTTTGCCTGCGGCAGGATCGCAGGCCTATCTTGCGGCACGCTATTGTCTACGACCGACCCACCGTGTACAAGGTCAAATGCGGGCGATTGCAGGGGTCAGGATGGGCCAGGGAAGCAACCTAATCAGCGTAAGTGAGCTGCGGTCGCGGCTCGATGATCCCGGCCTGCGGATTATCGACTGTCGATTCGACCTTGCCGATCCGAGCGCGGGCCGTCAGCACTACCTGCAGGGGCACATCCCGGGCGCCGTACACGCTGACCTCGATCAGGATCTGGCCGCTCCGATCAGCCCACAGAGCGGGCGTCATCCGCTCCCCGACGTTGCAATGTTTGCGGCGACGCTGGGACGTTTGGGCGTCAGCAATGTTACGGACGTGGTCGTGCATGACGCCGGCAGCGGGGCCGTTGCGGCGCGTGCCTGGTGGCTTCTGCGTTGGCTCGGTCACGAGCGAGTGCAGCTGCTGGACGGTGGATATGCTCACTGGACTGCGGCCGATGGACCCGCGACCAGCGGAGCCGAACAGCTTCCACCGGCCGAATTCGTGCCGCATTCGCGCGAGCAAATTGTCTTGACAACAGCGGAACTCGCGAACGACATCAACGGCATCGACGGTCTGCGGCTGTATGACGCCCGCGACGCCGCCCGCTTCCGCGGCGAGATCGAGCCCATCGATCCGGTGGCAGGGCATATTCCGGGATCGCAGAGCCTGCCGTATCCGGTGAGTTTGAACGAAGACGGCGGCTGGAAATCGAAAGAGGCACTCGAGGAACTTTGGCTATCCGTGCTTGGCGAGGACAAGAACGCCCCTTGGGCGGTCATGTGTGGCTCAGGGGTAACCGCCTGTCACCTGGCTGTTTCCGGGATGGAGGCCGGATACAGGGAGCCACGTCTGTATGTGGGCTCCTGGAGCGAGTGGATTCGGGACCCGCGGCGCCCGGTGGCCCTTGGAGATGGCTCGAAACAGGGGCCCTGGGCTGCGGATTTGGCCTAAACTTAACGCCGATTCGCGGTCTAATCCTGATGGAAATGGTCCAATTGGCCAGCAATGGAGGTGGCTGGGTTGACGAGATTTCAAAAGAGACAATTAACTATTAAACAAATACTTATTGGCTTTTCTTTAAGTATTTTGACAGCTTGTGCCGCGACCAGTGGCGACGAAGGCAGGTCGGTTTCCCGAGGCTCGGATTGCATCTATGAGCCAAGTATCCGAGGATACAGCGTCCTTGATGAGTCGAATCTCATTGTGTCGACGTCGGGACGCCGCAAGTACCACGTCACGCTGCAGCGACGGGCCTTCGGACTCCGGTCAAGCTGGGGAATTGCGTTCCGATCACAGACTAACAATATTTGCTCAGCGTTCGGTGAAGTCATATTTGACGGCCATTTCGACAACGAAGCGATCAGGATCGCGGACATCAGGCGACTGAGCCCGGAAGAGGAGGATGACCTCCTGATCCGGTACGGCAAGAAAAAGCCGGAAATCGAACAGACTCCGGTACCACAGGACGTGAAGGGTGCCGAGGTAGAAGAGCTGGACCCGGCCGCTGACGACAATTAGTCGGGCGACCGAGTCACGCAATCCGCAATCTCCGTGCGGACCCGCCCGGCCAACCGCAAGGTTGGCCGGGTTTTTTTGAGGTAAACAACAGGGGAACGAGTAGTCTATGGCAGGACCGCTCTCGAACATCCGGGTTCTGGATATGAGCCGGATACTCGCCGGCCCGTGGGCGGGCCAGTTACTGGGTGACTACGGCGCCGATGTCGTCAAGATCGAACGCCCGGGAAGCGGCGACGATACCCGCCAGTGGGGTCCGCCATGGCTCGACGGGCAAAGCGGCGGTGAGTCCGCCTATTTCCTGTCCGCGAACCGCAACAAGCGCTCCGTCACGGTCGATATAAGCGATGCCAGGGGCCAACAGGTCATTCGGGATCTTGCTGCCCGCGCTGATGTGCTGCTCGAGAACTACCGGGTCGGCACGCTGCAACGATACGGGCTGGGTCACGGCGAGCTCTGCGCCATTAACCCGACACTCATCTATTGTTCAATCTCCGCTTTCGGTCAAAGCGGCTCGCGGGCGGCCGAACCGGGATACGACGCCATGATCCAGGCGTCCGCCGGACTCATGAGCATCACGGGGCCGGCAGGCACAAAGGCGGATGGACCACAGAAGGTGGGCGTTGCGATCGCGGATATCATGGCAGGCATGTATGCGACGACGGCGATACTCGCGGCGCTGAATGCCCGGGCCATTGACGGGCAGGGACAGCATATCGATGTGCCTCTGTACGACAGCCAGGTTGCGTGGCTGGCGAACCAGAACATGAACTACCTGGTCGGCGGAGAAGTACCGAAGCGGATGGGGACCGCGCATCCGAATCTGGTGCCTTACCAGGCGTTTGCCACGCGTGACGGTAGCTTGATGCTGGCCGTCGGGAACGACCGGCAGTTTGCCGCATTGGCTGATTGCATCGATCAACCCGGGCTTTCGACCGATGAGAGGTTCGAGCGCAATCGTGATCGAATTGCGAATCGCGCCGAATTGATCCGGCTGCTCGAACCAGCGCTTGCAACCCGGACGACGGCGCAGTGGCTGGAAGCGCTGGGCGAGAAGGGGGTGCCGGCGGGACCGATCAATACGATCGACACAGTCCTCACGGATTCTCACGCAGAGCAGCGCGAACTCGTACGTCAGCTGCGAAATTCCCGCGGACAGACGGTGCCGACGGTATCGAACCCCGTCGACTTCTCGGAGACACCCGTGAGCTATGCAAAGGCACCGCCGATTCTGGGCGAGCACACGGAGGAGGTTTTGCGGGAGTGGTTGGGTTACTCTCCGGAACTGATCGCCGAACTTCGCGAGCATTCGGCAATATGAGCTTGAATAGCCAGATCGACTGCACCTATGGAACAACAAATCCGCACCAGTGAGGTGCTAAAAGGCGTACGGTATGAAATCCGCGGCCAGCTTGCACATCGCGCCCTGGAATTGGAAAAACGCGGCTACGAAATAATCTCGCTGAACATCGGCAACCCCGGTTTGTTCGGATTTCGCACGCCCGAAACCATGCGTCTCGCGATGATCGAGAACCTCGGTCAGGCGGAGCCTTATTGCCACCAGAAAGGAATTTTTCCGGCGCGCGAAGCCGTCGTCATGCAGCAGCAGAATCGGGGCATCAGCGGTGTCACCGCCGATGAGGTTTTCATTGGCAACGGCGTCAGCGAACTCATCGATCTGTCGTTGCGCGCGCTGCTCAATCCCGGGGACGAAGTCCTGGTGCCAAGCCCCGATTACCCGTTGTGGAGTGCGGCCGTGGCCCTTAATGGGGGAGTGGTTCGACATTATTCCTGCGGCAAGGACAGGGACTTCATGCCAGACGTCGCCGATATCGAAAGCCTCGTGAATGAGGAGACCAAGGCAATCGTCGTCATTAATCCGAACAACCCGAGCGGGGCCGTCTATGACCAAGTGACGCTGACGGAAATCGTCCGGCTGGCAGAGCACCACAAGCTCGTCGTGATGGCCGACGAAATCTACGACCAGATGGTTTATGACGACGCGAAGTTTATTCCGACGGCGACGCTGGTCAACAACGCCGTCTGCCTGACATTTTCCGGACTGTCGAAAGTCTACCGCGCCTGCGGCTACCGCGTCGGCTGGTGTGTTTTCAGCGGAGAACTCGATCAGGCGGAAGAATATATTCACAGCATGGAGCTGCTTTCAGCGCTCCGTCTTTGCAGCAACGTGCCAGGGCAGTGGGCCGTGCAGACAGCACTCGGTGGCTTCCAGAGTATCCGCGAGCTGGTGGCGCCGGGGGGTCGTTTGTATCAATCCAGGCAGGCCGTCATCGACCGGGTCGGGGAAAGTCGCTTCCTGAGCACCAGTCCGCCCATGGGAGCGATGTATGCATTTGTTCGGCTCGATTCACGTTTTGACGGGCACCTCGACGATCAGGCTTTTGCGCTCGAATTGCTGGAAAACCATCATGTGCTGGTCGCGCCCGGAAGCAGCTTCAATACGCCCTACACGGATCACTTCCGCATTACGACACTGCCCGATACAGAGACAATCAACGTCGTATTCGATCGCATCGAGAAATGCCTGGAACACCACGCCTGACCGATGTACCACTGGCTAACGGATGCGCTGCAGGGTCCTTCGATCGTAATCACGGCGAACCGACGCCTTGCAAGAGTCCTGCGCGAGCAGTATGCAGAGCAACAGCTTGCTGCCGGAAAGGTCGCGTGGCATAGCCCCGCGATATATTCCTGGCTGGACTTCCTCGACTCCCTGGTATCTGCGGCGACCGATCCGGCAACGCTCCCGACGAAAATCAGCGAACACCAAAGCCAGCTGTTGTGGGAGCACTGTCTGCGCAGGGAAATCGGTAATGGCATTACAGGCCTGGCAGGTCTCGTGCAACTTGCGCGAGACACCTGGCAGCGCCTGGCCGACTGGCGCGTGACTATTCGCGAGGTCGCACGATCTGCAGCCAGCCGCGATCAACGGCTGTTTGCCGCGGCAGCCGGCCGTTACCTCGGTATTCTCGAACGCGAGCGTTGGGTGGACGATGCCGGCCTCGGGAGTCTGGTGGATGCACTGATCCGCTCAGGCCGGGTAATGAGCCATGGCCGGGTAACGCTCGTCGGCTTCGATCGCGACCGACCCCTTGTCAGCAGAATCTTGACGGCGCTCGCCGATAAAGGGTGCGACGTCGTGTCGGCGCCGGTTCCCGGAATAGCCGAGTCGATCGTGCTGCCGTGCTTCGAATCTCCGGATGCCGAACTGCGGGCTGCGGGCGCCTGGGCACGTGATCATCTTGAAAGAAATCCTGATCACGCGGTAGCGATCATTGCCGGAAAACTGGACCAGCAGGCCGAGCACAAGACGCACCTGGTGCGAGAAGGGCTGGTCCCGGGTTGGCAATACGGGCCGCGCTCCGTGGCACACGCCGTCAATGTCTCCTACGGACGCAGGCTCGTCGAATATCCGGCCGTGTCGGTGGCTTTACTGTTATTGCGGTGGCTGGTTCGCGATCTCCGCGCTGCAGATATCGGTCATTTGCTTCGCACGCCGCTCGTCAGTTCATTGCCAACGACGGGCCGCAGTGCTCTTGAACTTAAGCTTCGGCAGCTACCGGATCGGGACTGGTCGCCCGGCATGCTTTCTGCTGCGCTGCGCGGCCAGGATGATGATTCGGACGCCGCCGACTGGCTTCGGCTAGTGGCGGCGATTACAAAACGCCGCAGGGAGCTGCCGAAAAGCGCGTCGCCCGCGGAATGGGCCCTGTACGTCGACGCGATGCTAATAGCGTGCAGATGGCCGGGAACAGACGTGTTGTCGAGCTTTGACTTTCAGCTTGTCAATCGTTGGCGGGAATTGTTGAACGATCTTGCGAGGCTGGATCTTGTCAGTCCATCGATGAGCTGCGAAACGGCAGTCCGTCGCCTCGAACTGATGGCGGCCGGAACGGTTTTTCAACCGGAGTCGGAGGGCAAGGCCGTGCAGCTCATCGGTCCGCTGGAGGCGTCGGGCGCCGAGTTCGATGCCGTCTGGATTAGCGGTCTTAGCGCGGCGAACTGGCCGCCGCCGGGCAACCCGTCGCCACTGGTCGCGCGCAGCCTGCAGCGGCAGCTGGGTATGCCCGATGCCGAACCCTCCGACACGCTGGCCTATGCACAGCGACTGCTGATACGGCTGGGAAGCGCCGCCAGCAAGGTGGTCTGCAGCTATGCGTCGAGAGAGGACGACGCGGAACAGTCCCCCAGCGGTCTGCTGCAGGCTCTGGGCGCCAAAACCGGGCCGGCTCCGCCGGACCCCGGCTGGCATGCAGCGGTCTTGTCAAAAGCCGTCAACACCGTTGTCGTTGACGAGTCTCCTCCAGGAATCATCCCGGGCGAGCGCGTTGCCGGCGGAGCCGGCACTCTGCAGAGGCAGATGGCAGATCCGATCGCGGCTTTTATCGTCGGTCGTCTTGGCGTCCGGCGTCTACAGACCCAGGCCGTCGGGCTGCCGGCCGCCTTGCGCGGCAACATCATCCACGATGCACTTCATCAGCTCTACATCGACACGCCGACTCGCAATGACGTCAGCGCCTGGTCGGACGACGAGCTGGACAAGCGTATCGCGACGTCACTTGATGCCGCATTTGCGCGACACGAACGCAATGCCGATGTCGTGCTTACGGAATTGTTCAAGCTGGAGCGCCGCCGGGTCGGCGATCTGATGCGAGTTTTCGTGGCGGTCGACCTTGCACGGGAAGACTTCGCGGTCGCTGCGGTCGAGCATGAGATTGAATTTGCCGAGGCCGGCGTGCGCCTGCAGCTTCGTGTTGATCGGATCGATCGCATGCGTGACGGCAGCCTGGCGATCCTCGACTACAAGACGGGCGCAAAAAAGAAATTTCTGCAGAGCGACGGGCGGCCAAGGGAAATACAGCTGATCGCTTACGCTAGCGCAATCGAGGACCCCGTCTCTGCGCTCGCGCTGGTCAACATCGATAGTCGTGAAGTGAGTTTCGATGGCGCGGGGCGAGGTTACACCGGTGACACTGATTGGGATACCTGGCTCGCCGACTGGAAGCAACACGTGCGCGTGGCCTGCACGGACCTGAGTCTCGGCGACGTGCGTGTCAACGGCGTCCAGGGGGTCAACGACGCCCGCCAGTTCAACCTGCTTAGCCGCTTTACGGAGTTGCGTCGCGATGGCTGAGCCGCATCTTCTCGAGGATGATGTACAGGCGCGCGCAGACGCGCTGGACGTAACGCGTTCTTTTATAGTTCAAGCGCCTGCGGGATCGGGTAAGACGGAGCTGCTGATTCAGCGTTATCTGAAGTTGCTCTCCGTCGTCGACGATCCCGAGGAAGTCCTCGCCATAACGTTTACCCGCAAAGCGGCAGCGGAAATGCAGTTTCGCGTGTTGGCCGCGCTACAGGTGGCGCATCGCGGTGAAGAACCGACCGAGGAACATCAGATATTGACCAAAACGCTGGCAACGGCGGCGTTGGCGCGCGATCGCGAGCACGGATGGCAGTTGCTCGCAAACCCGCGACGGATGCGGATTCAGACGCTGGATTCACTCAATGCACTCATCGCGCGATTGCATCCCATCAGTTCGCCTGAAGGTGGCAGAGGGGCGCGTATCGTCGCTGACGCCGAGCGCAATTCCCTGTACCGTGCTGCGGCACTGGCGACCCTCGACTGGCTGGCAGAACGCGATGCGATAACCGCGGCAACGCGTGAAGTCCTGGTGCACGTGGACAACAACACGCAGGTTTATGTTTCCTACCTGGCGCAAATGCTTGCGACCCGGGACCAGTGGCTGCCCTTTATTGGCAGCGGCCTGCTCACCAGCGAGGAAGCCAACGCACTCCGGCGTCGATTCGAGCAGAACCTCGGGGCTTCCGTGAATGATCATTTGACGCGCACGGCATCGGCGTTTCCCCCTGCCGTCGCCGCTGCGCTGTCCGAATTACAGCGGTATGCGGCAGACAATCTGCGCGGCAGCGGCGCATTGTCCGACCCGATTTGCGCGCTGCAGGGGTTGCCGGGATTACCGGCAGCGGACCCGGCAGAAATCTCGCGGTGGCAGGGCCTCGCCGAGCTGCTGCTTACGCAGACTGGCCAGTTTCGGAAAAAAGTCGACAAGCGGCAGGGCTTTCCGCCCGGTGACGACGGACAAAAAGCGGCCCTGCATGCACTGCTGAAAGATCTGGCCGAGCAGGAGGAACTCGCAGAATTGCTGGATGGCGTGCGCTCGCTGCCGCCCCTGCAGTACAGCGATGAACAGTGGAGCGTGCTTATTGCTTTGTTTCGTTTGCTGCCGCTGGCGGTCACCGAACTCAAGCGCCTGTTTGCAGAGCTGGGACTCGCCGATCATGTCGAGATCGCCCTGACGGCAGGGGCGGCGTTGGGTACGGCGCAAGAGCCCGGCGATGTTGCACTGTTGCTCGATTACCAGGTGCGACATGTTCTTGTCGACGAAATGCAGGATACGTCAAGTGCGCAATATCGAATGCTCGAGGCCTTGACCGGTGGCTGGGAGCAGGGGGATGGCCGCACCTTGTTCTGTGTCGGCGATCCCATGCAGTCCATCTACCGGTTTCGTAATGCCGAGGTCGGCCAGTTCTTGCTGGCGAAAAAACACGGTATCGGAAACGTGAAGCTGACGTCGCTCGTGTTACGACGGAACTTCCGTTCCGGTGGGTTCCTGGTTGACTGGTTCAACACGGTGTTCCCGGAAATCTTCGCGCGCGATGACGATCCGCTAAGCGGCGCCGTATCGTATTCCGAATCGGTCAGCGTTCCGCAACTTGCGGAAATCGGCCGTTGCTTCGTCCATCCGGTATTCGGCAGCAGCATCGAGCGGGAGGCCGAAACAGGGCGTAATGTGATTGCTGACACGCTGACTCGACACCCCGATGATGAAATCGTCGTGCTCGTTCGAGGGCGGACTCAGCTTCCCGGCCTGCTCGCCGAACTAAGAAAATGCGGTATCAGCTATCGCGCCATCGAAATCGATCGACTCACCGACCTGCCTGAGGTGATAGAAGTGCTGGCGCTGACGCGTGCGGCGGTACACCAGGGGGACCGCCTCGCCTGGCTGGCGGTCCTGCGCGCGGCGTGGATAGGTCTCGACTGGGCCGATCTGCATGCCCTGGTTTTCAACGATACGGAAAGCACCGTCTGGGAGCTCTTGCAGGACGAAGATCGCCTGAACAAGCTGTCTGAATGTGCCAGGCAAGCTATAGAAAATGCGCGCAGCGTGCTGGCTTCACTGGTGGCGCCGCGGCGACTGCAGGGGCTCAGGGAACTGGTTGAATTGGCCTGGATGAAGCTGGGCGGGCCGGCAATTCTCAACGACGAATACGAGGTAGCCAACGTCTATCGTTATTTCGACGTACTCGAAAAGCATCAACAGTTCGGGTCGCTGACCGACGTGGCCGAATGGGAGACGATGCTCGACCTCGAACGAGTCTCGAGTGACATTAACGCGCGCCTGCAGGTTATGACGATGCATCGTGCAAAAGGCCTCGAATTCGACCATGTGGTCCTGTACGGAATAGGGCGTTTGCCGGGCACGGGGGATCGCAGCGTGCTGTCCTGGTTCGACGCTCCCGGCGAGCACGGTGATGAGAGAAAGGTGATCAGTCCCGTTGGTCCTCGTAACGAACTGAGTACGGACCCAGTGCATCGCTTCATCGAGTTGAGCGAGGCCCGCAAGGACCGACACGAGCAATCCCGATTGCTCTACGTAGCCTGCACCCGGGCGCGGAAATCATTGCACATGATTGGTCATACCACGGTCAGTCCCGACGGTTCGGCGTTCAAACCACCTGCCAGGAGAAGCCTGCTGCAGTTGTTGTGGCCGGCGCTGGAACCACAGTACGAAAGTGCTTTTGCCGATTACGTCCCTGACCCGGACGAGGACGACGGCGAGGTCTGGTTGAATCCGGTACTGCGTCGCTTCAAAACGCGCTGGACGTTGCCGCCGGTCGTGCCGCTACCCGGTGCAGCATCTGTCCCTGACTTGACGGCGGCAGAGGACGAAGTCGAGTTCTACTGGGTCGGGACGGAAGCACGTATCGCCGGAACGATCGTGCATCGCTGGCTGCATCTGTTTGCCGAGAATCGAGCGGTACCCGATCCGGAGCTGCTGGCCGGCTACCGGCCTGTGACGCGTCGGTGGTTAAAAGAAACGGGCGTCAGCGACGAAATGATCGACGCGATCATTGCGCGGGTTGAGGTCGCGTTGCAAAAGACACTGACCGATTCGAAAGGTATCTGGGCCGTCAGCGGCGACGGTCATGCCGAACTGGCGTTAACCGGTGTGTACGAGGACAAGATCGAGTCCGTCGTCCTCGACCGCGTGCGTATTGACAGTGACGGCTCGCACTGGATCATCGACTACAAGACGAGCTCACATGAAGGCGGCAATCTGCCCGGTTTTCTAAGTGCCGAAACCGAGCGCTACGGGCCGCAGCTGAAAAAATACGCGGCGATTTACTCCGCCTATGCCGGCACGAACGCGCGCTGCGCGCTGTATTTCCCGCTGCTGCAGGAATTTGTTGAAGTCCCTGTCTAGGGTCTTGTCGGGAAAAGTTGCATGACACCCTCGGCGCGCAATTCGCGTTGACCGCGATCATTTATGGGCGGTACGTCCTGCAATCTTCGCCGCAGGTCGGCGGGCGTCCGGGGCGTTTCCTGGACCAGACCGAGAAACGAGTAGCTAAAGTCATGCTTCAACTCGAGTTTGCCGGCCAGATCAACGGCGCCGTCGGCGTCCTCGACGCTCGCGACGATACCATCGTCTTCTGTAAAGAACTCGGCTCGATACCCGCCAATCGGCTGGCGGCTGATTCGTGGCGCAACGAAGTTCGCGACTTGCAGCACGCCATCCGCTGCGATCAATCGATCACGACGCAAGGCAGCCTTCTGTATCTGAAGGCTGCCGGTCCCCTGCAGCCCTCGTACCCTCAGCGTGACCGCCAGCATCTGCAGCGGCAGGGACGCAGTCAGGTCGGACACGGTCAATGTGCCGCCGATGCCGATACTTACGTTTCCCTCGATGAAGCCTGAAACAGGAGTAGCTTTTATTCGGTAGGCAAGTTTGCCCGTAAACAGGTACATCGGATGCATGCGCCAGCTGACGTCACGGAGATAAATGCCGTCGACAGAGACGGCATCGGCCTGGCCGCTCCAGACTGTTCCGTGTATACCACTTGCGGCAAACCCGGCCGGTGCCGCCCACTGGTAGGCAATACGAGCGGGAAACAAAATAATCAGCGCAATAACAAACGTCAGTGCGGCGACGAGGAGGAGGCCGCGTCTCGTGTGAATCAAAGAGCGCGCTCCAGTGTCAGCGTCGCATTGACGCGGCCAGGTGCAGGCCGGGATCCGGTGGAAACGCTGCCTGCCTGGACGTGCATGGCGTGCTGCTCGCTGAGGTCCCCGAGCCAGAGCACAAGATCATCGAACGCCACGTTCTCGAATTCGACCCGAATGCCGTTGCTGCTGGTCGGCTGGCTACGCCGGCGAAATTGCTCGAGCCCGCGACTGCGCAGCGTCTGGTCAACGACGATGATCGGCGCCTGTTGTCCGGCCGTCGTTGTGGAACGGGCGTTTTGACGGCTGTCTTGTGCAAGGCCTTTGAGGGGACGCAGTTCTGCCAGCGATCGCCGCCAGTCATCGACACTGGTGGCTACGGCTTCGTGGCTTTTGTCGAGGGGTGCCCAAACAAAACCGTAAACGAGCGCAACGCCGACGATCAAAGCACCGAGACCGACAAACAGTTTTTCGCGGGATTCGAGTGATGCGAACCAGTCCCTCATGAACCCGCCTCGCGTATTTGCAGGCGGCTGCTGATCTGGTCGGCCACCTGGTCAGTTGACTGAATCGAGGCCTGGAACTGCCCCGAGGCACTGACCGATTTCTGTATCTTGTCGAGCGTCGCGACATCCGGCGACGTAATGCGGACATCGACGACACCGGCCCGGTAGCTAATCGTCTCGATGCGCGCACTCGAATTTGCAGCCATCGCCTCTCCGAGTTGTCGCAGGGAAGGCAGGAACACCTGCGGACCGGTTGCCGCGCCCAGTCCTTGTTTGATCGAGCGTACCGCGTTGAGCGGGTCCAGAACCTCGCGCGTATCGCCCGGTCGAATCTGCCGGTATTCGTCCTGGAACTGCGCCTGCAGGTTCGCTTCCTCTTTTGTCAGGCGGTACAGGTCCACGCCCTTCGCGACCAGGCCCAGGATCAGAAGCCCGAGCAGCAGCACCGCCGCATTCCGCCAGGGCCGAAACTGTGCATGGAAATCGGTTCTCACACCGTATCGGCCCTGCAGCAGGTCGACGCCGCTACCGCTGGCCACGGTTACGGCGAGTCTCGGCAGCGCGCCATCGGGCAGCAGGTTGACGTCGACGCTATGCAACTCCTGCCTCAGTGCAATCCAGTCATGCGACAGGCGGACTTCATCTTCGGCTTCACAATAGGCAACAAGATGGCCCGCTGGCTCATTGTCGTTCGGGTCGTCGGCGCTGCGGTCGGACAACAGGCCGGCCGCGACCAGCGTGTCGCTGGGTCGTACACCCTGCATGACAAACTCCGTATCCGCACCGTCGTTGAACATGATGCGGTCGCCGTCGATCAGGACACTTATCGTCCCCGGGATGCGCGCCAGCCCGTAATTTTCCGGGATCAACCGGACCGGCGAAATGCCGACATCCTCGAGCGCGGCTAGCCATTCGTCCATCCTGGCGCGCGCAACGACGGCAACGGGAAGTTTGCCGCTTTCACGGCGTGGCCCCGATGCAAAATGCAGTGTCTCGACGTCGTCGGCCAGGCTTTCCTCAAGCGCAAAAGGCAGCGCTGCACGGAGCCGGGCGCCGCTGCGAATGGGAATCTCGACGGTTGTAGTCAATACCTCGGTCGCAGGCACCAGCACGACAACGGGCCGGCCGCGGACATCCTGTGCCGCTTCCGCCAGTGCGCCGGAACGCGTTTGGCCACGGCGCGTGCCGCTGTCGTCTGCGACGATCCACTCGACCGCATCGTCTGACGACTGTCCCAGTCGAATGACAAAGTACTCTGCCATGCTAAATGGTTCCCAGGCTGCGGCGAATCGGAATTACGTCGGGGCTATTCGTATCACGGTGCAACACCGTAAACATAGTTATCCGAACGGTATCAATCTGAACGACGGCCTTCAATTGAAAATAACTGGTCGTTTCCGAGATCCATTGCTGCAGTCCCTGATCGACCAGCGGTGCGAATACCCCTGCGTAGTCGACGAATCCGCCGTCCTCGCGCAATTCGACCAGTCCCTCGGCGTCGCTTTCGCCGATGTTGGGACCCAGCGATCGCAGCACCGCCGGCGTCGCCGTGTTGACATTGATTGGCGTTCGTTCCGGCAGTGCCGTCACGTGCGGCAGCAGGATCTCGAAGCTCTCCCGGTCCATACCGTCCAGTGCCGCGAGTTCCGTGACGTTGGCGATGCGCTGATTGGCGGTGCGGTACGCCGGCGTCAATCCGGAATAGAGCGGGTCTTCCGCTCCGTCCGGAATGCTTTCGGTCTGATCGGCGTCCAGCCAGTCGGCGGTAACGCCTGCGAGACGCGCGTCTAGACCCAGGGCCGCGAGCAGACGCTCGAATTGCTCGAAAGAGGGCTGGTCGATTTCACCATTGCCATCCAGGAGATTATTGATATTGAATCGACCCTGAAGGTCCTCGATCTTGCCGAAGATCTCGCCCTGGACTGCCTCGGCTTCAATGGGCAAAGCCGGGATTTCCGTGGCCCAGATTTCTCCCAGGTGATCGGAGGTGCTGCCACTCGCGGTGTCGTCCCGCAGGATGCTGCGCACCCATCCTTCGGCGCCTATCGCGACCTGGATCGCCTGGTCGCGGTACAGCATTACCATCGTGCGCCTTACATCGAGTGCGTTGTTCCAGGACAATCCCGCGGCAACAGACCCCGCCAGCGCAGTGATCAACAGCGCCGTGATCAGCGCTACACCGCGCCTCTCGGTGGCGAGCTTCATGGTGATACCTCGACGATCCTGTTGATCTCGCCCTCGTCGGGCAGCGTCAGTACGATTTCCACGGCCCGCGGCAAGCTTGTGTTGGGTGCGCCGCCGGCTGAGAGCGGCGGCCATTGATCGGTCCAGTCATTCGTGACCTGCAGGAAACGGAAAGTCACGCTTTCGACGTCCTCGAGCATCACGGTCGCCAGCGGCGTGTTGTTTACGGTTCGATCGAGGACGTTCCAGTGATAGCGAATCAACTCGCCGTCTTCGATGCGGTACGCCGTTCGTTGCATCGTGCTGCGGGGCACGCCCGCAGGATTCGGCCAGCCGCCGTGGGTGAGCTGCAGTGCGAACTCGGAGGCGAAACTCGACTGCAGCGCCGGCACGGGCGCATCGGCGAGCTCGACGCGAACCGGTCGAGGCACCGTTTGCAGTAACTCGGTACTCAGGTAGCTTATGGTTCTCTGTATTGACTGCAGACGATCCATGCGCCCATTCAGCATGTCCGCGTTCGAGAGCGTCTGACCCAGCGACATGTATGCGAGCATCGCCATTACTCCGAAAACGACGAGCGCAACAAACACTTCGATGAGTGTGAATCCCTTTTGCTGCAAGAACCTCAACTCGTCGCTCCGCTCGAACGCACGCCGCGGTTCCATATTTGATTGGCGCGGCCGACGGGCATGGGTTCGCCAATGAAACCGGTCACGGTACGGATTGTGTACTCGCTGCCGGCGAGCGATACCGAAACATCGAGCCGGTAGAAACCATCGATGCCTGTTTCGGAAATTACGGCGCGCCAGGTCCACTGGCTATTGGCGTAATCGATTTCTCCGCTGGTTGAACTGACTTCCGGCGCAACGTTGGCAAGCCGCAGTTCGGCAATCTTGTTTTGTGCTATCCAAGCCGCATAGGTGCGCTCCCGCATGGTGTTGGCAGCATCGATCATCTGATTCATGCTGGCCGCGATAGCGGTCAGGGAAAATGCCACAATCGTAAGCGCGACCATGACCTCGACCAGAGTGAATCCCTTTTGCGCGCTGCGAATCATCTTGGTTCAGTCTTCCCGGTCCACGAGTTCGATGGCGCCGAGCACATTGCCGCGCATGGCGAGCTGTTGATCGTTAACAGGACGTTTGAGTCGTATTTCGAAAGACGTTGTTTCACCGCTGGAAAAAACGAAGATATGCGGAGCGTAGGATTCGACGGTGAGCGACGTACCCGCCTCATCCGGGTCTTCGATCTTTTTGGCGTCGTTTTCGAGGAAAATGCGTTTGTCCTCAACGTAGAGTTCGAACTCCATGCCCTCGGGCAACTGCCGGACACGAAACAGCTCATCATCCCGTACTTCGCTCCAGCGATATTCAAATGGATCGAATTCCACGAATCGGTAGGTCGATGTCATCAATTCGAGTCCGAATTCGCGGCCCTGCATAACGGCCTCATCCTGCGCCAATTCAATCAGCGTTGCGAGCCGTTTACGTTCCGTGTCCAGGTCGCGGTCGTCGCCAATGAGGTTCATCGACATCAGGGCGACGCCGGAAATAATCGCGATGATGATGACGACCACAAGGATCTCGATCAGCGTGAAACCGCGTTCGTGTCGAAACGTTGACATCAGGGCAGGGGACCCTTGCCGGCCTGGGGAGATTACTCCGGATCCCAGTTGCCGATGTCGGCATCCAGGCCTTCGCCGCCGGGCCTGCCGTCGCGGCCCAGCGTATAAACATCGATTTCGCGGTTATTTCCCGGATTGAGATATTGGTAAGGGTTGCCCCACGGGTCTTTGGGCAGGCGATCCAGGTAGCCGCCGGTCTTCCAGTTCCGGATACTCGGGTCAGTGGGCTTTGTAACCAGCGCCTCGAGGCCCTGTTCTGTCGTCGGGTACGTGAAGTTGTCGAGGCGATAAAACTTCAGCGCATTCTCGATGTTGGATATCTCGGCCTTGGCTTTGGTGATTTGCGCATCGTCGATACGTCCGATGACATTCGGCGCCACGATGGCAGCAAGGATGCCGATAATAATTACGACGACCATGATTTCAATCAGCGTGAAACCCCGTTGCCGCACATGGCGACGTCGTGCCCGCGAATTCTGACTCAAAGCTGCTGCTCCACAGCGGCACCGCCGAAGCCGGGCGAGGCCGCTTGATTGACTCTCGATAAACGTAAACGTCAGTATATCAAACATGGGGCTAGACAAAGCTGATCGAAATCCGGTCGCCGCATCGGGAGTGGGGCGATGGCTGCTTCCCGCCATCGTCCTGCTCGTTGCGGTCCTGCTGGCGCTGGGCGGCGAAATGGCGCGGCAATGGTTGCGTTTCGACCGCGAGGCAATAGACGCCGGGGAACTCTGGCGCCTCGTCAGCGGACATTTCGCGCACCTCGGCTGGCCGCATTTCGCGCTGAATGCGGCGGGCCTGGTACTTGTCTGGTATCTCGTCGGCGACGTTTTCGACCGCCTTCGATGGATTCTGATTGGCACTTTCACCGTTATTACTATCGACATCGGACTCTGGGTATTCGATCCCGCGCTCATGTGGTACGTCGGTCTGTCCGGATTGCTGCACGGCATTCTGGCCGCAGGACTGGTCGAGAAGCTCAGAAAGCCGGACACGGAAGCCCTTGCGCTGGTGGCGCTGCTGCTCGGGAAACTGGCCTTCGAACAGTTCAGCGGGCCGATGCCGGGATCCGAGACGACGGCCGGCGGTACGGTAGTGGTCGATTCGCATCTGTTCGGGACCCTGGGGGGCGTTGTCGCGGCAATCCTGCTCCGGATTAGAGTCCGGCACACGGCGTCGATATAATGCGCGGCCT
>JAOTWB010000043.1 GCA_029863125.1 Gammaproteobacteria bacterium
GCGTCTTTCTTGATTTCATCCAACACGATTAGTGCCCTCTTTTTTCTTCATGCCTTGTCGCTTGTCACGCCGGAATTAACGGGTAACCAGCGTACCGACGTCGTCACCCGACATCGCGCGGACGAGTGCGTTGCCGCGCGTCAGGTTAAACACGCGCAACGGCAGGTCGTTGTCACGGCACATGACGATGGCCGTTGCATCCATGACCGAGAGCTTGTCCGCCAGAACCCGGTCATACGAGACGGTTTCAAAACGTTGTGCCCCTGAATTGGTCATCGGATCATCGTCATAGACGCCGTCAACTTTGGTCGCTTTCAGCAACACGTCGGCGCCAATCTCGATCGCCCTCAAACTCGCCGCCGTGTCGGTCGTGAAAAATGGATTGCCGGTACCGGCAGCGAGAATGACCACTCGACCTTTCTCGAGATGCCGAACGGCGCGACGGCGTATGTAGTCTTCGCACACATCGTGAATCTGAAGTGCCGACATGACGCGGGCATGCACTTCGAGCGACTCGAGGGCGTCCTGAATGGCCAGCGCGTTCATGACCGTTGCCAGCATACCCATATAGTCGCCCGTCACACGATCCATGCCGGCGCGCGCAAGGCCTGCACCGCGAAAGATATTGCCGCCACCGACGACGATTGCAATTTCAACGCCGGTCCTTCTGGCTGCCGCGATTTCCGCAGCAATACGCTGAATCACGCTGGGCTCTATACCGTAATCCAATTCTCCCATTAGCGCCTCACCACTGAGTTTCAGCAGTACGCGACGATAGCGAACGGGAGAATCATTCATACACAGCCCTCTTGCGTGTCCATGCCGGAACCCGGCGGCCGTAGATTCTAGCGCAATCCAATAGCAGGGTCTTAACTAAAATCAACAACTTAAGCGCAATCTCTTAAACGGCGCCTTTAACCTGTGCCATCACTTCTTCGACGAAGTTGTCCTCTTTTTTCTCGATGCCTTCCCCGACTTCGAAGCGCACAAAGGACGTGACGCTGGCGCCGGCGCCTTTTAACAACTTGCCGACCGAGACATCGGGATCTTTGACGAACGGCTGCCCGAGCAACGTAATTTCCTTGAGGAACTTGGCAATCCGGCCCGTCACCATTTTTTCGATGATGTCGGCGGGTTTACCCGATGCTTCGGCCTGCTCCGAGAAGATGCGGCGCTCACGCTCCAGCGTCTCGGAGGGAACCTGGGATTCATCGATGCAGACCGGGTTGATTGCAGCAATGTGCATGGCGATATCGCGCGCCAGTTCGTCGTCGCCTCCTTCAAGCGCCACGACGGCGCCGATCCGGGCTCCGTGCGTGTAATAGCCGATCTGACCACTGCTCTCGACGATTGCGGCACGACGCACCGAAATATTTTCGCCAACCTTTGTGACGAGTTCGGTGCGCGCTTCTTCGACAGTCCTGGAGCCGTCAATTTTCTGCGCGGCGAGACTAGTAACGTCCGTCGTACCTGACGCCAGCGCGACAGCCGCGACGGCTTCCGCGAACTCAACGAAATTCTCGTCTTTGGCCACGAAGTCAGTCTCGGAATTGACCTCGACAATTATAGCCTTGCCGCCGTCTGTGTTGACGACAATGCGGCCATCCGCGGCAACTCTGCCCGCTTTCTTGTCCGCCTTTGCCTGACCCGACTTGCGTAGTTCTTCCGCGGCCGCGTCAAGGTCACCGTTAGCGGCAACCAGCGCTTTCTTGCACTCCATCATGCCGGCGCCGGTGCGCTCGCGAAGTTCTTTAACCATGGATGCAGTAACAGACATCGCCTACTCTCCCGCCGTCTCGTCAGTCTTGGGCTTGGCCTTTTTTGCCGGCGCGTCGTCGGCCTGTTTTTCCACTTTGCCTTTCGCTTTGGTCTTGGCCTTCGCTTTGGTCTTGACCTTTGCTTTGGTGTTGACCTTCTTCTTGGTTTTTGCCTTGGCTTTTGGCTCGGCCTCCACCTTGTCGTCGGCTTTGGCCTCAGGAGCGGCCTTCGCCGCGCCTTTCGTCTCCGGCTCTGCCTTTTCCTCGGCCTTTACTTTGGCTTCAGGCTTCGCTTTGGTCTCCGCTTCCGGCTTGACTTCGGGCTTTGCTTTGGTCTCCGCTTTCGCCTGCGCTGCAGGCTTTGTCTCGACCTTGGCGTCAGCCTCCGCTTCTTCCCCGGCTTTCGCATCTGCTTCGGGCTCGATCCTCTTTGCGGGCGCCTTCTTCTTCACGATGGCTTTTTTGGCTGCTTTTTTCTTGGCCACTTTCTTCTTCGCGCGACTCTTCTTAGGCTTGCCGTGCTCATCGAGTTCGACGAATTCGTCTTCCCCGAGCGCGACTTCAGGCAGTGACGCTTTGCCGTCCAGAACCGCGTCTGCAATCAGCGTGGAATAGAGTTCGATTGCGCGCATCGCGTCGTCATTTCCCGGCACAATATAGTCGACGCCCTCCGGCGAGCAGTTCGTATCTACGATGGCGACGACCGGTATGCCGAGTTTTTTCGCTTCGCGAATGGCGATGTCCTCGTGATCGACGTCGACGACAAAAAGGACATCGGGCAGCGAACGCATTTTCTTGATGCCGCCAAGACTGCGCTCAAGCTTTTCCTGCTCGCGGCTCAGGCCGAGTATTTCTTTCTTGGTCAGCCCTTCGAAACCGCCCTCGTCGGCCATTTGCTCAAGCGTGACGAGTCGTTTCACGGACTGGCGAATCGTTTTGTAGTTCGTGAGCATGCCCCCGAGCCACCGTTGGCTCACGAAAGGCATTCCGCAACGCTTCGCGTGCGTCTGGACTGCTTCGCGTGCAGCGCGCTTGGTACCGACAAACAGGACGGTACCGCCGTCGGCGACCGTGGCCTTTACGAAGGCACTCGCTTCGCGCGCCAGCGGAAGGCTCTTTTCGAGGTCGATGATGTGGATCTTGTTACGTTCGCCAAAGATGAAGGGCGCCATCTTTGGGTTCCAGTAACGGGTCTGATGACCAAAATGCACGCCAGCCTCTAGCATCTGGCGCATGGTTACGTCTGCCATTTCTGTATCTCCGGGTTAGGCCTCCGCAGACCCCATTCCGCAACCCCTTTTTTGGTGGGGCACCCTGCGGAACGTGACGGTATGCGTGTGTAGTTTTTTGCCCCTGGCGGCAACTAGGTTGCTACCGGCGCGCGCGCTTTATACCATAGCCGACCGCACCCAACAACGATTTACCGGGGTCGAACCGGGGTTTTCCGAGAGCCTGGAAAACCCCGGTTCGACCCCTTTTTGGATGAAATTGCCGGGCGAATGACCGTAACGATCAAAAACGAGGAACAGCGCGACAAAATGCGCGTTGCGGGCCGGCTGGCGTCCGAGGTCCTGGACATGATCGGGGATTATGTCAAACCAGGGGTCACGACCGGCGAGCTGGACCGTATCTGCCACGAGTACATCACGGGCGTGCAGAACGCGGTCCCCGCCCCGCTGAACTACCGCGGATTTCCGAGATCGATCTGCACATCGGTCAACCACGTCGTCTGCCACGGTATTCCTGGCGACAAAACGCTGAAAGCGGGCGACGCCCTGAACATTGACGTCACCGTTATCAAGGACGGATTTCATGGCGACACAAGCCGTATGTTTTTCGCCGGAAAGCCGACTGTCCAGGCACAGCGACTGTCGCAAATTGCCTTTGAAAGCATGTGGTTAGGCATAAAGGAGCTGGCCCCCGGCAAGCATCTTGGCGACGTCGGCGCCGCCGTGCAGAAGCACGTCGAGAAAAACCGCTTCTCGGTGGTTCGCGAGTATTGCGGACACGGCATCGGTGAGTCTTTTCACGAGGACCCCCAGGTGCTGCACTACGGCAAGGCCGGCACCGGGATGGAGCTGCGCGAGGGCATGACCCTCACGGTCGAACCGATGGTCAATGCCGGCAAAGCGAACGTAAAACTGTTGCCCGACGGCTGGACTGTGGTAACAAAGGACCACAGCCTGTCTGCCCAGTGGGAACACACCGTGCTCATTACGGCCGGCGGCTACGAGGTTCTTACACTTGGCGCAAACGATCGTCGATAATTCAACGAGTTATGCGGAAATCCGTGCGGCGCTGGCAGCCTCCCACGATGATCTGAAGACTCGATTCGAGGCCGGTGAATCGGTCGTCGGTCTCGTGCACGCGCGCGCCGCCGTTATCGACGAACAACTCATCAGGCTTTGGCGCAGCGACCTGGATACTTCGGGCGCGGCCCTGGTCGCCGTCGGCGGCTACGGGCGCGGTGAATTGCACCCGTATTCAGACGTCGACGTGATGGTGCTGCTGCCCGACGATTTCTCGACAGACGCAGAGAACGCGTTGTTGGCGTTCATTACCGCGCTGTGGGATATCGGGCTTGAGATCGGTCACAGCGTACGAACGGTCGCGCAGTGCCTCGAGGAAGCCAAGGTGGACCTCACCGTCGCGACGACCCTGATGGAGGCAAGACTGCTGGCGGGTCCTGCGGGCCTGTTCGAGGCCATGCAGAAGGCGACGGCACCGGACCGGATTTGGCCGTCCACGGAGTTTTTTAAGGAAAAGCGCAAGGAGCAGATCGCCCGCCACCATCGTTACCATGACACGGCGTACAACCTGGAACCGAACGTCAAAGGCAGTCCGGGAGGCCTAAGGGATATCCAGATGATCGGCTGGGTCGCGAAGCGCCATTTTGGTGCCGCTACCCTGGCCGAACTCGTGGACCACGGGTTCCTGACACCGGGCCAGCTAAAACGGCTCGAAGACGGTCAGACCTTCCTGTGGCGAATTCGCTTCGGCCTGCACATCTTGACAGGCCGCCGCGAGGACCGTCTGTTGTTCGATCACCAGATCAAGCTGGCGCACATGCTGGGCTACGAGGATGCGAGCTACACGCTGGCCGTCGAGCAGTTAATGCAGCGCTATTACCGCACCGTCATAAACCTGAGTCGTCTCAACGAAATGCTGCTGCAGCTGTTCGAGGAAGCCATCCTGATGGACCCGAACGCGCAGCCAGAACCGCTCGACGATCGTTTCCAGATCAAGAATGGCTTCCTGCAGACCAGCAGCGACCAGGTATTTGCCAACGATCCATCGGCGCTGCTGGAGCTGTTCCTGGTCCTGCAGCAGAACCCGGAGATTCGCGGCGTCAGTGCCTACACCGTGGGGCTGATCAGGCGCAACCTGTACCTGATTGACGATGAGTTTCGTCAGAACCCACGCAACCACCGCCTGTTTCTGAGCATTCTTCGCGCACGGGAAGGCGTCACGCATGAGCTGCGGCGCATGAACCTTTATGGCGTGCTGGGACTTTACGTGCCCGCATTCGGCCGAATTGTCGGGCGCATGCAGTACGACTTGTTTCATGCCTATACGGTGGACGAGCACACGCTGTTTGTCGTCAGCAATCTGCGGCGTTTCGCGCTGCCCCGATTCGACAGTGAATTCCCGCACTGCAGCCAGATCATGCAGTCGCTGGAGCAGCCGGAAATCGCGTACCTGAGCGGACTATTCCACGACATCGCGAAAGGCCGCGGCGGCGATCACTCGGAGCTGGGGGCTGTCGACGCCAGAGCATTTTGTCTGGAACACGGGCTGAGTAAATACGAAGCGGGAATTGTTGCCTGGCTGGTCAAACATCACCTCATTCTTTCTACGACGGCACAAAAGAAAGACATAGGCGATCCGGATGTAATCAACGAGTTTGCAACGATCGTCGGCGACCCGCTGCATCTCGACTACCTGTATCTGCTCACCGTTGCCGACGTGCGCGGCACCAACCCGAAGCTTTGGAACTCCTGGAAAGCACAGCTGTTTTATGATCTCTATGAGCTGACGCGGCGGGCGATGCGACGCGGCCTTGAAAAACCGATTGACCGCGAGCAGTTGATACTTGAGAAGAAGACCAAAGCGCGAGAAATACTCCACGGCAATGGCCTCGCCGATAAGCACATCGACAACGTCTGGCAACTCATGAACTCCAACTATTTCCTGCGCCACCGGAGCGCCGAGATTGCCTGGCATACGCAGTGGCTGGCCGATTCCAACACCTCTTCCGAAATCGGGCTGGTCGATGTGCGTCGTCGGGAAACCGGTGACGGCGTCGAAGCGGTAATCTACACGCCGCGCGCTAAACGGACGTTTGCACATGCGACTGCTGTTCTGGATGAACTGGGCATGACTATTATGGACGCGCGCATCGTGCCGCTGCAAAAAGGCTACAGCATTGATTCCTATGTCTTCATGGAGCTTGACCATCGGGTGGAACTTGACGATTCCCGTCTGAACAACATACGTCGCGCCCTGACAAAGGTCCTGACCGGTAATGAAGACGATCTCACTGTGACTCGTACGTTACGCCGGCAGGCCCGCATGTTCACTACGCGCACGACCGCCGAGTTCGGCACGAGCACGTCCGGTGACAGTACCGTTCTCGAAATCGTCGCTGCCGACCGACCCGGACTCCTGAGCGACATCGGCCGTGTTTTCATCGAGCAAGGGGTAGATATCGAGGCCGCGAAAATCATGACCATTGGCGAACGCGCCGAGGACGTCTTTTATATCAGCGACGAGTCAGGACGACCTCTTGACGGGAGCATGCGGGATGATTTACGAAAAGCGTTGCTGACCCGACTGGACAGCGACTTAAATTGACGGAAGCTCGTATGCGAGAACTGAGAAGAATAATTGAACAGGCTTTTGACAACCGGGCGCAGGGGCTCGACGAGAAGCCCAAAGTAGCGGCGGCCGTTGCGGAAGCTATTGCCCTGCTCGACTCGGGCGACGCGCGCGTGGCCGAGCCACGAGGAGATGGTTGGCACGTCAACCAGTGGCTCAAGAAAGCCGTACTACTGAGTTTCGGTGTAACCGACAACCGGGTCATCGAAAGCGGACACACCCGCTTCTACGACAAGGTACCCATGAAGTACGCAAACTACACGGCAAAGCAATTCGCGGCCGATGGCGTGCGCGTCGTGCCGGATGCAATAGTCCGTCGCGGCGCCTACGTTGCGCCGGACGTGGTGCTCATGCCGAGTTACGTCAACATCGGTGCTTACGTCGACAGCGGGACAATGGTTGATACCTGGGCAACCGTCGGCAGCTGCGCGCAGATCGGCAAGAACGTGCACCTTTCCGGTGGCGTCGGCATTGGCGGTGTGCTCGAACCGGTCCAGGCTGGTCCTACAATTATCGAGGATGAATGTTTCATCGGCGCCCGCTCGGAGGTTGTTGAAGGCGTTGTGGTCGAAGAGGGGTCGGTTATCTCGATGGGCGTCTACCTCGGCCAGAGCACGCGTATCTACAATCGCGCGACCGGGGAGATAAGCTACGGGCGAATTCCGCCCGGCTCTGTAGTCGTGCCTGGCAACCTTCCCTCACCTGACGGAAAATACTCGTTGTATTGCGCGGTAATTGTAAAGCAGGTTGACGCGAAGACACGTGCGAAAACGGGATTGAACGATCTCTTGAGAAATTTGGACTAACAGGAAATGCTGACTGTCTACGGAATCATGAGTTGCGACACGTGCAGAAACGCACGCAAGTACCTGGCTCAGCACGACATCGAGTTTCGATTTCATGATATCCGCGATGACGGACTCGACATTCAGATGCTGGAGAGATGGGCGGGTCGAATCGATTGGACGAAGCTGGTCAACAAGCGGAGCCTGACGTGGCGCAAAATTCCGGAGGTTGATCGCAGTGATTTGAATCGGCACCGCGCGTTCGCACTGATCCTGGATCAGCCAACGCTGCTGAAACGCCCGGTGCTCGAATCGGAGGCGTTCCTGGCGGTTGGATTCTCGGAAAAACGCTTCGCGGATTTCTTGAAAAAAAATAGATAGGAGCACGCTTCTGCGCTAGCCGATGCGCCCCGTTATGTAGTCCTCGGTCAGCTTGTGCTGAGGATTTGTAAATATCTTGTTGGTCTCGTCGACTTCCACCAACAGTCCCAGATGGAAATACGCAACGCGTCTCGAAACGCGTGCAGCCTGCTGCATCGAGTGTGTGACAATCACGATCGCGTAGTCCTCACACAACTCATCCATGAGGTCTTCGATACGCGCCGTCGCGATCGGATCGAGCGCCGAGCAGGGTTCGTCCATAAGTATAATTTCCGGATTTACCGCAATCGTGCGCGCGATACACAGTCGCTGCTGCTGACCGCCCGAGAGGCTCGTACCTGGCTCGTCGAGGCGATCTTTCACCTCTTTCAGCAAACCTGCCCGTTCCAGGCTTGAGTGAACGATTGCGTCCAGTTCCGCCCGGTCTCCTGCCAGCCCGTGAATGCGCGGCCCGTAGGCGACATTGTCATAGACGCTCTTCGGGAACGGGTTGGGTTTCTGGAAGACCATGCCAACGCGAGCACGCAATGCAACCGGATCCTGCTCCTTGGCATAAATGTCCTGGCCGTCAAGCATGATTTTCCCGGTAACACGAGCACTCTCGATCGAGTCATTCATGCGATTCAGGCATCTGAGGAATGTCGACTTGCCGCAGCCCGATGGTCCGATCAGCGCGATGACCTCTTTCTTGGCGATTTCGAGGGATACGTTTCGGATTGCGTGATTGTCGCCATAGTAGACGTTGACATCTTCGACAACCATGAACGGATTTTCACAGCTAATCTTGCCAATCGTCTTTCCACCGAGCTCAGTTTCTTGTCGCGGGTATTCCGACAGGACAATGCCTTCTGCCCTGTCGCGCTGCCTGCCGTCGTTTGGAACAGGCGCTTGGGGTGGCGGATTATCGGTTATCGATTCAGTCATAGTGGTCATTGTCAAACAGGTTTCCTCACGGCTCAATCGCCGCGCCTACCATTTTCGCTCCATACGTTTTCTCAAAACTACTGCGGCAAAATTCATCAACAGCAGAAAACCGAGCAAGACGATGATCGCAGCCGATGTTCGCTCGGCGAAGGCGCGCTCCGGGCTATCCGCCCAAAGATAGATCTGCACGGGCAACGCCGTTGCAGGATCCGTTAAGCTGCCCGGTACGTCTACAATGAACGCAACCATGCCGATCATTAGCAGTGGTGCCGATTCACCGAGTGCGCGGCTCATGCCGATGATCGCACCGGTCAGCATGCCGGGCATTGCCAGCGGCAGGACATGGTGAACGACAACCTGCGTATTCGATGCGCCAATGCCCAGTGCCGCCTCTCGGATTGACGGTGGCACGGCCTGGATCGCGGCCCGGGAAGCAATGATGATGACGGGAAGGGTCAATAGCGTTAGTACGAGCCCACCGACCAACGGCGCCGAGCGCGGCAGTGCCATCCAATCAATGAATACGGCAAGACCGAGCAATCCGAACACGATAGATGGAACGGCAGCGAGGTTATTGATATTCACCTCGATCAGGTCTGACAGGCGACTTCGCGGCGCGAATTCCTCGAGGTAAATCGCGGCCGCGACACCAATCGGAAATGACAGCGTGATCGTAACGAGCAGCATATAGAAAGAGCCCACAACCGCGCCCTTGACACCCGCCAGTTCCGGATCACGCGAATCACCGTTCGTAAAAAGCGCTTTATTGAATCGCGATTCGACGCGTCCACGCGCCGCGAGCCTTGTCACCCACCCAATCTGTTGGTCCGACAAAGTACGCAAAGACTCATCGACGTTCGAATCGATATTGCCTTTGATAAGCATATCGACGTCGGATGATGCTGGCACCCACAGCGACTGCGTCGTGCCGAGAAGCGCAGGATTCTTCTCAATCAGGTCCCTCAGCGCATAGGACGCGCCGACGCTGACGAGCCTGTAAAGCTGGCGCCGGTCCGCCCGGGCGGTAACTTCCGGAAACTGTTTGCCCAGCGCACTACGAACCAGTCCATCGAAGTCGGCGTAACCGAGATCAAGCGTTCCGCCTGGCGCGAGTACGTCTGCCTCCAGAGTAATGTCGAGCTGCACGAATGTCTGCTTGAATGCCGTCGATCCCTTCGCAACGAGGGTCGCAAAGAAAATCCCCAGGAACAGAACGCCGACAACGGTCGCGAGCATGCCGACGACCCGAAACAGGGCTTCTTTACGGTGGCGGCGTGCCAGACCCGCTTCGACCTTTTCCCGCGTTGTCTTTTCAATTGCCATGCAAAATCACTTATTCGTACTGTTCGCGATACTTGCGCACGACGCTCAGGCCCAGAACGTTGAGGCCCAGGGTTACGACAAACAGCATCAGTCCGAGCGCGAAGGCGGCAAGCGTCTTGGCGCTATCGAACTCCTGGTCGCCAACAAGCAGCGTCACAATCTGAACGGTAACTGTCGTCACTGCCTCCAGCGGATTGGCCGTCAAATTGGCGGACAGGCCTGCCGCCATTACGACAATCATCGTCTCACCTATCGCCCGCGAAACAGCCAGCAGAATACCGCCGACAATCCCGGGCAACGCGGCGGGCAATATGACCTTGGTCATGGTCTCGGAACGCGTCGATCCTAGACCGAGCGCGCCGTCACGCATTGCGGCAGGCACGGCATTGATCGCGTCGTCCGACAGCGATGAAACGAGGGGAATAATCATGATTCCCATGACGACGCCGGCCGCCAGGGCGCTTTCCGAGGCAACCTGCAGGCCCAAGGACTCACCGACGCGTCGAATCCAGGGCGCAACCGTCAGCGCCGCGAAAAATCCGTAGACAACGGTTGGAATACCGGCGAGCACTTCGAGCAGCGGCTTGGCGATCGCCCGCACTCGCCTCGTTGAATACTCGGCGAGGTAGATCGCCGTCATCAGGCCAACCGGTACGGCAACGAACATCGCGATACCCGTGATGAGCAGCGTGCCCGTGAACAAAGGTACGGCGCCAAAGCTCCCCGACGACCCTACCTGGTCGGCCCGGATCGCGGTCTGCGGGCTCCAGTTCAGTCCAAACAGGAATTCGGTGATAGGTACCTTCTGGAAAAACCTGAGCGCCTCGAACAGAACCGACAGTACGATCCCGATCGTCGTCAATACTGCAATGCTCGACGCGGCAACCAACGCCCAGCGAACAACGCTTTCGACGCGATTGCGCGCCCGCAGATCCGCGTGGATGCCTCGCCACGCGATCGCCCCGCCGAGACCGGCAATGCCGAGGGCGAAAACGGCAAGCAAATCCCGACTTCTGTCGATGTACGCATTGAATGATGACGCGGCTTCCAGCAGCGCCGCGTCAACCTCGACGCTCACGGCATCGCCCGATGCAAGATTCTGAATGTTATTGACCAGCAGGTTTATCTCGCCCTCCGACAGCGTCCTGTATGCCTCGGGCAAGCCTTCGATAACCATCGCGACAACCAGACGCGGCTCGATAATCAACCAGATCAGCAGGATCAGCAGAGAGGGAATTGCGCACCAGATCGCAACGTAGTAGCCGTAGTAGCCTGGCAGCGAATGCAGCGCGCTGCCATGACCGGGACCGCCCACCGTCGCGAGCGAGCGCCGGCGCCCGAAGTAGAACGCCGCGGCCGACATAAAAACGAGCATCAGGATTAACGTCGTGCTTTGCATTTTGACGAATTCTGGTTGAGCAAAATCAAAAACGAACGGCGATCCACAGGGACCGCCGCGCTCGTCGAAATTTCAAGTCAGTTTACTCGCTTGCCATGGACAGTGGCGTCAAATCGCGCACATTGGCGGCCAGCGCCGCTCTCTCCTCGTCCGGCATCGGAATCAATCCGCGATCCGACAGATAACCCTCTTCACCCCAGGCCCGCTCGCTCGTGAATTCGCGAAGGTATCCGCGAAGACCAGGGATGACATCAGCATGGGCTTTCTTCACGTAAAAGTAGAGGGGCCGGGAAACGGGGTAGTCACCGTCGGCGATCGCGTCAAATGTCGGCGTAACGCCCTCGACCATGGCTCCTTTGACTTTTTCCTTGTTCTGGTCGAGGAAGCTGAAACCGAAGATGCCGAACGCATTCGGGTTGGCTTCCAGTTTCTGCACGATCAGATTGTCATTCTCGCCGGCTTCGACAAACGCGCCGTCCTCGCGAATTGTGTGACAAATTGCTTTGTAGCGATTCGAATCGGATTTCTTGAGCGCTTTGATCCACGCTACGGACATGCATCCACCTTCCATCGCCAGCTCCACAAATGCGTCGCGCGTGCCGGACGTTGGCGGTGGACCCAATACTTCAATTTGGACCGTGGGCAGCGCGGGATTGACGTCAGCCCAGGTCTTATACGAATTCTCGAGCAACTCACCGTCGGCCTTTCCCGGTACCTCTTTGGCCAGGGCCTTGAAGATGTCGGCACGACTGAGGTCCACGGCCTGACCGCCTATCGCGTTGGCAATGACGATGCCGTCGTAGCCGATCTTCACTTCGACAATATCCGTGACGCCGTTCTTGGCACAGGTATCGACTTCGGATTGCTTGATGGCCCGAGACGAGTTGGCTATGTCAGGGTAGTCGACACCGACGCCGGCGCAGAATAACTTGAGTCCTCCGCCCGATCCGGTCGACTCCACCTTCGGTGTCTTGAATTCGCCGCCGCGACCGAAACGTTCGGCAACGACCGTGGCAAACGGATAGACTGTCGATGAGCCGACGATATAGACGTAGTCTCGGCCGGACCGAGCCAGAGAACTGGCGGCCGGCTGCGCCGCATCTTTGGCTTTGATCTCACTCTCGGTGCCGCTTTTCCCACATGCCTGGAGAGCAACGAGTGCCAGCAGTGAAACGACGATAGATTTTTTATGGATGCTCACCGTGAGTCCTCCGATTGATTAAGCAACCGGCGCAAATGGTAACGGCTGATTGTTACCGAATTGTTGCAACGCTTCGAAATAAGCTGCCTGCAGAAAGATGGTAATGTTGGCTCTTTTTTATGATATTTTTCATGAAGTTAAAATGATTTATTTAAGCAATGGCTGACTTGGTGAACGAGCCCGTTATCGAACTCTTGTGCGACCTGATCCGGCGCCGATCCGTCACGCCTGACGACGCGGGCTGCCAGCTGGTGCTGGCCGAGCGTCTGACCCGTCTCGGCTTCGAATGCGAAACGCTGCAATTCAATGACGTAACGAACCTGTGGGCGCGCCGCGGAACGGCATCGCCGCTGCTGTGTTTTGCCGGTCACACCGACGTCGTTCCTCCCGGAGACGAAGACGCGTGGAGCAGCGGGCCATTCGAACCGACGTTTATCGGCGATCTCATCTACGGACGCGGTTCGGCCGACATGAAGAGCGGCCTTGCTGCCATGATCGTCGCCCTCGAGGATTTCCTCGCCGCACACCCGGACCATGGAGGCAGCCTTGCGCTACTGATTACCAGCGATGAAGAGGGCCGCGCGCGCGACGGCACGCTCAGAGTCATGGAAGCGCTGACGCAACGTGAGGAACACATCGACTGGTGTGTTCTCGGTGAACCGACCAGCGAGAGGGAACTTGGCGATATAGTTCGAATCGGGCGACGGGGCTCGTTGAGCGGCATGCTGACGGTCCGTGGCGTACAGGGTCACGTCGCCTACCCGCAGCTGTCCGATAACCCGATTCGCCGCTTTGCGCCCGTGCTGGCCGAGCTGCACCAGATCGAATGGGACAATGGCAATGAATATTTTCCCGCAACCAGTTTCCAGGTTGTCGATGTCAGGGCGGGAATTGGAGCACCCAATGTAACGCCCGGCGAACTTTCCGCCCGCTTCAACTTCCGCTACTCGACCGAATGGACGCACGAGTCACTGCAGCGAAAAGTCGATAGTGTTTTTGCCACGCACGACATCGACTATGAACTGCACTGGCATCTGTCGGGAGAACCGTTTCTTACGAAGCCGGGCAAACTCATCGACGCCGTTTCACAAGCGGTGACCGAAGAAACCGGCAGCGCGCCGGAACTGTCGACGGGCGGCGGGACCTCGGACGGCCGGTTCATTGCGCCAGCCGGCGCCGACGTCGTGGAACTCGGGCCGGTTAATGCGTCTATTCACAAAGTCGATGAACACGTGAAAGCCGAGGACGTCGTTACGTTGACCCGCATGTATCGACGCGTCATGGAGCTGATGCTGCTCTGACGCGGTACCACCTCCTGCCTCCCAGCATCTGATCGCGGCGGCTAGCGCCGGGATGTCTTACTTGCTCACGCTTACGCGATGTCGCATCGCAAGACATCCCCACGCTCCGCGCCGCTGATCAATCTTGCTGCGTGAGGCAAGTGGACGAGATGTTTGCTGGCGAGACATAAAGCGAGCGTAGCGAGACAGTCCGCCAGCGAAGCATGCATTGTCCCCGCATGGGGGTCGGCCGCTTGCCCAGGTACGTTGGCGATCGACGCCGCGGCCAGTTGCTGGGTGGTGGGTCGTAGGTCAGGCTTTTCGGAGGTTGTTCCAGACGCCCGCGATGCCGAGCCCGCCGAGTCCGATGATGACCCACGTTGGCATCGACAGGCCAAATAAGCGCCAGACAACTTCGGCGCACTCACCCGAGCCCTGGAAAATCAAATCGAGCGCATCGAACAGCGCAAAGTTCTCCATGATGTACTCAAAGCCCGGACCACATGCCGGCACCCTGTCGGCCGGCAGGTTTTGCAGGTAAACGTGCCGGCTGGCGATCGCCACGCCGTCGCCCGCTGCCAGTGCGATGAGCACGGCGTAGATGCGCGATCCCAGCTTGCCGGGATTGTGCAGCGCGGCGATCAGGAAAACCAGGCCCAGCAAAATGGTTGCGATGCGTTGAAAAACGCAAAGCGGGCAAGGCTCGAGCATCAGTCCGTATTGGGCATAGAGCGCGAAGCCCATCATGCTGACACAGACAAGAAATCCTGCGAAGTTCAGCAGTCGCTTGTTGGCTAATGTCATTGCTGGTCAGTCCAGGCCGAGTTGGGCGTCATCGGACCCCAGCGTGTGGCGCACGTCCCTTCCCTGCACCATATAGATGACATATTCGCAGATGTTTTTCGCGTGATCGCCGATACGCTCGAGCGAACGTGCCGCCCAAGTGACGTTCATGACTCGCTTGATTGAACGCGGATCTTCCATCATGAACGTGATGCACTGGCGAGTAATTGCTTCATACTCCTCATCGACTCGATCATCTTCCTTCACAATTTCGAATGCTTCATTGACATCGCGGCGCGCGAACGCATTCATTGCGTCGCGCACCATGTGGGAAACGTGATTGCCCAGCGTTTTGAGTTCTCGATAGGAATCCGTTGGCCGATCCATGGCCGCCAGTTTCGATGCCAGGAAACCGATTTTTTCAGCTTCATCGCCGATGCGTTCAAGGTCCGTGATGGTCTTGATAATGGCAACAATCAGCCGCAAGTCGCCCGCGGTGGGCGCACGCGTCGCGAGGATACGGCCGCACTCCTCGTCGATATTGACCTCGAGATTATTGACCTTGTAGTCATCATGTGCCACCTGAAGACCAAGTTCGCTATCCCCGCTTACGACGGCGGCAATCGCCTGCGACAACTGCGCCTCAACGAGTCCGCCCATGGCGAGGACACTGTTGCGGAGGTCCTCAATGTCCTTGTTGAAGCGGCGCGAGATATGGCCGTGCAAATCAGATGCTTCCATGGGCTGCCCGTCTGCCGCTAATCAAACTTGAATTCTACGTCAAGCTGCAGCCGGTTGTAATCATGTTCGGCGCCCTGGTAACGATCGACATTATTGAGGAATAACGTCCCACCCAGGAAAATCCTCTTGGAAACCGAGTACTTGGCCTTGAGCATGTGGCCGTCAGAATCCGTGCCGCCGCCGCCGAAGTCGGAGTCACTGTAGGTACCGATAACAGAATCCGCCTCGACATCCATGTACGTCCAGCTAAACTCCATCTCGCCATCTTTCTTGGCCGAACCGAGCTTCGCGCCGACCGCGAACCCGGTGTCCTCGGTAGGCGCGTCACTGTTCTGCGTCGCGTGGGCGTAGACCTGCAGCGGCCAGTCTCCGACGTCCGTGCTGAGTTCGGCGAACAGCTCCGTGTTCCTGTAGTCGTAGATATAATCGCCGTTGGCGTCGACAGAGTTGCCGTTTGCACTGCCGTCGTAAAACGGAGCGTTGCCAATAGTATCCGTGTACGCAAAATAGCCGATGCCTGCTGTGAGACTGGCCGTATCGCCCACCGGAAACTTCATTCCAGCCTGCACGACATACAAGAGCGAGTCGTCGCTGCTACTGCGCTCTTCGACCGAGAAACCACCGGCGGTGCCAAAGAAGTAGCCGGAGCTGAAGTTCACGGCGAATCCTTCTGGAGTAAGGTCTCCATCCCAGATCAGCTGCACGTCGCCGGCTTTGTACAGCGGATTCTTCATTTTGCCGCCATATAAGTTCAGGTTGTCGTTGACCTTCCAGTCGACGTAGGCGAAATCCACGCCGATATCCTTGCTTGAAAAACCATCGTCGAACGACTGGTTCGTCGATACAGGATTGTCACCGCCGGTTGCAAGCCGAAAGACGAAGTTAAGGTCGTCGCGTACTTTCGCTGACAAACCGAGGCGTGTCCGGAAACGTGTACGGGCCCGATCCTCTTCACCGTCTTCGTCGATGCGTTCATGACGGAGACGCACATCGCCCTCGAACTTGATGCGGTCAATCCAGCTTTCTTCCTGTGCGCTTGCGGGTACTGCAGTGAGAAAGAGAGCGACAGTCGCCGCGATCAATACAGACAAGGATTTCATTTTTATCCCTTTTTTGGCGCCGCGAGGCGCGCTATTCCAGACAAATGACATATATGTCGGCGGCACATTAGCGACGCTTGATTTCGATCATGTGACAGAAATATTGCAGTTTTGTGACAAACCAATGGCCGGTGTCATAACGACCCGCTCGACAGGGAAATGGCAGCGAAATTCACTGCCTGAGCCGGCTTCGCTCGTCACGCTCAACTCCGCATCGTGGCGTGCCAGCACGTGTTTTACGATCGCGAGGCCCAGGCCGATGCCGCCATCGCCACGACTGCGCCCTCGATCAACGCGGAAGAAACGCTCCGTCAGGCGCGGAATATGCTCAGGGTCAATGCCCTCACCCGTGTCCGCGAAAATCAGGTCCGCACCGTCTTCTCCGCTGCGCCAGGTCATCGTGATCTCGCCGTCGGAAGGCGTGTGGCGAATCGCATTGGACAGCAGGTTGATAATGACGGTTTCTATTTCGGCGCTCTTGCCACGAAGCTGTGCGTCTGTTTCGACGTTGATCGTAATCCGCGCGGTGTTGGCGTGACCCCCCAGCGCCTCTCTCGACGATTCGAGAAGAGCAGGCACGTCGAACGGCTTGTCAGATCGCATAGGTCCCGCACTCTCCAGCCGCGATAGCTCGAGCATCTCGCCAACAATCTGCCGCATACGTGCCGTCTGGCCGCGCATTTGCACCAGCGGCTTCCGCCAGGTCTCCGGAACGTTGTCGTCATCAGCTATAGCTTCCAGGTAACCGCTGATTACGGTCAGCGGCGAACGCAGCTCATGCGACGCATTTGCGACGAAATCACGACGCATTTTGGCAAGGCGCATGCGCTCCGTTACGTCCCGCAGCAAAAGGAGCTTCTGATCCGCCCCATACGGAACGATACGGCAATTCAGCCAGTCGCCGTCCTTGACCGGTGACATGATTTCAATGGTTGACTTGTAGTCACCAGATCGTAGCAGCTTCCCCAGGCCGGGATCACGCAGGATATTGTCGATGCGCTGGCCACGGTCCTTCTTGCGCTTGATACCCGCCAGCTCTTTTGCAGCTCGATTGCAGACGATGATCTGATTGCCTGCATCGAGTATTACCGCACCATCCGGCATCGCATTCGTCGACTTGCGGATTTCACGCAATAGCGTTCTGTAACTCTTCTTGCGACGCACGGCCCGTTCGTGCTCGAAACGAAATCGCGAGAAAATCTGCTGCCAGATGCCTTCGCCCTGGCGGAAGTCATCAAAGTTGCCGGTTCTAAGGGCGCGCTCGAAACTCAACAGCTGCCGAGCCTGCCAGATCAGCGCGAGCAGCGCGGCTGCCAGCAGGCCCCAATCCGCGTGACCGTACAACCAACCGATCCCCGCTCCGGCTCCAAGTAGTAATATCAATCCGATCAGGAACTTCCGTGCGGCAATGGACACTGTTCAAATACTCGGGTCTTCGCGCGTTGAGAATCGATAGCCCGCACCCCGCACGGTCTGGATGTAGTCATTGGCACTGCCCGGCGACAGCGCCTTGCGCAGGCGGCGCACGTGCACGTCCACGGTGCGTTCTTCCACATACACATTTGCACCCCAGACGCGGTCGAGGAGCTGCGCTCGGCTGTATACACGATCGGGATGCGTCATCAGAAACTGCAGCAAACGAAACTCGGTGGGACCGAGTCTTACTTCATTTCCCGATGCGAGGACGCGGTGTCCCGCCTTGTCCAGCTCGAGTACGCCGGCATTGACGGCCTCGCCGTCCGAGCTGCTGCTCCTTCGTAGTACCGCCTGGATTCGTGCAAGAAGCTCGCGGAGGGAAAACGGCTTCGTAATATAGTCGTCGGCGCCGCCGTCCAGTCCCGAAATCTTGTCGCGCTCCCCGGCACGAGCCGTCAACATGATTATGGCGAGATCCTCGTAATCCGTGTCGCGCTTCAGCATCCGCGTCAGCTCCAGGCCGCTGATATCCGGCAACATCCAGTCGATCAAGGCGA
>JAOTWB010000010.1 GCA_029863125.1 Gammaproteobacteria bacterium
CTGCATGAGGATGCTGTTCTCATCGGGATTGCTGCCGCGCACGCCCTTGCCGTACAAATCGAGCGCAAAAGCGGCGTACCCGAGGCCGGCCAGCGCCCTGGCCTTGCCGTCTTCATAGTCGCTGCGGCCGGACCAGGCATGCGACACGAGAACACCGGGACGCGGGCCGGACAAGCTGTCATCCCAGGCCAACAGCCCCTCGAGTACGTCCTCACCGTGACGGTATTCGACATGGCGTGTTTGGATGCCCATGACTAGTCGCGTCGAATCACGAACACCTCGTACCTGCCGTCAGGGCCGATGTACCATGAGGCCACGGTGCTGGTGATGCCGACGATGATTGCGCCAAACAACGCCGACCAGAAACCCGCCACTGTGAAATTATCCAAAAGCGCCGCCACAAGACCGAACATTGCCGCGTTCAGCACGAACAGGAAGAGTCCCAGGGTAATAATGGTAATCGGCAGCGTGAGCACGAATGCGATGGGTCTAACGAGGCCGTTAACCAGACCAAGCAGTAACGCAGCCAGAATAAACGTGCCCGTGCCAACGACAGTGACGCCCGGAAGTATTTTCGATGCGAGAAAAAGGCCCAGCATCGCGATAAGCATTCGAATCACGAATCCCTGCATCGGTCTATTATGGCCCGATGCAGGGTTGCTGAAAAGCCCTCACCCTTCCCCGCCTATCGCGGCGAATCAGAAGCCGGGCAATACCGTTCGGCCGTGTCTTTCCTTCTACCCTTGTTCACCAATTTTGAGGCACGCGCTCGATCTTGCTGACATCGTAGCCAACAGATTCGGCCAGTTCGATCATTCGCGCATAGTCCGCCTCCGGAATCGCCGGCGTACGCGCCATTATCCAGATGAAATCGCGTTTCCGGCGCGCAATGACAGTCTGCGAATAATCTTCGCTTAGATAGATGATTCGGTAATCGGCCTTGATCGGCCAGACAAACCTCATTCCCCAGGTCGCGTTCGTTCGCGTATCGGTGATGAAACCTTTCGGGTTGTACTGCTTCTTCTCACCGTCGAAACTGCCTTTCCGGAAAGTAAAGGTCGTCTGGATCGTTCCGTCGTCGTTCAGCGCATAGGATTCGATGGCATTGTAGGCGCCTTTCTCCAGAAACGTGGGGATGTTGGCAATGACGTACCAGTCCCCCATAAAACGCTCGATATCTACGTACTCAACGGTCTTCATCTCGGGTCCCCGCGCCGCGCAGGCGCTCAGGACAGAGGCCAGTAGTACGACGAATAGAAGTCTGCCTGCATTTTTCATGTCACGTGAACTCATAGCGAATTACCCGGCCACCCTTGGCGACCGACTCGAGTGCCAGCCACTCAATGTCTTCCGAGTAGCACTGCGTGAGCTGCATATTGTTGGCCGTCAACCGGTACGCAACTGCCTGGACCTCGTCGCCCCGCACGGTAACCGGCCTGCTGCCGAGTGATTCGACTTCCACGTCAACGTACTTGCCCGACTGTGAATCAAGAAGCCTGGGCTGCTGCAGGAAGCCGGTGTCCCAGTAAGCAAAAGTCATGACGCCGTCCGACAGGGCATTCCTCTCGCTGCCGTCATCAACAATGAACTCATCCTGCACCTGAGTGCCGCTTACAGACAGCTTCTTGCCGTTAGCCTGTATCTTCGCTTCGATTTACCTGAAGCAGCCATCCGACCAGATCTCGGTGTTCTCGCGCCGATAGCGGAATGCGTTGACGAACAACAAGCGAACATCGAACTTTGCCTCACTCCGGACCCGGCGCTCGTCGCCAAGATCGGCGAGTTCAAAGCGACGATATCCGATCTTGTCGTCATCGACAAGCACCGAATTGAGTGTCGTGCCGAAGAGCATCCACATCGTAACGATCCAGTGTGGCGCGAGGAGCATGCTGAACTGGCCAGACGGATAGGCAACCCAACCGAATGCGACGAGCAGGCTATCGAAAAACAGACCGACGCTGCCGCAAGCGATGATCAGGCTTGGCTCGAATTGAGGTCGGCGCGATTGCTTCAAGTGGATCGCAAGCACCGGCACGAGCACAACGGGCCCGGGCCAGGGCATTTGTTTTGCCGCACCAATAACGGATGAGAACCAACCGACCTGGAAGGCCGTAAAGTTAATGAGCATCGGCATTTCAGTCGCCCCCCTTTTTGAAAGAACAGTGGGCGACGAACCATTCGTTGCCATCGTTCTCGGGAACCAGGGCTACAGGCGATTGGCGCATCATGCCGCCACGTATGACGGTATCCGGGACTGACCACGATTCCGTCCATCCGATTGCCTTTGCCGCGACGCCGCTCATGGTTGGCTCCTGGTAAGTCATTGCCGGTCAACATACAGACGTTCCCGGCCGCAACAACGGCTGAAGGGCTGCTGTTACAATCGCTTACATGTAGACATGAATTGCAGTGATGCCCTGACCTGCTAGAATTCCTGCGCCGCCCCGGTAGCTCAGCCGGATAGAGCACCAGATTCCTAATCTGGGGGTCCCATGTTCGAATCATGGTCGGGGCGCCATTTTTCGACAAGACTCTACCAGCAGTGTCGGCACGTCGGTCGTTGGGAATTCGGAAAGATTCATCTTCGTCGATACCTACCCGAATCTGGCCACCTGGGCAGCCGCAAAGGACGTATTGGACAGCGAAGAAGGCGATGAATTGGACGACCTCTTCGAGGACATCTCGGAATGCAGCGAGAATCGTCTGTGGAAGATTGAGGACACGAAGTAGCAGCGGCGAACTCTCGTCCGCGAGACGACCGGCGCGTCAGGAGCGCTGGTCGTCATTTCCCGACAGGGCCAACTCGTGATCACGGCTTCATGCCACTGCGGCGCAGTCAAACTCGAAATTGCCCGCAGACCACGGAAACTGACCGTCTGCAACTGTTCGATTTGCCGGCGCTACGGAGCGATTTGGGCATACTTCCAAAGAAAATCCGTGAATGTCGTTTGCGGAGATACTGCGCTCGAGGCATATACCTGGCGTAACAGAACGCTGGAATTCTACCGCTGTACAACGTGTGGCTGCGTGACGCACCACGAGCGATCAAATAAGCGCACCGATGCGACGGACACTCGTGCCGTGAATATGCGCAACGTCGATGATTTATCCACTGTCTGTGACCTGCCGATCAGGCTTCTCGACGGCGCATCCTCGTGGGAAGTCGTGGATGAGAAAGCCATGCCAGGCCTGTTTCGGGGGTGGACAAAGTGAATCGGGGCGCACTGTACTGGTGGCTGCAGATTCCAGGATGGATTCTGCTGGCTTATCTCGTCTACGCGCAGGCAATTGCTGCTTTTGATTACGAACTGGGGGTTCGCATGGGAACCCAGGAATCGGCCGAGAGGATTACCGAGGTCGGGGCGGCTTTTTGGTTTGGTTTCGCATTTTCGGATCTTGTCATTTACATACCTTTGCTCGGCACCGGGCTGATCGGCCACTGGCTGCAGCGTCCATGGTGGAGAGTCATCTTCGGTGCCGCACTCGGCATTACTGTGTACTGGCCCGTAGTTGTCCTTGCGACAGCCGTCGATGCACGCGATGCATCAGGTTGGGATATAGACGAAGCGGCTTACTGGATTGTCCCGCCGATAATTGCAGTTTGGGCGCTTTGGGGCCTGTTGATGGTTGCACGTACTGCGGGCGATGCCGCCAAGGATACCCGCTAGGCCACGCGGCTGCTCCCCGCGGTACGTCCTTATTCGCTGTGATAAGGCCTTTCAACGAGCCTTCTGGAAATCCACCATGCGTTTCCAAAAGGATCGATAATGCCTGCCTGCTCGATGTTGGCGACACGGCCATCGGGGAATTCTGTCCTGCCAACCCCCCTTGCGTTGAATACGCGCCGTAGAGATCCGACGAATTCGTTCACACGGTCGACAATCATGTACGGAAATATTGTCCCGTAGCCTTCCGATACGTACACGGCGTCACCTCCGGCAGGTACCGTGCCCTATATATCCCGATGCATAGTTCTTGGCCCCGGTTTTGAATATACTGCGCCTCAGTTCGCCTACGCGAACTGATTTTTCATCCAGGTGCTCCGATGCTCGTATCATCGTCGGTGCACAGCTGATAAAAAAGCACTCTGCCCATGATTCAAAAGAAGATTTCAGTATTCGCCACTCTCGACCCGTTTGATGGCATGACGGATACGTCACCCGGCCGGGCGATGAATCTCGTGGGCGGCAGCTGGTCGTTCGCGAAACCAGTTCGGCAGGACATTCCGGACCCGATGACCGGCAAGCACTTTATCGACGTCCCGGAGACAGAGGACCTCGGGCCGTTTCTGGCAAGCTTCGCGAGCTGCCCGAAAACAGGCCTGCACAATCCCATGAAGAACACCGACCGCTATGTTCATCTGGGCAAGGTATGCGCCAGGGCAGCCGCCCTGCTTGCCGATGAAGACGTCGAAGCCTGGTTCACGAAGCTGATTCAGAGGGTGATGCCGAAGAGCTGGCAGCAATGCCTCAATGAGGTTGTTGTCACACGGGTCTTCCTCGAGAACTTCGCAGGAGATGGCGTTCGGTTTCTCGGCCGCGGCTTTTCCAATCCTGGCGATACGACGGGGCAGGAGTCGCGCGGATACCGCTGGCCGTTCGGACCGGTAGTCGTGATCGCGCCATTCAATTTCCCGCTGGAAATTCCGGCGCTGCAGACCCTCGGTGCACTTTTCATGGGTAACCGCCCGCTGGTCAAAGTTGACTCGAAAGTCAGCATCGTATTCGAACAGTTCCTGCGTCTCCTGGTTCACTGCGGCCTGTCACCGTACGATACTGACCTGATCCACTGCCGCGGTACACGCATGGGCGAATTGCTCGACGCCGTCAGAAACCGGGTTCGCATGGTGCAATTCACGGGCTCGAGCGAGGTCGCGGAAACCGTTGCCCGGCAGGTTAATGGCACGGTCCGGCTCGAGGACGCGGGTTTTGACTGGAAGATCATTGGCCCGGATTTCGACCAACGCTGGCTGGACTATGTCGCGTGGCAGTCCGATGAAGACGCCTACAACGCGTCCGGTCAGAAATGCTCCGCGCAAAGTATTCTCTTCGTCCACGACAACTGGTCGGACGCCCTGCTCCCGAAACTCGGGACACTCGCAGCCCGGCGCATGCTGGCCGACCTGTCTATCGGTCCCGTCCTTTCGTGGAACGATGCCCGCATCAAGAAACATGTCGATGCCGTGCTCGAAGTCCCCGGTGCAGAACTGCTGTTCGGCGGATCGCCGATTGCGAGAGGCGACATACCCGATTGCTACGGCGCCTACGAGCCGACGGCGGTCCGAGTGCCGCTCGACGCCGTCTGCGGGCAGCACTTTGATCTCCTGACGACGGAGCTTTTCGGCCCGTTCCAGATAGTCAGCTCCTACAGCGATGGCGACATCCCGGAGCTTCTGACTCTGCTGGAACGAATGTCGCAACATCTGACGGCTGCCGTCGTCAGCGCCGATCCCGTGTTCCAGAATCGGGTGCTGTCGTCCACCGTCAACGGCACAACTTACTGCGGCATGCGCGCGCGGACGACCGGCGCGCCCCAGAATCACTGGTTCGGGCCGGCGGGCGATCCGCGGGCCGCAGGCATAGGGACACCCGAAGCGATTGTCAGCACCTGGAGCGGGCACCGGGAAATCATCATGGACCAGGGCGAACTGCCCGACGACTGGCCGATACCGCCACTCAGGTAGCCGCGTCTGCTGCCGTGACCTGCCCTTCCACGCCTTCGTTCGACTTCACCGTGCGCGCCATACGCTTTGCGAAGTAGTAGATGCGCTGCAATTTTTCGGCTATGTCCATCTCAATGGTATAGGCCTCAATACGATGCGGCTCGTTTGCCACCAGCCGTTTTGCTTCATGCAGTGCCGCCGAATTCATGATCCGTGTGATCTCTTTTTTCATGTGGGTGACCGACTTCGCGGAACCGATGTCATCTTCGGCAACGGCATGAATGGCGGCATCGACCGCGTCCATTACAACCTGGTGGAAATCGCTCAGAACCACCTGCGTCGGCTGACTCACCGATACACGTTTTTCAATTCGGCGCCGGCCCAGCTCAACAAGATTCACCTCGATAACGTCACCAATATTCTCGAGGTCATTGACCGCATCCATAAGCCGCACTAGATCGTCCGTTTGTTTCTCGGTCAGCTCGCGGCGGCTGATCTTGCCGAGATAGACCACGATTTCGGCGTGTAATACGTCCACGCGTTCATCCATGAGCTGGATTGCATCCAAATCAGCAGCGCTACCCCGGAGGATTGCCGGCATTATCGCCACCAACATCCCCCGTACCGGTTCGCCCATGCGCCGAATTTCCCGACGCACCAGGTCCAGCGCCAGCGACGGTGTTGAGAGCATGTCCTCATCCAGATACTTGGCCTTGAAAATGCCCTCCTCATCCAGAGGCTTGTCGGGAATTATCCATTCGATGAAACGGGCAATAAGCGTTGTAAACATAATAAATATCAGCGTGTTAGCCACATTGAATATCGTATGTGCATTGGCAATTTGACGCGGCGCCTCGGCCGCCAGCCGTTGCGCGCCAGACAAGCCGGCGTGCGAGGGTGACAGCGTCGTAACCAAAGCCGCAAGTTGATCAACAAAAGCTAGCCAAAGCAGTACCCCCGCAACATTGAAAAGAACGTGCGTGACCGCGGCGCGCAACGCCTCGCGCGGCTTGCCGATTGCCGCAAGCATTGCTGTGACGCAGGTACCTATGTTGGCACCGAAGGCGAGCGCAATGCCGGCTGGCAGCGTTATGAACCCTTGCCCCGCCATGACGATAATTATGGCCGTCGTCGCAGACGAGGATTGAATAAGCGCGGTGAATGCTGCGGCGACGAGAATTCCGATGAGGAGATTCTCCATCGACATCATTAAATTGAGAAATGGCTCATAGCTCCGCAAGGGCTGCATTGCATCGCTCATCACGGTCATGCCGAAAAACACAAGGCCAAGCCCCATCAAGATCTCACCGTAGTGGCGCAGCGCGTCCCTTTTCGAAAAGAAGAGGAGTCCGAAGCCGACGGCAATCATCAAGAAAGCCGCTTTTGTCACTTTAAATGCAATGATTTGAGCCGTTATCGTGGTGCCGATGTTGGCGCCCATGATTACGCCAATGGACTGCGCGAAAGACATCAGTCCGGCGGATGTAAAACCTACAACGAGCACGGTCGTAACAGACGACGATTGAATGATTGCCGTAACGAACGCCCCGGTAAGGGCACCCATGTAACGATTGGACGTCAGCCGCGCGAGCACTATTCGCATTCGTTCGCCCGCGACCGCTTTCAGGGAGTTCGTCATCTGATCGATGCCGAAAAGAAACAGCGCGAGACCGCCAACCACTTGCATAGCCATTTGGCCGATCGCGAACGACGGATCTGTACCGTCCGCTGCAAGAACCGGTTGACTTAGACAGAATGCGGCGGCGGCCGCGAACAAGCGGTAGATCACGCCATGGCTCACTATTGCAGGTTTCTTTTCTTGACTATCGTTACCGGAACAGGACACAGCTGCACCACCTGAGCTGCTTTCGAACCGATGATTAAGTGCTTCAATCCTGTGCGTCCCTGACTGCCCATTACGACCATCATCGGATCCAGGTGCTCGACAACTTCGAGAATACGGGTTACCGGCAACCCAACGACCATCAACAGCGTTGCCTGATGCAGTGCCTCCTGCACTGGATGCGCATCGTAGATACCGGCCATAAACTCCTGAAACGCCTCCGCCGCGACGTCGGGCATCCGGGTCGCACGTTTCTTTTTGATCAGCTTCGAGTAATAGCCGGGCATCTCGCCCGGATCGTGCACAACGTGCAGAACCAAGAGTGTCGCCTGCATCAACTCCGCAAACTCCGCGGCCTGCATTAATGCAGCCTCCGAGTGGTCTGAGAAATCCACCGGCACCAGAATGATGGGCCGACCGGATTTCTCAACGGCCGCTTGCGCACATTCCTGGAGCTCGGCGCTGCTTGTCGCCAGATACACCGACTTACTGTTCATATACGGGCCCTTCGTTCGGTCGCGGACATTTTAACAGCGTGTGATTGCCTTTGCCCTATATTGGATCTAAGGTTGCAGAATGAATGAGCAAGAAGGAATGTCCGCGACACTGGAGAGGCATCGGAACATCCTGCTCAGGATCGCCGGACGGGTAACCATCTACTACGCGGCGATGGCGGCAGCAGTCGCGCTATTGCTCGCTGTCTTTCCAGGCATGATTGAGCAACTGCCGCTTGGCGGTGTTGGCGACATTGCAGACCACGGAAGCTACAGCGTGTACGACCTCGAGGAGGCGCTTCTAAGTGCCGACGATGAGGAACTTGATGAGATAGCGTCGGCAACGACCCAGGCACGGCTGGCACGCGGCCCGGCGTGGCTACGCGGCGCAATATCTCTGGTGTACGTGATGACGGCCACGCTGTTGCTCATGTTGCCCGTTTCCTGGGTTTACAAAGCGATTCACACCGACAGCATCTACGACCACTCGATTGACACGACAACGCTCGTGCTGCCCGCCGTCGTCGCCGGTATCGTGACCGTCGTACAGCACAGCCTGGCTCTTGCTTTCAGTCTCGCCGGAATCGTCGCTGGCGTCAGATTTCGACGAGCCCTCAACGATACGTTCGATACTTTGTTTATCCTGTCGTCGATTGGCGTAGGCATCGCCGCGGGCGTGAGATCGATCGAGATCGCCATAGTGCTGACGGTTTTCTTCAACTACGCGGCAATCGCCGTGTGTGCGTTCGGCGACGGCCTGGAATCGCAGTATGTCCTGCAGCAAGAAATTCGTCGAAAAATTGCGAAGGCCGCAAGAAAACTGGAGAAAAAGGCGCGCTCTGATGCCAGCGGCCCAATGTCTAATCTTTAGACAACATTTCTTCCAGATGCTCTTTGCCCCGGCAGCGACCGGCAATCTCTTTTTTCACTCTCTTGGGGTTGTCCAGGATTTCGAAGTAGTTCTCGATGAACTTGAGCGTCTTCTTTTTCGTTCTTGGCTCCAACTCTGGTTGGTTTGTAAACAGGGCAAAAATGTCCTCGCGTTTTGACTGCACGTGCGCAATGGCTTCTTCGAGAACGCCGGGTGGCTGACACAGGCCCCGGTAGTAACGCGTGGTCACAAATCTCGTCGGCAGATACGATGGCGGCGCTGCATATTTCGTATCCACGAGTCCGGACAGATCAAAGTCATAGGGAACAGGAATGCGCACGTCGGCATTGTCCTTGAGCGCGAGGATTTCCGAATTGTGGCAGCATTCCCTACCTTCCTCGGACCTTAACACCGAATAATCGTTGTTCGCGATCAGCAGCTGGAACAGGTCAACCAGGGCCGTCGTGGGATGATCCATCTGGTCGAAGCGATTGGACACGACCTTCAGACGCGTGAGGTCCAGGCGTTTGGCCATGTCACCGTCGTCTTCAATAACAAAGACCAGATCAGTCCAGGGCGTTTTTTTTTCGTCACTGTCGACATAGCTCAGGCGAATCAGGCGGGTGCCAAAACTCTTGTCCGTCAGGATTTCAAAGCTGCGGTATGCCAGGTATTCGAGGACAACGTGTTGCTGTGATCTTGCGCCATCCTGGCAGGGGGAAACGACTTTCAGCTTGTCCTGGCCCGCGAACAAGGTCTTTTTGACCTGCTGCTTCCTGAAATTCAGCTGCAGCGGCGGCAGCTGGCAAAACTCCCGTCGAAAGAGTCCGCGCGTGCGTATCGATACGTCGAGTCGCTGTGTCGTCCCTGCGGCGGTTTTATAGGTCCACTGTCCCGGCAAGTAGATGCGAACGTCCTGACCGCGCTGGGCGAAGGCCTGCGTGATTGGCGCCGTCAGGACCGCCTTCAGCACCGAGTCATCCTGAAACAGAGGCTGTTTTTCTTTGGCGCAAACACTCCCGGAAATGCCGAGGGCGAACAGCACCAAACCCGCAATAACTTGCTTCATCGTCGGATCGTTATACGGATAAAATCGGCCATTGGTATACGATAATACCGAGGTATTTGCAGTAAAGAATCGAATCCGTGCATAGTGTGTGCTCTCGGCGCGTACTCTGAAGGAGAAAACCGTATGTTACAGGCTGGCGCAAAGGCTCCGGAGTTCGTACTGGCGGACGACCGTGGCGGGGAAACCACGTTGTCCGACCTGCTGCAGAAAGGTCCGCTGATTTTGTATTTTTACCCTGCCGACTTCACTCCCGGTTGCACCAAGGAAGCCTGTTCTATCCGCGATATTCATGACGATATCCAGTCTGTCGGACTGCAGGTTGCCGGGATCAGCCCCCAGGATATCGACAGCCATAAACGTTTTCGTGATGAGCATCAGCTGCCGTTCGTACTGTTGAGCGACCCGGATAAAGTTGCAATAAAGATGTATGACGTTGATGGGCCGTTTGGCGTTGGCGTACGTCGAGCGACATTTCTGATCAACCAGGACAGGACAATCCAGGACGCCATACTTGCGGATGTTCTCATCGGACGGCACAAGGAATTTATCGAGAAAGCCGTCATACTCCGGGAAACCGCGGGGCTCAGATCCGACGCCTGATCACTCGCCTTGAATGGTAAGGACTACGCGACGTGTGTGCGGCGCGTATCGATGTTCCCAAAGATATATGCCCTGCCATGTCCCGAGAGCGCAGCGGCCATCGCGGATCGGTATGTTCAGGTCCGACTGCGTCAGGACGCTGCGGATGTGTGCGGCCATGTCGTCCGGGCCTTCCGCCGTGTGAATGAACATCGGATCGCCGTCGGGGACCTGCTGCGACATGAATGTCTCGAGGTCGGTCATAACGTCGGGATCGGCGTTCTCACAAAGCATCAGCGATGCACTGGTGTGCCGAATAAAGACATGGCAAAGGCCCGACACGATGCCGGATTCGCGCACCGCGCGCTGCACGTCGCGGCTGAGGTCATAGGTTCCCCGGCCCGTCGTCCTGATCTCGATCTCGTGCTGCGAAATCAATGGACGTACGGCTCGCCATATCTCAAGCGTATGGTCTTGGTTTTGCCGAACCAGGGAATCGTCACAATATAAATATTGTCGTACTCGTCTTCGGCAATCTCGGGGACGTTCTTGCTGGCACCCATGTTCGCAATCATCTCCGGCACCGTATTGCTGTGGCCAACGACGAGGATGATCTTTCCTTTGTATTCCTTGACGATCGCTTCAATGATCGCCTCGGTGTCTGACGCGTCGTACATTAGCACCGGGAGATCAAGCGCATCGGCGACCGGTTTTGCCGTCTCGACCGCTCGTCGAAACGGGGTCGAGTACACCGCGTCAACGCCTACCCCGGGAACCACATCCGCATCGACCAGCTGGCGGGCGAGTTCAGCGGCGCGCCGCTGGCCCGCTTCGCTGAGCACCGGATCATCGGCGGGCAAGGCCGCTTTTTCAGCATGGCGTACGAAAATGACCGTGGTGGTCGCCTGAGACTCGAAGAACCATGCGAGACCAACTGCAATGGCCGTATAAATGGCGACGATCTGAAGCCGTCGCCTGCGCCGGCGCCGGCGCCGATCGATTTCCGATTTTGTTCTCGTTGGTTTCTGCATGAAGCAGGACTTTACGAGGTTTTCGGGTCTTTGACTATGCCCGTTTAGCCTTTGCCCTTTCGTTCGCGGTCGTCTTCGATAACGTGAAATTCACCTTCGATGACGCCTTCTGGCGCCGGCCGGCTTTGGGCCGGGCTGAGCGACGCCTGACGTTTGAGCTTTCGATTGAACCACCAGAGGCGCAGTCCGATGACGGCTGCGAGCACGGCGACAATACTCCCTAAGACGACGAATGCGACGAAACCCAGGACCACTGAGACAGCGATGGCCAGTGCGCCGACCAGGACGACGAAGACGTTCGCAATCGGATTTCCGGCGGGAAATCCACGGTTAGTCGACGAATATTTCAATTCGAGTTCCTCGGTTCGGCCGCATCGGCCGGTTTGCGTGTGTAAAAACCTTCGAACCAGGGCGTCCACGTCTCACCGTCATCGGACGACTGCTCAAAAAACTGCCGGACACGGCCGTCCGGCAGCGGTGTCCACAGACCGCGAAACGCCGCGGTCGTGCCGTTTGCGACGTAGTGAATTGTGCCAGTCAGGAGCATACCGTCATCCGTCATACCACCGCGAATATTGATTTGACTGCCGCCGGCGTCGTTCCAAATCTGCACCCATTGATCGCTGGTCTTGTCGAGGTAATTAATGCTCGTGCCAGTACCACCCGTTGCGCTGCGCCAGTGTTCTATTAATACGCAGCCGCGCTGGGCGATTTCTATCCGGTTACTGCCGGCGAAAGCCCCGCCGGCAACATGAACGTCCCACTCGCCGACCCAGAAATCGAAAGCAGAAAAGAGCTCGTCGTGTTCACACGGAAATGCCTGCACCGACATCGTTGCAACGAGCTCGTCGAAATCCGCATGACCTGCGAGCGTCATTAGCAGTGGGTCGTCCGTTATCACATTGACCGCCGCGAAACCGCTTGACGCCACTTCCTGCAGCTCCGCGACGGCGACTTCGGCATCATTTGCGATTACGCCGAGCCTCGCCCGCTCGAGACCGACGCGGACGGGCGAGTACTTCAGCACTTCTGCCCTGTCGAGCGCGGCTGATGCGGCGTCGTAGCGCTCCGCCTGTCGTGCGCTAACCGCAAGGCCGAACCAGGCCACCGCATCCTCGGGATCGTCGATCGTGCGAGACATGTAGGCGTCAGCGGCCGCATCCCAGTCGCCCGCCGCAAAAAGCCGGTCCGCATCCGGCTCTGCAAACGCGAAATTAGGTAGAGAAAAAAGTAAAACTATTAGAGGCTTACCAAGTATTTGGATTTTTTGCATTAAGATTAGTCCGGGGAATCCACGTAGGGTCAGACTCTTATCAACGTGGAATGTTCGAATACAGATGCGCACGACCAGGTTTCCAGATGGACCCAGAGCGCCCGGATTTCAATGCGCGCCAGGGGTGCAGGTTGAAACCTCCGCACACTAGACGCACAATTCGCCGTCGCTCGACCAGACTCCGGAGAGGTGGCAGAGTGGTTGAATGCACTGGTCTTGAAAACCAGCAAGGGTTAGTAGCCCTTCGTGGGTTCAAATCCCACCCTCTCCGCCAATTCAAAGCATCCCTGAGAAGGGATTCTCATTCAGGATTTCCGCGGTGTCCAATATTCTGATAACCGGCTGCAATCGCGGCATCGGACTGCAGCTCGCGAAGCAGCTCAACGAACGCGGCGAAAACGTCATTGGCGTCTGCAGGACACGCAGCGCAGCCCTGGACAGTCTCGATGTTCGAATCATCGACGGTATCGACGTTGCTGATGCCGGTGACATCGAGAAACTCGTCGCCGAAGTCGGAGATCTGTCGATAGATATCCTGATCAACAACGCCGGACTCCTTCGCAGCGACGCATTCGGTAATCTCGATTACGAGGAAATGACGCTGCAGTTCCAGGTGAACACCCTCGGCCCGCTGCGCGTCACCGAAGCGCTAAGCGCGAAATTGCACGAGGGCTCAAAGGTCGCGATCGTGACGAGCCGAGTTGGCTCAATCGCCGACAACAGCTCAGGCGGTAACTGGGGATACCGGGCCTCGAAGGCCGCCGTGAACATGATCGGTACGAACCTGATGCACCAGCTGAAGCCGCGCGGAATTGCTGTTGCACTGCTTCATCCCGGCCTGGTCGCGACCGATATGACGGGCGGCCACGGAATCGAAGCTGCGGCCTCCGCACGTGGTCTGATCGAACGAATAGACGAGCTGAATATGCAGAACACCGGCAGCTTCTGGCATGCCGAAGGCCATGTTTTGCCCTGGTAGCCCGGTCCTGAAAACGCGTGAAGGGTACTGATCTCAAGTTTATTGATGGTAGACTGCCTGACGGTTTATGTGAGGAGTACCACGAATGCAAAACAACATGAATTCACTGGCCCCGGTTGCGAGCCTTGCGGTAAGTGATCGTTCTGAATTTATCTGGAAGTGCTACGCGCACGTAGTGGGCGCCATTCTTGCATTCGCTGCAATCGAGACCTATCTGTTTCAGTCCGGGGTTGCATGGGCAATAGCCGGCCCGATGATGCAAAGCCCGATGCTGGTGCTAATGGCGTTTATCGCGCTTAGCTGGGGCGCGAGCCATCTTGCTCATCGGCTCGAGTCCAAGACCTCGCAGTATGCGGCATTCGGCGCATTTGTCGTCGTCTGGTCGATCATGTTCGTGCCGATGCTGGCAATAGCGATGGTCAAATCAGCGGAAGCCGGCTCGAATATTGTCGAAAGCGCTGCAAGCGTTACCATTTTTGGCTGCGTTGCTTTAATTGCTACGGCGATGATTACGCGCAAAGACTTCTCGTTCCTTCGCGGTATCCTGGTCTGGGGTTTCTTTATCGCCCTGGGGCTTATCGGCGCCTCGTTCCTGTTTGGCTGGAATCTCGGTACCTGGTTCTCGGTCGGTATGATTGGATTCGCGGGTGCCGCCGTTCTTTACGATACGTCCAACATCATGCACCACTACCCGCAGGACAAGTACGTGGCGGCATCGATGGCATTGTTTGCGTCGATAGCCATGATGTTCTGGTACGTGCTGCGTCTGTTTATCAGCCGCGACTGAGCTTCTTCAGGCCGCCCATATACGGCTGCAGAACCGCGGGGACCCGGATTCCGCCGTCTTCGTCCTGGTAGTTTTCCATGACGGCGATGAGTGCGCGGCCGGCCGCAACCCCGGAACCGTTCAACGTGTGTATGAGCTCGGGCCTGCCGGTTTCGGGATTTCGCCAGCGAGCCTGCATTCGTCGCGCCTGGAAATCGTTGTAATTACTGCAGGAAGATATCTCCCGGTATTTCTCCTGGCCGGGCAGCCACACCTCGATGTCGTAGGTCTTTGTCGAGCCGAATCCGATGTCGCCCGAGCACAGGGTGACTGTACGGTAAGGCAGCTCGAGCCGCTGCAGTATGACTTCGGCATGCCCGGTTAACTCTTCGAGCGCCGCGGCCGACTTGCCCGGCTCAACAAACTGCACCAGCTCGACTTTTTCGAACTGGTGCTGGCGAATCATGCCGCGGGTGTCCTTTCCATAGGATCCCGCTTCCGATCGAAAACACGGCGTGTGCGCAACGAACCGCACCGGCAGCTGGTCCGCCTCCAGAATGGTGTCGCGTGCAAGGTTGGTCACCGGCACTTCGGCCGTAGGTATCAGGTAGAACGGCGTTTCCGTATTCGTCTGAAACTGTTCTTCCTCGAACTTCGGAAGTTGCCCCGTACCCACAAGCGCGTGCGCCTGCACGAGGTAAGGCACATAGACTTCATCGTAGCCGTGCTCAGTCGTGTGCGTATCCAGCATGAACTGAATCAGTGCGCGCTGCAGGCGCGCCAGCGGACCCCGCATCACGACAAACCGTGCTCCCGAGATACGGCTGGCCGACTCGAAGTCCAGCAGGCCGAGATGCTCGCCGAGATCGATGTGATCTTTCGCCGCAAAACCCAGCTCCGCCGGCTCTCCCCAGCGCCGCACTTCGGCATTGTCGGACTCCGAGCTGCCCACCGGCACGTCGTCGGATAGCAGGTTCGGCAGGCCAAGCTCGATGTCGTTCAGCGCTGCCAGCACTTCCTGCAGCGCTGATTCATTGCTCTCGAGCCTGTCGCCTAGCTCCTTGACGGCCGCCAGCAGGGGTTCAATGTCCTCGCCCTGCGCTTTTGCTTTGCCGATGTTCTTGGCGCTGCTGTTGCGTTCGCTGCGCAAGGCCTCGGTCTCGACCTGCAGCGCCTTGCGCCGCCCTTCGAGCGCAAGGTAGGCCTCGGTATCGAACTCGAATCCTCGCCGGGCCAGGTTGGCGGCGACCTCGGGTGCGGATTGACGCAATAGTTTTGGATCGATCATTTTTCCTGCTGTCTATGACTATTTATCGCGGTTTCGCCGTTCGATTTCCTCGAGCTTTTCGCGGATCCTGATCTCCAGGCCACGAGGCACGGGATGATAATACTTAACCGCCCTCATGTCGTCGGGAAAGTATTTCTCGCCGACGGCAATGGCGCCCTCTTCGTCGTGCGCGTATCGGTATTTCTCGCCGTAACCGAGGTCCTTCATCAATCGCGTGGGCGCGTTTCGCAAATGGAGGGGCACTTCGAGCGAGCCGTGCGCCCTGGCATCTTCCATCGCCGCTTTCGACGCCTGGTAGACTGCATTGCTCTTCGGTGCACATGCGAGGTAAACGACTGCCTGCGCCAGTGCCAGCTCGCCCTCGGGGCTGCCGAGCCGCTCGAGCACTTCCCAGGCATTGAGCGTCAGCTGCAGGCTCCGCGGATCGGCGTTGCCTATGTCCTCTGACGCAACGCGGATCATGCGGCGCGCGATATACAGAGGATCGCAACCACCGTCGAGCATGCGCATGAGCCAGTAAAGCGCGGCATCAGGATCGGTCCCGCGAACCGATTTGTGGAGCGCGGAAATCTGGTCATAAAAATATTCGCCGTGCTTGTCGAAACGCCTGCGGCTACCCGATGCGACCTCCTCGACCGTAGCCGATGAAATCTCGCCGTCTTCGGTGAGGTCCGCCGCAAGCTCGAGAAGATTCAGTGCGCGGCGGGCGTCGCCATCGGCAGCCGACGCGATGATTTCAATTGATTCGTCGCTGATTTCAAATTTGCCGGCAAGCCCGCGATTTTCATCGATTAGCGCGCGTCGCAATACTTCCTCGAGATCATCCGCGGTCAGCGACTTGAGGACATACACGCGGGCGCGCGACAGCAGCGCGTTGTTCAGCTCGAAGGACGGATTTTCGGTCGTCGCCCCGATGAACGTGAGCGTGCCGTCCTCGACGAACGGCAGAAACGCGTCCTGTTGAGATTTGTTAAATCGATGAACTTCGTCAAGAAACAGGACCGTTCCGCGATTCCGCATCTGCCGATGCTGCTCCGCTTCAGCGACAGCGCCACGGATATCCTTGACGCCGGCCATGACCGCCGAGAGAGCAATGAAGTGCGAGTCCGTTGTTCCGGCGATAACCCGGGCGAGTGTGGTCTTTCCGGTGCCCGGCGGCCCCCAGAACACCATGGAGTGCGCCCGGCCCTGCTCGATAGCCCGCAGCAATGGCTTTCCGGGCGCCAGCAGGTGGCGCTGGCCGGAGAACTCGGCCAGCGTCGCCGGCCGCATTCGGTCGGCAAGAGGTCGTTCAGTATCGTGCAGAGATTCTGATATGAATAGGTCAGTCAATGCCCGGGCCAGTCTGTCGCGCTGAGTACCAGTCTTCGATGCGCAGACTCCAGCCCCCGAGGCCCGCCATCGCGACTGCGAAACCGAGGATTATACCGACAGTATTCGCGCCGATGTCGATCCAGTCCGCCATGCGGTAACTGACAATCAGCTGGCAGAGTTCGATAGCACATCCAAACAGCATCAATCCGATCGCAATGCGCCAATACGAGGGACGCCGATATTGCCCCGCAAACCACACCGCGAGGACGAAAAACGTAACGCCGTGCAGAAGCTTGTCGGCGTTATCAAACCACGACAGGATCTTCACCTTGTCGTCCCAGAACCAGATTGCGGGCATTAGTGCGGCAAGAAAGACCGTGAAGAGAAGTAATACGTCCGCAATTTTCCAGAAGCGTGCGTGTCTTAGCGGCAACATCAGGGAACGGCATCGCCGGCTACCAACGGGACACCGACCAGATCCGCATCATCGGGCACTGCGAATTCAAAATGTTCGGCATCGATGGGCTCATTGATGACAACACCGTCGAACGCGACGAGCGTCGTTTGTTCGAGATTGTCAAGGAACACCATGCGGCGAAGTTCGTCGTTTACGAATCCCAGGTCGACCCGATTGAAGCCACTGCCTTCGTCCACGGGACGCATGCGCACCCAGGTGATGTCACCCTCAACCCGGCTGCCTTCGAACTCAAACTGCTCCAGAGCTTCGTTCGCACCGCCGAGCAACAGCGCCGGCGTGTTGCTTAACGTCTTCGCCTGGGGTTTTACCGTAACCTGCGCGAGATCGACATCGTAACTCCAGATATTCCGGCCATCGGCAACCAGCCACTGTTCATAGGGATCGGCATAGATCCAGCGAAAACGGCTTGGCCGCTCGATTTCCAGCGTACCGGTCGAGACATCCGTAACCGCTCCATCGGCGTCCGTCAACGTCTGCTCGAATCGGCCTTGCATCGTAATTACGTCCGTCAGGAAATCGTTGACGAGCTTTTCGCCGACTTGGTCGACGGATGACTGCGCCACGGCGTTTTGTCCGGCAGCGGTGCAAAGCACCAACAAGAAAAATAGTCTGATCATGTAGTGGTCCCTCAGAAGGCGCTGTCGCCCCTGCCTAGTCCTTCATTCAATCCTCGGCCGCCGCATTCGGCACCAGGATTTCGCGTGTCCCGTTAGGCTGCAGCGGCCCGACGAGACCTGCTGCCTCCATGCACTCGACCATTCTCGCGGCGCGATTGTAGCCGATCTTGAGACGCCGCTGGACGCCCGATATCGACGCTTTGCGAGTATCAATGACAACCTGCACAGCCTGGTCGTACAGCGGGTCCTGCTCCGCGTCGGCGCTGTCGGCCGGCATCTTGTCAATTCCCACCAGTCCTGGTGTTGGACTCGTCGGACCCTCGAGAATTTCATCGATATAGCGTGGCCGGCCGCTTTTTTTCAGCTGGCGAACGACCGCGTGAACCTCGTGATCAGCAACAAATGCGCCGTGCACGCGTATCGGCAGCGAGGTACCGGGCGGCAAAAAAAGCATGTCGCCGTGACCGAGCAGATTCTCGGCACCCTGCTGATCGAGAATGGTCCGCGAATCCACCCGAGCCGAGACCTGGAATGCGATGCGGGCCGGCACATTCGCCTTAATCAGGCCAGTGATTACATCGACCGACGGACGTTGCGTCGCGAGAATCATGTGTATACCGGAGGCCCGCGCTTTTTGCGCCAGGCGCGCAATCAGCTCTTCGACTTTCTTGCCGACAATCATCATCATGTCTGCGAGTTCATCAATGATAACGACGATATACGGCAGTGGCGTCAATGTTGGATGAACAACGGGCTTTTCTTCATCGAAGATATCCGGCGGGCGAAACGTCGGATCTTTGATCGGATCGCCCGCGGCGGCGGCTTCTTTCACTTTGCGATTGTAGCCGCCGATATTACGAACGCCCAGCGACGACATCAGGCGATAGCGGCGATCCATCTCGGCAACACACCAGCGCAGTGAGTTCGACGCCTCTTTCATGTCGGTGACGACAGGCGCAAGCAGGTGCGGGATGCCTTCGTAGACCGAAAGCTCCAGCATCTTCGGGTCGATCATGATCATGCGCACCTGCTCTGGTTGCGACTTGTAGAGGATGCTGAGCACCATCGCGTTGATGGCGACCGATTTACCCGAGCCCGTCGTGCCCGCGATGAGCAGGTGAGGCATCCGCGCAAGGTCGGCCACCACCGAATTGCCGCCGATATCCTTGCCGAGAGCGAGGGTCAAAGGTGACTTCATATCGTCGTAGGCGCGCGATTTCAGAACTTCGCCCAGCGTGACGAGCTGGCGCCTTTCGTTCGGAATCTCGAGACCAACAAACGACTTGCCCGGAATCACCTCAACGATACGCACGCTGACAACGGACAGTGAGCGGGCAAGGTCTTTCGACAGGTTGGCAATCTGGCTGACCTTGACCCCTGGCGCCGGATCCAGCTCGAACCGGGTTATCACCGGTCCCGGAGACACGGAGCGGACCTCGACGTCGATATTGAAGTCCTTGAGCTTGAGTTCGACCAGCCGTGACATCGCCTCGAGCGACTCTTCGGAATAGCCGTGCTTCTGCTCGGGCGGATCATCCAGTATCGACAGCGGCGGCAGCTCGCCGGCTTCCGGTGGGTCGAACAGCGCCACCTGCCGTTCTTTTTCCGCCCGAACGCTGGGCTCCAGTGCGGCCAACACGGGCTCTATTCGTGGCTTGCTGCGTTTCGCCGTAAGTTTCTGCTGAACCTTGACGATGTCCTGCCGCGCAGCCGCCTGCCGCCGGCCCTCTGCCCTGTCCCGCAATTCTCCGATCTTGATTCTGGCTTTTTCGTAGCCGGACAGGGTCCATTGACCTATTCGGTCCATAACGGCAATCCACGAGATGCCGAGAAACAGCGAGATCGCCGCGACCCAGAGGCAAAACAAAAGGGTACTCGCGCCCAGCAGCTTCATGACATCGACGAGCAGCTCGCCGATGCTCGCGCCGATGATGCCGCCAGCCGAATTCGGAAAGCCCGCCGGCGCAAAATGCAGGGACGACAAGGCACAACTCGTGACGAGCGTGGCCAGGAATCCGGAAAAGCGCAGACCGAAGTCGAGCCCGGTCAATTCGATCTGGGTTTTTTGCTCCCGATAAAGCATCCAACCCAGGTAAAAAATCATGACCGTAAACAGATAGGCCGGGCGACCGAAGAATGAGAACAGCAGGCCGGCAATCTGCGCACCGAACAGCCCTACGCCGTTGTTCACCGTCGTGTCCGTCGTTGCCTGGCTCCAGCTCGGATCGGCAGGATCGTAGGTGAATAACGCGTACCAGAGAATCAGCGCCAGTGCGCCGAATACATACAATGCGCCTTCACGCAGCGCCCGATGAACCTGAGCTGACAATCGTGATTCCGGTTGTTTCGCTTTTGAGACTCTTGCCATTAAGAAACGGTTTTCCCTACACTAGCCCAAGGACGCGCTGTTCCGCATATAGCTTGCCCGCATCATCGCCCTTGAAAGTCGTCATGGGAACCGCATTTCCGGGCTCTGCGCGGGCAGATCATTGCATCGCAATATTTACGGACAAATTATACATGAGTGACTTGAAACATTGCCGGGTTCTGATCCTGGGCTCGGGGCCGGCCGGCTATGCCGCGGCCGTGTATGCCGCGAGGGCCAATCTCGAACCGGTACTCATTACCGGCGTGGAGCAAGGCGGACAGCTCATGACGACGACCGACGTCGACAACTGGCCCGGCGACGTCGAAGGCTTGCAGGGCCCCGAGCTGATGGACCGCATGCTGCGTCACGCTCAGCGCTACGATACCGAGATCATCAACGATCACATTCACAAAGCCGACCTGTCGCAGAGGCCGTTTCGCCTTGACGGCGATTACGGCAGCTACACCTGTGACGCGCTGATTATTGCGACGGGTGCGACAGCGATGTACCTCGGCCTGCCGTCTGAAGAAGCCTACAAGGGGCGCGGCGTGTCCGCCTGCGCGACCTGTGACGGCTTCTTTTATCGCGGCAAACCCGTTGCCGTCGTAGGCGGCGGCAATACGGCCGTCGAAGAAGCCCTGTATTTGAGCAACATCGCGTCCAAGGTTACGGTGGTGCACCGACGCGACGCTCTGCGTGCCGAGAAGATCCTTCAGGGCCACCTTTTTGAAAAAGAACGTAACGGCAACGTCGAGATCCAGTGGGACCATGTCGTCGACGAGGTTCTCGGCGACGATTCAGGTGTAAACGGCCTCCGCATTCGCAGCACCAAGGACAGCTCGCTGACCAAGGATCTCGATGTCGATGGCGTCTTCATTGCCATTGGCCACAGGCCGAACACGACGCTGTTCGAAGGTCAGCTCGAGATGAAAAACGGCTACATTATCGTGAAGTCCGGCATTGCCGGTGACGCAACAGCCACGAGCGTTCCCGGAGTTTTTGCGGCCGGTGACGTTGCCGACCAGGTATATCGACAGGCCGTCACGTCGGCCGGCGCCGGATGCATGGCCGCCCTCGATGCCGAGAAATACATCGATGCACTCGCGAGCCACGATGCCGCGACGGACGACGCTGCCGCGTAAGGCCGCGGTGCCTAATGAAGGTCACCGTCCAAGACAGCATTGCAGACATTGCGGCCAGCGACTGGAATCATCTTGCCGGCACAGAATGTCCCTTTCTGCGTCACGAGTTTTTGAATGCGGCCGAAAAAACGCGCTGCGTCGCACCAGTACAGGGCTGGACTCCACGCCACCTGACGATCGGCAAAAAAGGACACCTGCGCGCCGCAATGCCGCTTTACGAAAAGAGCCATTCCTGGGGCGAGTTCGTGTTCGACTGGGCGTGGGCGCGCGCCTATGAACAGGCGGGCTTCCGATATTATCCGAAATTGGTCTCGGCGGCTCCGTTTACGCCCGCCCCGAGTCGTCGCCTTCTGCTTGCCGACCCCAATGATAAAGAAGCTGCGCACGCGCTGATCGCAGCAGCGATCGCCCTGGCGGACGAGTCTAACTGTTCTTCCTTTCACATGCTGTTTCCAACGGCGGAAGAAATACCACTGTTGGAAAGCGCAGGTTTGCTCATTCGCAAAGACTGCCAGTTTCACTGGCACAATCGCGGCTATCGGAACTTTGATGATTTCCTGGCGACCTTCAACTCTGCAAAACGCAAGAAGGCAAAGCGTGACCGACGCCGCGCCGCTGCCAACGGCATCCGTTTTCGCCGTCTGAAAGGTGATGAGATGGACGACGCGACCTGGTCGGTCGTGTACACATTGATCAGCCGCACGTTTATGCAAAGAGGGTCTTTACCCTACTTCAATGAAGTTTTTTTTAAATCGATCAGTGAGCAGCTGCCCGAGAACATCCTCGTCGTGCTTGCAGAAAAGGAATCAAGTCCCGTGGCCGCAGCTGTTTTCTTCGAAAGTAATCGCGTCCTCTACGGACGCTACTGGGGTAGCGACGGACATTACGACGCCCTGCATTTTGAAACCTGCTACTACCAGGGAATCGACTACTGTATCGACACAGGCAAGCAGGTTTTTGAACCCGGCACACAGGGGGAGCACAAGATCAGTCGCGGTTTTTCACCGGAAACGACCTGGTCCGCACATTGGCTTGCGCATCCTGAGTTCGCGGATGCAATCAGCAGGTACCTCGATGAGGAAGCACGCCACGTCGAAAGCTATATGGACGCCGTGGCGTCGCGCACTCCGTACAAGTCGCACCGTGAGCAATAGCCGCATTGTCTGGCTGAGCCCGACTGATCCGCAGGACGCCTTCCCGCCGGTGGAGACAGCGCTGCGCGAACCGGACGGCCTGCTGGCGGCCGGCGGCGATCTCGGCTCGGAGCGATTGCTGTGCGCATACAGCAGCGGCATTTTTCCCTGGTCCGATCAAGGGCAGCCGATCTTGTGGTGGTCGCCCGATCCCCGCTGTATTTTCAGGAAAGGCGACTTTCACCTTTCCCGGAGTCTGCGGCGACACTTGCGGCAATCAACCGCAGAAGTTCGATTCAATACCTCATTTCCGGACGTCATCCGCGCCTGTGCAGCACCGAGAATTACCGAACAACAAACCTGGATCACGGCCGATATGATTGTGGCCTATGAACGGCTGCACGGTGAAGGCTGGGCGCACTCTGTCGAGATATGGCGTGACGGATCACTCGTCGGCGGCCTGTATGGGCTGGCGATCGGGCGAGCTTTCTTCGGCGAGTCCATGTACAGCGCCGAAAGCAATGCATCGAAAATTGCACTCCTGGCGCTCTCGAAAATGATCGATGCCGATGAATTCGGTATTTTCGACTGTCAGGTGCCGTCCACCCATTTGCTCAGTCTCGGCGCCAAACTGATTCCCCGCCATGAGTTCATCGAAATCCTGGATTCGCTGTGCGATCCCCTCGAAAGATTTGAAAACTGGCCATCCGCCCCCATATCGACGAAGAGGTTGTTGCAGGGGTAAGCCGGGTTTGCGTTGCAATACCCACGCCATTTCTGCACAATTCGGCAGCCATTCAGCACTAGAGAGAAGCGAAACCCTTGGCGAAAGAAGAAGCCATTCAGATGGAAGGCGTCGTAAGCGAGACGCTACCCAATACGACCTTCCGGGTAGAACTGGAAAACGGTCATATTGTGACAGCGCATATTTCAGGAAAGATGCGCAAGAACTACATTCGTATACTCACCGGCGACAAGGTTACGGTGGAGCTCACGCCGTATGACCTTAGCAAAGGTCGTATCGTCTACCGCGGGCGTTAAGAACGACCTCTGACTAGCCCTCAGGCAGGTGCTCGAGTTCCTTGAGTACCGGTTCAGCATTCAACTTAAGATTTCCGTCCGCGCCGACGGTGACCTTGACGTGCCCGCCATTCGCGAGGCTGCCGAACAGGAGCTCTTCTGCCAGAGGACGTTTGATCTGTTCCTGAATCACGCGCGCCATTGGTCGCGCGCCCATAGTCGGATCGTAGCCGCGTTCCGCAATCCACTCTCTCGCCTCGTCATTCAGTTCCAGCGTGACGTTGTTGTTGCCGAGCTTGGCTTCCAGTTCGACCACGAGCTTGTCCACAACCCGTTTGATCGAATCGATATCGAGCGAGCCAAACTGAATTATCGTATCGAGCCTGTTGCGAAACTCGGGTGAGAACGACTTCTTGATAACCGCCATGCCGTCGCTGCTGTGATCCTGCTGCGTAAACCCGATCGATGCGCGACTCATTTCCCCGGCACCAGCGTTGGTTGTCATGACAAGAATAATATTTCGAAAATCGGCTTTACGGCCATTGTTGTCGGTCAGCGTTCCGTGATCCATAACCTGCAGCAGCAGATTGAAGACTTCGGGATGTGCCTTTTCGATCTCATCAAGCAAAACGACTGCGTGCGGGTTCTTGCTAACGGCCTCCGTCAGCAAACCACCCTGGTCAAAACCGACGTAGCCCGGCGGCGCACCGATCAGGCGAGAGACCGTGTGTCGTTCCATGTACTCGGACATGTCGAAACGCAGCAACTCGACGCCCATTGACATCGCAAGTTGCCGGGTCACCTCCGTCTTACCGACGCCGGTGGGTCCCGCGAACAGAAACGCCCCGATCGGCTTCTCTTCCTCGCGCAGCCCGGAACGCGCCATCTTTATCGCGCTGCTCAGTGCTTCGATTGCGCGGTCCTGACCGAAGATGGTCAGCTTGAGATCTCTCTCCAGGGTGCGCAGCGCATCGCGGTCAGACGCCGAAACACTCTTCGCTGGAATACGCGCCATCTTTGCGACCATGTTCTCGATCATCTCGACGGTAACCAGCTCGCCACGTTCGGCGACGGGCCGCAGGCGAAGATTCGCGCCGGCTTCATCCATGACATCGATCGCCTTGTCCGGAAGGTGCCGGTCATTGATATGGCGCGCCGACAATTCCGCGGCCGATTTCAGCGCCTCGCTCTCGTACCGAATACCGTGGTGCTCCTCAAACCGGGACTTCAGCCCGTTCAGAATCGCAACGGTTTCCTCGATGCTCGGCTCGGGAACATCGATTTTCTGGAAACGCCGCGCCAATGCATGGTCTTTCTCGAAAATACCTCGGTACTCGGAGTAGGTCGTGGAACCGATGCACCGGATCTCGCCGTTGGCAAGCACGGGCTTGATCAGGTTACTCGCATCCATGACGCCACCCGAAGCGGCGCCTGCACCGATTACCGTATGAATTTCATCGATGAACAGAATTGCGCCGGGATCTTCGCTGATTTGGGCGATTACCCCCTTCAAACGCTTCTCGAAATCGCCGCGGTACTTGGTGCCGGCAATCAGTGTCCCCATATCCAGTGCATAGATTGTACAGTCGCGAAGCACTTCTGGAACACGTTCTTCGGTGATCATACGCGCCAGGCCCTCTGCCAGTGCCGTCTTGCCGACCCCGGCCTCGCCCACGTACAGCGGATTGTTCTTGCGGCGGCGGCACAGGATCTGGACGGTGCGTTCGATCTCAAGCTCACGGCCGATCAACGGATCGATCTTTCCCTGGATCGCCTGCTCGTTCAGATTGGTCGCATACTGCTCGAGCGGCGATTTCTCGACTTCCGCATCCGGCTCGACCTGCGCATCGGACTCCTCCTCGCCGCCTTCTCCCGGGACCTGCGGCAAGCCGTGAGAGATGAAGTTGACGACGTCGAGGCGCGTGATGTCCTGCAAACTGAGGAAATAAACGGCTTGTGACTGCTTCTCGCTGAATATCGCAACCAGGACGTTGCTTCCGGTGACCTCCTTCTTGCCGCTGGACTGCACGTGAAATACCGCGCGCTGCAGCACCCGCTGAAAGCCGAGCGTCGGCTGGACGTCGGTATCATCGTCTTCGGGCAGCCGCGGCGTCTGTTCATCAACACATTCCGTAAGCTGGCGACGCAGCTCCGGAATATTTGCGTTGCAGGCCTTCAGGATCTCATGCACTTTCGGAATATCAAGCAGCGCAAGCAGCAGATGTTCGACCGTCATGAACTCATGACGGCGATCCCGCGCACGTTGAAACGCCTCATTCAAACAAAATTCGAGCTCACTGCTGAGCATAGTGCTGCCTCATTGCCGCTTCAGGTCTCTTCCATCGTGCAGAGTAACGGGTGCTGATGCTGCCTGGCGATTCCCATTACCTGCGCCACCTTGGTCTCTGCGATTTCGAAATTGAAGACACCGCAAACACCTTTGCCTTTCGTATGTACTTCTAACATGACCTGCGTCGCCCGCGTACGTTCCATGCCAAATATGGTTTCCAGTATATCCACAACGAAGGCCATGGGCGTAAAGTCGTCGTTCAGCAGGAACACCTGGTACAGCGGGGGCTGCTTCAGTTTCGGACGCGCCTCCTCGACAGCGATCTCAAGACCGTCATAGCGCTCGTTGTCAGTCGGGTTTTCACTCATCGCTTACTAGGGCATGCCAGCCAGTCAATCAGATGCCAAATCTACGGCCAGATACGAGAAAATCCATATGCCGGCCACAAGCACGTTATTATATATGGGCCTGTCCCCGCATCCGCGGATTCGGGCACACTTTTGGAACGCTTGATTGCGGCAGGTCCGCCAAATCAAGAGCTTATCTTAATTTTAGGTAATGCGGGTATATCCTTGCCAAATATAGTATTTTTCGCCTTTGCCGACTTGTCGGTGGTGAGTTTCAACCCGTATCATCGGGCCATTGCGTTATTAATCAGGTCAAGGTACGGACGCTAGCCGGGCGCAACATGATTACAAGAGTCAACTGGTCCGATCTCTCCAAGGTGGACGGCAGCAGCGCGCTGGCGGCCGCGAACCGGCTGTTGCCCCCGTGGGTCAGCCTGCTGCTGGTCGTAGCCATTGCCTGGCAAATCGCGAAAATAATCTGGATGCTCGTGCCGGGACCTGCCGCTGGCGTTAGTGTGGCGGTACCGGCATCCATCCCCTCGGCCAGCGTCCAGAAGACGAGTTCGGGCGATGTCCAGGCGATCGTGAATTCGCATCTGTTCGGCATCGCTGATGCCGAAGCCGTAGAATCGGCGCCGGCGCAGGCAATGGACGAGAATCTCAGCGATACGCGGCTGACAAACCTGGCGCTCAAGGGCACCGTCGCCTCCGAGATACCGGAGTTCTCGGTTGCTATCATCGCCGATGGCAACAGCGAAGAAAGAGTCTATGCTATCGGCGACCCGATCGGCTCCAGCGCAAAATTGCACGCGGTGTACGCCGATCGAGTGGTTTTGAACGAAAACGGAGTTCTAACGAACCTGAAGTTGCCGAAGGAATTTGCAGCAAGCCAGGTAGTACCGACCCGTCGGACGACCAGCAGTACTCGTCAGACAGCGACAGACGCGCAGAGCATCCAGGCCGTCGTGTCGCAGAACCTGAGCAAGCTTTCGGACGTCATTCGTCCGACACCTTACTTCGTCAACGGCCAGCAAAGCGGTTACCGCGTCTATCCCGGCCGAGATCGGCAGCAATTTTCGGCGCTCGGGCTCAGGCCCGGCGACCTGATCAAGGACATTGATGGGCAATCGTTGACCGATCCGACCCAGGCGATGGAAATATTTCAAGCACTTGGCACTGCAGAACAAGTGACCGTTACTGTAGAACGCAATGGACAGCCCGAAACCATTGTTCTGAAGACCAGTCAACTCGACCTGGGCGGCGAGCAAACCAAATGAACCGAAAAACAAGAAACCTGAACTGCGGATCTCTCCGCCTGCTGCTGACAACACTGCTGCTGTCCATCGCGTCTGTCGCGTGGGCCCAGCAGGCTGACGTCACGCTGAACTGGAAAGATGCCGACATTCGCAAAGTCGTGGAAGCCGTCAGCGAAGTTACCGGGAAGAACTTCATTCTCGACCCACGTGTTACGGGCAAGGTGACCCTGCTGTCGGCGTCGCCGATGACACCCGATGCGTTTTACGAAGCGTTTCTCTCGATCCTGCAGGTGCACGGATACGTTGCGATTCCCAGCGGCGACCTGATCAAGATCGTTCCGGACGCCACGGCGCGACAGTTCGCCGGCCCTATCGGCACCAGCAGTGCGGCAGGGCCCGACGACCTGGCGACGCAGGTCATCCAGGTCCGCAATGTCGGGGCCACGCAGCTCGTTCCAATCCTGCGGCCGCTGATTCCGCAGTACGGCCACATGGTGGCGCACGCCGGGTCCAACATGCTGATCATCTCCGATCGTGCGGCAAACGTCGCTCGCATGGTCAACATCATTCGCCGCATTGACCAGGCGAGTGATGAAGACATCGAGGTTGTTACGCTGGAGCACGCCTCGGCTGCCGAGATCGTGCGCATCATGACCGCGCTGTCGCAAACGCCACGCGCCGACGGCGCGCCCGTTACAACCAGCCTCGTTGCCGACTCACGCACCAACAGCGTGCTGATTGGCGGTGACAAGTCGGAGCGTCTGCGCCTGCGTACGTTGATCGCGCATCTGGATACGCCACTTGAAGACGGCGGCGATACCCAGGTTCGCTACCTGCGCTACGCCGATGCCGAAGACCTCGCGTCGAAGCTGCAGCAGCACTTTTCGGCACAGGCGGCCGGCTCGGCAGCGGCGGGCGCGACGGCAGCGGCATCCGCCGACAGGATCAGCGTCTGGGCAGACACGCAGACGAACGCCATCGTCGTCAATGCGCCGCCCAAGATGATGCGGTCGCTGACCCAGATCGTAGACAAGCTGGATATCCGCCGTGCCCAAGTCCTCGTCGAAGCGATTATCGTCGAGGTCATTGCCGATAATAAGAATGAACTGGGCACGACCTGGGCCGTTGAAGGCAGCAGTGATGACTCGCCTATCGCGGTCACCAACTTTCCGGATTTTCTCAGCGGCGTCGTGCAGCTTGGTAGTGCCGCGGGTACGGGAGTCGTGACCGATCCTTCCGGCCTGATTGGCGAAGGCATTACCATCGGCGTCGGTCGAATCAGCGATTCCGGCGTCAGCTTCGCCGCAATCCTGCGCGCCGCCCAGGGCGATGCCGACACCAATATCATCTCGACGCCCTCGATCGTAACCACCGACAACGAAGAAGCAAGTCTGAACGTCGGGCAGGAGGTGCCATTTGTAACGGGCTCGTTCACGAACACGGGCGGTACTGCCGGCGCCGTCAATCCGTTCCAGACAATTAATCGCGAGCAGATCGGCGTAAAACTCAAGATTACGCCGCAAATCAATGAAGGCGATTCGATGGTTCTCGCGATTTCGCAGGAAATCTCGAGCATTGCGCAGTCAGCAGGAGGCGCCGTCGATCTGATTACCAATCAGCGAATCGTCGAAACGACCGTCATCGTCGACGACGGCGAAATCCTGGTTCTTGGTGGCCTGATAGAAGATCAGCTTCGCGAAAGCGACCAGCGCGTACCGATACTTGGCAGAGTACCCCTGCTGGGCAATCTTTTTCGCTCCCGGAAAACCGAAAAAATTAAAACCAATCTCATGATTTTTATTCGGCCCACTATTTTGCGCGACGCAAGACAGACTGCATTCGAGACCAACCAGAAATACAACATGATTCGCGATGTGCAGCAGGGCCAGCAGGGTAACGACATACAGTTGATGCCAGGCGAGCAAAGGCCGATGTTGCCGCCAATCGAGGAATACACCCCGAAGGAACCCGCCGGAGACGACGAACCGTAAGCAACATGGAAGCCAACAGCGACATCGTCCTGGAGACCGCGCCTGTCGAGGCGGCCGAGCCGGCTGGCCGCAGCCTGCCCTATTCGTTCGCGAAACGACACGGCATTTTGATCCGCAGGATCGACGAGCATGAAGCCGATGCGGTGTATCGCAGCGGCGCGTCTCCGATGAGCCTCGCCGAGGCGCGTCGATTCGCGGGGATCCCGCTGAAACTGTCGCGCGTGTCTGCGGAGGTATTTGACACGCTGCTGCAGGAATTTTACGAGCAGGACCGTACCAAAGCGTCGCAGATGGTCGATGGACTGGATGAGGAGTTCAACCTTACGCAGGTCGCACAGGAACTCCAGGGGCCTTCCGACCTCCTCGAGAGCGATGACGACGCGCCGATTATCCGATTCATCAATGCCGTATTAACCGAGGCCATCAAGGAGAATGCATCGGACATACATATCGAGCCGTACGAAAATCGCCTCGGTGTGCGATTCCGGGTGGACGGCGTGCTCAAGGAAATTCTGCAGACCCGGCGTGCGCTGGCACCGCTGGTCGTCTCACGTATCAAAGTCATGTCGAAACTCGACATCGCCGAAAAACGCCTGCCCCAGGACGGTCGCATATCCCTGCGCATCGCGGGACGCGCCGTCGACGTGCGCGTGTCGACCATGCCCTCGGGTCACGGCGAACGAGTGGTACTTCGGTTGCTGGATAAACAGGCTGGTCGTCTCGATCTGACGTCGCTGGGCATGGACACGGAAACGCAGACGACCATGGACAGGCTGATCCACAAGCCGCACGGGATCATCCTCGTTACCGGCCCGACCGGATCGGGCAAAACGACGACGCTTTACGCCGCCCTCGCACGAATAAACGACAACACCCGGAACATCATGACGGTCGAGGATCCTATCGAGTATTTCATCGACGGCATCGGCCAGTCCCAGGTAAACACCAAGGTCGAAATGACCTTCGCGCGCGGACTGCGTGCCATACTCCGCCAGGACCCTGACGTTGTGATGGTGGGCGAGATTCGCGATCTCGAAACGGCCGAAATCGCCGTGCAGGCGAGCTTGACGGGCCACCTCGTGCTTTCGACCCTGCACACCAACACAGCGGCCGGTGCCGTTACCCGACTGCGCGACATGGGCGTCGAACCGTTCCTCCTGTCATCGAGCCTGCTTGGCGTGCTGGCGCAGCGTCTGGTGCGCGTGCTGGATGACACGACCAAGATCCCCTACACCGCGCGCGAATATGAATGCAACTTGCTGGATGTGGATCCGGCCAATCCGCCCACCCTGTATCACCCTGGCGAAGGCGCGAATGGCGGATTCTCGGGCCGCACGGGCATTTACGAACTCATCAGCGTCGACGACGAGATGCGCGAGATGATTCATGGCGGCGTCAGCGAGCAGGAGCTCGACCGGCATGCCCGCAAGACCAGCCCGAGTATTCGAGCGGACGGGCGTCGCCAGGTGCTGAACGGCACCACGACCCTGGAAGAAGTACTGCGTGTCACTCGTGAGGACTGAGCCGGCCCGGCATCAATTCGACGGAGCTGCAGATGGGTGCGTTTGAATACGTCGCGCTGGACAAGTCGGGCAAGCAGGCAAAAGGCCTGCTCGAAGGCGACACGCCAAAACACGTCCGACAGCTGCTGCGCGATCGCAATCTTCTGCCGGTAAGCGTCACGGAAGTTGCGCAACGAGAAGCGCGCCGACAGCGAAGTTTTTCTTTACGGCGCGGCATGTCCTCGGCAGAGCTGGCGCTGATCACCCGTCAACTCGCTTCCCTGTCTCAATCCGGCCTGCCGCTCGAAGAAGCGCTACTGGCCGTGTCGCAGCAAAACGAGCAGCCGCGAACCAAGAGTATGCTCCTCGGCGTTCGTGCAAAGGTCATGGAAGGACATACGCTGGCCGACGGCTTCAGGGAGTTTCCGCAGGCCTTTCCGGAGCTGTATCGCGCGACGGTTGCCGCAGGAGAACAGTCTGGCCATCTCGACGTGGTCCTGGAGCGGCTGGCTGATTACACGGAAGCCCGCCAGGAACTCAGGCAGCGAATTACGAATGCACTCGTCTATCCCATTGCGCTGGTCGTAATGGCTGTCGCCATCATCAGCTTCATGCTGGCGACGGTCGTGCCGAAAATTGTCAGCGTGTTCGAAAATACCGCGGCCGAACTGCCCGCCCTGACCAGTGGCCTGATAGCGACCAGCCACTTCCTGCGCGCTTACTGGCTATTGGTCATCGTCGGACTTGGCGTCGTCGCCTATGCGACATGGTGGGTTCTGCAGCGGGACGTGCCGCGGCGGCGTTACCACTCGCTGCTTCTGCGCCTGCCGGTCGTCGGGCGCCTGACACGAGGCGTGAATACAGCCCGCTTCACACGCACGCTCAGCATCCTCGCCGGCAGCGGCGTGCCAATTCTGGAGGCCCTGAATATTTCGGCAGAGGTCATCGAAAACCTGCCCATGCGAGACGCCGTCACGGAGGCCACGCTGCGGGTCCGGGAAGGCGGATCGATCAGCAAGTCATTGGCCACGAGCAGACTCTTTCCACCGATGATGATTCACCTTATTTCCAGCGGCGAAGCCGGCGGGCGCCTGGAGGAAATGCTGTCGCGTGCGGCCGCTGGGCAGGAACGTGAAGTGGATGGCCTGATTGCGGCTCTGCTCGGCATCCTGCAGCCCCTGCTTATTGTCATCATGGGCGCCATCGTGCTGACGATAGTGCTTGCAATTTTGCTCCCGATCTTTGAAATTAATAACCTGATTCGCTAATAATATCGATTAGCCTGCTTGTGGCCGGAGACTGATGCGATGAACGGTGAAAACGACGACATCGATGACGATCTGGACGATGACTCATCCGATGAAACACTATCTGCGACTGTCATTCTTGCCGATGCTGATGAAGACGATGACGACGATCTCGTTGGTGACACGACGATCGAGATGGATATCGAGAGACTGGTAGCGAAGCTCGACGCCGTTGACAGCGAGGACGTTCATCGCAGGGCCGAGATTCGACGCCGGCTCGAGGATCTTCGTGAGCAGCGTCAGCAGGAGCTCGACAGCACCTTCAACTTCAATCTCGATGATGACGACTACTGATTGTTCCGATCAGTGAAAGTCCCGCGACCGTATCGTCAGGTTACCAAGCATATTACTGTGATCAATTAATCGCTTTGCGATCACATGTATCACCTTCCCCTCGATCTGCAGTTCCCCCGCCACACCGAGTAAACGCGCATTCAACAGCGCCGCACGATACTGCTCGGCAACCTTTTTCCAGAGGATGAGATTAATCTGCCCGGTCTCGTCTTCAAGCGTGACAAAGGTAACGCCACTTGCCGTACCCGGCCGTTGCTTCGTGATGACAAGCCCTGCCACGTTGATCTTCTGGCCATTGTCCATGCCGCGTAGCTGCTGTGCGGACACGTAGCGGTAACGGTCGAGATGGCTCCTGAGCAGGCACACGGGATGTCGCTCGAGGCTCAGCCCGATACTCTGATAATCGGCAACGATATTCTGCCCCTCAGTCGGCTTTCTTAATAGCGGCGTCGCTTCATACCGATTCATTGATGGAAACAGCGGCATGGGTTTTTCGGTTCCGGAAACAGCCCAACGCGCTTTGTGCCGGTTGCCGGAGAGCGGCTGTAATGCGCCCGACGATGCCAGCACGCCGAGCTCACGCTGATCGAGCCCCGCAAGCTCGAGCAACTGCTGCACCTGTCCGTAAGCGCCCGTTTGTCGTTCCGCAACGATTCTCTGCCCTGTTTCCTCAGACAGTCCCTTGACCATTCTCAAACCCAGACGCAGTGTTGCGGCTCCCGTGTCATTCGCTTCCAGCGAACAGTCCCACTGGCTGCGGTTGATGTCGACAGGCCGGACGGCCACGCCGTGCCTTTGCACATCCTGCACCAGCTGTGACGCCGAATAGAAACCCATCGGCTGGCTGTTCAAAAGCGCGCAGACGAATGCGGCGGGTTCATGGCATTTCAACCACGACGAGACGTAAACGAGCAGCGCGAAGCTCGCGGAATGCGATTCGGGAAACCCGTATTCACCAAAACCTTCAATCTGGCGAAATATCTGTCGCGCAAACTCCTCTTCATAGCCACGCTCACGCATCCCCGAAATCAGCTTGTCCTCAAATCCGCCGAGGCCACCGCGGCGCTTCCATGCGGCCATGGCACGCCGTAGCTGATCCGCCTCGCCGGGCGTAAAACCAGCGGCTACGACCGCAAGCTGCATGACCTGCTCCTGGAAAATAGGCACCCCCAGCGTGCGTTGCAGCACACCTTTGACGTCATCGCTCGGATAGTCGACGGCTTCCTCACCATTCCGCCGGCGCAGATACGGATGCACCATGTCACCCTGGATGGGGCCTGGCCGGATAATCGCCACCTCGATCACCAGGTCGTAGTAACAGCGTGGTTTGAGCCTGGGCAACATGGCCATCTGCGCCCGAGACTCAATCTGGAAAACGCCCATCGTGTCGCCGTCGCAGATCATGTCATAAACCTGCGGATCTTCAGCGGGCACGTTTGCGAGCGTGTACTGTCGGCCATCGAAATCGCGAATCAGATCGAAGCTGCGGCGTATCGCCGTAAGCATGCCGAGACCGAGAACATCCACCTTCAGCAGACCCAGTTCTTCAAGATCATTCTTTTCCCACTGGATAACCGTTCGATCCGGCATCGCGGCGTTCTCGATCGGCACAAGTTCGTGCAGCGGCGCATTGGAAATCACGAATCCACCAACGTGTTGAGAAAGATGCCGGGGAAAGCCGATCAACTCCCGGACCAGATACAGAAGCCGCCGCATCACGGGACTGTCCGGATCAAGGCCGGCCTCGAGAATGCGGCTGTCGTCGACTTTGTGCCCATCCCACCATTGCATGGTTCGCGACAAGCGGCTGACCTGCAGATCGCTCAGGCCCAGCACTTTGCCCACATCGCGTAACGCGCTGCGTGGCCGGTAGGTAATGACAGTGGCCGCCAGTGCTGCCCGCTCACGACCATACTTACCGTAGATGTACTGGATAACCTCTTCACGGCGCTCGTGCTCGAAGTCGACGTCGATGTCAGGAGGTTCGTTACGTTCCTTGGAGATAAAGCGTTCAACCAGTGTTTCCATGCGCCCCGGATCGACTTCGGTGATCCCCAGGCAAAAGCAAACAGCAGAATTTGCCGCCGAGCCACGTCCCTGGCACAGAATGCCCTGTGCTCGCGCAAAACTGACAATGTCATACACGGTCAAAAAGAAAGGTTCGTATTCAAGGTCGGCAATCAACGCAAGCTCGTGCTCAACGAGGGATGTCACTTTGTGCGGCACCCCATGGGGCCAGCGACGCCGCATGCCCTCCTCGGTCAGCTTGCGAAGATACGTTGCCGGCGTTTCGCCATCGGGGACCAGTTCGTTCGGATATTCATAGCGTAATTCGTCGAGCGAAAAGTCGATGGCACTGGCGATATGTACTGTTTCGGCGAGCAGCTCGGCCGGGTAATTGCGCTGCAGTATTTCGCGCGGCCGAAGATGACGTTCACCGTTCGGGTACAAGGTGAAACCGGCGTTGTCGATCGTCGTACCATGGCGTATTGCCGTTACGGCATCCTGAAGAATTCGTCGCGACCGACAGTGCATGTGCACATCGCCGCATGCCACCAAAGGCAGTTTGAGGCGGCGCCCTTCTTCACGAAGTGTAGCCAGTTGTTCCCGCTGACGACCGTCAGCGAGCAGCTCAACGGCAATCCAGAGGCGATCGCGAAACGTCTCGCGCAGCCAGTGATCTTCGATATCAAGGGCGAATGCCTGGTCCGGCACCCACAGCACCAGGCAATCGGGCAAGCCGTCTTCAAACGCCGTGCGTGTCAACTCATAGCGGCCCTTTTCAGCCGCGCAGCGTGCACTGGAAATAAGCTGGCACAGTGCTGCATAACCGTTTCGATTCTGTGCCAGCGCAACAAGCTTGCGGCCGCTGGGTAATCTGAACTCTGAACCGATGATCAGCTTCCTGAGGCCACATGCCTTCGCCGCCGAGTGCGCGCGAACGATGCCCGACATCGAACATTCATCGGTGATGGCAAGCGCCGTATAGCCGAGCTTTGCCGCTGTCTCGACGAGTTCTTCAGGATGAGAGGCGCCGCGTAAGAACGTAAAGTTGCTGAGCGCGTGCAACTCAGCGTACTGGCTCGACATGGCTACTTACCCGAAGTAGCCGTGCAGGTACCAGGAGGACGATCGCTTGCGGTTACGGAAAATCCACAGCCGTATCCCTGCCGGATTTACCGCCATGTAATAGTCACGAGAGATGCCCTCCTCATCCCACCAGCCGGTCTCCAGACGTTCCGGACCGTCAAGCAGCCTTATGCGACCGCCCTGATGCAGCGGGTAACCGCTATCCGCTGGCAGCAAAACCGGCTCGGGCAGCATCCAGAGTGGGCGCCGCAAATGTCGCCTGGCCTCTGACAAGGTGCTGCTCCCCCAGTCCGACAGCAGACTCTGTGTACGCCAGGCGTACTGTGGGCGGTGCTCTGCCACCAGGGTGGTTGAGTGCACTGACTGGTCGCCAATGCGTGCAATGAGGCGCTCGGCAAGCTGCGCAATCGAATAACGTCGCGCCTCTCCGGCAGCAGTCGTATGAAAGTTCAAACGCGCTGACTCGGCCTGCAGCGCCTGAGTCATACCGCTCTGCAAGCGAGCCGCGATCACCGGCACGGGCAACACCAGTTTATTAAAGCGAATACGTAACAACTCCAACCAGCGCTCAGCCGAACGATCCGCACGCGCACAACCCAGCCGCAGCTCGGTCGCTGATCCCTTCAAGTGAAAAAAACTGAAACTCAAACGCTGCGTACCGAGCTGCCGTGCCAGCAGGAACTGCTCGTGCAACAACAAAAGCTCGTGGCAAATGTTGAGCAACAGCTCTCGATCCGACGTCTCTTCCGTCATCTCATAATCGGTACAAAAACGCTCGGGTGCACGCCAGGCGTTTCGCGGGTCCGGCAAATTTCCAAGCGCACGGTCCAGTTCGAGCATATACTGCGCACCAAAGCGCCTGACAAACCCCTCCCGCGGCAAACGCAGGCAATCACCAATGTTTATCACTCCCATACCGGTTAAAGACGCGTAAATCCCCTCGGGCCAGTTGAGACTGGCCAGGGGCAGATGGCGTAACTCCCGTTTAAGGTTCTGCGCGGCGCGAATGCACACACGACGGCCGGCTCTTGCGAGCCATGTTGCGCCTAGCGGTGTCGGTGCAATAGCCAGCGATGCATCAAAACCATGTTGCCGTAAACCTTTCGAAATTTTTTCCCGCAGCGGACGCAGGCCACCAAACAAACGCAGGCTGCCTGCAATCTCGAGCAACAGCAGGTCACGGCCGGCAATACAGACGAATGACGAAAAGCGTTCCAGCCAGCCTGCCAGCGCTTCGAGCGCCTGCTGTTCCCGCAGCAGGCTGCGTTCTTCAAGCTGCAGCGTGGGCAGCAGTGCGAGGGCCGCATTCGCCGACTGCCCCGCCATGACGCCCGCAGCCTCTGCCTGTCTATCCGCCAACAGCACACGATGAATACCCTGCTGTTCTTCAATAACCGCCGTGGCCCCCTCCGATGAGCGACTGGCTTCAAGCGGCAGACCGGGCAACCAGATGCAAAACCAGAGTCGCTGAACCGGCGTTGGAGTGCAAAACAGCGGTTTAACGGGCGGTGCTGACTCAACGAACGGCAACGCCTGCTGTGATGCCGAGGGAGTTGGGGCAGCATCCGCCGCGCCGCGGAGGCCCGTGGATGCAGAAACGCGGCTCATGCGGGATGGTGAGATAGATTCAGCAGATTATTCAGAACGGTCGGGCGTCCGCCGCGACTTTTCAGGATATGAACACGAGTGCCTTGTGCGCTGGAATGCAGCTCCAGGCGCAGTGCCGCAGCCGACGGTTGCTGACGCGCAGTCATGGGGCGAAAAGCAATGGCCCAGCTATGACCTTTCTCCGCCGCCAGCTGCAAACGCCGGCTGGCCTGATCATCGAGCATCTCGGCCCAAAACAGCACAGCGGCACAGGTTCCGGAGGACAGCGCCTGCTCGGCCGACCAGAGTATTTCGCTGGCGTCCCTGGGCCGCACAATGAGCATGCGCGACAAATCGATGCCGCTCTGCTGCAGTGCCGGCGGATAAGGTTGAAAGGGAGGCGCAACCCAGGCAATCCAGCCCGGCTCGCTGCAGTCCGACTGTGGGTCTTCGGCACTCAGCCGGGCCAATGCCGGCATCAGCAAACGTAGCTCGCCGATGCCATATTGCTCAGTCAGGATTTCAGTCAGCGCCTCAGGCGGCCAACCGCCGCCGGGGAGGTATCGGTCCAGTTCCGGGTAACCGCTCGCCAATCCCGCTTTGCGCTGTGCATGATGATGCCCCCGCCAGACACGCGGGTTCTCCAGCAGTTTGTCGAGTGACGATGACAATTTTCAATCAACCCAGTCAACAAACCCCGGTCAATGCAGCGGCAGACCGTTGCGAATGACGCCAACAACGACGCCCTCGATGACCAGTGCCTGATGCTTGAGGTCGACGACTATGGTTTCGAAGTCTTCGTTTTCCGGCAATAGCGAGACGACCGAACCCGTCTGCCGATAGCGTTTCACGGTCACTTCATCATCGAGACGGGCAACAATGATCTGACGGCTGCGAACTTCAGGCGTGCGATGCACAGCGACAAGGTCGCCATCGAGAATGCCGGCATTCTTCATGCTCATGCCTTGTACGCGCAGCAGATAGTGGGGTTTGGGGTCAAATATATGCGGATCGATTTTGTAATGCGTCTCGATATGTTCCTCGGCAAGGATGGGACTGCCGGCTGCGACCCGACCGACAAGCGGCAGGCCCATCTGGTCGCGCAGGGAATCCTTGAGCTGGATACCGCGCGAGGCGCCCGGCAACAGTTCGAGCACACCCTTGCGCTGCAGCGCCCGCAGATGTTCTTCGGCGGCATTAGCCGATTTGAAACCGAGTTCGCCGGCGATCTCAGCACGCGTCGGTGGCATGCCGGTTTCGCTGATAAACTCCTGAATCATCTCGAGAATTTGCCGTTGCCTGGGGGTTAGTTCGCGCATTTGAACAGTTCCTGTATAGATTCACAGTATCTGGGATTATATACAGTACTTCGCTCAGTGCAAGTGCTTGCAGGAGCGCAGTGGTCTTCAGGTCCTTTCAGGGTGCAGGCCAAAACGGCCCTCTACAGGCGCATTTCCCCAATGTCGCCAGGCAACGACAAATTAAAATAAAGCACGGGTTTTGATTGCAGCTTCGAACGGTTTGTTAAATAATGCGCGTGCAGTTTTATCCACAAAGGAACCTTCCACAATGAAAAAGACCGCACTCAGAGCAAGCGCACTTGTGCTCTTCGTCGCAATGGCCGCTGGTTGCGCCTCTACAGGGCTCAACGACGTTACAGCAACGGCTGACCGTGCTGCTGCCGACGCTGCTGCTGCAGCCTCTGCCGCTGAAGCTGCTCGCGCAGCTGCTGATCGCGCATCTCAGGCCGCTGCTGCCGCACAGAGAACTGCCGATCAGGCACTCGCTGCTGCAACAAAATCACAGGCCTGCTGCGAAGCTAACCGCGCAAGCATGGAACGCATGTTCCAGAAATCAATGTCCAAGTAAAGATTGGACAAGTAGCGTAAGACTACGACATTTTTATTCGAACGCCGCGCTTGTCGCGGCGTTTTTTATGCTTGTCCCAACCGTTTCCGGGATACCGTCTGAGCGCTTAACCAGCAGCTCGACAAGATCCCAGTCCAGCTGCCCCGCCCGCTCGGCCGTTACCGCAATGAACTGCTCGGTAACCTGCGTCAGCGGATTTTTGCTCTCTGAACTCAGGTCCGGCAATTCAGTATCCGCATCCAGCTTCTCTATCTGTTGCGGCGACGCCTCGGCGAGGAGCTGCGGCGTTTCAAGCAGCGGGTGAACCTCTGCCACCAGATCTTCGCCGTCCCAGCCGATTTTCACCGGGGCATTGATGATGCGTACAGAGGTGTTCACCGTGACGTGCTGAAACAGGAATTCGATGTCCTCGGGAAACATCCGGATACAGCCGTGTGACACGCGCATGCCAACGCCGGCAGGCCGGTTGGTGCCGTGGATCAGGTAACCCGGAAGACCGAGACGCAGTGCTCTCGTGCCCAGGGGGTTTTGCGGGCCCGCCGGAACGACGCGTGGCAGGGGATCGCCGTCGGCGGCGTGTTCATCACGCACCGATTGCGGTGGATACCACGGCGGATTCGTCGCCATCGCGACAATCTTCGTCTGGCCGAGCGGCGTCTCCCAGTCCATGCGCCCGATACTCATCGGATACGTATATACATAGGCCGGCTCGCCGTCGCGGGGCTTCGGAAAATAATACATGCGGTATTCGGCCAGGTTTAGCACCAGACCTTCGCGAGGTCCGGGTGGCAATACGAAGCGCGTGGGCAAGATCACTTCGGTCCCCTCGCCCGGCAGCCACACCTCCACATCAGGATTTGCGCGCACGATATCCTGGTAGCCAAGACCGTGATGCCGCGCAATATCGACAAGCGTATCTTCGTAACGTGCCGTCACGGTTGCGGCGGCGCCGATGACATCGAAGCCTTCCGGCGGCAGCTCGTAAACTTCGGAACGCGATGGCGATGCTGCCAGCAAACACGCGGCAACAATTGAAACAAGGCGATGCATCACTGGCCTTTCTCGTCCGCCTCTATGACTTCGGTTTCGCACTCGGCCGCGGCAAGCCACGCCTGCATCGCCTTGCTTTCCAGCAGGCGGTGCGGATAGAAGCCGGCGGATTCCGGCAGATTGATGCCATAGGTTCGCAGCCGCAGGACCACCGGCGCGTACATCGCGTCGGCTATCGAGAATTTGCCGAACAACCAGCCGCCCCGGTCGCCATAGTGGCGATGGCAGTCCGCCCAGATGGCGATGACGCGATCAATATCGCGGCCGAGTTCATCCGGCAGCGGTACCATGCGCCCCATCGCGCGGCAGTTCATGGGCATACACTCTCGCAGGTGCACAAAACCGGAGTGCATTTCGGCTGAAATGGACCGCGCAATCGCCCGTTCGTCGGGGTCCGCCGGCCACAGCTGCTTGTCCGGCCAGCGCTCGGCAACAGTCTCGACAATCGCAAGCGAGTCCCACACGGTGACGTCGCCGAGTTGCAGTATGGGAACCCGGCCCGCGTTTGAGAACGCGGCGATTTCCTGAGCCGTGGTGTCGGTATCGAGGGTAATTCTGTGCTCGTCGAACTCGATGCCCGCTTCCTTGAGCAACAGCCATGCGCGCAGTGACCACGATGAGTAATTCTTGTTGCCAATTATGAGCTTCGGTTTCATTGTCCTGGACCGGTCTGCGTGCCCCTATGGTAAACCATTCGAAAATCTTGGGGACATGCTTAGAGTCGCATTAGCACCGAACCCCAGGTGAAACCGCCGCCGAAAGCTTCCATCAGAATCATCTGGCCTTTCTTGATGCGCCCATCACGGATGCCGACATCGAGCGCCATGGGCACAGACGCGGCCGATGTGTTGCCGTGGTCCTGCACCGTGAGTATGACTTTGTCCATCGGCAGGTTCAGGCGCTTGGCGGTCGCCTGGATTATGCGAATATTTGCCTGGTGCGGGATCAGCCAGTCGAGTTCGCTTTGTTTGACACCAGCTTTTTCGAGCGTCTCGGCGGCGATGCCACCCAGCGTCTTGACCGCGACCTTGAAGACCTCACTGCCGGTCATCTGGATGGCCGCCTCGTCGGTCCCGGCCTTGGCCAGTTGATGTGACGCGCCGACCGGATAATAGAGCAGGTCCTTGTACTGCCCGTCGGCGCCGAGTTGACAGGAGATGATGCCCGGTTCATCTGACGGCTTCACGATGACCGCGCCGGCGCCATCGCCGAACAGGACGCAGGTATTGCGATCGCTCCAGTCCATGAGCTTGGTAATGCACTCGGCCCCCATGATTAGCGCACACTTGGTGTCACCCAGGCGGATAAACTTGTCGGCTACCGTAAGCGCGTAAATGAAGCCCGTACAGGCCGCCTCAAGGCTGAACGCGGGACAGGGAGAGATACCGAGTCGATGCTGAATCAGCGTGGAGATATTCGGAAATATGAGATCCGGCGACGTGGTGCCTGTGATAACGAGGTCAATATCGGAAACGTCAATACCGGCATCCTCGATCGCAACTTTTGCCGCCTCGACGCACATGTCCGACGTTGTCTGATCTTCTTCGACAACGTGGCGACGTTCAACACCGGTACGAGTTCGTATCCACTCATCGGTCGTGTCAACGATCTTTTCCAGATCGAAGTTCGTCATGATGCGTTCTGGCAGATATCGCCCGGTTCCAACGATGCGCGAATGCGTCATGCCATTTCCTCTTGCAGCAGCCTGCCGATTTGTTGCGGCAACTGATTCCGTACCTCGACAACAGCCGTCTCGATGGCATGTTGAAATGCATAGGCGTCGGCACTGCCGTGGCTCTTGATCACGATACCATTTAACCCGACCAGAGTCGCACCGTTGTAATTACGGGGATCCATGTCCGTGGCAAGTCGGTTGAGGACCTGGCGCGCCAGCAAAGACTGTAACTTGGCCACCCAGCCCCGGGTGAATGCGCGCTTCAGATAATGTACGCAAAGATCGACCGTTCCCTCCATCGTCTTCAAAGCAACATTTCCGGTAAAACCGTCCGTTACGACGACATCGGCTTTGCCGGAAAAAAGATCGCTGCCCTCGATGAATCCGACGTAATTCAGCGTGCTCGCATTCAGCATTGCAGCCGCGTCCTTGACCGTGTCGTCACCTTTGTTATCTTCTGCGCCGATATTGAGTAGCGCGACTTTGGGCTTTTCTATTCGCGATATATCCGAGGCGACGATCGATCCCATCACGGCGTATTGAAATAAATGCTCGGCGCTGCCGTGCGCACTGGCGCCAAGATCCAGCATGTGCAAAGAGCCGCCCTTGGCGGGAAGCTCTGTAATGATCGCGGGACGATCGATTCCTGGAAGCATTTTCAGGACGAAACGGGCGGTCGCCATCAGCGCCCCGGTATTTCCGGCGCTGACGCATGCATCGGCTTCGCCTGACTTGACCAGGTCAATGGCGACACGCATCGAAGAATCTTTCTTTTTCCGCAAGGCATCGGCGGGTGGCTCGGACATCGCCACAACTTCGCTCGCATGCTGGATGCGCAAGCGCGGCTCACGGCCGACGATACGAGTAACGAGATCCCTGAGTTCGGCCTCGTCGCCAACGAGTACGAGATCCAGGTTGGCGTATTTCTGCAGCGTCGCAACAGCCGCCCGTACAACGATCTCGGCGCCTAAGTCGCCGCTCATTGCATCCAGGGAAATAGTCGTGTGTGATCCCACCGGTAGACGGGCCGGACAGTGCCGGCCGATCAAGGGATGCGCCTACTCTTCGTCGTCAGGCTCAGGCTGCGTGACAACCTGGGTGCCGCGATAGAAACCGTCCGGCGTCACTCGATGACGCAAATGGGTTTCACCGGATGTCGGGTCCACGGACAGCGTCGGCTTCTTCGCCTTGTCGTGCGAGCGCCGCATACCGCGCGTTGAAGGGGTCCTGCGACTCTTTTGAACTGCCATAATCTTCTCCTGCCCGTATTGCCTGGTCGGGCTCTATTGATCCTGATTCATTTGCGCACGCAATGCGGCAAACGGCTTCGTCCTGTCTTCCTGTTCGTCAGCCTCGGCTGACAACGCCTTGCACGCTGTCAAATCAACGTGCATCGCTGAAAACGGCAGCGCCATGATCAGCAGTTCTTCCACGATGTCCTGGGGCCGAAGAGTATTCTCTTCGAGTTCCCAGACCTCGTGGTCCTCGTATCCTGCCGCCGTTTCCTCCATTGCCAGAAGCAGCAATTCGGCCTCGACATCCAGCGGCAGCCGGAATGCTTCGAGACATCGCTGGCAGACGGCGTCCACCGTGACCGCTACGCTGCAACGCACGACCGGTACGCGCTGCCGCTCGTCCAAAAAACCGAACCCCAGCGATCCGGTGACCAGCGAATTCCGCCACCTGGACGGCATCTTAGCAGGCTCGAGCGCGGCAAGATCCTCCGCGACAACGGACGCCAGCCGCTCGAAAAAACTAAGTTTTTCAGCGATATCAATAACTTGGCCGCCCGCCGCCCATTCGGCCGCGGTACGGCGATCTCGCAGCGGATTGGCCATGGCGCGCGCATGATAAGGACCCCGAGAGCCACTGTCAAAGCCGGATGCCGCGCCAGCGCACGATAAATGCTAGCGGTTGCCGACAAACCCGGTAATATTTGCAGCGATCCTCTTAACTTTCTGATTTGTCTATGCAAAATCCCTCCGCCCCGCCGATCATTCTCGCCTCGTCGTCGCGGTATCGTCGAGAGCTGCTGGAGCGCTTCCTGGAACAGTTTGAGACCGTGTCACCCAACGTGGATGAACGCGGCGATCTCGGGCTCGGTCCGGCAGATCATGCGCGTCACCTGGCCCGAAAAAAAGCCGAGGGTGTGGCGGTCAATGCCCGCGACGCACTTATTATCGGGGCGGATCAGCTGGCCGTCCTCAATACCACGGTATTGGGCAAACCCGGAAACCATCAGAATGCAGTTGAACAGCTGCTCGCCGCATCCGGTCATAGCGTTACGTTCCTCACGGCGGTTTGCATCCTCGATCCGATCGGACGCACTCGCCACGAGCATACCGACAAGACGACCGTCCGTTTCAGGGAATTCGATCGGCGACTCGCCGATGCCTACCTGCATCACGATAAACCCTACGACTGCGCAGGCAGTTTCAGGATCGAGGGCGCCGGCTTCGTGTTGTTCGAGTCGGTAACGACCGATGATCCAACGGCACTGATCGGACTGCCAATGATCTGGGTCGCCGACCGGTTGCTGCAGCTCGGCTACCTCACCCCGTAAGACCGGGATCGAACCGGGCTTTTCCGGCAAATAGGGACATTATTGATTCAATGGATTGGTACATTTAATTAAGAATATCTCCGCTATCTGTTTCGCCGCGCCTCGATTATTCCAATCGTCAGGAACCGTTCCAGGTCATCGGGCAACGGCGACGTAAAGTGCAGATCGTTGCCGCTGTCGTCCACGAATGCGATTGACTGAGCGTGCAGGAACAACCTCGCCAGCCCGAACTTTTTCGCCGTCCGATTGGCCTCTTCGTCCCCGTAACGTTCATCGCCTGCAATCGGATGCCCGGTATGCGCCAGGTGCACGCGAACCTGGTGCGTCCTGCCGGTGACCGGCGAACACTGCATCAGGCTGTAAATGCCGTAGGTCCGCGACAGGCTTACGCGCGTCTGGGCCTGCTTGCCATTGTTGCTGACGATGACATGACGCTCACCGCCCCGGCGGTTTTGCACCAACAGCGGCACGTCGATTAGCTGCTCTCCGTACTGCCAGTCGCCGATGACGAGCGCCAGGTAATTCTTCTCGACCTGACCCTCGCGAAATCGCTTGTGCAGGTCCCGCAACGCGCTGCGCCGCTTCGCCATGACCAGGCAACCCGACGTTTCACGATCAATACGGTGTACAAGCGAGAGATCCCTGAGGTCCGGTCGCGCATGCCGCAGCAGCTCGATGACCCCGTGGCTGATGCCGCTGCCGCCGTGGACGGCGACGCCGGTCGGCTTGTCGATGACGAGAAGACGTTTGTCCTCGTAAAGCACACGGTCGAGCATGCTGGCGGCCAGCTTGTCGGGCGGCGGTGGCGCACCGCTCCTGATAAGGGCCGGCGGCACACGCACGACATCCCCATCCTGGAGTCTGTACTCGGCCCGCACCCGGCCACCGTTGACGCGAACCTCTCCCCGCCGCAGCAAACGGTAGACGCGACCTTTCGGCACGCCCGGCAGCTCGCCGCGAAGAAAATTGTCGATGCGCTGCCCAGCCCGATCAGCATCGACAGTGACTTTGCGAACGCCCGTTACCCGCGTTTCGCCTTCCCCGGAAGACTTTTCTTGCATGATCAATAAGTTGAAGTGGCGTTGTGGTGTGCTATATTACCGCCCACTGGCCTGCGGGCATACCGCCTGTGCAGACCACGCGACCCAGGTGGCGCTCGATCGTGGACTCGCCACCTAGAATTTTCACCCGCAGTAACTTGCCTTTGGGACCTCTGGCTACTGCGAAAAATTTTGGTTCCGCCCGTTGCGGAACCTGATTTCAGATGGCAGCGAGCACGGACTCCGGCTTGCGCCAGAGCGGTATTGCCGCAGGGAAATCATGCTGATTTTTTCATGGGTACTGGCCAACCTTGGCCAAAACCAACACGAATTTGCGAGTGACATCGACGGTGCAATTCCGCACCGGCTTTCTATGCGTGACCTCCCCTGCGCCCGCTTAACGGCGCAACGCCCCGACCTGCTGCCCTTCGACACACTTCAAGTAGGGCACTATGAAAAGAATGCTAATCAACGCGACTCAAGAAGAAGAGTTGCGCATGGCGATGGTCGATGGCCAACGCCTTTACGACCTGAACATCGAAGCACCGGCTAGCGAACGCAAAAAAGCCAATATTTACAAAGGCAAGATTACGCGCATCGAGCCCAGCCTCGAAGCCGCTTTTGTCGACTACGGCGCCGAACGCCATGGTTTTCTCCCGCTGAAAGAAATCTCCAGCGAGTACTTCGTCAAGGATCACAAGTCCGGCGGCAAACCCAGCATCAAGGATGTCCTCAAGGAAGGTCAGGACATCGTCGTGCAGGTCGACAAGGAAGAACGTGGAAACAAGGGTGCCGCGCTGACGACCTTCGTCAGCCTCGCCGGTCGGTTCATCGTCCTCAAGCCAAACAAGGATCGCTCCGGCGGCGTTTCGCGTCGCATTACGGGCAGCGACCGCGATCTTGCCAGGAAGTCACTCAACGAGATTGTTGTGCCCGACGGTATGAGCGTCATCCTGCGCACGGCCGGCATCGACCGCAGCGCTGAAGAACTCGCCTGGGATCTCGAGAACCTGCTGACCGTCTGGGCAGCGATTCTCAATGTCGTGCTCGAACGTCCCTCGCCATTCCTGATCTACCGCGAAAGCGACTCGGTGGTGCGCGCACTGCGTGATTACCTGACGAACGAGATCGGCGAAATCCTGATTGACGACGAGGCGACCTACCAGGACGCGCACGAATTTGTCGCGCAGGTGATGCCGCACAATCTGAAAAAACTGAAGCACTACGTGGATCCGGTTCCGCTGTTCACGCGCTTCCAGATCGAGACGCAGATCGAGTCCGCTTTTGCGCACGCGGTCACCCTGCCGTCCGGTGGCAGCATTGTTATTGACCATACCGAAGCGCTGGTGTCTATCGATATCAACTCGGCACGCGCGACCAAAGGCGGTGACATCGAAGCCACGGCAATCAACACTAACCTTGAAGCAGCGGAAGAGATCGCGCGCCAGCTGCGAATCCGCGACCTGGGCGGGCTCGTGGTCATCGACTTTATCGACATGGGACCGCAGAGGAATCAGCGCGATGTCGAAAACCGTCTGCGAGAAGCCGTGCGCCAGGATCGCGCACGAGTGCAGATCGGCAAGATCAGTCGCTTCGGCCTGCTCGAAATGTCGCGCCAGCGCCTGCGGCCGTCGATCGGCGAATCTGCCTACCACACCTGCCCGCGCTGCTCGGGCTTTGGCACGATTCGCAGCGTCGAATCGCTCGCCCTCGCCATCCTGCGCATCATCGGTGAGGAGGCCCGCAAGGAACGCACGGCCAAGGTCATCGCACAGCTGCCGGTTGAAGTCGCCACCTATCTACTGAACGAGAAGCGCGACTGGGTGCGGAGCCTGGAATCGCGCCACGACACCCAGGTGGTGCTGGTCGCAAACTCGGCGCTCGAAACGCCACACTATGAGGTCAGGCGCGTGCGGGACGACCAAATCGAGCTTGCGGAAAATGCCGGCGTCAGTTACGAACTCAGCCATACACCGGTAGAACCCGAAAGCCCGCAGGCCATTCTTGCGCGCAAGTCCATCGAGCAACCCGTTGTCGGTACGATGAAGCCAACGACGACTGCGCCGATACGGCCGCAGCCAACCGGCAAAGGATTCTGGGGCACCTTGATGGCATTCTTCACGGGCGACGACGACGAGAAGGCGCGGCCGCAGCGGAAGAAGAGTAGCCAGGCCAGTCGAGGACGTCGCACACAGCAACCGCGCCGCCACAAGGGCGGCGACTCACGCCAGGCGTCGGACAGCCGCAGGCCGCAACGTAGGAAGACGAGCAAGACGACAGCGTCGAAAAAGAAAACGGCCACAAAAAAGGCGCCTACGAAAAACGCACCCGCAAAAAAATCAGCGGCGAAGAAGCAGCCGGTCAAAGACAGTCAGCCAAAGTCCGCCGAATCAAACGTGCAGCGGGAAAGCTCGGATGCATCACGCACTGACGAGCTTCGACCCTCGCGCAATCGCCGCACCCGCGGCGGCCGCAGACGCCGTCGCACGGCGGACAAATCCACCGAGGCAGCGGATACCCAGGAATCGAAGCCGGCCGAGAAGGTATCTGCCGCCCCGAAACCGGCTCACGACGCCGGCCCACCTCGTGCGCGCACCGATGAAGAACGTGCGCGCGACTCCGTCACGCTTGACGATACTGCGCCACTCAAAGTCCCGACTCCGGACAAGGGCGCTGACAGCACGCAGAAGCCCAAATCGCGTCCGAAGCCCGAACCGGTAGCAGAGCCAAAGCCGACTGCCGATGACGGCGGGCAGGCACAAGCGACAACGCGTCTGCTGCCTTGGGAAACTCGGCCAGCGGCCGACATCAAGCCGCCACCAAAAACCGCGGCGCCAGAACCCGCACCGAAACCTGAAGGCGTGCACGCGACGGAGCGGCTGCCGGCAGCAGCGCCGAAACCGGACAGCAAGGTCCCCGAGCAGCCACCCCAGGACTAGCGCTGTTTTCTGGAGAGCGTCTCGAGCAGGCCTCGGGACGCGTCTTCAACCAGGTCCAGAACGCGCTCGAAACCGGCTGCCCCGCCGTAGTACGGATCAGGCACTTCGCGCTGACCGCTGGATGAGAATTCGAGGAATAGCCTTACTTTGGAATGGTACTGGGCTGGCGACTCATCTTTTAGGTGCGTGACGTTGTCTTCGTCCATCGCGATGATGTAGTCGAAGCGCTCGAAGTCCTCCTCGGTGACACGGCGCGCGCGTATATCGACCAGCGATATCCCCCTGCGCTCCGCGGCGGCGTGTGCGCGCCGATCCGGCGGGCTGCCGACGTGATACGCGTGCGTGCCCGCCGAGTCGACGACAATTCGCTCGCTCAATCCGGCCTTGGCCACGTGATGGCGAAATACGCCTTCGGCCGTTGGCGAGCGACATATGTTGCCCATGCAGACAAAGAGAACACTCGTTTTCTCCTTACTTTCAGCCATTGGAGCCGATAGAAGACAGCACTTTGTTCAAGGTGGCACTGGGTCGCATCACGGCCTGCGTCTTCTCCGCGTCGGCCATGTAGTAGCCGCCAATGTCGACGCTTTTGCCCTGGACCGAGTTCAGCTCTTTGACAACCTTGTCTTCGTTGTCGGCCAAGGCCTTGGCCAGCGGCGCGAAGTGCGCCTGCAGTTCGGCATCGGTCGTTTGCTCCGCCAGCGCCTGCGCCCAGTACATCGCGAGATAGAAGTGACTGCCACGGTTATCGAGTTCCCCGGTACGGCGCGACGGTGACTTGCCTTCATCGAGCAGTCTGCCCGTTGCGGCATCGAGCGTCGTGGCGAGGACTCTGGCCTTCGCGTTGTCATTCTTGTGGGCCAGGTCTTCGAGCGACACCGCCAGCGCCAGGAATTCGCCGAGCGAGTCCCAGCGCAGGTGATTCTCCTCGATCAGCTGGTGCACGTGTTTGGGAGCGGAGCCGCCGGCGCCGGTTTCGAACAGGCTTCCACCGGCCATCAGCGGTACGATCGAGAGCATCTTGGCGCTCGTGCCAAGTTCCATGATCGGGAACAGGTCGGTGAGGTAGTCACGCAGGATATTGCCGGTCGCCGAGATCGTGTCCTTGCCACGGATCACGCGCTCCAGCGTATAGCGCATCGCGCGTGTCTGCGACATGATCTGGATATCGAGTCCGCTGGTGTCGTGATCCTTGAGGTAGGTTTTTACCTTGTTGATCAGCTGCTTTTCGTGCGGACGATATTCGTCAAGCCAGAATACGACCGGCATGCCGGACAGGCGTGCACGGGTCACGGCCAGCTTGACCCAGTCGCGAATCGCGTCGTCCTTGACCTGGCACATGCGCCAGATGTCGCCCTCTTCCACGTGATGCTCAATCAGCACCTTGCCCGTGTCATCAATCGATTTCGCGACGCCATCCTCCGGGATTTCGAAGGTCTTGTCGTGCGAACCGTACTCCTCCGCCTTTTTCGCCATCAGGCCGACATTCGGCACCGTGCCCATCGTGGCCGGGTCAAAGGCGCCGTGAGTTTTGCAGAAGTTGATCATCTCCTGGTAGATGCGCGCGAACGTACTCTCCGGCATGACCGCCTTGGTGTCTTTGAGGCGGCCGTCCGGTCCCCACATCTTGCCGCCGTTGCGGATCATGGCGGGCATCGAGGCATCGACGATGACATCGCTGGGTACGTGAAAATTGGAGATGCCCTTGGCCGAATCCACCATCGCCACCTCGGGTCGGTGTGCATGACAGGCGTGCAGGTCATTGACGATCTCTTCCAGCTGCGTTCCCGGCAGCGCCGAAATCTTGTCATAGATGCTGGCCAGGCCATTGTTGACGTTGACGCCGAGTTTGTCGAACAGCTCGCCGTGCTTGGCAAAAGCGTCCTTGTAAAAAACCTTTACCGCATGGCCGAAGACGATCGGGTGCGACACTTTCATCATGGTCGCCTTGACGTGCAGTGAGAACATCACCCCTGTTTCATAAGCGTCCTGCATCTGTTCCTCATAGAACTCGCACAGCGCCTTCTTGCTCATGAACATGCTGTCGACGACTTCGTCTTTTTCCAGCTCGATCTTTTCTTTGAGTACGATTGTCTTGCCGCTCTTGGTCTCCAGGATCATGGAGACGTTGCATGCCTTGTCCATGGTTATGGACTTCTCGCTGTCGTAGAAGTCGCCCTTGTGCATGTGCGAGACGTGGGTGCGCGAAGCCTGGCTCCATTTCTCCATCGAATGCGGGTGCTTCTGCGCGAAACGCTTGACGGCCGGCGGTGCGCGACGGTCCGAGTTGCCTTCACGAAGGACCGGGTTTACGGCGCTGCCGAGCACCTTGCCGTAGCGCTGCCTGATCAATTTTTCTTCATCGCTTTCCGGGTCGTCCGGGAAATTCGGGATCTTGTAGCCCTTCGACTGGAGCTCGGAAATGGCCGCCTTCAGCTGCGGTACCGAAGCGCTGATGTTGGGCAGCTTGATGATGTTGGTGTCCGGGAACTGCGTCAGCCGGCCAAGTTCGGCGAGGTTGTCCGGGACCTTCTGCTCGTCGCCGAGGTAGTCCGGAAACTCTCCAAGAATTCGGGCGGCGACCGAGATATCGCTCGTGCTGATCTCGATATCGGCCGGCGCGGTGAAACCGCGAATGATCGGCAGCAGCGAGCACGTTGCAAGCATCGGTGCTTCATCGGTGAGCGTGTAAATGATCGTCGATTTCTTCTTACTCAATGAGTTCGTCCTGGCAGGTTGTTTGGCGCCTGGATGTCCGGCAGCAACCGTTTCGAGAATGCTTCCTGGTAACCAGATTTAATTATTTTATTTCAATTAGTTATAGGACTTATTTAATGTACATTATTCACATAATCTCATGTCAGTGCGCCCGATTCACGCAATTCCGCGATCTCGGCATCGCTGAATCCCGAATCTCGCAGCACGGCGTCCGTGTCAGCACCTTCGGCCCTCGGCCAGGCGGGCAACTGGCATTCGCTGCGGCTGAATCTCGGCGCGGGCGCAGGCTGATCGACACCCGCGATTGTAACGTAAGTACCCCTGGCTTGGTTGTGCGGATGCGACGGCGCCTCCGTGAAATCCAGCACCGGCGCAAAACAGGCGTCGCTGCCCTCCAGGATCTCGCACCATTGCTGCCGACTTCGCTGTCTGAAAACCACGGCGAGCTGCTCTTTTAACGCCGGCCAATGTTCCGGGCCCGCCTGTCTGCCGAACAGGCCTTCATCGAGACCCGCTTTCTCGACCAGCAGCGCATAAAACTGCGGTTCCAGCGCTCCGATCGATACGAACTTGCCGTCCGCCGTCTCGTAGACACCGTAGTGGTATGCGGCGCCATCGAGCAGATTCGAGTAGCGTTTTTCGTTCCAGAATCCGATGTCTTTCCAGCCATGAAAGACCGACATCAGGCTGGCCGATCCATCCGTGATCGCGGCGTCGATAACCTGCCCTTTTCCGGATTCCCGCGCCTCGAGCAGAGCGGCGAGAATGCCGATCACCAGGAACAGCCCGCCACCTGCATAGTCGCCGACGAGGTTCAATGGCGGCACCGGTCTCTCTTTGTCACCGATGGCGGCGAGTGCACCCGTGAGGGAGATATAGTTGATGTCGTGCCCGGCTGCATGGGCCAACGGACCGGACTGACCCCAACCCGTAAGGCGGCCGTAGACCAGCGCGGGATTGATCGCGTGGCATTGCTCGGGCCCGAAACCCAGGCGCTCGGCGACGCCGGGACGGAAACTCTCGAACAGGACATCTGCTTGTTCGACCAGCCTGAGCAGCGCTTTGCGGCCGGCCGGATTCTTGATATCGATCGCGATCGATCGCTTGCCGCGGGACGTCACGTCTTTTTTTGCAGGAACGGCTATACCGATGGTCTTCGACGACCGTTCGACGACGATGACATCGGCACCCATGTCGGCGAGCAACATCCCCGCATACGGACCCGGGCCGATGCCCTTCAATTCGATGATCTTGATGCCTGCCAGTGGACCCATCAGGGGTACCGCCACACGACTTCGATCATCTCCTCGAGACCGGCCTCGCGGAACTTGGGCGGACCATTCACGATGTCGTCGTACGCCGCGACACGCTCGAGGTCGGGCCAGTAAGAATGGATTTCGCCGGCCGGCACCGAAAACGGCGGCCCGGTCGCGACCGACTCGTCGTACTCGAGGCTGATGATCAACTTTGCAGCATCGGGAGCCAGCAACGACCGTGTGTGCTCGACGTATTTCCCGCGCAAATTCGCCGGCATCGCAACGAGCGCGCCGCGATCATAATAAGCATCAAACGGGCCTTCGGAAAAATCGAAATAGTCGCCGCAATAGATGGTGATTGGATGGTCTGTCGCGACATAGGCAGTCAGTGCACCTTCAACAGTCGAATAAGCGATGTCGTTTTCATCAAATAGCGCTCTGACAGCAAGCTCCGACAGCTCGACGCCGACAACCTCGTTATCCCGCCGCGCCAGCCAGATCAGATCCCGGGTCTTGCCGCAAAGCGGCACGAGCACACGCTTTCCCGACACGGCCCAGTATTTCTGCAGGCTCGCGTTTCCCTCTGGCTCGTGCCAGCCGATCCTGCCTTCCTGCCAGCGCTCCAGCCAATTCTCGTTCATAGTTCCTTTATCCGCTCATGATGCCAGCAGCGCGGCGGCAGCAGCCAGAGTATCACCGCAGTCCGCCTCGACCTTGAGTGCGGCGATATCATCGGCGCGCGTCCGCCCGTTGTTGATGATGGCGATGATTTTTTTCTGCTCTCGCGCCTGCCGCGCGAATCGAAACCCCGAGAACAGCATCAGTGATGAGCCGACGATGAGCAATGCATCCGCCCGGTCAATCGCGGCGGACGCGTTCCGAACGCGCTCGTTCGGCACGGTTTCGCCAAACATCACAACGTCGGGTTTTACGATGCCGTCACACTTCCTGCAGGCCGGTACGCAAAAGGCGTCGTGGCTTTCGTTAGCAAGCTCGGCATCACCATCGGGCCTGTAGCGGAAAACGCGCGCATGCCAGTCCGGGTTCGCGGCTTTGAGCATCTCCTGGTAGTCCGAACGCGTTTGCGTGGCATCGCAGGCGAGGCAGCGTACGGTGCCGAGATCGCCGTGTAGATCGATAACGCGCCGGCTGCCCGCAGCGCTGTGCAGGCGGTCCACGTTTTGTGTAATCAGTGTATCGACTTTGCCGGCCTCCTCCAGGCCGGCCAGCGCGTAATGCGCGGCGTTCGGGCGCGCTGCGGAGACGCATTGCCACCCGACATAACTCCGCGCCCAGTAACGTTTTCGAAACCGGGCATGCTTAACAAAATCCTGATACTGGATGGGTTGGGCATGCTTCCAGTTGCCGTCTCGATCACGGTAATCGGGAATGCCAGACCCCGTGCTGACGCCTGCGCCGCTGACGACGGCGATCGATTCATTTTCGGCCAGGAAACCGGCCAGTGCCATGCCCGGGGAATTCATTCCGGCATTGCAGCATTGCCGCCGGACGGACGTCAAACCCGCCGCACCCTGTGGCGAGTATGCGACATCAAGAAATCGAACGGGCTCAACTTGTTATGTCGCCTTTTGGAGCCCGGATTGCAGGTTGCCAACGCCACTAAAGTGGCATAGGCTGATACAATCTGAGGTTAGATTCTTGATACTTACGTAGGGGAGCAAAGATGTCACACACGACCTTATGCCGGGGTATTCTCGGGCTCGTCGCGGCTACGCTCGTTACGCCAGTCGTCGCGCAAGATGACGTAGGGGTGCTCGAAGAAATCGTCGTTACGTCGACCAAACGCCAGTCCACGCTGCAGGAAATCCCGGTTGCCGTATCGGTAGTGCAGGTTGAAGATATTCAGCAGTCGCAAATCTCGGATATCAAGGACCTTCAATCCCTGGTGCCTTCCTTGCGCGTTACACAGCTGCAGTCGTCGGGAAATACGAACTTCCTGATTCGCGGCTTCGGTAACGGCGCCAACAATGCCGGTATCGAGCCATCGGTCGGCGTTTTCGTCGACGGTGTTTATCGCTCGCGAACCTCGGCCGCGCTCGGCGACCTCCCTAACCTCGAGCGCATCGAAGTCTTGCGCGGTCCGCAAAGCACGCTGTTCGGCAAGAACGCGTCTGCCGGGGTCATCAGTATTGTTACAGCCAAGCCCGATCTCGATCAGGTCAGTGGCTCCGCTTCCTTGACCGTCGGCGACTACAGCCAGTTTATCGTCAAAGGTGATATTACGGGGCCGCTTTCCGACACCGTCGGCTTCAGCCTCTCCGGTAGCTACAACAGCCGAGACGGCTACTATGACAATCTCGCCGGCGGCGATGCCCTGGGTGAATTGAATCGCTACAGCGCGCGCGGCCAGCTGTTGTTCGCGCCGTCAGACGCCCTTGAAGTGCGCGTAATCGCCGACTTCGACAGTCTCGACGAGGCCTGCTGCGGTGTTGCCAACCTGTTGAACGGCCCTACGGGCGCAATCGTGGTTGGAATCGGCGGTAATCTCGTGCCCGAATCGCCATTCGCTTACCAGGGCTATTACGATTTCACGCCGGTCAACCAGTTCGACACGGGGGGCGTGTCGGTTCAGTTCGACTACGACCTCAACGACTCAGTAAGCCTGACGTCGATCACGGCGCTCCGTAACCTGGATCGCTTCGACAACGTTGACGTCGATTTTACGAGTGCGCCGTTGCTCGATGCTGCGGCCGGCAATCTGACCGATGTGAACATCGACACGCTGACCCAGGAGTTTCGCCTGACCGGATCAACGGATCGCATGGATTGGCTGCTGGGTGCGTTCTTCTTCGATGAGGAGGTTGAGCAGAACACCGCTATCCGCTTTGGGCCGCTTTTTCGAACTTACGCCGACATACTGACATCCAATCCGGCATTCGGCGGGTCCGGGCTTACGTTGATTGAGAACCTTGGCACACTTGGCGTACTTCCGTCAGTTCCTGCCAACGCCAATTTTTTCGCCAATGGACAAGGCAACACTGAAAGTGCGGGCCTTGACAACCAGGCGCTGTCGATCTTTGGCCAGATCGACATCGAACTGGGAGATCGCGCCACCTTAACACTCGGCGCGAACTACACCGAGGATGAAAAGGAAGCTTTTGTCAACGTCATTGGGGACGAGATTTTCTCGAGCCTCGATCTGACGGAGGTTGGCTACGAATTCGTATTCCTCAACCTGACCGGATTGCCAGCCATTCCGGCCGTTCTTCCAGGCTTCCCGGTGGAAGATGCGACCGCAAGATTCCTGAGTACAGTACCTTGTACGCCCGCTACAGGCGCAGCCTGCAATCCGTTTCTCGGCTTCGTGCCATTTCAGTTTCTGCCACAGTTTGTCGACATTCCCAATGTGGTGGAAAATGGTAGATCCAAAGATGATGACACGACCTGGACTATACGACTCGCTTTCGATGTGTCGGACAACGTCAATATGTACCTCGGCGCCGGGACGGGCTTCAAGGCCACATCCTGGAACCTGTCGCGTGACTCCGTGCCTTTCCCGTCCGACGCTTCCGCCGTCGTCGCAGCCGGCCTGACCGAGAGCCCTTTCGTCCCCGGAACGCAGTTTTTCCTTAAGCAGCCGGGCACTCGTTCTGCAGCACCTGAAGAAGCGACGGTCTATGAGATCGGTTTGAAGGCCAGCTGGGATACCGTTTCCATGAACCTTGCGATCTTCGATCAGGAAATCGAGAACTTCCAGTTGAACATTTTCACGGGCGCGGCTTTCTCATTGTTGAACGCCGGTACACAGTCTACGACCGGCGCCGAAATCGACATTCGCTGGCTACCGACGGATAACTTCCAGGGCACGCTTGCGGCAACGATCATGGATCCCAAATACGATTCGTTCGAAGTCGCCGCTGTACCACGGACACTGAGTAATCCGTCTGGAGTTGGGTCCCTGACCGGCGCTACGCCAGCAGGCATTCATGAACTCAGCCTGACGGCGTCCGGACGCTTCAACTTCACGATGGGCAATGCCGACGGATTTGTGCGCGCCGAATACATCTACGAAGACAAGATCCAGGTTGTCGACAACATACCGGCGAGTATCGCGTCGCGAGAAGTCAATACGGTCAACGCGAGTATTGGTCTTGCCTGGGAAAATGGCTTCGAAGCGATGCTTTGGGGCCGTAACATCACCGACGACGAGTATTTGCTCAGCGCATTTCCGTCGGTGGCGCAGCCCGGCAGCGTCTCCGGCTACCCGAACCAGCCCCGCACCTACGGCCTGACGGTACGCAAGTACTTCGACTGACCGTTCTTTTTTAGCGGTTACACCCGAGCGGGCCCCTTTCGGGGCCCGTTCTCAATTCGTGGTTCGACCGTTTCATCGAGAATACCGAACGGCCCGGTGTCCAGGCTCATGCCAATCATCCACGCGCGGTCGATTTCTTCGCGGGTCGCCACACCGTTGGCAGCCAGCACTTGCGCGCTGTCGAGGAGTGCCCTCGTCAACGCATCATGGGCAATGGAGACGTTCGCATTTTCCTGCACGAATCCCGGCTGTCCGTAGGCCGGTTTCGGATAGCTGTAAAAACCTTTCCCGGTCTTCATGCCCAGTTCACCTTTTTGCAGGTAGGGATTGAGGAGAGAAAGAACCTTCGGTTTCAGTGCTTCCGACGCGGCGTCCGGTTGTCTGTGCTGCCAGCTGTCATAAATAAGATTCAGCCCGAACAAATCCATCATCCCGAACGGCCCCATCGGCGCCCTGCGATGGAGCATCCAGGCTCGATCGACATCTTCCTTGCTGACTCCGCCTTCGATCGCGAGCATCATCGCTGTAGCGAGCACGGGACCGATCATCGCGTTCAACACGTAACCGCGGCTTTCCTTTTTCAAAACCAGCGGTACGCTGCCCGTGCTCAAGACATATCGTTTGAGAATGTCGATGGTTGCCGCGCTCGTGCGTGGACCACCGACAATATCGACCAGCGGCGAGCCGAGATGAGAATGCAGGGCCGCAAATCGATCGCCACGATCCACGGCGTCTTCGATTTCTGAGACGAGTAACGCCGATGTGTTGGTCGTAACAATCGTTTTTGCAGGACACAGTTCGTCGAGCTGCTTGTGTATTTTTCGTTTCAACGCCAGGTCTTCGAAAACCGATTCGCTTACGAGGTCCGCGTTCGCCGTGGCTGCGGCAAGATCGTCAGTACAACTGATCCGTGCCAGGCCGGCCGCAACGTCTGCCTCGGTGCAATAGCCCGAGCCCACCAGAAAAGCAGCCATTTCCTTCTGCGTATCGGGGACCCGGCCGAGGCTCTCCTGGTTCACGTCAAATATGACGGCGTCATAACCCGAGATTGCCGCAACCAGCGAATTGGCGCAGCCCATGGAGCCGGCACCGACGAAGCCAACCGTCCGGATTTCCTTAATGGTCATATCGATTCGCGGCCAGACATCATCGCAGCGCGCGCGACCAGCGATCCGGAAGAAACAGGTTGCTGCTGCCTTTCGTCACGATTGCCGGCCGATATTCGAGAATTGGAAGATTTGCCAACGCGTTAACAATGTGAAACTGCGTCGGATTCTGCTCCCAGGTCAGGTGGTTCCAGTCGATCTGGCCATCGCCAACGAATGCTTCCGTGATGACATTTTCCGAAGGAAACGTGGTCGGCTCGCTGATGGCTGCGCCGAAGCCGCCAACGGCGGGCAGGTAACGCCAACCCATCGGGTTGTCCTTGCCAGCCCGTGCCTTTTGAGCCGCAGCAATTTCCTCAATCGTCGGTGGCGTGAGATCGCCGATCGACATATCGAGGATCCTGTTCTCAAAATGGCTTGCGGTGCAGTGCCATTTGCCGTCGACGACGCTGTGATCCGGTATGTCGGCAAATATCTTGGGGATGCCCGTCAGCTCCCTGCCCGTCAGGATCGGGTCTGCAAGGTTTTCCCACACGACCAGCGCGTAGGAGCCTTCCAGCTGGTCTTCCTCGCCGTTGAACCTGGCTGCCGCATTGACGCTGATCAGGTTGTAGCCGTGCCCGGCCAGCCAGTCGATCTTCTTGCTGCAGGCATAAGTGACCGTGATCAAGGCCTCGTTCGCAATCGCGAATGGATCCGGGAGGTAGGCCGCCAGCTCGTCTTTATCCGTCAGATAGGACACGTTCATCGTCGTCACGTCGTGATACCAGCCCGAGGGGCCACCCTCGATCCTTGGGGAACCAAAGTGCGCGGGCATCAGGTACCTGCCTTGTGGATCAAACTTGAACACTGGGAACTCTCTCCTGACCTCAGTAGCCGCTGAGTTTTGCGAAGCGATCCGAATGGTAGTAGTAATCGCCGTATTCCTGGCGCGCAGACGCAGCTCGCTTCATAAAGAAACCGATGTCGAATTCGTCGGTCATGCCGATTCCGCCGAACATCTGCACGGCTTCGTTTACCGCCAGTTGCGCGGTCTTGGCCATCTTGGCCTTGGCCATGCTGGCAAGCAACGAACGCTCCGACGCGTTTTCATCGATCGCCTGCAGTGCTTTGAGCACCACGGATTTACACAACTCGAGTTCAGAGAATAGCTGTGCTGCACGATGTTGCAGGGCCTGAAAGCTCCCGACCGGCACGCCGAACTGTTTGCGCTCTTTCAGGTAATCCAGCGTTCTTTCGAACGCTTCTTGCGCAAGGCCCAGTAATTCGGCCGCAGACAGCACGGCACCGATGTCCAGCGCTCTTTGCAACTGTTTCCCCGCCGCACCAGCTTCACCGAGCAGTGCGCCGGAATCCGCCCGCACAGACTTGAACGTTACCGTCGCCGTCAGCCGGTTATCGGCATTCAGCGTCGGCATAATCTGTATGCCCTCGGCGTCACGATCCACCACAAACAAACTCACGCTATCAGGAGCGCCGGTCGTTGCGGCAACAATAAACACGTTTGCGATGCCGGCATCGAGCACATGCGCCTTGACGCCATTGAGTATGAATTTGTCTGCGTCGCTTTCTGCGGTCAACGCGATTTGTAACGGATCGAATCTGTCGGTCTCGGAGACGGCGAGTGTCATGATCGTCTGGCCTGCCGCGATCGCCGGCAACAGTGACTGCTTCTGCGCGTCGGTGCCCAGTGCGGCGACCAGTGAAGCGCAAATCAGCGATGACGACATTAGCGGCGACGATGCAAGTGTTCGGCCGCACTCTTCGACGATCAGGCCGGCTCCGACATAACCAAACTCGAGACCCCCATACTCTTCCGGGATTGTGATGCCGGTCCATCCCATCTCGGCCATTCCGGCCCATAGTTCGGGCGACCATTCCTCGCCCTTGTCGCGAAGCTCCCGCAGTGTGCTGACGGGTGAGCTCTCCTGAATAAACGTTTTTGCCGAATCACGCAGCATCTGCTGCTCTTCGTTCAATACCAAAGCCATGTTGTGCTTCCTTTTTCTGCCCCGTCAGCCCGGCAAGCCGAGTATGCGTTTGGCGATAATGTTCAGCTGGATTTCCGAGGTGCCCCCCTCGATCGAGTTGCCCTTGCTGCGCAGCCAGTGCTGCGCCCGCGAGGTTGTCTCCCCGCTGCCCCAGGCCAACGCACCGCTGCCGCCGATTGACATCAGCAATTCGTTACGAATTTTGTTCAGTTCGGTGCCGTAGAGTTTCAGCAGCGATGACGCCGCGCCCGTGCCCTGGCCCGCTTTGGCTTCATCGATGACGCGCTCTACAGTCAGCGCGAACGCCTTCTCATCGATTTCGAAAGCGGTGATGTCGGCACGCAACGCGTCGTCTCCAAGCCGTCCGTGCTTTGCGCCAACGGCTTGCATTGCTGTCTGGCCGAGAGACTTTGATCCCGCTCTGGATAACCCGAACCCACCAATCATTTCACGCTCATGCGTGAGCAGGTACTTGGCGATATCCCAGCCCTGGTCCACCTCACCAACCAGGTTCTCCTTGGGAACCTCGACGTTCTCGAAAACGGTTTCGCAAAACGGTGAGTTGCCGCTGATTAACTTGATCGGGTTTGTGCTGACGCCGGGCGACACCATGTCAAAAAGCAGGAAGCTGATGCCCTTGTGTTTGGGCGCCTCGAAATCCGTCCTGACGAGGCAGAATATCCAGTCGGATTTGTCCGCGTAGGAGGTCCAGACCTTGGAGCCGTTGACCAGGTAGTGATCGCCCTTGTCTTCGGCACGGGTCTGCAGGCTGGCCAGGTCGGATCCCGCGTTCGGTTCGCTGTAGCCCTGGCACCAGCGAATCTCGCCGCGGATGATGGGCGGGATGAAACGCTGCTTTTGCTCTTCGCTCGCAAACTTGAACAGAGCAGGGCCAAGCATGTCGATGCCGAAACTCTCCAGCGGCCGCCGAGCCGTGATGCGCGCCATTTCCTGCTGCAGGATCTTGGCCTTTTCCCGGGATAAACCGCCACCGCCGTACTCGACGGGCCACTGCGGCGCGGTCCAGCCCCGCTCTGCCATGCGCTCGAGCCACAGTCGCTGATCGTCGCTTTCGAATACCCAGTTACGGCCGCCCCAGCACTGGTCTTTATCGGACTTTATCGGACGGCGCATCGAAGCCGGGCAGTTTTCTTCGAGCCAGGCGCGAGTTTCTTGACGGAATTCTTCGGCGTTTGCCACGTTGGAGTCCTCCACGGAGTCTTTAGGAGCATCTGTTAGCGGTGATGCTAACTATGACCCATCGTAACCCGTTTGACTGTCACACGGGCGACATCGTCAGGGCTTCAGCCAGGATTAGCCGGCCGCGTCACACAGGTGACACGCGTCACACCACGGAATATGAGAAGATTCGGCCTGCGTCGTTGGGAGCGCAAAAACCAATTACGATGGGGGAAACGGATGACAGAAACAATCAAGGCCGAGGACCTTCCCGGCCTGGTCGGCAAGGACCTGGAACCGTCACCGTGGCTGGAAATTACCCAGGAACGCGTTAACCAGTTTGCCGACGCCACCAATGATCACCAGTTCATTCATGTCGACCCGGAAAAAGCGGCGCAGACGCCATTTGGCGG
>JAOTWB010000044.1 GCA_029863125.1 Gammaproteobacteria bacterium
CCTGATCGTCAGCGCTAACGCTGCTGCGGCGGCCTTGCTTCACTCTTTGAGCTGTTCTTCGGCGGTTTTGAGCTTCTGCACCAGGCGCTCTCTGCGCGCCGTGAGCTTTGCGACGCTTGCAACGGCGGCCTCGCCTTCCCGGTCTTTCAGCGCGAGTATTTCGGTGTCGAGCTGCTCGATGGACTTTCGTACTTCTTCGGCCGAGGCAGCTTCCTCGGCTTTGTCGAAAGCCACGTCCTCCGCCTGCGTCACTTTTGTCGGCGCTTCCTTGGGCGCTGGCTGAGGGATGAACAGCTTGTCGTCGGAAAGTGCGCGTGTATTCATGAAATTCGGCGATACGATTTCAATGCCCGCGGCGTGCAGTGCATCCAGTACCGCCTCTCGGAGTCGGGAGCGGGCGGAGACCAGGCTCTTCACGTCCTGCAGCAGTCCGGCAACGCGGTAGGTTATGGAGAAATCGCCGAGCTGTCGCACGTGTACGAAGCCGTCTTTAAGCGCCGCCTGGACGGTCGCCTCGGTCAAGATCTTGCAGACTTTGCTATGCGGCACGTCGTAGCCCAGCGAGACCTCGGCCGTGATGATGGTGCCGGAAGAACGGACCACCTGCATCGGTTGCGTCACCATGTACAGGTTTGGGACCGTAACCAGGTCCCGGAACTCGGTTTGTACCTCGGTGTGCAGCAAGTCCATTTCGGTGATTCTTCCGGTAAGCTCGGCTACCGTGATGAAATCACCCGGTCGCGCGCTTTTCACGACCCTGAGCATGATGCCGGCCATGATATTGCCGATAAAAGTCGTCGAGGAGAGCGCTATAGCGGCAGTAAGCAATATGCCGATCAAACTGAGCAGCTGGCCCCGTGTTTCGACGCTCACGGGTAGCGCCAGGATTATCACGAGCAAGCCGGCAAAAGTCATGGCCAGCATGATCAGTTGAAATCGAAACTGTGCATCCGGCTTGTCTTTCCATCGACGTTTGAGTGCCCAGTCGACGAGGAAGAGGCCCAGGGCGACCGCGAGAATTGCACCGAGCACAGGCAAAAATCTGGACGCTGCGGCAAGGTAGCTGTTGAGTAAATCCACGATGCGAAATTCCCGTGCTTCGGCGCGAGCACTACAGATTGACGGAGGAGTACAGCATGGCTCGTGAAAGTCAAACTATCAAGTATCGCGCTACCCGCCGTCGGGACGCTCGTTAGGTGCCGGAAGGTCCCGAAATCCGGCGCGCAGCTGACCGCGTCGCCAGGGTGCTGGTCGGGCGACCGATCGTGGCCGCAGACCTGCGCATGCCCGGAATCAAGCGATTTGAAGGCCGTCTGACCGGGAGTTCCGTCACCGCAATTGAAACGCGTGGCAAAGCGATGTTGACGCGTTTCGATAACGGACTCACGCTGTACAGCCACAACCAGCTGTACGGGCGCTGGTATATCACCCGGCGGCCGAAACTTCCCAAGACCGGCCGGGAGCTGCGCGTCGCGCTGCATACGCCGACGCACAGTGCGCTTTTGTACAGCGCATCGGATATCGAGGTATTAACGCAGCGCGGCCTTGCAAACCATCCGTTCCTGAATCGCGTCGGACCGGACATACTGGATCCGGACCTTACGGTCGAGCAGGTTGCCGAGCGACTCGGCTCGCGAAAGTTTCGCAATCGTGCGTTGGGCCACCTGTATCTTGACCAGGCATTTCTCGCAGGCATCGGCAACTACCTCCGGTCAGAAATACTCTGGGCGGCGCGAGTAAATCCGGCCGCGAAGCCCGCACAGCTCAATCTCGCATCGATTCGTGAAGTTGCGCGTCAAACGCTGACCATCAGTCGTCGCTCCTACAGAACGCGGGGCGTGACGGCTCCGCCAAAAGCGGCGAAAGAACGTAAAGCAAGCGGCATGAGCTACCAGCAGTACCGGTTCCAGGTATTCGGACGCGAAGGCCTCGCCTGTTATGAATGTGGCACGACCATAGAACGACCCAGGATGGGCAGCCGCAACCTCTTCGTCTGTGTCGTCTGCCAACTCTTCTGAGCCGCCGACTCCGGACGCTTAGAGTTCGCGCAGGGCCTGTGCCACCGGAAGTCGCGCGGCGCGAATGGCCGGGAACAATCCGCCGAATGCGCCGATAATCAGCGCGGCGTATAGACCGTTGATGAGCAGGTCGGGCGTAACCGCGAAGTCGAAAACGACCTGGCTGAAACTCGCGCCATTCAGGGTCGATACCTGGAAGCCGTTAAACGCCAGGAATGCGATGGCGCCGCCCACTACGCCACCGACCAACGCGAGCAATGTTGATTCGATCATGGTCGAGAACAGAATCGAGATCGGTCCGAACCCCAGCGCCCGTAGAGTAGCAATCTCTTTACCGCGCACGGAGACCGATGAGTACATCGAATTCAAGGCGCCGAACACGGCACCTATCGACATGAGGATGGTCAGAGGATAACCGATAAGCTTGATGAACCGGCTCAACGGTTCGGCCTGTCCGGAGTAATATTCTCTTTCACTCATGACATCCGGATCGATTCTCGGATCGGCTTCCAGCGCGGCTTCAAGCTCCGGCAGGCTTGCGCTGCTTTGTAACTTGGCGCGGACGGATTGAAAAAAGTTGCCGCGGCGATACGCATTTTGCAGGACACGAACGTCCGTCCAAAGCTCGGACTCCGATACGCTGCCCTGTGCCTCGAACACTCCGACAATTTGCCACTCGGTCTGGCCGAAACGAATCGTTGATCCTGTGTCAAGCCCGGCAAACTCCTGTTGCGCGGCACGACCGACGATAATCTCGTTCTTGCCGGTTTCAAACATGCGGCCTTCGACCATGGCCACGTTATTGCGCACCGCGAATGCGCCGGACTGAATACCGCGAAACGGAACGTTAGCGTCTGTGTTCGTTGATTTTTTCTTGACATCCACTACGACATACAGCTCTGCCGAGATGACAGCAGAATCTCCGTCCTTCAGGACGCCCGGTGCATTTGCAACGATCAGCGCCTGGTCGTTGGATATTCCGCTGTTGAGTTCCGATGTCGAACCGCTGCGCATGATGATGGCAGTGTCGTCAGAACCGGCGGATATCATCGTTCGTTCGAATCCTTTGGCCATCGACAGGACGGCGGCAAAAACCAGCACAACGGCCGCAACGCCGATCACGGCAACGACAGACGAGCCCACGCGCTGCGGCAGGTTCCGAAGATTAAGCCACGTTACGGCAACTATTTGTTTAAGGACACGCATCGTCGTCTCCTAGGCTCGTGCCAGCGCGTCAATGATCGACAGCCGCATGGCTTTGAGCGCAGGGAAGATGCCCGCGAGAATTCCTGCGCCGATCATCATTGCGACTCCTCCGGCCATCGCCGCAGGTGAAAGGAAAATGCCGGGCAAAAAAGCGGCCATCTGCTGCGCGAGGCCTTGAATTAGCAGCCAACCGAGCCCCAGGCCGAGCAATCCGCCCATTAGCATGATGAGAATCGACTCGGACAGTACTATCCCCAACACGGCCGGATCGCTGAAACCCAGGGTTTTGAGAACGGCGAGCTCGGAAATCCTCTCGCGAACCGATTGCGACATCGTGTTACCGGAAACGAGTAACAGCGTGAAGAATACGGCGCCAAGAATCAGCGTCACTATTAGCGCGATGTTGCCGAATTGCTTGGTGAAAGACTGCGCGAAGGCGGCTTCCGTGCTCGTTTCCGTTTCGTTTGGCGAATTGGCGAACTGCAGGTCAATCGCGTTAGCGACCTGAACCGGATCGGCGCCTTTGGAAACCCGCAGGATGTACCATCCGACGGTTCCCTTGCCGAACGCCCTCGCTTCTTCGAAGTAGTCATACTGAAACAGCATCAGGGCCGAGCTGCCGCGGGGATCATCGGTCGAGAATATGCCCTCGAGCTGGAATTCCCAGGTGCGGCCACCGTCTGCTCTCGTCCAGATCGTTGCCTGGATCGGAATCTGGTCGCCGACCTTCCATCCGTAGGTGTCCGCGATCTCCCGTCCAACGACAGCGCCGGTTCGATTACGCTTAAAGGCTTCGAACTGCTCGGCGGGCATGTTGAATTCAGGATACATGTCGAAATAGGATTCCGGATCCACCGGAAACTGACCAAACTGGTTGCGCGGGTCCTGGTAATAGCCGCCAAACCAGCTGGCATGCGTCACAGATTCCACGCCCTCGGTAGCGGCGATGCGGTTCCGATAGCTCATTGGCAGCGGATTGATGAGCGAAATTTTGTCAATAACGATCAGGCGCTCGGCATCGGCAACATCAACGCCGCCCCGGAACGCGAAGCCAAGCGCTGAAAGCAACGCAAACAGCAGGAATGCCACGAACACCGAAAGCACCGTCAGCGACGTGCGGATTTTCTTGCGCCATGCGTTCTTCCAGATGAGGCGGAAGTACTTCACGCTGCCTCCCTTGCCTCGAGTGTGCCTTTGTCGCAGTGCAGGGTCCGATTGGCGTAGTCGGCAGCCTGGGCGTCGTGTGTGACCATGACAATGGTTTTGCCGTGTTCGCGATTCAGGACCTGCAGCAAGCGCAAAATTTCGTCGGCTGTTTCGCGGTCAAGATCACCGGTGGGCTCGTCGCAAAGCAAAAGCGACGGATCAGATACGATGGCACGAGCGATGGCGACGCGCTGCTCCTGGCCACCCGACAACTCGCGCGGATAGTGTTTTGCGCGATCGGCGAGACCGACAATGTCGAGGGCGATCGATGCGCGCTTGACGCGTTCTTTCGAGCTGAAGTCAGTGAGTAACAGCGGCAGCTCGACGTTTCTGAGCGCCGTCAAAACCGGCAGCAGGTTATAGAACTGGAATATGAAGCCGACGTTGGTCGAGCGCCAGTGCGACAGCTGGCTGTTTGACATGGAAGACAGCTCCGCGCCGCCGACATTCACTGTGCCGGCCGTGGGTTTATCAAGTCCGCCAAGCAGGTTCAGGAGCGTCGTTTTGCCCGACCCGGACGGCCCCATGATGGCAATGAAGTCGCCCTTGGGAATCTCGAGATCGAGTTCATGAAGAACCTCGACTTTTTCTTTACCTTTCTGGTAGATGCGGCTTACGCCCCGGAGTTTCGCCAGAATATCCGACATCGTCTGCTCCTGTTAATTCGTTTTTATCAGCTGGCCTTCCACCAGCGGCGACTCAGACGAGCGCACAATAATATCGCCGATGCTCAATCCGTTTACCACCAGCACCTGCGGCCGATCCCTCTGACCACCAACCTGCACGGCACGTTTCTCGACAACATCGGTCTGCACCCGCCAGACAAAGTCGCCGCTTGCATCCGAGCGCAGTGCCTCACCGGCGATCATGACGCCGCTAATCTCCTGTGGCGTCGCGGCCTCCATCTCGGTACCGAGAAACGCAACTTTAACGCCCATATCGCGCAGGATGCGTTCGTCGCGCTCCAGAAATCCTATGCGAACCTTGACCGTTGCTTTCTGGCGGTCGGCCGTCGGAATGATGGCGATAACTTCTGCAGGAATGCGCCAGTCTGAATAGGCGTCGAGGGTTGCCGATACGGACTGGCCGGCTTTTACTCTCTGTATATATGCCTCGTTGACATCGACCTCGATTTCGAGCGAGTCTGTATCGATAATCGTGCAAATGCCCGTGCGCGTAAAGCCGCCACCGGCCGAGATCGGTGAAATCATTTCACCCGGTTGCGCATTCTTGGACACGACCATGCCGGCAAACGGTGCTTTGATGGTCATGTTGGCCAGTGAATCTCTGGCCAACCCGACATTACGCTCTGCCACCTTTACGTTTTCGCGCCCCGTTTCGAGGCGGGCAGCCAGCTGGTCGTATGCCGCATCCGCCGCATCAACGCTGGCCTGACTGGTCAGCTTGCGTTCTGCGAGGTTGCGCAGCCGGTCTCGCTCGAGCCGGGCATTGCGTAAACCAGCTTCAATTTCCTGCAGTGAGGCGCGCGATGATTCGGCTTGTGCCAACGCGAGCGACAGCTGTGCCTGCTGCGTCGTATCGTCAAGCCTGGCAACAACCTGGTCTTTTTCGACGCGCATGCCTTCCTCGACGAAGACGTCGATGACTTTTCCCGTAACCTTCGACGACACGGTTGCCTCGCGTCTTGCAACGACGTAGCCGGACGCGTCGAGCACGCTGTTGGCGGCCGCTGCGCTGGGCGGTTTGCGTGCGATATCCGTTTCGACGAGGACGGCCGAGGAACCGGCGCCGAAGAACATCCAGCCAATCAGGATAATGCCCATGGTGGCCAGTACTGCACCGGGCAACAGCCAGCTGCGGCCGGCCGCGGCGGGCGTGCTGCGGTCAATCTTGAGCTGGCTTATCTTGTCTGCGGGGTCCGCCATTTTGCGTCTCGGCTTGTTTTTCTGCGCGCGGATTGGCAATCGTAGCAAAATAATGCGCTATTCTGGGGGACAGGCCGACAGGAATCACAGGTCGAGAATACCCTGGCCGTTCAGGCCAAACGCAACATGGGCCTGGAACACGGTCCGCCGGGCGGAGTCGACAGTAATGACACTAGCGGTATCGAACGAAAACAATCAAACCTGGTCCTCCGGGGTCACGTTCATACTGGCATCGGTCGGCGCGGCTGTCGGTCTTGGCAACATCTGGAAGTTTCCTTTTGTCGTAGGTGTCAGCGGTGGTGGAGCTTTCGTCCTGGTGTACCTCGGGTGCGTCGTCTTTGTCGCGGTCCCGATACTGATCGCGGAGCTCTGGCTGGGTCGCCGCGGCGCTCAAAGCCCGCCCATCGCCATGCGTATTGTCGCGGGAAAAGCCGGACGCACGAGAGCCTGGTCCCTGGTCGGCTGGATGGGCATGCTCGTCGGCTACCTGATCGCGACCTATTACAGCGTTATTGCCGGCTGGACGCTGGCCTACATCGTCAAGGCCGGAAATAGCTTCGGCGGCGCGGATCCGTCAATCGTCTCACAACAATTTGATGAGCTGCTGGCAAATCCGGGCGCGATGACGTTCTGGCATACGGTGTTCATTACGATTGCGCTGTTCATTGTTGGTCGTGGTCTGCGAGACGGCATCGAGAGCGCCGTGAAGTTTCTGATGCCTGCACTGTTTGGCATGCTCATCGTAATGATCGGCTATGCGGCGGTCGAAGGTGACTTTGAGGCCGGCGTCGCTTTCCTGTTTAGCGCCGATTTCAGCAGAATAGACGGCACCATAGTTTTGAGCGCCATCGGTCAGGCGTTCTTTTCAATCAGCGTCGCGATGGGACTGATCATGACCTACGGGTCGTATGTGCCGAAGGAAGTGTCGCTGACAAAGTCGGCATTGATTATCGCGGGCGCCGATACGCTGGTTGCTGTTCTGGCCGGACTGATGATATTTCCGCTCGTTTTCGCCAACGGCCTCGACCCGGGCTCGGGCCCGGGACTGATCTTCCGCACATTGCCGACAGCATTCGCCGGCATGCAGGGTGGCGCCGCCTTCGGTGCGCTGTTTTTTCTGCTGCTGGCGTTTGCGGCCATTACATCGATCATCGCGATCATCGAGCCCATCGTCGCCTATGCGGAAGACAAATGGCAAATGCGAAGACGTAACGCTTGCATCACGTTTGGTTTCCTCGCCTGGGCGATAGGGCTGGCCACCGTGTTTTCATTCAACGTCGGATCTGATTTCAATCCGCTCAGCGCGCTGCCACCGTTTAAAGATATGAACATGTTCGCGCTAATCGACTATTTTACGGCCAACCTGATGATGCCTGTCGGTGGAATTTTGATGGCCGTGTTTGTCGGCTGGCTGATCAAGCCGTCTGTCCTGGCCGAGGATCTCTCGTTCGGCAGTCCGTTGCTTTTCAAAGTCTGGCTATGGATGATTCGCGTCGTCGCGCCGCTCGCGATCCTCGGGGTTTTGTACAGCAGCCTGTAAGGCAGGGCGAGCCGCACTAGTCGTCGCGGCGGCTTTGAGGCTGAATGTCCTCTTCATAAACCTGTGACGCAGTTTGTGCGGCGGACAGCGCGTCGCTAAAAGGAATTTGCTGCCCCGCCTGAGTCCGGCGGCGCACGAATCGAATCATCACGTATGCCACAAGCGCGCCATGAACGAGTGCCGTGAACAGGAAAAGGCTGCCGTCACCTTGTATTGTCATCACCGCGGAAGCGGCGAACGGTCCAATCGTTGCGCCGATGCCGTACATCAGCAGCAGGCCACCTGAGATCATGACGTATTCGCCCGTTTCGGCGAAGTCGTTGGCGTAGGCGACGGCGATCGTGTACAGCGGAAAAGCGAGCGCACCCCAGAATGCGGCGAGCAGGTTGGCGGACGTGAAATTCAGGATCGGTACCGCCAGGAACAGTATCAGGCCGACGACGCCACCAGCCGACGACACTGCAATCAGGACTTTTCGTCGACCGACAGCGTCGGAGAGCAGCCCGAGCGGCCACTGCGTAATTGCACCACCGATGACCGCCGCCGTCATGAACCAGGCGGCTATTTCGACTGTATTGGTCAGGCTCGTGGCATAGACGGGACCCAGTGCCCAGAAAGAGCCGTTCGCCAGGCCGGAAACGAGGCACCCAAGCGCGCCGGAGGGCGAGATTTCGAAGAGGCGTTTGACGTTGACGGACACGGTGTGCGGCTGTGCGGGCACTGGCGATGTAGACAGCGCGATCGGCACGGCACCGATCGAAACCAGGACCGAAGCGATGATGAAGAGCTGAAGTCCGGCCGGGTCATACAGCAGTGTCATCATCTGGCCTGCGGCAAGCACCGTCAAAGTGATCATCGCGTAGGTCGAAAAGATGATGCCGCGGTTCTCGTTATCCGACAGTTCGTTGAGCCAGCTTTCGATGACGACATACAGCACCGCGAAGCAAAAGCCGGTCAACATGCGCAGCGACCCCCAAACAACCGGCTGGATAATCAGGCCATGCAGCAGGGGCGAGGCTGAAGCCAGCGCACTCATCGCAAGGAATACCCGCACATGTCCAACCCGGCGAAGCAGCTCTCCACCTCTCAGGCAGCCGACCGTAAACCCGAAAAAGTAGGCCGCGCCCATGGTGCCGATGGCAATCGTTGAAAAGTCCTCGAGCGAGGCCCGGACCGGCAGCAGAGTGCCCTGTAGACCCTGACCGGTCAGCAGGATCGAGACGCTGATTAGTAGAATTGCAACGGGCGCAAGGGCTTTTGTCATTACTGTTGACGCTGGGTAAAAAAAAGCAGCAAATACGGAAAATCGGAGCGGGCAGGCGCCGCTATTCTAGGTTGGTTTTGGCGATAAGCGAAGCGATTATTTTCGCGATTCGGTGGGTATTGAGAGCATGCAGGAACGGCAAAGAGATATTCGCGTCGAAGTCAGTGAAATGCTGGAGAAGGGTGCCGCGCCGGCTGAGATCGAGGCCGTCCTGGACGGTCTGGAACCAGCCGTCCTGCTGCATACGGTGTACGCGCTCGATCCCGATGGTCAGCGTGCATTGCTGGCGGCGCTAACGCCGCACAGGGCGGCAGCTCTTGTCGAAGATCTCCCGGATGCGCATGCCGCAGACCTGATCGAGGAAATGCCGGTGGCGGAGTCGGCGCCGATCGTAGGCGAACTGGCAAGCGATCATCGCGTGGACGTTCTCGCGGAACTGGACAGCGAAGACGCGAACGCGATTATCGCAGAACTCGATGAAGAGGACGCGCTCGAAATCCGCGAACTGATCTCCTATGAGCCGGAGCAGGCCGGCGGACTGATGATGACCGAGTTCGCGTCATACCCGATGAACCGCACGGTGCGGGACGTCGTTAACGACCTGACGGCTGACGACATCGACTATCAGTTCCTGACCGTGCACTACATCTACGTGGTCGTAAAAAAGCGAAAACTCAAGGGTGTCGTTCGGCTGCGTGACCTGGTTTTCGCCGAACCGGACAAGACAATTGGAGAAATCGCCATACCGGCACTGACCGTTTCGCCCGACACGAGCATGACGAAGCTGGACGATTTTTTCGCTGAGCATGATATCGCTGCGGTCCCGGTCGTTGACGAGCGAGGCATGCTGCTCGGTATTGTTCGCAGGCGCGCCGTCCTCGAAGCGATCGCCGAGCGTGCGGAAGCGGACAGCCTGAAAGTCGCCGGTATCATCGGCGGCGACGAACTTCGCAGCATGCCGGTAATAGTGCGCTCGCGGCGCCGCCTGGCGTGGCTGAGTATCAATATCGGGCTGAATATACTGGCAGCCAGCATCATCGCGATCTATGAAGACACGCTGACGGCGGTTATTGCACTCGCCGTGTTCCTGCCCATCGTCTCCGACATGAGCGGCTGCTCCGGTAACCAGGCTGTCGCGGTCAGCATGCGTGAACTGACGCTCGGTGCCGCAGTGCCGAAAGACGTTTGGCGAGTGTGGCGCAAAGAAGCGGTTGTCGGGCTGATCAACGGGCTGGCGCTTGGCGCGTTACTGGGGGTTGCCGCCTGGGCCTGGAAAGGCAATCCCATACTCGGGCTTGTAGTCGGCGGCGCGCTGGCGGCCAACACGATCATCGCCGTTTCTATCGGTGGTACGGTCCCACTGATGCTCCGTCGCATGAAACTCGACCCGGCCGTCGCCTCGGGTCCGCTCCTGACGACCGTAACGGATATGTGCGGGTTCTTCCTGCTGCTGAGTATCGCGAGCCTGGTGCTGCCGGCGCTGACTTGATTCAGGACGTGCGGTTGAAAAAAACGGGGCGCCCTTTTGGGCGCCCCGCGATACTCAATAATTTGTCATAATTTGTCAGTCGTCGAATCTTAATCGGCGATACCTGTCGATAGAGGAATCGCTGTAGTCGTCACTATCGTCGTAGCTTTCCCACTCAGCATCGGCCCAACGATCGTGATGGGTCCGGCCGCGACGCTTCCGGCCGGCGCTTTTCTGATGCACGTTGTGCTTTTTACCGAGCTGGCGGCGGGTCGCCGAAAAACTCTCAAAACTGGATTCGTCCAACTCGTCGTAGTCATCAAGGAACGGGCGCATTCTTGGTGTCTCCTGTCATTGAAAGGGTTAGAGCGCTAACCCCTGTTCGAGCTTCCAATGCACAAAAGTATGTTCCATTTTACTTCCATGTCAAGTAATTTGATATCAAAATAGAAGATCAGGAACCCCATGAAAAGAGACGCCGTTGACGACATCCTGGAACAGTGGTCCGAGGAGCGCCCGGAGCTTGATACGGCGAGTCTCGGGGTCGTCATCCGGGTGATGTCCCTGTACCGCGCGTTCGTCCGGCAGGCGACCGAGGCGCTCGAGCCACTCGGCCTGGAGCTGTTTGAGTACGACGCCCTTTCAGCGCTGCGCCGCCAGGGAAAGCCCTACGCGCTCCCTGCAACCAGGCTCGCCAGTGCGACCGGCCTCAGTAGCGGGGCGATGACCAACCGTGTCGACAGGCTCGAGCAACGCGGGTTTGTCCGCCGGCGCCGCGACGAGAATGACCGGCGGGGCGTCGTCGTCTCGCTTACGGCCAGAGGGCGACGCGCGATCGACAAGGCAATTCAACTCCGCCTGGACGCCGCGGACGAGAGTCTGCGCAGTATAAATTCGCGAGAACGCAAGGAGCTCGCCGACCTGCTGCGCAAGGTGAGGCCGGCGGCAGAGGAGCATCGATAGCCCGGCTCGCGCCGGTCGCGAAACTACTGCTTCTTGACGCTGTAGACAATGTCCAGCATGCGGGCCGTGCCGGATCGCGACTCGAGAATGAGCCGGTTGGTGAGCTGGTAGCGCAGCAGCAGCGTGCCGAGGTTATCGATCATCCCGTACGCGTATTCGATCAGCAGGCGTTCGCCGATGCGTTTGCCGGCGACAAACTGCCGGTTCTCGGCACTGCCCTGGATACCCAGGGTTTCAAATCCGAGTTCGTTACGGATTGCAGAGGCAATATTACCGGCAGAAGACAGTCCCAGGGCGAATGCGGCCTGGTTCAGCATGGCTCCGTCCGCGGAATCTGCGCTGCCGAGCGGCCGGCCGGTCAATAAATAGGACAGGGCCTCGGCGTCTCCCTTCGCGGGCTCGCTGTATACCTGCGACTTCAGCAGTGTGGGTGTTCCGGTCAGGTGTATGCCGGCCACAGTACCGTCAGTTGCCTTCCGGACTGCGCGTACGTTGAGCGTCGGATTGATCAACGGCCCGTTGAATATTAGCTCGCCGCTTTCGATCGTGAGGTTCTGGCCGTATGCCTGGTAGCGGCCGCCGCGCAACACGACGCGACCGGCGCTGGTGTAAGGCGTATCGCTGCTGCCGGTGATGCGTACCGAACCTTCGAGGCCGGTAGTCAGGCCGAAACCAGAAAGGACAACGGCGTTTCCAAGTACTGTCCGGACGTCGACGTAAAGCATTCGCCGCTTGGCCGGCACCGGCTCATGCTCGCGATACACAACGACGTCCGCAGAGGGACGTTCGGCGGTCTCCGGGATCGTGGGAATATTGATGTTCGCTCTTGGTATGCGGATTTCGCCGCTGACGCGTATAGCATCGTCATCGAAAAGGACGGCAATATCAGGCGACGCGCTAACCTGCCAGTCAGGTAGCTGGATCAGCGTGAAATTCTTGCCGCTGAGAGTCAGTACCGTGTTCATGCCGGACGTTGAACTGAGCTCGGTTTCGCCGCGGATATCGAGGCGCCCTTCACCCGAACGCGCACTGCCCTGTAGCGAGAGATGGCCGACATCCGGTTGGGTCAGCCTGACATCGACATCGGTGACGGAAATGCCGGCTCGGCGGATACCGAACGACCCGTCGCTCAGTCTTATTTCCCCGTTGATATCCGGCGCCACGAGGCTCCCCGTAACATCGACGCTACCGGCGATCCTGCCGGCGGGATTGGCCAGCTCGGGAACAAAGAACGACAGGACGCTCAAGTCCGTCAATTCGAGGCTGCCCTGGCCGCGAAGCGCAGAGTTCGGGTTGAAAAGATCTGCGATTTCCAGGCTGCTTCTGATGTGGTCGGCCCGGTCAGCCAACAGGAACTCGAGGTCGCCGTTGAGCGTGTTATCAACGACGGAGGCCCGTGCAGAGGCGCGCTCGAAAGTCGCGGACAGCTCATCTCCCTCGAACACCGCCTTCAGACTGAGGTTTTTCGCCTCGAAAGCCGCATCCGCCGTCAAACGTTGCTTGAGGTACTGTCCGCTGGCGTGCGCCTCGATTGTTCCCTCGACGGTCGTCCCTTCGGGCAGATTGAGTGCAAAAGCGGTGAGCGGCAGTTCAGTGACGGAGGCGTCAAAATAGAGCGGTCCGGAATAGTCATAGTCGAGTGTCGTGCACAGAACGCCCGCGTTGCTGCTCGTATTCAGGCAGGCCTTGCCGAGCTCGAGATTCAATCCTGACAGAGTAAAGTCGGCTGCTTCCTGCAGCGTCCAGTCTCCGACCCGGTCGCTGGAGAGCTTGAGCCTGTCGATAGCGCCGGACCAGCGCTCGTCGGCGAAGCCGCCCGTGAGCTGAAAGTCGGCCTCGCCCTCTTCGACCGAAAAATCTGCCCGGACCGTATGTGACTGTATGGATCCGGACGCATCAAGGCGCCCGGTCGCAAGCGCCAGCGTGGCAATGCGTGCGTCTGCGACCTGCAGCGCTACGTCTCCACGACCTTTTTCCGGAACCTTGAAATCGGCGGAGAATGTTTTCACGAAGTAGTCTTGCCAGGCGAGGCCTTCTCCGCTGAGCTTGCCCACTGCTTCGAGTGTTTTGAGGTTCGACGCGAAACGAATATCGCCGTGAAGACGACCGGCAGCACCGAGATTGAGTTGACGTAAATCGGAGAAGCGCAGCGCCGCATTAACCCGCAGCTCGTCCCCGTACGAGCCGTCGAAATTAATAAGGTTGTCGCCGACGCGTGCCACCGCGCCGTCGACCTGCAGCCGCCGATTGGCATAGGACAGGCTTCCCGAGCCATTGACGGGATAGCCATTCAGATCTCCGCTCATGTCATCGATCCGAACATCCAGAATCGGCTGCTGATCGACGATACGCCCGGTGGTTTTTCCCGTGACCTGTAGGTTTCCGTCCATCCTCGGATCGGCAGCGGCGGGGTCAAGGTCGGAAACCTCGAAATCAAAGTTCCAGGCGAACTGGGGTGAAATGAAAGTTTCACCATTCGTGAGTAGCTTTCCCCACTCGTTCGAAATCGACACAGCGTCGAATCCTATACGGTCAGCTTCGCGAATGCCGCGGACTGCAACAGCGATATCGGGCACACTGTCCGAGACGATCGTCGTGTTGCCGTCAAACGCCAGGGCGCCCAGGGTGCCGCTAAGTCGCAGCGTACCGTCGCTAATGTCAACGGCGGGGGCATCGCCGGCTTCGACATGCACCAGCTGCCACGTGTTCTTGAGGTCGACGACAATGTCGTCATCGACAAGCCCGAAAGTACCTCGCGTGACGACCTCATAAGGTGCGTCGAGATCATGTTCGACGACATACCGCGACGCATTTCCGCGCAGCCGCAGCATGCCGGACAGCGAGGGCTGATCCTGTAGCCGAAGTTCCCACGCGGCAGTAGCGTTGGCCGGATAATCGCCGCCAAGGGCTGCGTTTCCTGAAAGGCTGATATCGGCGGGCGCGCTCTGGATTTCAAGCCGGTCTATTTGCAGCGCCGATCCCGACAGTTGACCGGCGAGCCAGACCTCTTCGATATCGAAGAAGCTGTCACCAATGGCGATACGGATTTTCTGGATCGACGCCGTGTCTATGCGCAGGCCGATTGGAAGATCGACTGAGAACGCTGCGCCGCCGTTTTCGCGCGGTGGGCCATCGCTGACAGTGACATCGACATCGCGTATATCGAGACTCTTGATGCGCACCTGTCGCCTTAATAGCGGCCACAAGTCCACCCGTGTATCGAGCCGCTCGACGGAAACCCGCACTCGCTCGTCGGTCCAGCTTAGCGAGCGAAAGTCGACGCCCTTCAGCAGGGTGCCATTGAGCTCGGCAATTTGCAGTGCCGGCGGCAGCAGGGGAGCCGCCCGCGCCAGCAGCCAGCGGGCACCGCTTGTCGTCGCAGTAAGCCAGAAAGCCACTGCAACGACAAAGAGCAGAACGGCCGCAAGGATGAGGCCCGTCCATCCCCATGCTCGACCTTTCACAGGTCGGCTCCGAGGCGGATGTGCAGGCGCACAGTGCGGTCGGATTTGTTAAGCGGGTGCGCGAGGTAGAAACGCAGCGGCCCAACGGGCGACTGCCATTTCAGACCCACCCCGGCACCTACCGCGGGATCGACGTCGAAGCCGTCGAATGCATTGCCGGCATCGACGAAAACAGCACCGTAGAAATTGCCGCGCATATGACGTTCGTATTCAACGCTCGCAACCAGCAGGTGGCTGCCACCGACAACATTACCGAGCTCATCCTCTGGCCCGAGCGTGTTGTAGCCAAAACCACGCACGGACTCGTCGCCGCCCGCAAAGAAGCGCACCGACGGCGGCAGCTCGAATAACTCCGACTTGGCCGTGAATCCAAGAGCGGCTCGCGCCAGCAGGCGGCTTTCGTCGGAAATACTGTGCACCAGCCGCAGACTGGTGGTCGCCTGCAGGAATGAGGTCTCGGATCCGAGGAACTGGCCGGTACCCCGCAGTTCGAAAGTCAAACGGCGGCCCCGAGTCGGAAATACGTCGCGGTCCGCGCGCTTGTGGTCGTAAGCGATACCGGGCAATACGAGCCGGGAACTACTCGACTCGAGGCCTACATCAAATTCGTCATAGCTCAGGTCCAGAGACAGGGTACGAATCCAGTTCGTGCGAACCTTTTTTGTACGCCTTACGCCGACGCGTGCCGTGTCATTGTTAAATGTGTCCGTCTCTTCACTGGTCAACGCACTCGAATAGCTCAACCATTCGCTGCGCGGATCCGTTAGCGGCTTGCGATACTCGGCCGCGATACCTTGTATGACCGGAGACAGGCTGATATCGGTCTTGAAACGATTTCCGTGTTTATTGACACGCCGATTGTAGTAGCCCGCGCGTGCCCGTGGCCCTGTATCCGTCGAGAACCCGAGTCCCACGGTGTACTCAATGCGGTCGGCAGGTTCGAGCAAGACGCGCACCGGAATCTGGCCATCCTTTGCCAGCTCGTAGTCGGGCAACACCTCAATCCGACCGAAGTAACCGCTGACCGAGAGATCACTGTAGGCTTTGGTGACCAGTCGATTGTCGTAGGGCATGCCCGTTCTAAAGTCGAGGTAAGCATCGATGACGCTGGCGTCGAGAAAATCCTGTTCCTGTGTAATTTCGCCGAAGCTGTACCTGGGGCCGCTCTCGAAATTCAACGTCACGTCGGCAACCCTTTCGGCCGGCCAGACTTCGATCTTGTGCTGCAGGAAATTGGCGTCGATGTAGCCGCGTTCCGCCGCACGAATCTGCAAAGATTCCTTTAACGACTCATAGTCGGACTGACGCAACTGCGCGCCACGGACAAGCGCTGTCGAAGAGACAATGTCGACAAAATTCTGTTCATCTCCAGGAGCGGTGCTCAGCGAGACATCGACATTTCTCAGGAGCACAGGCTGTCCGGGATCGATGTTTATCGTGGCAAGCCAGCATCTTTCGTCCTGTTCCAGCGTAGTCTCGACAACCGCGTCATAGTATCCAAACGGCTCCAGCGCGCTGCGCGCCTCCGATGCGATCGCGCGATATCGTCGTCGAATCAGCCATGGTTCGGCGTCGCAGGGCTCGCTCGCCAGGGAAACATAGCTGACAACGTTGCGGGCAAGTTCATCGCTGACTCCATCGACCCGTAGCTCTGCTCTGGGCTGCGACTCAATTACGAGCAAGAAGAATGCGAGACAGCAAAGCTGTCGATGTAGTGACGCGATTCGAGACCAGGATTGCATTGGCGGCTTTCTTGACGGGTGGGCTCCTGCCCGCGTCAATTTTTGGTGCCGTCAACCGGCTCGATATCCGAATCTTTTCTTATTCTTCGTGAACGAGAAACCATAATAGTATGGACCTGCCGTCCATGCTTTCGTGCAATATAAAATTCGTAGCCCGAATCGATGAACTTCTCACCTTCCGTTGGCAAGCGCTCGAAGCGTTGCATGAGAAAACCACCTTCAGGATGCCCGGCCATTATTCGTCATCGGTTTCTTTGCCGATCATGCGTATTTCCAATGGACTGCTCGAGTCGAGGTGCACGTCACGTTGCGGAAACGCGATGACGATTCCGTTTTGTTCGAACAGTTCGCTAATACGGAAGCGAATCGATCCACGGATCTCGCGGAGGAACTTCTCTCCGCTGGCGTCGCACCAGAAATACGCATCGAAAGCGAGAGCGTTATCACCGAAATCGTCAAAAATGACACTCGGCGCCGGCTCTTTCTTGACTTCCTTTTGATCTTTAACGGCCTGCAGAATCAGGTCTGCGACCAGCCGTACCGGCGATCCATAGGCAACGCCGACGCGAACCGTGGATCGAATTTCCAGGTCGACCAGAGTCCAGTTTACAACTGTCCGTTCCAGCAGCAGGCTGTTGGGTACCAGGAGATGCACTCCATCGGTACGACGAATTCGTGTGGAGCGATTGCCGATATTTTCGATAACACCCTGAGCGCCATCAATCTCGATGAAGTCGCCAATGCGAATCGGGCGCTCGACCATCAGTATCCAGCCGCTGATGAAGTTGTTTATAATGTTCTGCGCACCAAAACCGACGCCGATCGCCAATGCGCCGGTCGCAAAAGCAAATGCCGTGAGCGGTATACCAAGCAGGTCGAGCGCGGTGATGACGACGATGACGAGGATCACAAAGAAAGCGATTCTCTTGAGTACATAAATGACGTCGGGCCGCAGTTTCGTTCCCGCGAGCCGTTTGCCGAGGAGGTAGCCAACCAGGCGGCT
>JAOTWB010000045.1 GCA_029863125.1 Gammaproteobacteria bacterium
ACGAGATGTTTGCCGGCGAGACATAAAGCGAGCGCAGCGAGACAGTCCGCCAGCAAACATGTCGGTCGCTTGCCTGGTCTCTAAGTCGCTCGCCGGCGCCCTTAGGGTGCTTGGTGATGGGGGATGGGCGTGGTCAGAGGATGGTGGGATTCGGCGCGTCGCCGTAGACTTCCTCCGCATCGAATACCTTCTCGGTGTCCGTCCACTCGAGCTCTACATGTCCGTCGGCCTGCTTCGCCGCGAAATCATTGCCGATAGGAACTTTCCGGTAAAAGCAGCTGCGCTAGCCAACGTGACAGCTTGCACCGCCCGCGACGTCCACGCGCAGCCAGATGCAGTCCTGGTCATCGTCGACGAGAAGTTCCCGCACAGTCTGCACGAGTCCGCTGGTTGCGCCCTTGTGCCACAGCACCTGCCGGCTGCGGCTGTAGTAGTGTGCTTCCCCCGTGCTGATCGTCAGCTGCAGCGCCTCGGCGTTCATGTAGCCCTGCATGAGCAGCTCGCCGCTATCGGCATCCGTCGTGACAACCGTGATCAGGCCGCGGTCGTCGAACCTGGGCGCGAGGTCGCTGCCTTCCTCGACCTGTTCGACGGATTTGCGGGCTTGAAATCTGACCGGCGCGACAGACATTGGCAGTCCTCAGTGCATTTGCTGCGGGCCGGAAGAATACCGATCGTAGCGGCCGGCAGCAATATTGTTATGATTGCGTTTTTTGACCGGCCGAACCGGGACACCATGACCATACAGCTACACGACACGCTCCGGGGCAAGAAAGTCCTGTTTGAGCCCCAGAAAGCGGGCGAGGTGACGATGTACCTGTGCGGACCGACCGTCTATAACTACGCGCACATTGGCAATGCCCGACCTGCCGTCGTGTTCGATCTGCTGGCGCGGGTCTTGCGCCGCCGCTACAAATTGACATTTGCCCGCAATATCACTGACGTGGACGACAAGATCAACGCGGCGTCGGTCGAGACCGGCAGACCCATTGACGAGATCACGGCCAAGTACATCAAGGCGTACAACGAGGACATGGCAGCGTTGGGCGTCCAGCCGCCGGACGTTGAGCCGCGTGCCACGCAACATGTTGACGTGATGATCGCGATGATCGAGTCGCTCGTCGAAAAAGGTTTTGCCTACGTCGCTGATGGTCACGTCCTTTTCGACGTTGCGTCGTTCGAGCATTACGGTGAGCTGTCAAAACGCGATTTGCGCGAGATGATCGCGGGATCCCGAGTCGAGGTGGCGCCGTACAAGAAGGCAGCGCATGACTTCGTGCTCTGGAAGCCGTCGACGCCCGAACTTCCGGGATGGGACTCCCCGTGGGGGAGGGGACGCCCTGGTTGGCACATCGAGTGCTCGGCCATGGCAGAAAAGCACCTGGGTGAGACGATTGACATACATGCCGGTGGACAAGACCTGATTTTCCCGCATCACGAGAACGAGCGTGCACAAAGCCGCTGCGCCCACGACGGCGCTCCGTTTGCACGCTACTGGCTGCACAACGGTTTCCTGAGCGTTGACGAAACCAAGATGTCGAAGTCATTGGGCAATGTTCTGCTGGTGCACGACCTGATCGACAGCGTCCCGGGTGAAGTCATTCGCCTCGCGCTGTTGAGCGCACATTATCGGCAGCCGCTGGACTGGTCCGCCGAGACCATTCAATCGGCGCGCCGCATGCTTGATCGGCTTTATGGCGCGGTTCGCGGTATTTCGGTTTCGGATGAGGCCCGCGCCAACGTGGATGTCCCGGAGACACTGCTGGAGGCGCTGGAGGACGACCTCAATACGCCCAGGGCCCTGGCCGAATTCTTTGCGCTGGCACGCTCGCTCAACAAGGCAAACGACAACAAAGAAACAGAGTTGCTCGCGGCACAGATGTACGCCTGCGGTGAACTGATGGGCCTGCTCTGCAGCGATCCCGAGCAGTGGTTTGCCGGACATGCTGAGGGCGACCTGCCTGTCGCCGAAATCGAGGCGCTGATCGAGAAGCGCAATGCGGCAAAAGCGGAACGCGATTTCGAACAGGCGGACGCAATCCGTGATCAGCTGCAGGCCGCGGGCGTGAGTATTCAGGACGGCCGCGACGGAACAACCTGGCGCCGCAGCGGTTGATGCAATGACGAGCGAAGTGCAGGCAGCTCAGCAGGAGCTCATCGAGGAATTCGGCCTTTTCGACGACTGGATGGACCGCTACCAGTACCTGATCGACCTGGGGCGGCGACTGCCGGAGTTTCCCGAGTCGCTTCGCACCGAAGAAAACCGTATTCGCGGCTGCCAGTCGCAGGTCTGGTTTGTAGCGGAAGAAAAGGACGGCCGACTGTATTTTCAGGCGATCAGCGACGCGGCGATCGTGTCAGGACTTATCGCGCTGTTGCTGCGTCTTTATAGCGGCAGGTATCCGCAGGATATCCTCGACACACCGCCCGACTTCGTGTCGGCACTGCAGCTCGAGAGCCACCTGAGTCCGACGCGCAGCAACGGCCTGTCGTCGATGCTCAACGCAATCCGCGGTTTTGCGACCGAGGCGCTGCGGGCTGCCTGATGCCCACCGTTGTGAGCCGACTGTTGTCGAAGCCACTGATCTGGCTCCTCAGGTTCTATCGGCTGGCGATTTCACCCTGGCTGGGGGGCAACTGCCGTTATCAGCCCACCTGCTCGAGCTACGCGATCGAGGCGCTGCAGACGCACGGTGCCTTTCGCGGTGGCTGGCTGGCGCTGAGACGAATGGGTCGCTGCCATCCGTGGGGCGGCTCGGGTTACGACCCTGTACCCGGTACCGAAAAGGATGATCATGAGGCCGATTGACGTTCTTCGGGCCATCGTCTACCCGCTGACGGAGTCCACCGTGCTGATACCCCTGCTCGTCTTCTGGCTGCTGGTGTCGCTTGCGCTCTGGGCGGACCTGTTCGGTCTGATTCTGCTGTTTATCGTGATTCCCGCGGTTTTCCGCTACCAGATGATCGTGCTGGAGGCTCGTGCGCGGGCGGCAACACCCGCGACGCCCGATCTCGCTTTGTTCAACTGGTTCGGCAAATTGTGGACCTTGTTCCCGCTCTTCGTCGCGCTCTTACTGACCTGGGCGATCGTGGCGGTGGCGCATTACCTGGGGATTGCGTGGGCCATCCTGCTCGTGCTGTTCGCCTGCGTGTTTTTTCCGGCGTCGGTAGCCGTGCTCGCGATCACGCATTCGCCGCTGCAAAGCCTGAGTCCGCCAGCCCTGGTTCGTCTGTGGAAGCGCTCTGCCGGAACTTTCTGGGTGGCGACAGTTTTCCTGCTTGTCGCATGCTGGCTGTCGGCCGAAGCGGGATCGCTGCCCGCGATGCTTGCCGGCCTTATCCAGCTGTTCCTGTCTTTTGCTTTTTTCTCGCTCGTGGGCAGCCTGATCGAGCCCTACCGACTCATCGAAGACATTGAGATTCCGGCGGCGCCGAAAAAGCGCGGGGATGCGATCGTGCGGGAGCTTGCAAGCACCCGCAAAGCCGTGCTCAATCACGCCTATGGTTTTATCAGCCGGGATAATCGTTCCGGTGGTTTCAAACACGTGTTCGACAGTATCGATACAGACCCGGACCCGGTTGCGGCATGGGCCTGGTATTTCGAACAAATGCTGCGCTGGGAAGACCAGCGGCCGGCGATGTTTTTCGCGCAGCACTATCTGCACGATCAGCTGAAGCATGGTGAGCAGGGCTCCGCGGTCAAACTCCTGATGCGCTGCCGCCTGGTGGATGAACAGTTCCGGCCTTTGCCCGGGGACATGGCCGCCGCGACCGCCGCGGCCGATGCCTGTGGCCATGCCGAGCTGGTGGCGGTATTGAGCCAAAATTGAGCGCAAATTTGGGGTCATTACGACGTCAATGGGCGGTACAATAATGAGCCATGGATAAGCGACTTCTAAAAATTCTGCGATGCCCGGTCAGCCATAAGGGCCTGTCTTTACTGACGAAAGACAAACTCGAGCGGGTCAATGCCGCGATCGCTGCAGGCAATCTGGTGAACCACGAAGGTTCACAGCTTGCAAAGCCCCTGGCGGAAGCACTGATCACCGACGACGGCAAGCGTATCTATCCGGTTGCCGACGGCATTCCGGTCTTGCTCGAAGGCGAATCCATTTCCATGGAGCAGCTTGCTTGAAAATACAGGCAAATCAGCTCTCTTCGCATCTCAAGAAATCGCTCGCACCCTGTTACCTCGTTACCGGTGATGAACACCTGCTGGTCGCCGAGGCGCTCGACGCGATTCGCGACGCAGCACGCCAGCGCGGTTTCAGCATGCGCGAGCTGCATGTCGCCATGGCTGGCTTCGACTGGCCACAGCTCACGGCGTCGAGCGGCAACCTGTCGCTGTTTGCAGAGCGGCGCATCATCGAGCTGCGACTTCCGACCGGCAAACCGGGGCGCGCCGGCGGCGAGGCGATTGTCCAGCTCGTGGACCAATCGGGTCCGGAAACCTTGTTCATCGTCACTGCGCCCAAGCTGGATCGAAGTGCCGCTGCCTCGAAGTGGGCAAAGTCGATCGAAAAAAAAGGGGTCAGTGTGCCGATCTGGCCGATTGGCATTCGAGAGCTGCCGGGCTGGATCGCCAATCGCATGCGCAGTGCCGGGCTACAGCCGGAACGTGATGTCGTTACGCTGATCGCTGATCGGGTCGAGGGAAACCTGCTCGCTGCCGGCCAGGAAATCGAGAAACTGCGTTTGCTGCTGGGCGAGGGACCCGTCAGCGTCGAGGATGTCAGCAACGCGGTGGCCAACAGCAGCCGCTACGATGTCTACAAACTGGCTGACGCCGCCATGGCAGGCGACGCGGCGCGCGCGGTCAAGATCCTGGGCGGCTTGCGCTCGGAAGGCGTAGAGCCGGTCATCGTCATGTGGGCGCTGACGCGCGAGCTGCGCACCCTCTCGAAACTCGATGACGTCATTCATCGAGGCGGTGATCTTGGCAGCGCGATGCAGAAAAATGGCGTCTGGCGTAACCGCCAGGGACTCGTACGCAGCTGTATCGGTCGGCATGAGCACGGTTCCTTCAATCGCCTGCTCAAGGCGACGGGACGCGCCGATGCGGCCGCCAAAGGGCAGCGTGCCGGCGATCCCTGGCAAATGGCATGCGATATTGTTATTGGAATGGCGCGTCGATGAGGCCGATTGGCGTTTTCGGCGGGACCTTCGATCCGATCCACTACGGCCATCTGCGAACGGCATTTGAAATGCTGCAGGCTTTACGTTTCGACGAGGTGCGTTTCATTCCCTGCGGCGATCCGCCACATCGTGGCGTGACGTTTGCCTCGGCCCGCCAGCGTCTGCGCATGGTCGAACTGGCGGTCTCCGGCCAGGAAGGATTCGCGGTCGATGACCGGGAAATTCGGCGCACCGGACCGTCGTACACGATCGACACACTTCTAACATTACGAGCGGAATTTCCGGACCGGGCACTGGGTCTGATCGTCGGAATGGACGCGTTTCTCGGACTGCCGGAATGGCATCGGTGGGGAGAAATTCTGGATGTCGCGCATATCATTGTCGCGCATCGCCCGGGCTGGAAGGCGCCCGATATCGGTCCGCTGGGCGATATGATTGCCGAGTTCGGCACCCACCGTGTCGAGGATCTGCATGCCGCGTCGCATGGCCGGATTCACATACACGCCGTCACGCAGCTAGAGATTTCGTCGACCGAAATCCGCGATCTCGTTGCTGCCGGTCGCGATCCGAGGTTCCTGATGCCGGATGCGGTCAGGGGCGAAATCGAAAACAGCGGGTGCTACGCGCCTGGAGAGTCGCGTGACGAGGTGTCGCAGGAGCGCGCCGCCCCCGCGGAAAAATAAGTCGGGAATCAGACAGGAGTTGAATTTGAAGATCAAGAGAACCACGCATGAACAGCGATGAGCTAACTGACCTGGTCATTGGCGCGCTCGAAGATGTCAAAGCCCGGGATATCGTCAAACTTGATGTGCGAGACATGACGACAGTGACTGACTACATGATTATCGCGAGCGGCACCTCAAGTCGCCACGTCAAAGCGCTCGTTGACAACGTTGCTGAGCAGGCCAAGGAGGCGGGCCATCGACCCATTGGCGTCGAGGGTGAGGACGGCGGTGAATGGGTTTTGCTCGACCTGCAGGATGCGCTGGTACACGTCATGCTGCCCAAAGTGCGTGAGTTCTATAACCTGGAAAAACTCTGGTCTATTGCCCCGACAGGGGACGCGACGGCAACCGACGGATAGGCTGTGCACATAAGACTATTGGCCGTGGGTGACCGTCAGCCCTCCTGGGTGGATGAGGCCTTCGGCATTTATACGGGGCGGTTCCCGCGAGAGTGGAAATTTCGTCTGGACACGATTGCGACCGTGCGGCGCAACAAGAACGAAAAATCGCAAACAGCGATGGCGGCGGAGGGAGAGCTGATACTCGCGAAACTGGTGGCGACAGAGCAGGTCGTTCTCCTCGACGAGAAAGGCAAAGAACTGACCAGCCGGACGCTGGCTGCCAGGCTCGCGGACTGGCAATCCGATAGTCGCGACCTCTGCTTCATTATCGGAGGTCCCGACGGTGTTCCCGATGCGATCCGGCAGCGCGCAGACTTTATCTGGTCGCTTTCTAAACTGACATTGCCGCACGGCATGGCGCGAGTGCTGCTGGCTGAACAGCTGTATCGTGCATGGTCGCTGCAGGCTGGTCACCCGTACCACCGGGCCTGAGCGACTGTTCGTGGCCCCGCAATTGTCACTGTGTCTGGCATCGTCTTCGCCACGTCGGCAGGAGATTCTCGAGGCACTGGGACTCGAGTTTTCGGTCAAACCGGTTGAGGTGCACGAAGAGCGTCTGGCGCGCGAGGCGCCGGAACAAATGGTACTCAGGCTGGCGGTAGCGAAAGCAAATGCGGCCGACGTGGAAGCGTCCTGCCTCGTCATCGGATCCGATACCGTAGTAGTGCTCGGTGATGAGGTACTCTGCAAGCCGCGCGGACGGGATGAAGCTGTCTCGATGCTGCTGGGTCTTTCCGGTCGCCGCCACCGCGTGCTGACCGGCGTCGCGCTGCGGGGACCGGCCGGCGTGCAGACCGCGGTCAGCGCGACAGATGTGCATTTTCGCGAAATCAGTCGGGACGAGGCGCTCGCATACTGGCACAGTGGGGAGCCTCGCGACAAGGCCGGCGCGTATGCCATACAGGGACTTGGTGGTGCGTTTGTCGAGTCCATTAAGGGCAGTTATTCGGGCGTAGTCGGATTGCCCGTCTTCGAGACCGCGCGATTGCTGCAAGATGCGGGTATCGATGTATTCAAGACGCAAAAAGATCATGACGGATGAATCGCTAAAAGAAGAAATCCTGATCAACGTGACGACGAGCGAAGTGCGCGCAGCGCTGCTCGAGAACGGCGTACTGCAGGAGGTCTATATTGAACGTGCGGCCCGCCGTGGATTGACCAGCAACATATACAAAGGGCGCGTGCTGCGGGTGTTGCCCGGCATGCAGGCTGCATTTGTTGACATTGGCCTGGAGCGAACGGCTTTTCTGCACGCCTCCAACATCGCGCCAGGCCGGGACCAATACGGTCCGGACGAGGTGCCGGCCATTCGTGATCTGGTTCGCGAAGGTGACGAGATCATGGTGCAGGTTGCAAAAGACCCGCTGGGCAACAAGGGTGCCCGGCTGACGACTTTCATTACTTTGCCGTCCAGGCACCTCGTGCTCTTGCCGTGCAGCGATTCAGTTGGTATCTCGGCGCGTATCGAAGATGAAGATGAGCGTGAGCGGCTTCGCGCCATCGTCGAGGAAATTCTCGCCGAGAAAGACCTGAGCTGTGGCGTCATCGTGCGCACCGTCGCCGAAGGCACGGACAAGGAGACCCTCGTCGCCGACCTGAAATACACGCTCAAGTTGTGGGCGGTGATTCAGGAACGGTGCAGCAAGACTCCTGTAAAAATGCTCGTTCATGAGGATCTTTCGCTGCCACTGCGGGTCCTTAGGGATATGGTAACCAGCGATATCGAGCGTATTCTCGTTGATTCGGAGGACGATTTTGACGCGATGCGGGATTTCGCCGTTACGTACCTGCCGGATATCGAACCAAAGCTGGAGCTTTATCAGCGGCGTCGCCCGATTTTTGACCTGCATGGCATCGAGGACGAGATTCGCAGGTCGCTTGACCGCAATATCCCATTGAAGTCAGGTGGTTACTTGATATTCGACCAGACCGAGGCGATGACGACCGTGGACATCAACACCGGTGGCTATGTGGGTCACCGCAACCTCGAAGAGACGATCTATCGCACAAATCTCGAGGCGGCTGTCGCGATAGCGCGGCAGCTGCGCCTCAGAAACCTCGGCGGCATCATCATCATCGATTTTATCGATATGGAAGAACCGGATCATCGTGACAACGTCCTGCAGGTCCTCGAGCAGTCGCTCGCCCGGGATCACGCACGGACGCAGGTCACCCCGGTTTCGCCGCTGGGCCTGGTCGAAATGACGCGAAAGCGCACGCGCGAGAGCCTGCAGCATATTCTCTGCGAGGACTGCCCGAGCTGCGACGGCCGCGGTTTCCTGATGACAGCCGAGACCGTCTGCTTCGAAATTTTTCGCGAAACCATACGGCAATCAAGACAATTCGAGTTTGACGAGGTGCTGGTGCTGGCGCATCAGAATGTCATCGAGCTGCTGTTGGACGAACAGGCCCGGAGCCTTGCCGAACTGGAAGAACAAACCGGCAAATCGATCAGACTTCAAACGGAGTCGTTGTATGTCCAGGACCAGTTCGACGTCGTGCTGATGTAGGTTGCGGAGAAACCGACAAGAACATGAAAGTATTCCTGCAACGCCTGTTTAAATTCGCTGCTTATACCGCCGCAGGTGTTGTAATTTTGCTGGCAATCGCAGTCGGCCTGTTTCGGCTTTTCCTGCCAAGACTTCCCGAGTACCAGGAGGACATCAAAGGCTGGGCCAGCGCGGCGATCGGCATGGAGGTCGAGTTCTCGGGCATGGACGCGCGTTGGGGCTTGAGTGGTCCGGAGCTCTTGTTTCGCGATACCGAATTGCTTCGGGTGTCCGGCCAAACTCGTGTTGTCGCGGCTGAAGAGGTACGGGTCGGTATCGCGTTGACGCGCCTGCTTGTTGAAGGCGTCAGAGTTGTCGATCGGGTCGTCGTCCGTGGTGCAAGCGTCGAGGTTCGGCAACTCGAGGACGGGCGTTGGTGGATCCAGGGCGCTCCCGTCGACGAATTGTTGGAATCGAACGGTGGCCGCGATCCCGGTGAGTCGGACGTCGAAGTAATCGGCGAGGATATCGAGATCATTTTCCTGCAGCCGGGTGACGAGCGGCCGAGATATTTTGCGATACCGCGTGTAACGGTAAGCGTCGACAGGAATCGTGTCGCACTTGATGCAGCGGTTCGCCTGCCGGAGGACCTGGGTCGGCAGCTTGGCATTTCAGCGACGCAGCTGCTGACGCTGCCGAGGGACGAGCGCCGTTGGGACATTGTTGCAGAAGCCGACGACATTGACCTGGCCGGGTGGTCGAATCTGCAAAGGAAGAGTGACCGGCGGATTCTGTCGGGTTCCGGCGATGCGGATTTTTCGGTTGCCTATGCAAACGGTCGCCTGCGATACGCCAGCGCAGACGTCGACTTTGCCGGGATCTCCCTCGAGCAGGACGAACTGTTCGATTTGCGCGGTCGCTTTGAAGTCGACCTGGCGTCCGACGGCTGGCTGGTCGCTGCCGAAAAATTTCAAATGTCGACACCCGACCATCAATGGCCCGAGGCGTCACTGCGAGCCGAGGTCAGTACGGATGACACCGGCAAAATCGTATTGATGGACGTTCGCGCATCGTACCTAGACCTGAAGGATGCCAGCCTTTTATTACCGTTGTTGAGTCCGGATCGACAACAACAGCTGTCGAATTACCAGGCGAGCGGCAGGGTACGCGAGCTGGTCGCTACGGTGTCCGATATTGATTCCGAATCGCCGCGCTTCGACATAGCTGCCGCGCTTGATGCCGTGGGTGTGGCGGCCGTGGGTAATCGTCCCGGCGTCAGGGGCTTCACTGGCGTATTGCGCGCCAATCGACTGGGCGGCCGCATCGAAATCCGCTCGAGCGACATGGTTGTGGATATGCCTGAATATCTTTCCGCTCCGATTGACATCGACTCTGCAGAGGGAACGGTGATTTGGCGCAGCAGTGATGCGACGACCACGGTGCTATCGGACAGTATTCTCATTCGCAACAAGATTTTCGAAAGCCAGAACAATGTGCAGTTGATCATTCACGCCGGCGAGTCATCGCCTGAAATTGATCTTGATGGCACGTGGAGCATCACCGACGTATCCGCAGCAAAGCAATATATCCCGCAAAAAATTATGAAGCCCAAGCTGTACAACTGGTTTCAGGCGGCGCTCGTCGAGGGCTCGATTCCTCGCGGGACAGCGATGCTAAAAGGCCCGCTGGACAAGTTTCCGTTCGACAACGACGAAGGCAGGTTCCTTGTGCAGGCATCGGTCCGCAACCTTACGTTCCAGTATGCGCCGCGGTGGCCGGCAACCGAACAGGCCGACATGGAGATTATCCTCGAAAACATGCGCCTGTACTCGGTGCGCAACCGGTCTTTCAGCGCGGGCAATCAGACGGTCGATGCCGACATAGAGATCGCAGACTTGCGTGACCCGGTGCTCACGATTGACGCGTTCTCGACCGGTACGCTCGAGACGATTCGGGCATTCTCGATGCAAAGTCCGATCGCTAACGTTTTCGGTGGTCAGCTGGAACGTGTCGCCGTGACGGGAGATGCATCGTTCACACTCGATCTGATGGTGCCGCTGAAAAACCCGAAGGGCTTCGAGTTCACAAGCCGTGTCAGGAGCAACAACGGTGTGCTCGCTATTGCCGGTTTTCCGGCGGAACTGACCGACCTGATTGGCGAAGTGACGATCGCTCGGAACGATATCTCCACAGAGTCTCTCGGCGCACGCTTTCTCGGCCAACCCATCGTTGTGGACCTGACAACATCACAGGACCCGCAGTTCAGTATCGTCGCGAGCACCAGCGGATTTGTCACGGCCAGGGCGATCGTCGAAGAACTTGGCGTGCCGCTCGACGGCCTGATCAGCGGTGGTACGGACTATGATACCCGCATACTTTTTCCGCGCGGAAATCAGACAACGCCTTCGCCGCTGACGATTCAGATTGAGACTGACCTCCAAGGCCTGGGGTTGGTTCTCCCCGAACCGCTTGGCAAAGCTGACGACATGGCCATGAAAGTCAGCGGCGACATACGTTTCATGCCAGGAGGGCAGGTGATCGAAAGCGTCGGCCTGGCCGATAATGGCTTTGCCTGGAAAATCGCGTTTAATCGCCCTGAAGACAGCTGGGATTTCGATCGTGGCGTGGTTACGATGGGCGGCGACGCTCCGGAGCCTGCGGAGACTCGTGGCCTGCATATCCGGGGCACCACGAGCACTATTCGCGTCGACGATTGGCTCAGTTTATCGCGCAGTGGTGACCGGGAAGTCGGCACGGCCAATCGGATCCGTTCCATCGATCTGCTTGTTGACGACCTCTACGTTGCGGGTCAGCACTTGCGCGGGCATCACGTGCGCGTGGATCGTAGCGCACGTGACTGGCTGGTTCAGCTGGACGGTGACGATATCGTTGGCTCGGTGTTCGTGCCCTATGATTTCGCATCCGAGCGCGCGATGGTTCTCAGAATGGAGCGCCTGCACCTTCCCGGTGACGACGAGTCTGACGATGATCCATCGTTGCTGGATCCGAGGAAGCTGCCTCCGATCACCCTCACCACCGATGACTTGGCGCTGGGCGATCGGCATCTCGGCGCGGTTGAGCTCCTCGTGGAGCGTGTCGAAAACGGGCTCGAGGCGAAGACAATCAAGACAAAAGACGAAAGCTTCGAGATTGTCGGCGCGGGCAGCTGGATTGCGGACCCTTCGGATCCGCTCGGCAGCCGCACGTCCGCGACGGCAACGCTGACCAGTACGGACGTCATGCAGACGATGACCCGGCTCAATTTTACACCGGGTATCGTCAGCGACCAGATGAGCGCTACGATCGATTTGAGGTGGTCCGGCGGTCCACGCGCCGATTTCCTCGACGTCCTGGATGGAGAAGTACAGGTGCGATTCGGAAATGGTCAGCTCGAGGAAGTCGAACCGGGCGCAGGACGAATGTTTGGCCTCATGAGCATCGTCGCGCTTCCACGGCGCCTGTCGCTCGATTTTCGAGACGTATTCAACAAGGGATTCGGATTCGACAAGATAGATGGCACATTTCGCATCGTCGATGGCGAATCTTACACCTGCGATCTGTCGCTCGAGGGTCCGGCCGCCGATATCGGCATCGTGGGTCGCGCGAGCCTCGCCAATCGTGACTACGATCAGGTGGCGGTGATTAGCGCCAACGTTGGCAATACGCTTCCGATTGTCGGCGCCATGGTAGGCGGGCCACCGGCTGCGGCGGCCCTGCTGATCTTCTCACAGATCTTCAAGAAACCGCTGCAGGAGGTTGGCCAGGTCTACTACGGAATCAGCGGTTCCTGGGATCAACCCATAGTCGAGGGCACGAATTCCGACGACTTTGTGAGCCACGGAGAACTCGCCGGCTGCGTCGCCGGTGCAGAGTAGAATATGGCGAGCGTTTGCAGTCCGGAATCAACGATGCGTGTAGCAGCGATACAGATGAACAGCGGGTCCGACGTTTTGGCCAACCTGGACCTGGCCGACAGCCTGTTGGCCGAGGCGGCCAGGGATGGCTGCATGCTCGCTGTCTTGCCTGAGAATTTTGCGCTGATGCCGGAAAGGGCGACCGAAAAGGCAAAGTACGCGGAGCAGCCGGGCCAAGGTCCCATACAGGACTTCCTTGCCGACGTAGCCCGCCGCCACAAGCTCTGGGTCGTGGCCGGAAGCATGCCGCTGGTCTCGCCCGAAATCGCCGCTCATCGAGTTTACGGCGCCTGCCCGGTCTACGACCCGGACGGCGACGCCAGGGCGCTTTATCGCAAGATTCACCTGTTCGATGTCGATCTTGTTGACAAGCAGGAGTCTTATCGGGAATCTCGATCGATGTACCCGGGCGATGAACTCGTTGCCGTGGATACGCCGTGCGGCCGATTGGGCCTGTCGATTTGCTACGACCTCAGGTTTCCGGAGATGTTCCGGCGTCTCGTCGATGACGGTGTGACCGTCTTTACAGTACCGGCTGCCTTCACCGTTACCACCGGCAAAGCGCATTGGCATGTCTTGCTGCGCGCGAGGGCGATAGAAAATCTGGCATATGTGATTGCAGCCGGGCAATATGGCACGCACCCGGACCGCCGGTCGACGTTCGGACACTCGCTGATCTGTGATCCCTGGGGTCGAATCCTGGCCGAGCAGGGCGAGGGCAACTGCGTCGTCAGCGCGGACATTGATCCCGCGTTACCGGCCAGGTTGCGGAGTGAGTTTCCTGCCCTGGCAAATCGTAGACTGAAACAGTGAGTCCCACGTGAGCATCAGCACGCCCAAATCGATTGACGCCGTCATGTCCCGCCTGCTGGAGCCCGTCGGGCTCGGCGAGCGGCAGCTGAGCGCCACGCTCGGCACGGTCATGCGCGGTGGCGTCGATTATGCCGACCTCTATTTCCAGGTCAGCCGCCAGGAGAGCTGGACGCTCGAAGACGGAATCATCCGCGAGGGGAGCTTCAGTCACGACCAGGGCGTCGGTGTGCGCGCGACCAGTGGCGAGAAAACCGGCTTCGCGTATTCTGACGAGCTTGTCCTGCCGGCGCTGGAGCAGGCGGCTGGCGCCGCACGTGCCATCGCGCGCCAGGGGCAGGAAAAGCGTATTCAGGCGTGGCGGCGGAGCGCGGCCGCGCCATTGTATCCGCTGGCCGATCCGACAACGAGCATCGACGATGCCCGCAAAGCCGCGTTGTTGCTCGAAATTGACGCCGCCGCACGTGATCTGGATACGCGTGTCGAGCAGGTCATCGTCAGTCTGTCGAGCAGCCAGGACCTGGTCCTCGTCGCGGCGTCGGATGGCACAATGGCCGCTGATGTCAGGCCTCTGATCCGCCTAAATGTCACCGTAATTCTGGAACAGGACGGACAGCGCGAGCAGGGCTATTCAGGGGGTGGCGCACGCGCCGACCTGCATTACTTCATCGACGGTGACCGGCCGCTCGAATACGCACGTGAAGCCGTTCGTCAGGCGAGTGTGCAACTGGAGGCGGAAGCGGCTCCAGCCGGCACAATGCCCGTGGTTCTGGGCCCCGGCTGGCCCGGTATCCTGTTGCACGAAGCCGTGGGCCACGGACTTGAGGGCGATTTCAATCGCAAGGGCGTCTCCACGTTCAGCGGCAAGATCGGGCAAAGGGTGGCCTCGAAGCTCTGCACGATCGTGGATGACGGGACTATCGCGAGCCGGCGCGGCTCGCTCTCGGTGGACGACGAGGGTACGCCGGGCCAGAAGACCATCCTGGTCGAGGACGGCATTCTGCGCGGCTACATGCAGGACAAGCTCAACGCACGTCTGATGGGCGTCGATCCGACGGGCAACGGCCGCCGCGAGTCGTTTGCCCACATACCGATGCCGCGGATGACCAATACTTACATGCTTGCGGGACCCCATGAGCCCGAGGAAATCATCGCGTCCGTGAAAAAGGGACTGTATGCGCCGAACTTCGGCGGCGGGCAGGTTGATATAACGTCCGGCAAGTTCGTGTTCTCGGCGAGCGAGGCTTACCTTATTGAAGACGGCAAAGTTACAAGGCCAGTAAAAGGGGCAATGCTGATCGGAGACGGCCCCGAGGCCCTGAACGAGATCTCCATGGTCGGCAATGACCTCGAACTCGATACCGGCGTCGGCACCTGCGGCAAGGAAGGACAAAGCGTGCCGGTCGGCGTGGGTCAGCCAACGCTCAAGATCGATGAGCTGACGGTTGGCGGCACTGCGTAGCGACGACCCGGCGTCAACAAGCGGTCCCGCATTTCACATAAGTTGAAATATTGCCGATTTGCAGAGCACAGTGTGAGATACCTCACTTCATTCAACATATGTCTGAGGTAGATTCCCAGTATCTCCAGGGATGGATACGACGATGGCATTCGAGAATACAACGATAGAGCGAGACCTGGACCCGACCGCACAGCAATTCGTGCAGGGATTGCGCGACGATCGCAGCGAAATCGAACCGGATCTGGCCGTGGACGGCCTGTCTGACTCTATACTATCGCGGCTCCTCGGCCTATTCGGTGTCGGGCGGTCCTGAGCCCGAATAGACCGCTGAACCCGCCCCGCCCGGCAAACGAAACACGTCCTCGACCCGCCCCCGGGCCGGCTATTTTGCCGTTCGGCACTGGACAATTCGCCCCGGCTATGGAGAATGAAACGACGCCGAGCGGAAGCAAACAATACTATGTGGGTCTCAAAACCAATCTACGAAAGTCTGCCGTACTTTTATTTGCTCGTAGGCGCGCTCACGCTGGGCGCTTCCATGTACGTGAATTACTGGCACTGGCCGACAATTTGCTTCGTCGTGGGCCTGTTCTGCCTGGTTGCCGGGCTGGTTGTGCTGCTGAAGCGCCGTGACTATCGGGTTACCGATCGGCGAGTGGGGCAGCGCCAGGACAATTAGCCGCAGATCGACTATTGCTCGTTGACCGCCGAATCCGGGCCGCCGGTTTCCTTGCTGTCCGTGATCTGGTCTTCCACCGGGCTCTCTGTGTCTGGCTGCAGCAGCCGCAGGTCTCTGTACACGAGTTCGTGTACGCCCATTGAAATCACGTCACCGTCCCGAAGGTGGTATTTCTTGATCTGCTTTGCCCCCAGGAACAGGCCATTCGTGCTGTTCAGATCTTCAATGATGCAGCCGTTTGCGTCGCTGACCAGCTGTGCATGGTGGCGGCTGACGAATTTGCTCTTTACGTAAATTTCGTTATCGGGCGACCGTCCCACGATCACGCGGCCCACCGGGAACGCGTATTCAGCGAGGATCTCTCCATTCGTCCGTAACGCGATCTGCGTCACCGACCCGGAGGCGGGCAAGCGTTTCTCGACCTGCTGAAGTTTTTCGTAAAGCCCGGTATCGCTTACGTGCTCCTTCCAGTTCAGCTCGTCGACGGCTGCCAGTATGTCAGTTTCATTCACACTGGCTTTCTCATCGGCAAACGCGCACAGTAACGCGGTGTCGCAAAGCGTGTTGATGAGGCGCGGCACGCCACCCGAAAAACGATAGATGATGTCGAAGCACCCGTCAGTGAACAGGTCGTCTTCCTCGTGCCCGCCCACGGCCAGGCGATGCTTGATGTATTCCTCGGTTTCCCGTCGATCCAGGGCCTCCAGATGGAAACGCAAGCGGACGCGTTGCACCAGTTGTTTCAGGCTCGGCGCATCCAGCTTGTCCCGCAGTTCCGGCTGGCCCGTCAGGATTATGCGCAGCACCTTTTCCTTGTGAGTCTCGATCCCGGAGATCATGCGAATCTCTTCAAGCACTTTTCGGCTCAGGTTTTGCGCCTCGTCGACAATGAGGACGACTTTCTTGCCGTTGGAGTACTGCTCGATGAGGAACATGTTGAGCATGTCGAGCAGTTCGACCTTGCGCATGTTGAACGGCTTGAAGCCGAACTCGGTCAGGACTGCCTGCAGGAACTGGGTCGGTGTCAGCTGGGTTTGGGAGACGACGGCGTAAACAACATTCTCGTCGACCTCGGAAAGAAATGACTGCAATAGCGTCGTTTTCCCGGACCCGATCTCGCCCGTGATGACGACGAACCCATCGGCGAGCCATATGGTCGATTCCATGTACGCTTTGGCGCGTGCATGTTGTTTGCTCCAGTAAATAAAGTCTGGATCAGGTGTCAGCCTGAAGGGCTGTTCGGAGAGGTTGAAATGTTGCAGATACGACATCTCGATTAGTTTACCTTCTTTTCCGGGCCGGACGCCATTTCGCGTTCTCAGGACGAAGCGTCGATCAGGTCACACTCCTACTAATGATGTCGAGAAGTGCGTCGCGATCGTCGGCGGTTTCACCAACCACTGTTATGTGGCCGAGCTTGCGACCGGCGCGCGGCGTCTTGCCGTAGTCGTGCAGGTGGCCGCCGTCGATCGCTCGTGCTGCAGACGGTATTTCACCGATCAGGTTAATCATGCCGGCATGACCGCGGTTCGCGGTGGACCCGAGCGGCAGGTTCAAAATTGCCCGCAGATGATTTTCGAACTGGCTGGTTGCGGCGCCTTCGATCGTCCAATGGCCCGAGTTGTGCACGCGCGGCGCGAATTCATTGGCTAACAGCTCGGCCCCTTTGACGAACAGTTCCAGGGCCAGCACGCCGACGTAGTCCAGGTGCTCGAGCAGCCGCCGCACGTACTGTGCGGCTCGCTCGGCAAACTCCGGCGCGTCAAGCGGTGATCGCGAACTCCGCAGAATGCCGTCTTTGTGGACGTTGTGGCTAAGCGCGTAGAGTCGGACTTCACCGTCGACATTGCGAACACCGATCGAAGAGACTTCGTAAGCGAATGGCACCCACTGCTCGGCAATCAGGGCCTGGGCTCCGAGTGAGCCCCAGGCTTCATCGATATCGCCCGCCTTTCGGATCACGAACTGGCCTTTACCGTCGTAACCCAGGCGTC
>JAOTWB010000064.1 GCA_029863125.1 Gammaproteobacteria bacterium
AATGACAGGGGATACGGTATCGGCTACTTTGTCGCGGTGATTGCGTCGCAGGTCTTGCTCGGCATTCTCGCGAGCATCATCGTAATGTGGGTATCGCGCGTGCGCGAGTTCCGCGCGGACGCCGGCTCGGCCAAGCTCAATGGCCGCGAGCCCATGATCAATGCGCTGGCGCGACTCGAACAGGGCCGGCCCGGTGAATTGCCCGAAGCGCTGCAAGCCTTCGGTATCTCGGGCGGTGCTAAGAAGAAAATGACGAGACTGTTCATGAGCCATCCGCCTATTCCCGAGCGGATAGAGGCGCTCCGCAGGCTGTAAGGAAACCACGCTTAGGTGTAGCCTGTCTTACTTGCGCCGGTGAACTTCAGCCACCGCAAACGTGAGCACAGGAAAAAGTTAATAAAAACAACAGGCTACAAGCCGATGAATGAAGAAAAGAGCCTTGGGGTTGGGGCAAGAATCGCCAAGACGCTATCGGGCGTGGAGCCGAACGAGCTCACGGCCACGCTGGCTTCGACGCTGTTTGTTTTCATCCTCATGGCGACGTACTACATCCTGCGGCCGGTTCGCGACGCGATGGCCAGCGACTGGACCGACTCGGAAGTCAGCTTTCTTTGGAACATCAACTTCTTTGTCAGCGCCGGCATTGTTGCCGTCTACGGTTTCGCCGTTTCCCGGATCAGGCTGAAGAGCATCGTACCCGCCGTGTACGGTTTCTTCGCAGTGACCTTTGTGGGCTTTTATTTCGGTGTTGCGTCGATTGCGGATCGCGAGCTTGTCGACAAGACCTTTTATCTTTGGGTCAGCGTCTTCGCCCTGTTCCATGTGTCGGTGTTCTGGACGTTCATGGCGGACACTTTCAACAAAGGACAGGCGAAGCGCCTGTTTGGAATTATCGGCGCCGGGGCCAGCGCAGGTGCGCTGTTTGGTCCCGCGATACCGACCCTGTTCGCGGGCACGCTCGGAACCGACAATCTCATGTTGATCGCATCAACCGGGCTGCTCCTCGTCATACCGCTCGTGTTCTATTTGTACTTCCTCAAAGCGGCTGAGCTGGGGAATGAAGATCTTGCTGCAGATACAAGCCGGGCCGTCATGGGCGGCAGCTGGTGGCACGGGTTCAAGGCATTTGCTGCCAATCCATACCTGCTGGGTATCGGCGCTTTCATATTGTTGTATGTGTTCATTGGTTCTTTCGTCTACTTCGAACAAAAGAACCTGCTCGCCGATTTCACGCGGGAAGAACGCACGCAGATCCTGGGGGGAATCGACTGGATCGTCAACCTGCTGACATTCGGCCTGGCGTTTTTTGTAACAGGGCGGATCGTAACCAGGCTGGGAATGCCGGTGGGACTCGCGTTGATGCCGGTTCTCATTTGTGTCGGCCTGCTTGTTCTTGCGTTTGCGCCGATCCTGACGGTGCTGCTTGCGCTGCAGGTAGTGCGGCGCGGCGGCAATTATGGCCTGACACGGCCAGCCCGTGAAATGCTATATACGCACGTCGGCAAAGAAGATCGGTTCAAGACCAAGCCCGTGATCGACATCGTCGTTTACCGCGGTGGCGACGCAGTGAGCGGATCGTTGTTCGCGATATTAACGGACAAAGTCGGACTCGGGCTTGCGGCTGTTGCGCTGGTCGGCTCCGCCATCGCAGCCGCCTGGGCCTGGGTTGGCGTGCGGCTGGGGCGGGCGTTCGACACGAAAAAAGAGGACGCTGGTGCGAGTACGACGAGCCGCTAATTAATCTGGTTCTCGCCAGGTTGCCGCGCTACTATTTCGACGAGCCAGGTGGTCGGGAACTCGACCGAATCGCGCAGCGAGAGGAGCGAATTTAATGGAATCCGGTAATTCTTGGTTCGGCTCTTACCTCGACGCGGTTTGGGATCAGATAAAAGCGGGCGCCGATTATTTTCCCACCGTGTTGGCGGCCGTCCTGCTGCTGGTCATCGGCTGGATCATCGCGCGTCTTGCCAGGCACGCGATAGAAAGGCTGGCGGCTGCATCGAACAGTTTCCTGGAGCGTACATTTCCAAGCGGCATCCTTGCCGAGGCCCGCGTTTCGACGCTCGTCGCAACCCTGCTGGGTGAAATCGCATTCTGGGCGATCCTCGTGATTACCGTGACGATCGCCGCCGGCATTGCCGGTCTTGGCGCGGTCGCTAAATGGCTGGACAGGATCACGGCCTACCTGCCGAGCCTGATCGCCGGTATCGCAATTGTCGTGGCGGGGTTTTTCCTGAGCGTTTACATCCGCGAAAAGGTGGCTCCGCGGACGGCGACGGATGAGTCCCGGCAACGGCTGCTTCTCGGACGAGTCGCGCAAAGTATCGTCATCGCCATGGCGCTGATCGTCGGTCTCGATCAGATCGGCATCGATGTTGCCCTGCTGGTCGCGCTGTTCGTCGTCAGCGTCGCTGCGTTGCTGGGCGGCCTGGCAGCTTCTTTCGCAATGGGTTCGCGCAGTCATGTCAGCAACCTGATCGGCGTGCGCTCCGCCCGCCGATACCTGAGCGCCGGCGTCAGGATTCGGATCGATGACATCGAAGGCGAAATTCTCGAGATAACGCCGACGCAGGTCGCGCTCACGACGGAAGAGGGCAAAATCCTCGTGCCCGGCCGGTTCATCGACGAACACGCGGTCATAATTGTGACACCCGACGTTGACCAGGAAAGGCGGGATGCCTGACACACCCGAACTGAGCATAGCTTTTATCAAGAGGCGCCCCGAATCAGCCGGCCGCGTTCTGGCCTCGATGCGGCCCGCCGTTGCCGCCGCATTCCTGCAGTCGATTCCCACGCGAATCGCGGTTGAGGCGGTCGCACATATGAATCCCAGGCCGGCGTCGGAGCTAGTCGGGAAGATGGGAGTTACGTCGGGCGCCGCGCTCGTTCGCGACCTGAGTTTCGCGGAAGCCTCGGCCATCCTGCGGCAGATCGAGCCGGGCATTCGAAACCAGTTGCTCGAAGAACTTCCGCGCCGGCTGCGACGCGATTTCGAAATGTCGCTGGCTTTTCCCACCGATACTGTTGGCGCGCACATGACAACAGCGATCGCAACGCTTTCGGAGGACGCCAAGACGGCGGATGCGCTCGAGCTCATCAAGCAGATGGAGCGCGACCACACCGATGTTATCCTGGTACTCAACGACAAGCACAAGCTCGTCGGTGCGGTGACCGTGACCAGCCTGTTGCGACACCCCACGCACATTCCCCTCGTCGATCAGCTCGATACCTCGTGTGTAACGCTGTCCGCGTACGCCCGTCTGGATGCAGTGGCGGGCCTGGACGCGTGGGATGACTACAATCAGCTTCCGGTCGTTTCCCGGCGTGGTGAAGTCATCGGAACGCTGTCGCGAAAAGCAGTGACTCGCTCGCATCTGCGCGAGCATGCGAGCGACTCCCGAGCACCGTCGCTGGTCGAATCAATGGTGGATGCGTTTGCCGCCAGCGCCGCGGGTCTTGCCGAATTACTGACGCCGACGTCCGGTGCTATGCCCGGCCCTGGAGATTCTGATGAGCGTTGACCTGCTACGCGTCGCCGACGCGATGAACCGGCAATTTTTCGTCGAGTACCCGCTCGATGCGGCGCGGGAAATCGAATCGATCAGTATCCGGAGCGCGGCGGAAGCCGCTGCACGACAGCCAGCGAAAATCCTGGCGCCGGTCTGGCGCCGTTTGTTGCCTGACAGGGCGGCGTCGCTAATGCGGGAAATGCCGGATGCGCTCACGGACCGACTGCTGGAGGAACTGCCGCCGCCGCAGGCCGTGCGTATCCTCGGGTGCATGTCCGAGGAAGAGCGTGAGCAGCGAATTGCGCGTCTCGAACCGATGATACGTGAGGACCTCGAGCTAATGATGTCATTCCCGCCGAATACGGCGGGTCGACTGATGGACGTCGGGGTTGCGACCTATCGGCGAACAATGACCGTCGAGCAAGTCTTGAAGCAGCTGCGTAAGCAGAAAATGAAAACGGCCCGAAGCCTGTTTCTCGTCGACAGCGAACACAGGCTCATCGCCAAGGTGGCACTGCAGCAGCTCGCACTGGCATTTCCGCACACGACGCTGGGCGAACTGGAAGAGCCTTTGAGCGTTGCCCTGCGCCCGGTCGATCCGCTGGAGGAAATTACGGCGGCGTTCGAAACTCACAAGGCACTCGACATACCCGTCGTAGACCTGGACGGTGTGTTCCTCGGTGCCGTGACTCATGACCGGCTCGCAAAAACCGTGCAGCAGCAGGCATCGGTCGACATACAGACGATGGTGGGCGCGAGCAAGGATGAACGAGCCCTGTCCCACCCTTTTTTCACGGTTAGAAAGCGCATGCCGTGGCTCCAGGTAAACCTGCTGACAGCGTTTCTGGCGGCAGCCGTTGTCGGTATTTTCGAAAGCACGATTGCACAGGTCACGGCCCTTGCTGTCCTGCTGCCCGTGGTCGCGGGACAATCGGGAAACGCCGGCGCGCAGGCACTGGCCGTTACCATGCGCGGTCTTGCGCTGCGAGAGATCACCATCAAACAGTGGCTGCGCGTCATGCGCAAGGAAGTGCTGGCAGGCTTCATGAATGGCGTCGGAATCGCCATAACCTGCGGGCTCGGCGTCTATTTCTGGAGCGGCTCTCTCGCGCTGGTCGGCGTCATTGCAGCGTCAATGGTACTGGCGATGGTCGCAGCGGGATTCGCGGGGGCCGTTATTCCCATCGCTTTGACGCGCCTCGGTCAGGATCCCGCCACGTCCTCGTCCATCCTGCTCACTACGGTGACCGATGTCGCCGGATTCTTTTCCTTCCTCGGCATTGCGACAATATTCATGCGCTTTCTCTGAGGTCGTTTTACATAGCGTCATGTAATTATCGCGTGCGTATCGTCAAGCCTGAAAACGAAATCGGCCGTCTCCGGGAGCGACGCAAGGTTCGCCCTTGTCAGTCGTTCATAGAACTGGATGAATCGCGTGATCTGCTGTTTGTCCATCAGGCCCGATGAGCCCGAGGGCGAGGAGGCGGCGAGCTTTTCTTCCTGTTCGAGCCGCCAGCGGAGTATCGCATCGAAATTCGGGGCGCTGATGAACACGAGCGCATCGAGCCGGGCGAAAATCGGTTCGTATTTCGCTTTCAGCTGATCGTTGACGTATTGGCGCCAGGCGCCGTCAGGATCTTCGTCACGTTCCAGGGCATTGACGGGTTGCCGAAGTTCGGCGTCGGACTGCGCCACTGTTCCAACACACCATCCTTCGAGGATGACGAGATCGACAGGGCCATGCACGACGGGCCACTGCGACTCGTCGGCGCGGTCATCAATGGCCTTGTCGAAACGCGGAAGCGCTATACGTTCGCCCCGGGCCAACCGCCGCAGGCGTTCGACGTAGCGGGCAAGCATGTCGGTGTCGTGCGTACCCGGCACGCCACGAGTTCTTAATAACGGGTGTACTTTCTCGGCGAGCGCCTGCCGCTCGGCCAGGGTGAGATAGAAATCGTCGATCGACAAAACCGCAACAGTCCAGTCGAACATCGACGTTGTCGCAAGCCGGAGAAAATCGGCAAGCGTCGACTTGCCGGTTCCCTGGGCACCGTTGATGCCCAGCAGCAGCTGGCGCTTGCCGTCGCGAAGCTGTGGGAGTCGCTTCGCGAGCGGCAGATAGTGCTGTTCCGCAATACGCCGGAATTCAGCGGGCAACCGTTGTTTCGACAGGAAATCAGCGACCTGGCGGTCGGAGACCTGAAGGGTGTCGTGA
>JAOTWB010000049.1 GCA_029863125.1 Gammaproteobacteria bacterium
CCATCGTAAAGCGGCTCCAGGCAGTCGGTGGCCGCATGCGCACGCGCGGTGCGGACTACCTCATGTATGGTCTGCTGGATGCTGTCATCGACAGCGGCTTTCCACTGCTGGAGACCATTGGCCTGCAGCTAGAACAGCTCGAGGAACAGGTGCTGGATTCTGCCGATCGCGATTCACTCGAGGAAATTCATGTGATGAGGCGCGAACTCATTTTGCTGCGGCGCAACCTCTGGCCACAGCGAGAGGTCATCAATTCACTGCTCAGGGATGACACCGAGATTATCCGGAAAGATACACACCTGTATTTGCGCGATTGTTATGACCACACTATCCAGATCATAGACCTGCTCGAGACTTACCGGGACATGGCCGGGAGCCTGCTGGAAATTTATTTGTCGAGTGTCAGCAACCGCATGAATGACGTGATGCGCGTTCTGACGGTTATAGCGACCATCTTCATGCCGCTCACGTTTATTGCTGGCGTCTACGGCATGAACTTCGATCGCAGCGCCGGTCCTCTGAGCATGCCGGAGCTGGGTCAGCCCCTGGGCTACCTGTCTGTGTGGATCGTCATGATCGCTATCGCGATCGGCATGGTCGTTTTCTTTCGCAGTCGTAAGTGGTTCTAGGGAAATGAGGTCTTCTGCATACCCGGGCAGAAAGAGATCGGCATGAGTGACATCCTGAACAACCTGGCGTTGCCATCGCGGCTCGCAGCATTCGCGGGAATTGCCGTCGCGACGCACCTTCTCGTCATCCTGGTCCGCCAGCTTGCGCAGCGCGCATTCCTGAGCCAGCAGGTCAATCGTTATCAGAAGCTGCGCTCGATCGCGACGCTGACGACCAGCGCGCTCGTGTTTTCGCTTTATTTCCTCGCAGTCGGTTTCATCCTGCGCGAGTTCGGCGTCTCGCTGACCGCCTATCTCGCCAGTGCCTCGGTCCTCGGGCTCGCGATCGGTTTCGGATCGCAGGGCATCGTGCAGGACGTGGTTACGGGGCTGACGTTCATATTCTCGGACCTGGTAGATGTGGGCGATCTCGTCGAGATATCGGGGCAAACCGGCATTGTCAAAGCGATCACGATGCGATTCGTCGAACTCGGGAACGCGATGGGCGCGACGGTTTTTATTCCGAATCGGACGATCAATAACGTCATTAATTATCCTCGTGGCTACGTTCGTTGCATAGTCGATATTACGTTGCGCGGCGACGAGGCGAGCCGGGACGCAATAGAGGCGACCGCGCTGCGCCTGATGAGCCTGGTGCAGCAGCAGTTTCCGGGCATTCAAATGCGTGAGCCCTCGAGCGAAGGGCGGATCAAGTTCGATGCCGGAAAGGAAATATTGAGAATAAAGTTTCGTATCTGGCCGAATCGCGAAAAACCGATCGAGACCACCTACTACCAGGAGCTGATTTCCGAGCTGAAGCAGATCGTGCCGGACTACCAGCCGTGGATGGTTTCAATCAGCTACGAAGTCGAGAAACGAGTCGCACGCGCCGCCAGGAAGTGGCTCTGGTAGTAAAAGCAGCGACCGCTATTCCATCGGGAAGTAGCGGTCCGACATCGGGACGACCATTCCCTGCTTCTTTCCCGCCGTACTATCGTCGAGTATCCTGACCGTCTGCTCAAAGAGTCGCTGGGCTTCATCGGCGCTGTTGCCGATACAGGTCACGCCGAGCTTGCCGTACTGCGACAGAGCGCCAATCATGTAAAACAGTACCCCGGTGCCCGTCGCGTGCCGGAAGCCGATGCCGTGTCGCCATATGATCTCGAACAGGTCTTCGGGCAATAGCCCGCGATATGCCGGAGATTTCAGATTGTCGGTAGCGGTGTAGAATTTTGCCTGGCCGTTCGGCGCCATGAACAGTCCGCTGTCGTCGTGCAGCTCGCCGCCCGTGAGAAATTCAAGCGCGTGAAACGGCGGGGTGGTGCCCCCCATGCGCAGATTGATCTCGATGGCATGAGTATTCCAGCGACCGTTGTTGCGCGAGGCAAAAAAGTCGATTGCGAATCGGCCGATGACACCGTGCCCGCTCAGGACGACGCCGATTTTTTGTGCCTGCTCCAGCAATGTCTTGCGGTAATCCTCGTCGGCCGGAAAGCGGCAGCCGAGGTAGGCCTGCCCGGTCGATCCACCGAGCACCTGTTCATGACTCGAGACCAGGCGGGTGCTGCCGTCAGGAAGAATGCGCATCTGCACGCTCGGTGAGCGCGTCTGCGACGCGACGATGAGTTCCTCGACGATTCCGCCCATGGCATCGAACTTGCGCAGGAAGTTGCCGTAGGTTTCCACGCCGGACAGCCACGATAACTTTTGCAGTCTTTGCCGGACGCTGTTGTCGTCCGCGGTTCCCTCGGGATAGGTGAAGATGGCATTGCCTTCTCCGCCAAAGCCCTCGTTAAGCTTGATCACGGCACGCTCCAGGCCGGGACGCTGCTCGCGAAGTGCCAGCAGGGACCGCACGATGTCGTCGGCGCTCCGCAAGTCCTCGAAACCGACCGGGTAATTGACGCCGGCTTCCGCAAAGACCCTCCGGTTCCCGGACTTGGTGCCAAGGCTGAGCAGGTCGGGGTCGAGGCCATTCAGCGGTGTGCCAAGCTTCAGCGCGAGCTGGCGCTCGAGGGCCGTGGAGTTGTAGCAGGTCAGGTAGGCACGATTCGTGTTGCCGATAATCCTGCGAAGCCGCCTCAGCAGGTGCGGCCGCTCGAGAATCTTCTCGGTTAGCGGACGCGGGCTGGCGTCGAACACGCACAGCATATGCAGGCGCCTGCGTGCGTGACTGGCGGAGACGCTGTCGAGCAGCTGCAGGTAGTAGTCGACAATGTCCGGATGCACGGGCTGGCTGGTCACGTAAATCAGTCGCGCATTCGGGTTGCGTAATCGAATCAGCGCGAACATGAGTCGCTCTTCATAGAAAGCGGCACCCGTCACTTTCGCGAGCTCTTCCTGGTTTACGGTCATCGACGGAACGATGACCGAGGTGTGCTCGTACGTGGGATCGTCCTGGAATTGCTGCCAGACTTCCTTTAGCCGAAGCTGCAGGTCCTTGAACTGCCCGGACTCTGATTCCGGTGCGTTCATCCGGCGTGCAACTTCAGCGTCTGGCCAATATCGTCGAGTATACCGCGCAGGTGATCGTAGTCCGGATGACGCACGCGAAGCCAGGCGTTCGCCATGTAGCCCGCTTCGACGGGCTGCGTCGGTGTGCCCGGATCCGGCAGGTGTGCCGCGACGATGCAGTCGCCGTAGCGCTCGTGAATACTGTTGACGCCCGAATAGCCGGTGATCCGACCGTCGCAATCAGGCCGCAGCGCGATCATGCCCGCAGCATAGCGGCGCGAAGGCCGCGTGTGCGTTTTGCCGCTCACTATCGCAGTGGCCCATTCGAAATAAAGATCGAACTCGTTCGCGGCGTTATACACGTCCCACTGGCTGACCCCCGGCGGGCGGCAGCCAATCTCGGAAAACTTGAGGCCCTTCGGACCGAAGAACCACTCCATGTGCGTCGCCGACGTGCCTATGTCCAGGATATGGATAACCTCACGCGTCATCTCGCGTACTTCGGTGTATCCCGGGGCGTCGACGCGGTTCGTTGTGACCATTTGCGGCGAGATCCAGCGCTCGCGCATGGCTTCGAGGACGTTCGGATAATAGTGCGTAATGAACTCGTGTCGGACGTCACCGTTGATCGTCAGCGTGTCGATGTAGCCTTCATGTCCTTCGATGAACTCCTCGATTGCCACGGCGTGGCCGTCCGCGAGCCCCGATTCGTTGATGACGCTTTCCAGCCTGTCGGCATCCCGCACTTTGTAGGTGCCCGATGCGCCGGCCCCGGCGGGTGGTTTTACGATCAGGGGATAGCCGATCGCTGCAGCGAAATCGCGGGCATCCTGCGGTGTCGACGCACGCGTCGACTGTGCGCAGGAAATTCCAGCTTTTCGAAGCACCTCTTTCATTGCCGGCTTGTCGCGGCACAGGTATGCGGTCCTGGTCGAAGTTCCCGGAATACCGGTCGCTTCGCGAACGGCTGCCGCCGGCATGATATGCGCTTCTATCGTCGCTTCGAGGCGATCGACCCAGACATGTTCCTGCACGTATTTGACGGCCTTCAGCAGCGAAGGCTCGTGAACCACCGAGCGAATCTGCACGTAGTCGTGCAGCCAGCCTTTCACGGCGGAATCGAGATAATCGAGCGGCCGCTCGCCGATACCGATGACGTTGGCGCCAGCCGCGTGCAGCGCGCGCACAAATTCCCGCTGATAGCTCGGAAAAGACGGCTCGACGAAGATGACGTTCATGAGCCGGACAGATACCGATAAAGTTTCACGTACTGCGCCCCCTGCTGTTTCCAGGAAAAATCCATGGCCATGCCATTGGCCATGATCTTACGCCAAAGCGGCCGGTCTTCGTAAAGATCGAGTGCCCTCGATATGGCCCAGTCGAGACCAGCCTCGTCGTAGTCACGAAACAGGATGCCGGTGCCGGTCGCGGCCGCGCGGTCGATCTGCTGCACCGAGTCGGCGAGCCCGCCCGTTTCGCGAACGATTGGCACGGTGCCGTACTTCAGGCTGTACATTTGATTGAGGCCGCAGGGCTCGTACGCAGATGGCATCATGAACATATCGCTGCCGGCCTCGATCCAGTGAGCGAGCTTGTTGTTGTAGCCGCGGAAAAAGCCGACACGACTGCGCGCGGCGCGCTGCAAGGATTGAAAGAACAGCTCGAAATGCGGCTCGCCGCTGCCCAGCAATGCCAGCGAAAAATTACGGCGCGCCAGCAGCCGCGGCAGGGCGCGCACCATGAGATCGATGCCTTTCTGGCCGACCAGCCGACTGACAAAACCAATGACGGGCTGATCGGCTCCTCCGGCGAGACCGAGTTCCCGCATCAATTCCAGCTTGCAGACAGCTTTGCCGCTGAGATCGCGACGTGTGAAATTCTTCGGGATCAAAGTATCTGTCTCGGGGTTCCATTCTCCGTAATCGACGCCGTTGAGAATGCCGAAGAGTGCATCGCTGCGGGCTCGAAGGTAGCCATCGAGACCCATGCCGTACTCAGGGCTCTGAATCTCGCGCGCGTAGGTCGGGCTCACCGTTGTCAGCACGTCGGCGAGGAGGATCCCGGTCTTCAAAAAGTTGATGCGGCCCCGCGCAAGGTCATCCTGGTGCAGAAAATGTTCGCCACCGTAAAGGCTCAGGTCGCCAACGATGTGGGCGCCGAATATTCCCTGGTACCCGATGTTGTGAATCGTCATGACGGTACGCGTCCCTGCAAACAGCTTGTCCCAGGAATAGATCGTGCGCAGGAACAGCGGCATCAGCGCGGTATGCCAGTCGTTGCAGTGCAGGATATCCGGCGCGAACCTCATGCGCTGGCACATCTCGAACGCGGCGCGCGAGAGCAGGATGAACCGCAGGTGTTCGTCGGTTTCCGAGGAATAGATGCCCGGGCGATCGTACAGCGCCGGGCAGCGGAGCAGGAATACCGGCAGGCCGTTCGCTGGCAGCGTCGTCATGTCGATCGAGCATTCGACGTCCCAGGGGCCGACGTTGATGGTCAGCTTCTGCAGGTTGCGGACAGGCTGGATGTCGAGATTCTCGCGCTTGATTTGCGAGTAAAACGGCATCAGCACGCGCACATCGTGACCTTCGGCATGCAGATAGGCCGAGAGCGCAGCGCTGACATCGGCAAGCCCCCCGGTCTTTGCCAGCGGCGCCAGTTCTGCCGTCGCCAGGCAGATTTTCAGTTTGTCCGTGGTCGCCAATTCGGGTCCGCCGGTTATTGTATTGAGGTGCTATTCTACGTGCACCGGCGCATGCTGTATTCATCCATTTTCAGACGAAGGCGCGCGATGAACGTGCTCATGATTTCCCCCGGTTACCCGGCCGATATGCCCGAATTCGCGAGGGGGCTCGCGGCAAGCGGCGCGCAGGTTTACGGCGTTGGCGATCAACATGTCGAGAGCCTGCCGGAGCTGGTAAAGCAATCGCTGTCCGACTATGTCCAGGTGTCATCGCTGTGGGACAGCAAACGCGTGATCGGCGAGCTCTCAGAGCGGCTGCGCGGCCACCGGATCGACCGTATTGAGTGCCTGTGGGAGCCGGGAATCATGCTCGCGGCCGAGTTGCGCGAACATTTCGGCGTACCCGGGCTCGGCGTCGAGCACGCGCGCCTTTTTCGCGACAAGGAGGCCATGAAAATCGCGCTCGACAAAGCAGGTATCCGCACGCCGCGCCATGCCGCGGTCGACAGCGTTGCCGGGTGCTGGACCGCGGTCGAGGACATCGGGTTCCCTGTCATCCTCAAGCCGATCGATGGCGCGGGCTCGGCGGATACCTATCGTGTTACTTCGAAAGAAGAGCTGCGCGCCGTGCTGCCACGTCTGCGGCATGTGCCGCAGATCAGTGTCGAGGAATTCATCGACGGCGAGGAATACACGTTCGACACGATTACGGTCGACGGCGAAATCGCTTATTACAATATTGCCTGGTACCGGCCGCGGCCGCTGATCGCGCGCAGCAACGAGTGGATCAGCCCGCAGGTGATTGCACTCAGGGATGTGGACAACGAAGAGCTGGCCGGTGGCGTAAAGATGGGCTTCGACGTCATCAGGGCCCTGAAGTTCGACACGGGTTTTACGCACATGGAGTGGTATCGCAAGTCCGACGGTGAAGTCGTGTTCGGTGAAATCGGCGGACGTCCGCCGGGCGCGCACCAGGTCGATCAGATGAAATACGCCTGCGACTTCGACGTGTTCAAGGCCTGGGGGCAGGCTATTACCCGCGGCCGCATGGAGGAGCGCTTCGAGCGGCGTTACAACGTGGCGACAATTTTCAAGCGCGCGTGCGGCGTCGGGCGCATCACGCGCATCGAGGGCACGGAATCACTTCAGGCGAGATTCGGCGAACACGTCGTCTGGAACACGCTGCTGCCGCCAGGCACACCACGCCGGGACTGGCTGAGGACGCTGGTCTCGGACGGCTTCATCATGTTGCGCCATCCGGATCTCGAAGAGATCATGGCGATGGCCGATGCCGTGGGTTCGGAACTGCAAATGTACGCCGAATAACGCGGCTCAGGCATACTCTGACAGGTACCTGGGCAACATATCGCGCCAGGTCCGCCAGTCGTGATGGTAGTGTGCCCCCCAGAGATCGACCCGATTGGGGACCCCTTTCGCGCCCAGTACCCGTGCGACGCGCCACGATTCGCCGACGTCCTCGTAATCGCCCTCCCCGGTGGGCAAAAGGATGAATCGCTTCTGCAGCATCTCCAGCTGCGGCCCTTCGAGGCGCGGCAGGTAGTGCAGCGGTGACGAGAAGTAGAAGTCCTGGTTCATTCGGCCCTCGAGATATTTCGAAAGATCGAAGGTACCGCTCATGGCAATCGCCAGCCGGTAGGCGTCAGGGTGGCGGCATACTGTCGCCAGCGCGTTGAACGCACCGATCGAAGCTCCGGCCGCAACGATTTCGATATCTTCCGACACGCAGTCCGTGCGTATTGCTGCCGTAACCTCCGAATAGACGAACGCGTCGAAGCAGTTCTGCAGTTTCGAGCAGTACGCGGCGGAATGTTCGCCGGAGAACCATGCTTTTCCGGCAACGCTGTCGGTCGAATACACCTTGATCCGGCCAGCATCCAGGAGCGGCTGTAAAGCGCCGATCAGGTGGAAGCGTTCGACTTCCTCGGCGTCGCCTCCCGCCGTCGGAAACAGCAGCACGGGCGTCCCGAAATGTCCCCAACGCACGAGCTGTATGTCCTGCTCGACGTTCGGCGAATACCAGCGAAACACGTCTTTCATGCGAGTGGCCCGACGCCGCCCTGCAGCTGCCGCCACTGCTGGATGCGGTTCCAGAACAGCTCGGTGAATTCGTCGTATTCGTAATCCGGATACAGCGCTTCAACCTTCTCCCGGATTGCCGCCCGAACGGCATCCGTCGCGAAATAGCTGTGCGCTACTTCGTCGAGATGCGCGAGATGCTGATCGCAGAATTCTTCGAAACGCTCAATATCGAAGTGTTGCCTGGCTATGCGCACGTAGTCTGCAAGCTTGTCGTCGAACGGCTTATCCTGGTCCGCGATGTCGAAGTACTCGCGCCAGTTCAGATTCGTATTCATGCTGCGGTCCGTCGCCGCGCAGAAAACGGACCAGCGAATATTCGCCTTGATCAACCACGGAAAATGAAAATGCAGGGACGTGACCTGAGAATCAGGGCAGGCGTTGGCGAAATCGATTGGATGCCACACGCCATTGCTCAGTAAAGATTCGCAGGAGTTGAAGTCCCAACCGAAGAATGCGTTGATCACCATGGTGATGTCCTTCAGACGCTGCTCTTCCTGCGCCGTGAGGAAATTCGTATCCATGCGGTAACGGTCGTGCAGCGGGGCATCGGGGTCGTAGTTGACGCAGCGCCACTGCGGGCCGAGCCCGACGCAGCGGACGAAACCCTCGAACGGCACGATACCTTTTTGCAGGTTCATGACCCGGGTGCCGCTCTCGTTATACGCCTTGAGCAGGGACTCGCGATCCTTGATCGCGGTGACCCCTACCCATGCACCACCGTCGTAGGGCTTCATGAAAAGGGGGTAGCCGATCCTGTCGCCGATATCGCCCAGATCGAACAGTTTCGCATAGCGCCGTAGCGTGGGCTGCAAATCCGACGATTCCGTGTAGGACTTGGGAGGGATCATCCAGGTTTCGGGCACGGGCAGGCCGAGCCGCATCATCGCGCAATACGTGGTTTGCTTCTCCATCGACTGCAGGGACCACGGATTGTTAAAGACGTACAGGTCGTCCGTGATGATGGCTTTCTTTATCCACTCACGCGAGGTGTGATACCAGTGCGTCAGGCGATCGATGACGACATCATATTTGCAGGACTGTGTCAGGCTGAATGGTTCGATGGCCATGCGTTCGACTTCGAACGTCAGCGTGTCATTGCCGAACGGAATTTTTAAGTCGAGTTCTTTGAGCAATCCCTCGTAACAAATGGGCCAGCAAATATCCGCGCCAAGGGACAAGCCGATATGTTTGGTTTTTTGGGCCACGGTTGGCGTCTCCTTGAATGAGAGCTGCTTATAATGTGCGCGGTCTTTATCAATATAGCAGGTGATTGTGGAACGAAGCGCTAATTCGTTGCGATCACTCGTACACCATCCACGCCGGTCCCGGCAGCAGCCACGAAAAGCCGATACGCAGACGATCCCGCCAGTTCTCCCAATTATGCGCGTCGCGTGCTTCCTCAAAACGCAGGTCTACACCTTTCGACTGCAGGTGGGGCACGAGCGAGCGATTTTCATAGATCAGTGACTCGTACATGCCACAGCTCATGAAAATCCGGTCCGCTGGCCGTCCGGGATGCTCGCGAAACTCGTTCATGAATCGCACGACGGGATCAAAAACCGGCCCGCGACGATGGCGGCCGATGTCGCTGAATGCGAACGAGCCGGACTGTAACAACAGTGAGCCGAAATGCTCGGGATAGCGCCACGCTGCGTGCAGCGCCGCAACGCCGCCGAAACTGGCGCCCATGACGCATCGTGAATCCGGCGAGTCGACCAATGGAAACGTGTCGCTCATGGAAGGCAGCAGGTCTTCAACGAGGTAACGCGCGTGCCGGTCGTCTCCGGAATACTCTTTGAGTCGGTCCGGTGACTGAATCAATGCAACGATGACAGGGTGCATTTCCAGCCGGTGCGCCAGGTTGTCGAGCACGATCTTGAGATCCGCGTAACGCAAGTAGTCAACGCCATCGTGCACGACAAGCAACGGATAACGACGGTTTTTGCGAAACGTTGCCGGGAGGTAGACCTGAATCTCGCGGGACTCCCGGAATACACTGCTTTCGACTTTTTGGCTTTCCAAAGAACCGCTGCGCGCCTGCGGATCGTGCAACGTCCACTCCGGCCGCTCGTAGCCGGACGCCTGGCATACTGAATTGGCGCCAAACGGATCGTGTGCAACAATATCGTTAAGCGGATCCAGTATCAGCTCCTTATTGCCGTTGGATACAACCTCGAACTTGTATTCGATGCGCGAACCTTTGGGTAGATCGATCGTCGTTGCCCAGAGGTCGGTGCCGGCCAACGCCTGAAACGGTTGCGCCGTGTCGAGCCCGGCAATCCAGCAGCGCAGGTAAACAGCATCCGCCGTGCCCCGGAACACAAAGGTGACGTCCGTGCCGTCAACGAGCGGAAAATCGAGCTCCTTGATCCATGCATCGATCTCGGCCCTGTCCGGAGCGGCCTTGCGGACGAGTTTGCGCAGCGCCGGATTCATGCCGCACGCACCCGTTTGAATTTTCCGTTTCGCGTCATGCGCCGGGCTGCCTCGGACTCTCGCAGTGTCTTACCTTCGAACAACAGGTGTGAGCCGTTGTCGAGCGTGATGCAGCTTGCCGGCGAAAAGCGCCGGTCAAACAGGCTTACCCGATGCGAGTCTCGTGATCTTAGCCGCCCCCTTGCATCGGGCAGCAGCACGATACCCGGCAGGAGCCCCATGCCCCGGCACATGATTTCAGCGTCACGGCGGCCCTGCGGCAGCCGTTCGTGGAACAGCACGATTCGATCGCACAACACCATTGCACCCGCCGACCAGGCAACGATGTTTTTCCGGTCCAGCTGCTGATCGATGCCAAAAAGACGCAGGCGGTTCATTAGTACGACGACATTGCCGCCCGTAATCAACAAAGAGTCGAAGCGGGACAAGGCCTCGACGAATGCAGCAGAGTGCTCCGCGAGCGCCGTATGGCAATCGACATTGAACGCAGTGTCGAATCGGGCGTGAATCTTTTCGATCTGACGAAGGTGATGCTGGTCGAGTGCGCGCAGCTGCGAAATCGCGTGGCGCCGTTCGGCCGCAATGACGGACGGCTCGCCCTCGGCGCGCAATGTCGCGCGTGCCGCAATCATCAGCTGCCGCAGCCGAAGCCTGTACAAGCGCTGCTGCTCTTTGAGGCGCTCCTGCCTCGAGCGATAAGCATCGTGCAGGCGCGTGTCGGCAGCAAACAGTGCTTCCGCTTTCTGATAAAGGCGCAGGTCTGAGAGAGGGTTTTCTACGAGGCCCTGCAGGACACTGATATCGCCTTCAGCCTCCTGCCATGCGGCCGATATTACGCCGATCGGCCCGCCGCCGAATCCGGAACCGGCCAATGCGCTGCCGATGTTGGCGACCGGGCGCTGCGGCCCGAGGAGTAATCGAAGCGGGTCTTTGGAATTCATCGCAGCTCCACACGAATGGTACCGACGATCTGCTGCAGCGCGTCCTGCACCACGTCAGTATCGGGGTGGCGCACGATGATGTAGCCGTCGCCTTCGTAGCTGTCGCTTGGCGGCTGACCTTGATGCGGCAGTTTGGCTTCGACAACGATCGAACCAAAACGGCGCTGCACCTCGTCGACGCCGCTGATGCCACGAATGCGGCCATGGCCCTGGCCGCGTATGTATGCGGCACCCGCCGCATAGCGGCGCTCAGGCGGTTCAAACTCTCCAGACACCATCAGGCGTGGCCATGCCTTGTAAAAATCAATGTCATGAGCGTATGACAACAGC
>JAOTWB010000011.1 GCA_029863125.1 Gammaproteobacteria bacterium
GCCACCGACTCCTGTGGTGGGACCGGAAGCGATACCTCGGCGGTAACGATCGAAGAAGAGGCTGCGAACCAGGCGCCGACGGCCGATCCCAATGGGCCGTACAGCGCGCAGCTCGGAGACCCCATCACATTCGACGGCTCCGGCTCCTTTGATCCGGATGGCAACATCGTCGCCTATGACTGGGATTTCGGTGATGGCGGCACGGGCACGGGTGTGAATCCGACCCATACCTATAGCACCGCGGGCACGTTCACCGTCACGCTGACGGTGACCGATGATGGCACATCGGCCCTGTCGGACAGCGCCACCACGACAGCGACTATCACGGATGTTCAGCCGCCGGACGATAATAAGGTTACGATCTGCCACAAAGGCAGGCAGACGATATCGGTCGCTGCAGCGGCCGTGGATGCTCACCTGGGTCATGGCGACACGCTTGGTCCGTGCACGAACGACAGCGATAGCGACGACATTGACAGCGGCGACGACAACAGCAAGAAAGACGCTGCTAGCTTGTCTGTCTTTTCCGGAAATGCAGTCAGCAATGACGCTCAATCCGGTGGTGGCGCCACCAGTCTGTCCTTCCTGTGGCTGCTCGGTATCGCGGTGTTTGTAATACGACGCCGCGCGATGAGTCTCTGACACATCGCAGGTGGAATTGGTACCTCGTTACTTGGTACCAGGCCCGTAACTCACGGCGGAGGCAAGGAAGCCTCCGCCGATGTCAGCGACAGGTCGCGCCGACGACACTCACGGGAGAACGGTGGCCGTACTCGCTTCCTTAGCTCAGTACCTTATCTTCGGTGATTCTGGGGCATTTTGAACAGACGCCCATGGCCTGTCAGTCCACTCACAGAAAAGAGGTGACAGGCGGCTTTGGCTCAGTAGCCGTTATTCCACCTCGAACCGCGCGACTGGCGATTTCCGAGGGTAGAGCGGCCACTCAACTCCGCTCGACGCCACCGACTTGCAGCGGCCAGAAGCGGTCGTCACTACATGACGTGCGGGCGCGATCTCGTGCTCGGTGCGGTTATTCGAACTTTCGCAGCAAGGCTTAAATTCCTTCGATAAGACCAGCAGGTTGAGAGAACATCGACAGACTGCTCATTTGTTTCAAGCGGCAGCTAACGGCCAATAGCTGCCGTCGAGGACTTTCTTAACTTGTCGGAAAGACGGGGCCATACCAACTGACCCGAAGCTGATGTCTTACCCGTTCCGATCTACCCGAGATTGCAGAATGTTAGGCTGGATCCCTTCCAGTCCCGGCGATGGCGGTGCCGCCTGTTATACCGCCGGCCCAGCTCATCAAGGTGCTGCCATTCGGACTCAGTATGATAGGTCTGTTTTCCATGCATGACATTGCAGGCGCAGGATCGACAGTTCTCACCAACTGAATACCCTTTGGCATCGGGAGTCAGCTCGTCGCGCGACTCACCTGCCATGAACCTGATAAGCAGATCGGCCAGATCTTCCGTCGTGTACCTATGGACTTTCATGGGACACCCGGGTTGAGCACATGTGAGTCTTTGCCTGGGAGCGATACTGGCACTCATGGCCGCCTCCTGCCAACTTGCAAACCGCCACTTGCGGCAGCCCGGCGATCTTGGGTCCTTCATGAAGTCTTCCATGGCTTCCGGGAGGAAACGAGGACCCGTGGCTTTGTGTCTCTGGCTTTCGCCAGATTTACCTTTGTCGCAATCATAATTATCGCCCGTGGAAAAACGCCGTCAATCCGGGAAAATACGCAGAAAAGCCCAATCTTCGGCGCTAACTGATGCTGTGTAGCGTCCAATTCTCTAAACAATTCAAGGGTTGGCTATGGGTCATTAACGGTCCTTTAGATCAAGTATGGTCGAGCGGCAGGTACAGGGCGGAAACGGCCGTACCGGGCGCGGGGAACGAAGTCTTGGCCGGATCATCCACGGTTTTCAATGCAAGACCCATTACTCCGACGCGAAACGCTATACCGGCGATCCAGCGATATGTCGCGCTGCCGAATACCGCTGCCGGCGGTATGTTGACTACACCGAGCGCAGGAGCTTGTGATGAGCCATGCCTGCAGGGTCAGGCGAGCCTGAACCGCGCCGTTAAGTCGCGATAGGGTAATATGTGCAACATTGAAGCAGACCCCAAAGGAAAGCGTCGCAATGACAATCAATCGACTTCTTGCCAGCGCACTGAGTGTGTTCCTGATGATGAGCACAGATGTCAGCGCTCAGGATGACCTGCCTTTCGATGCGTCGCCGGTCACATCGTTCGACGAGCCCTGGGCATTGGCGTTCCTGCCCGATGGCCGTATGCTGGTTACTGAAAAGAAAGGCAACCTGTATATCGTGACGCAGGACGGCGAGAAGTCTCGCCCTGTGGGCGGTATGCCGGACGTAGATTACGGCGGACAGGGCGGGTTGGGTGACGTTGCCCTGCATCCAGGCTTCGGCGACAACGGATTCATCTACCTGAGCTATGCGGAAGGCGGCATCGGTGGCACTCGTGGGGCCGCTGTAACACGAGCGGTACTCAATCTAACCGAGCGCGGCGGCTATCTCTCCGACGCCGAGGTTATCTGGCGGCAGTACCCGAAAGTCGTTGGCTTCGGCCACTACGGTCATCGCCTGTTGTTCGATAAGGACGGCTACCTCTGGATATCATCGGGCGACCGGCAGAAGTTCACGCCGGCGCAGGACATGCAGTCGAACATCGGCAAGATACTGCGCCTCAATGACGATGGCAGCGTTCCCGACGACAATCCCTTTGTTAATTACATCGATCAAGACCCGCTCGTCGACGATGAGGGCGTCTACGGGCAGATCTGGTCGATCGGTCACCGCAATCCGCTCGGCATCGCGATCGATCTCGACGGCCAGCTCTGGGTCATCGAGATGGGACCAGCGGGTGGCGACGAACTGAACCGCGTGGTGCGCGGCGGCAATTACGGTTATCCGATCATCTCCAGCGGTGACCATTACGACGGCCGCGACATTCCCGATCACGACACCCGGCGGGAATACCTGAAACCCGCAGTCTGGTGGACGCCCGTCATTTCGCCGGGTGGCCTCATGGTCTACAGCGGCAAGCTGTTCGACGACTGGCATGGTGATCTCCTTGTCGCCGGTCTCTCGTCAGAGGCGCTCGTGCGTCTTGAAGTCCGGGGCGACGAAGCGCGCGAGGTCAATCGCTACCCGATGGGCGCACGCATCCGCGGTGTCGCCCAGGGGCCTGACGGCGCACTGTGGGTACTGGAGGATGAACGCGGGAGTAGCCAGGGGCGCTTGCTCAAGCTCACGCCCGCGAACTGAGTTCGCCATCCAGATTGGTGGTCGGCCGGGCTGCCCCTCAGCTGCGGCCCGGCTGTACTATAGGACACAGTGAAACCGGCTTATCTCACGCTCGCCGAATCCGGCGAACTGTCGATGCGCGTTGCCGCCGCCTGGCAGCGCATGGAAGACTGCGATCTTTGCGCTCGCTACTGCCACGTCGACCGCAGGGCCACGATCAAGGGCGCCGTTTGCCGGACCGGCAGGCGCGCGATCGTACACGGCCACGGCCCGCATCACGGCGAGGAGGACCCGCTGCGCGGCAGCCTCGGCTCCGGCACGATCTTCTTCAGCTGGTGCAACTTGCGATGCGTCTATTGCCAGAACTGGGATATCAGCCAGAAAGGCCTTGGCCGGAAAGTCGAGCCGGACCAGCTGGCGGCGATGATGCTCAGCCTGCAGGCCCAGGGCTGCCACAACATCAACTTCGTCACGCCGAGCCACGTCGTCGCGCAGATTATCGCGGCAGTGGACATCGCTGCGAACAAGGGACTCCGATTGCCGCTCGTGTACAACACGGGCGGCTACGACAGCCTCGAAGCGCTCCGATTACTGGACGGCATCATCGATATCTACATGCCGGACCTGAAGTACGACGACTCCGACAAAGCGCACAGCTACTCGCACGTGCGGAACTACGTGGAAGTGAATCGCGCCGCAGTCAAAGAAATGCACCGGCAGGTCGGTGATCTTGTCGTCGACGCAAACGGCATTGCACAACGGGGCCTGCTGGTTCGACACCTCGTACTGCCGAACGACGTGGCCGGAACCGATCGGGTGCTCGAATTCCTGGCCGACGAGATCTCGACTGACACCTACGTCAACATCATGGACCAGTACCGACCCTGTTACCGGGCCAACGATTATCCGGCGCTAAACCGCTCGCTCACGAGCCGTGAGTATGCCCGCACCCGTGCAGCCGCTGTATCGCTCGGTCTGCATCGCTTCGCATGATGGTCGGAGCGCAGACCCGTATCGTTAAGACCGGAAAAATACCGCTTCGAAGAACTCCAGTTGCCGGAGCGCCCCGATTTACGGCTGGCGAGGTGCGACGTTCCGGGCCCGCTCGACGATCTTGTCGAGCCGCTTGAGGTGCGACCCCCTCCAGTAGACACGGTGACAGCGACGGCATTGCCTGAAGTCCCGGTAGACAAGAAAGACCTGTAGCGGTACGGAGTGCGCCACGGCCGAACGGTCCGCTTGCCGCAGGACGCCATTGCACTCCATGCAGCGCGTGTACGGCTCGATGTTGCGACCGAGGTCGATCGCGCGAATGACTTCTTCGAGTTGCCTTATCGGATCCGTGTTGCGCAGCCAGTAACCGTGTGTCACCCGCCCGTTCTTCAATATGCCCTTGTCCCGGGTCAGGATGATTCGTTGTTCGTCGCAGGCAATCTTCACAATCGCCTCGTCGTCAAGGTCACGTTCCCAGGCTGTATCGAAACCGAGCAGCCGCAAGTGTCGTGCGAGTAATCCCAGGTGCACGTCGGCGACGAATCGTGTGATCCTAAGCGGCGCCGGCCGCAGCCGTGTAAGCGGCGAGACGTCATAGCGCTCGAAGACCGGGTAAACGGCGACGCGTTCGCCGCCCTGCAACAGGTGCTCGAAACCGACCGAGCAACCGTCAACCAGTATGACATCCACCTCGGTGTGCGGCACGCCGATCGCCTCGATCGTGTCCTTGACCGATGGTGTGCCGTGAAACGCATAGTTGAACGCGCGCTGCTGGCGTTGCGGCGACAGGAAGTCGTTCAGCTCCGCGTAAAAGCGGATCTCGATCACGTGCGATACGCGGGAATGCGGGTCAGGCGGCATATCGAATCCGTCGTCAGTTTCCGGATAGCGCCCGCAGCAGCAGGTGTCCCGGCAGCTGCAGCAGCAGCGCCGCCGCTGTCATCTGCACCAGCATGTGTTGTACCGGCGTGAGCTTTACGCCTAAAGTGACCGGTAGTTCGTATACATGATTGATGTTGTCTTCGGGCTCTGTCAGCCAGCGCGTCAGCGGCAGCACGAGCCATGCAATCAGCACCGCCCATGGATAGACGCCGGGGTCATAACCAAGCCGCCACGTCCCCCAGACGATCACCGCCAGCAACGGCACGTGGAACAAAGACACCGCCCGCAGCCACAGCGGACTTGGTTCGTCAAACATGTAGTCGGCAAGGCCAATCACTCGCGGCAGGTGCAGCAGCCGTCCGAAGAAGCTCACGCCCCACAAGATCTCCGGAACAAACACCATGCATGCCATCAGGCTGACAATGAACGAACTCTCGAGCCAAAGACCCGGCACCAGCGCGAGGAGCGCGATGTCGGAGAACCAGAGGAAATTGGCCGGGCCGCGGTGCCACCAGTAAATAATGACGATGACGAGAACCATCGCGGTCCACGCAATTTTGAGCCATAGCGGCACAAGAGTGCTTACCAGCAGTTCGTCGCCCATGGGGCCCCGCCTGTATCGTCAGGTCGGCCGGTACCAGCCGATCGACTAGTCGTCTTTCTCGCTTTGCAGCGACACTATCCAGACCGCGTCCAGCAATGCCTGGGTACGTTCCGTGGCCGTCATCCACTGGCCGCGAAATGAGGGATTCGCAGCGGCGGCCGCCATGTCTTCGAACATCAGTGCAGCCCCCGGCTTAACCGAGGGGACGTTGATTTCCTCGGAAGTAACGCTGCCCCAGCCGCCCTTGCGGTACAGAAAGTCAGCCGAGCCATCGCGGTTCTGGCCAAGGAAGTCGTCAATATTAATAACACCTTCCGTGCCGGTTATGCGGAGGTCCATGACGAGCGCGCCGGAGTCGAAGCCGCAGTTCCAGGTTGACGTGGAGCCGTCGGTGAAATCAAGGACGCCCGTACCGCTTATCGCCGCGCCCGTTTCGCTGTCGCGCCGCAGGTGAGCGCTGACCGTATCCAGTAGGACATCGGGCGGCAGGTATTCGACCGCGGCACGCATGTTGTACCAGCCGGCATCGCCAATGGCTCCCATGGGTTCGAGCTCGGGGTTGAAGCGAATGTTGCCGCGGTCGGTGAGATTAAACTGAAACGCCGACGCGACCGACCAGACAAAGCCCAGCCGCTTCTCCCGGTTGCGCCTGATGTCATGAGTGCGCGGATGGTGAACAAAGTGCGTGCCGTCCATGAACGCCACGTCGTTATCGCGGCATGCTTCCGTAATGCGCTTTACCGACGGCAGGCTGGCAAACGGTTTTTCACCGAGCACGTGTTTGCCGCCTCTCGCCGCAGCGATGCAGATTTCCTCGCGGACGCTGGTCGGCGTCGCAACATAAATCGCGTCGACAGCGTCCGAGTCGATCATTTCCTGCCAGGAATCAAAGGCCATCGGCACATCGTGGTCATTCGCGAACTCCCGTGCAGTTTTCATGCGGCGGCTTGATACGGCGCCAATATCGGAAGCGTCCGCGATTTTGATCATGCCCGCCATCGAATTTGCGATGCCGCCTGTGCCAACAATACCCCAGCGAATTGTTTTCACGGATTGAGCTCCTGAAATTCGAGACGCGCCAAGCATAGTACCGCCAAACACAGAGGCCAGCGTGGTGGCTCCGGCTGCCCTTAGGATACGACGTCGGGTTCGGTTGAATGTGCTCATGACTTTTTCCCAATATCAGGGGTCGAAGCACGATTTAAAAAACTGCAGCTCGACCCCGGTACACTTAGCCCTTGATGCAGACCACCGGCTCGAGGCGAGCGACCTTGCGCGACAGGTGGGCACGCTCGGCGATATCCACCACGCGGTTCACGTCCTTGTAAGCCAGCGGCGCCTCTTCGGCCACGCCACGCGAAGAAGGGCTACGAATGACGATGCCTCGGTCAGCAAGCCCATCGACAATTTGTCGCCCGTGGAACTGGCGCCGGGCCTGCCGCCGACTCATCGACCGCCCCGCGCCGTGGCAAGCCGAACTCAGCGCCGCCGTTTCGCTCTCCACCGTGCCGGCTAATACGTAAGATCCCGTGCCCATCGAACCGCCAATCAAAACAGGCTGGCCGACCGATCGCAGGCCCGGCTCGAGATCCGGACTGCCGGGCCCGAATGCACGTGTCGCTCCCTTGCGATGAACGTACAGTTCTTTTTCCTCGCCCTCGATAACGTGTCGCTCGACCTTGCAGATATTGTGCGACACGTCGTACAACATCGTTAGCCGGGCGTCGGGCAACAAGCGCTCGAACGCCTGCCGTGTGAGATGGGTAATAATCTGGCGATTCGCGAGCGCACAATTCATCCCTGCTCGCATGGCACCAAGATAACGTTGGCCGAGCGTTGACAGGATCGGCGCACACGCCAGTTCGCGGTCCGGCAGCTCGAGTCCGAATTCCCCTGCCGCCAACGCCATCTCGCGCAGGTAATCCGTGCCAATCTGGTGGCCGAGGCCGCGCGATCCGCAGTGTATGCTGACGACGATATCATCCGCTGTCAGGCCATAAGCGGCCGCTATGGCGACATCAAACACCTCGGCGACGCGCTGAATCTCGAGATAATGATTACCGGAGCCAAGCGTGCCCATCTCGCGCCGCTGTCGCTTCTTCGCGCGATCGGAGACCGCTTCCGGCTTCGCGTCTGCGATACAACCGCGTTCCTCCGTTCTATCCAGGTCTTCGCTGACGCCGTAGCCTTGCTCCACGGCCCATCGCGCACCGCCGCACAGCATCGCGTCCATCTGCGCGTTGGAGAGGCGGATCGCTCCCTCGCTGCCTACGCCGACGGGAATGTCGGCGTACAGCGCATCGGCGAGCTCGGATTTAACGGGCTCCAGCTGTGCTGTCGTCAGTTTCGTGTGAAGCGTGCGGACGCCGCAGGAGATGTCGAAACCCACGCCACCGGCGGACACGACGCCGTCGGCCTCCGCGTCGAATGCCGCCACGCCTCCGATCGGAAAGCCGTAGCCCCAATGCGCGTCGGGCATCGCATAGACCGGGCCGACGAGGCCTGGCAGCAGCGTGACGTTACGAAGCTGCTCGTATACCTTGTCGTCCATCTGCAGAATCTGCTCTTGATCACCGAAGATCACGCCGGGCACGTTCATCGGGCCGTCGACCGGGATCTGCCAGCGATACTCATCGATACGTTCAAGCCGGTTAAGGTCCATCGTTGCCCGCTCCTACACGTCCACGACACACTGCGCCTGCCAGTTACCGGACGAATCCTGTTCGACTGATAGCGCGGTGTAAGTGGCTCCCTTGATTTCGACCACAGGACGGTGACGCGCGCGATCCACGGTTTCGCCTTCGACGCGCGCATCCAGCTTGTGCCCGTCGAACTTCACGCGCCAGCTTCCGAATATCATGCGACGGGTTGCCATTTCGTAGATCAATGCGTTCAGCCAATCGACCAGCAGTAAGGCATCATCCGGTGCCTCGCAATGAATATCGAGCTGCCGCTCCAGTCGGACAGACGCCGGATCCGTAACGACTGCGGTTAACGCCTCGCCCATGGCCTCGAACAGGCTTTCGCGAGAGGGTGCCCTGGCGCGAAGGCCTATATCGGCGTCGTGCTCAATATGGCTCCAGCTCGGATTCTGCATCCTGCTGCCATGGTGATGCTTTCCCGGTGGCGCGTAAATAAGCAGTAGTGCATACAACAATGCGACCCGTTAACGGCAGTCGGCCCTGACCGCCCTGGTGAACCTCCTGCGGCGTTAGCCGCGTCGCTGCTGCAATCGCCGGGCGAGGTCGGCGGTGACAGCGTGCATTGAGTCGGTCGCGGAAAATACATCGAGCTGCGCCGAGTAGCCCATTCGGCCGTCAAGCATTGCCCTTGCCAGCTGGAGGCCCTCGCTTTCGCCGATTTCTTCTGCGATCGGGCCACACAACGCGATCAGGTCTTCGATCAAACCCCTTATCGGTCGGCGTCGGCCTTCTTCGTTATAAATATAGTCCGCGTCGATGCCAATGCGACCAGCACGGTAGTGGTTTTCACGCTCGACCCAGACGGGCAGCGTCGCCGGCAAAATCCGGCGTACCTCGCCGTCCGTAGTACGCGCCATGCAAACCGCCAATACGCGCGCGAAAGCCGCCAGTGCGTGCACATCCTGCAGGCCCGATGCGGCGTCCATGACCCGGATCTCCAGGGTGCCAAAATCGGGATGGGGGCGGATATCCCAGTGGATGTCCTTGAAATGCTCAATCATGCCGGCGCTGATTGCGGCGTGATAAAACCCCTCAAAATCCGCCCAGCAGCCGAAGGAAGTCGGTATCCCGTACGTTGCTGCCGCCGCGAGGATACGGTGTCGGTATGCCGCGTGCCCGGTCTCGTGCCCGCGCCAGAATGGTGAGTTGGCGGATAGCGCGATGAGCGCCGGCAGCGCCGGTATCAGGCGCGACATCGCGCGCATCGCGTCGTCGCCCGAGGGCATGCCGACATGTACGTGCGTGCTGAACGTGATCTGCGTATGTGCGAGGATGCCGTGCGACTCCTCCAGGCGGCTATACCGCGGCGTCGGTGTGATGAGTGCAAGCCGTCGGCAAAACGGATGCGTGCCGGCGCCGCACGCCGTCATGTCGAGTTCCTCGCAGCGTCGCAGGACTTTCGACGAGGTCTGGCCGATATGCCGAACCGCATCATCGGTCGTGTCCGAAACCGGGCTCGTCAACTCAACGCAGGACTGGACAAACTCGGGTTTGACAAAGTCGCCGCCTGGATAAAGCTCCATGAGCGGCATGATGCCGGGCCGAAGGTCGAGCGTTTCGGCGTCCAGCAGCTGAAGTTCCCATTCGATGCCAACGGTTGGGTTTGCACAACGCTTAAACTCCATCGAACTCGGCCCCGATTCTGCCATGCGCAGTCCGGACTACCTGATCATAGAATCGTGCGCCGACGGCGAGCGCCTTCTCGTCGATGTCAAATGCCGGACTGTGCAGCGGCACCGGGGCCCAACGCTCTTCGCGAGCGCCAAAACGTACGAATGCGCCGGGCACGTGCTCCAGGAAGAAGGAAAAGTCCTCGGACCCCATGCTGGGATGCTCCGAACCAACCACGTTATCGGCGCCGACGATCCGGCTCGCCGCCTCTCGCGCAATCGCCGCGCCGGCGGGATCATTGATGACCGGAGGGTATCCTGCGCCGAACTCCACCGTAATCTTCGCATTGTGCAGTTCGGCGGCCGCACTGATCATTCGCTCGATGCCACGCAGGATGTGTTGTCGGACATCCGGATTGGAGGTTCGTATCGATCCCTCGAGTATCGCTTCTTCGGCGATCACATTCGGTGCCGAGCCCGCGTGGATCTTGCCGATCGTCACAACGGTGGGATGGAACGGATTGGTTTCCCGTGACACCAGTGTCTGCAAAGCAATAATGAGGAATCCGCTGATGACGACGGCGTCGACAGCCTCGTGCGGTCGTGCCCCGTGGCCTCCCCTGCCACGGATGCGAATCGAGAAACGATCCGACTGTGCCGTAACTACGCCGTCGCGAACCATGATCTGACCGGTGTGGTAGTCGTGGGTCACGTGACCCGCGAAGATCGCTGCGACGTTTTGCAGCGCGCCGTCCGCGATCGCGGTCCTCGCGCCGCCGCCTCTTTCCTCGGCCGGTTGAAAAATCAGCCGTACCGGTCCTGGTGGCGAGTCGTTACAGAGCAGCTCCGCGGCACCAATCAGCATAGCCATGTGCGCGCCGTGCCCGCAGGCATGCATCTTTCCCGGATTCACCGACGCGTACGCGACGCCCGTCGTCTCGTCACCCGGCAGCGCATCCATTTCGGCACGAAGGCCGATGACGGGCCGGGTGGAGTCCAGTCCCGCCACGTGGCCGATGACGGCGTGACCAATGCCGGCATAATCGTAATCTATCTTGAGGCGTTCGAGTTCCCTGATGATCCGCTGCGCAGTATCTGCTTCTTCGAACGCGAGTTCGGGATGCTGGTGAAACCAGCGTCGCAGTACGACCAGCCTGCTAAACAGCTCATCGCTGAGACCGTATGCCATCTCAGAAATCGCTGCGTCTTTAGGCGTGTTCACGTCGATTGAACAACTGGTGAGCTTATCGGCAAATATTTTACACCTTATATAAACAGCGGTCGAACCGGGGTCTTTCCAGAACCTCGCTTCGAGCGCCGGCGAGTGTAGACTGTGTCCCCATGGCAGGTGGTTGCACAAACTGTGGCACATCCAGGACTCGATCGAGGGCACGGTCCGGCGCGCGCGTCGGCATGGTGATCTTGATGCTCGCTGCTACGAGCGTCGCAGCGGCGACCGAGATCCACCGTTGTTTGCTGGAAGATGGCACGTTCGCCTTTCAGGAAACCCCGTGCCCCGGGCCCGCCGTGCATGTCGACAACGGCAGCAAAGCCGGCGAAAGTCATAGCGAAAGCAGTACACCCGCTGCTGACGATGACGTCTTCGACTTCGTCAATCCTTTCGACGAATCCGTAACCGCGCCGACGTCCGACGAATCAGCGCTACCCGAACCGGTATCGGAGGACCGTGCCGCGTGCGAAAAAACAACACGGGATGCGATCGACGCGATTGACCTCGAGATGCGCGGGAATGCCTACACGAAGGAACAGGGCGAGGAATACCTTGCGGAGCTGCTCACATTGACGCGACAGTTACGCGCCTGCAAGCAGCTATAAGTAAACAGGGGTCGAACTGCAGTTGTCCAACACGTCCGTTCGACCCCCCGGCATAATCTAACAACACCAGCGGGGTGTATGTATGAACTTTGGCTTTTCCATTTCTCTTTCCGTTGGACTGCTGTCGACCTTCGCAGTTTTTGCGAACGCTGCCGCCGACATCGTAGTCGGGGACCGCGGCGTAAGCTGCGCCGACGATCCGGCCTGTATTAACCGCCTGCATCCCGACATCCCGACGGTTGCGAATGCCGATCCCGGTGAACGCATCGTATTCGTCGGCCGCGATGCCTTTGACCTGACGCTCGATCCGGACGAATTTTCGAGCGCCAAGTCCATGCCGCGGGAAGGAATCGGCATCGTCCATGCGCTCACCGGCCCGGTCTTCATCAACGGCGCCAAAGCGGGCGACGTGCTGGCGGTTACAATCGAGGCATTCGAGCCTGACAAGGTCGGCTGGACCGAAGCCGGACCATTCGGCTTTGCCGGCGACCAGTTCGGTACCGACGAGCGCTTTATCGTCTGGCGCATCAACGACAAATATGCGGTCAGCGATGCACTCCCCGGTGTGCGCATCCCGAACGCGAGTTTTCCCGGCGTCGTGACAACGCTGCCCGGGCCGGCGCTGGTCGCCGAGGTGCTGGCGCGGGAGACACAGCTGCTCGAATCGGGCGGCGTCGTGCTGAATCCGGACCCGGATGAGGCGGAGCCGGCGTCGGTATGCGGAGCGGAAGGAACAAGAGCGGCAGAGTGCCTGCGCACGATCCCGCCGCGGGAGCACGGCGGCAACATGGACATCCGCTACATTACTACCGGTACAACCGTCTACCTGCCTTGTTTCATCGACGGCTGTGGGCTCGCGGTCGGCGACTTCCACTACGCGCAGGGCGATGGCGAGGTGGCGGGCACGGCCATCGAGATGGGCGGCCGGATGACCGTCACCACCCGCGTTGTCGAAGACCCGCCCGACCTGTCCCGCGGCCCCCACTACGAAGGTCCGGCTTCGGTGCTCGGGATCCCGTCGAAGCGCTTCTATGCCGTCACCGGCTTCCCGCTAAAGGAAAAAGGCAGCGTACCGGCGGACCTTGCCTACCTGGACTCGCCGAAGATTGCAGGCTTGAGCAACCTGTCGAGCGATATCAATCTCGCGGCGCGAAATGCTCTCGCGGCCATTATCGACTACATCATGTCGGAATACGGCTATGACCGGACGCAGGCTTACATGATCGCGAGCGTCGCGGTGGACATGCGTATCGGTCAGCTGGTCGACGTGCCGAACGTCGGCGTGACCGCGGTACTGCCGCTGGATATATTCGTGGGAAATGACTGACAGCTGGCGACAGTGTCAGCGCGGACTAAAGCGCAGCTGATTGTGCTAGTGTCGTCGTCAATAACAACAGGTAAACGCCATGAATAAGCTTTTCCGCATCGTCGCTGCGGTCATTTTTATTGTTGCCGCACCGCCTACCGTTGCGGCAGACGGTCACAGGTCGATCCTGGTAAGCGGCGCCAGCACCGGCATCGGCCGCAACCTGACCGAAACGCTCGCCAAGAATGGCTATCACGTCTACGCCGGCGCGCGTAAAGACGAGGATCTCGCGGCGCTGAATGCAATTGACAACGTTACGGCCGTAAGACTCGACGTCACCAACCAGGAGCACGTCGACGCTGTTGTCGCGATGATCCGCGAAAAAGGCACCGGGCTGTACGCGCTTGTCAACAACGCCGGCGTTGGCGGCCGCGGACAGGTTGTCGACACGCCGATTGAGAATCAAAGCTTTGTCTACGCGGTCAATGTTGAAGGCGTCTACCGCACGACCAAGGCGTTTGCGCCGCTGGTTATCGAATCCAGGGGCCGCATCGTGACGACGGGATCCATCGCTGGAACGATCTCGGCAATCCCGGGTTTCAGCGCCTACAGCGGGAGCAAACACTGGATCGAGGCATATACCGACTCCCTGGCGACCGAAATGGAGCCGCACGGCGTCGTCGTCAGCGTCGTTGAACCCGGCAACTACAAGTCGAACATCCGTCGTAGCCGCGTAGCGCGTGAGATAACCCAGGCAAAAGCTGCAGCCGGCGAGATGACCGACGACATGCAAGCCGCCTACGAAGCGACGGCCGAGCGTGAGCTGTCCCTAAAGGAACCCGATGAGGTGTCCGAAGCGTTCATGCATGCCTTGTTCGACGACAAGCCGCTGCGCCGCTACGTGGTTGTCCCCAACGCGCAGGAACACGAGGCAACCATCCGCACGAAGTTCAACGAGCTCGTGCAGCTGAACCAGTGGGGCCCCTACAGTTACGACCGGGATCAGTTGGTTGAGCTATTGGATGAGGTCCTCGGCGGAGATGCCGCAGCCGAGTGATGGTCTGCCCCGTATGACCACCCCAGCACTTAGCTGATCTCGACACATGGAGCGAGTACATCATGCCGGGATTGAAGGGCTTTGATGTCGACGGCTTATTTTTTCGATATTCCGAGCCAATCCATCGCCGGGTTCAAATCGCGGAATATTCGGACATTCCGATTCTGTTCGGAGGACATCATTTCGTACATGACGCCCATTCCATATTCAAGGGCTCCAGACACCACGATGGCCAGCTTGTAATCTTTCAGTAGTTCGGCATCCGATGCATCCTGTTCCACAAACTTTTCAATACCAGATGGCGAAATCGCCACTTCTGAGATTGCTCGCACATCTGAAAGCTCGACGAGACCCGGTCGGAATTTCGGATCCGAGATGATTTTTCGCTTGTGTTCGAGAAGCTCTTCTTCCGTCAGCACCGCCGACGCGGTAGTGAAAATGGCTCCCAGGCCCTCGTCGATGGAATATTCGATTGGCATCTGCGCCGTACCTCATAGTGCCCGCTTGGCGCGTAATATACAGCCGCAGCGCTCAAGACGACAAGCTTTGGCAAGACTGTAGCAATCTTTGCGGTTACTATTTGACGCGATTGCCTGTACTGAACGAGGTAAGAAAATGCGCGTTCTGACCTGTCTCCTGGTTTTTTCTCTGCTTCCGACCTGGGCCCTGGCAACCGACCTGCCGCGGCGGCCTGATGCTCACGACGAATCCTACCCGGGTATTGCAGTCGAGTACGGCTCGCTCGATGTTGGTGGCGAGGTCCGGCTGCGGACGATTATTACGCGACCCGAAAGCACCAAAAAGCCGCCCGTCATCCTGTTCGTACAGTGGCTCTCCTGCGACACCGTCGAGGTTCAGCCGGACCGTAATGATGGCTGGTCCCAGATGTTGCGCGGGCTGATCCGCGATTCCGGCTGGGCCGTCGTGCGGACCGACAAACGCGGTATCGGTGATTCCAAAGGCGCGCCCTGTTCTGCGCTGGATTACGAGACGGAACTCGCCGACCATCGCGCCGCGCTCGCGGCATTGGCCTCGCGAGCCGATCTCGATACAGACAGAATCGTCGTGTTCGGCGCCAGCATGGGCTCGCGCATGGCGGCACAGGTGGCGGCCGGGGCCCCGGGGGTGATTGGTGTGCTCGGATGGGGCGGCGGCTCGAAGACGTGGTTCGAGCGCATGCTCGCCTTCGATCGCAACGCCATGGAACGGGGCGGCGACGATGCCACGCAGATAGCCAAGCGCATGCACGAGCACGCGACCTTCTATGCACGCTACCTGCTGGAGGGCCAGGATCCACCCGACATCATCGAGGCTGACCCGAGCATGGCGGACGTCTGGTCGGATATTATCGGCACCTCGCCGACGGATCATTACGGACGCGCCTTCGCGTTTCACCACCAGGCACAGACGGCTGACTGGACAGCCGCGTGGGGCCGGATCGACGTCCCGGTCCTGATGACCATGGGGGAGTTCGACTGGTTCGAGAACCGTGCCGGCCACGAGACCGTGATCCGAATCGTCAACCGTCGCGACCCCGGTCTCGCACGTCTCGCGATGATCCCGCAGATGGACCATCACTTCACGCTATTCGAGAGTGAAGGCGACGCGTTTCGTGACGAAGGCGGACGGGCCGATGCCGGGCCTTTCCTCCGCATCGCACTAGAGTGGTTGCGCGGATTTTGAGCACGGCCCCGTTTCAATCGCGCGCCCCGGGTAAAGCGCGGCAGCTCATGTGGCTGACCGGCCTCACCCTGTTGCTGTCGGCCTGCGCGAATAACGCCGATAACCTCGAAACGGGCGGCACACGGGTTATTGATCGCGCGATCGCGGCGCACGGCGGAGACCGGTTGGCGCGCATGACAACGGTCGTTACAGAATGTTCGTTTGACGACTCACAGGTATTCGAGAGCCGTGGGCCGGTGCCGCCCTGGGACCGTGCCAGGCGATGGGAAGCTTACGCGATCGATTTCGGTTCGCGTCGATACGCAGACGCCCGATACGACAGCGGCGGCGGCTACGAGTGGATTACCGGGACCGTCTACAGAGAAACCACAGCGTATCGACTCGACTATCGCAACCGCAGCTACAGGCGGACGAGCCTGGAATTCGACGACGCCATCGCGGATGCCATGGTGCTGTCGCCGCTGGTCCTGCTGCGCTGGCTCACAGACCATCGTGAGCTTACAGAGTACACAGGGCAACGGCGGGAGCACGACACGGACCTGCAAATCTTGAAGGTGATTCGCAACAATGACCACGAGATCGAGATCTCGTTCGAACTCGACTCCGGGCGGATCCACGGCCTTGAATCCGGATACACCGACTACGACGGCAGTCACGTGCCGTTACACTTTCGCTACGCTGACTGGCGCACATCCGATGGAGTTCACTACCCGACTCGCGTAGAGGTAAGCGCACACGGCTACGTCGCCAGGCGGGCGTCTCTCGCACACGTCAGTTTCGGCGAGTCGATAACAATGTATCTCGACATCCCCGAAAGTTTCATCGAAACGGCGAACGAAGCAAAAGACGTACGCGATTTTCGACTCGAAGAGATTGCCGATGGCGTTTACTTTGTCGGGGAAGGCGTTATGTATCAGCTGATCGTCGAGTTCGATGATTTTCTCGTCGCACTCGACGGCAGCAGCGGCGACGTCACGCGCAGGATCGACGCCGTGCGGGAACGGATTCCGGACAAGCCGTTCCGATACGTACTCGCGTCACACCATCACAACGATCATTTACATGGCCTCGACGATTTCGCGATGCGCGGTTCGACAGTCCTGGCTTCGCCGGAACACGCTGCCACCGTCACGAAATACGTGGAAGAACGACTGGGCCGCAAACCGGAGATAGTTGAGGTAACCGACCAATACATCATCGACGACGGCGACCGCGAACTATATGTCATGGACATCGGGCCCACGCCGCACAGCGAGTACATGCTCGCCGCCTATCTGCCCAGGGAGAAGATACTTTTCGCCGCCGACCTGTTCGTCCTCGGCGGCCGCAGAACGCCCGTGAAACCCGCAATGCCCAACGGGCTTGCGCTTTTCGACTGGATCTCAAGTCACGATCTCGACGTCGAACGCATCGTCGATCCCCACAGCCCGCTGATTGCGACGATGGCCGATTTGCAGCGGTCCATCGACAAGCTGCAAGATGTGCCTGCAGACATCGCGAGCCGTGCACGTTCCGACCTGACTGCCTGGCGAACCGCTGACAAACATGTGCGCCGGCCGCTCGGGCTGCAGCCCGTCCCGAAATAACCCCACACCGCAGGATTCATACGATGCGCCAAGTTTTCTATCTGTTATTGGTTCTGTTTCTGTTGAATCCGGTTGCGTGCGCGGGAAGATCGTCCTCTGTCATTGATACATCGTCTGAAACGATCCTTGTCACCGGCGTTACGGGTCGCCAGGGCGGCGCGGTGGCCCGGGAACTATTGCGTCGCGGCTATTCCGTCCGCGGTTTGACGCGCAATCCGGAAAGCCAGAGGGCACTTGCGTTGACCGAACTCGATGTCGAATTGTTCCGGGGAGACTTCGATGATGCCGCATCGTTGGATGCCGCTCTCGAAGGCGCCGACGGTATCTTCGCCGTTACGGATTTTTGGGAGCACGGTTACGAGCAAGAAGTAGCGCACGGACGCAACCTGGTCGATGCGGCCGTGCGTGCCGAGATCTCCTTTTTTGTCTTTTCTTCAGTCGCCAGCGCCGATCAGGCAACCAATATCCCGCATTTTGACAGCAAATGGGAAGTCGAGAAATACCTGCGAGAGAGCGGGCTGGATCATGCCGTTGTACGCCCGGTTTCATTCATGGAAAACTGGTCCCTTGACAGTGACGATGTAATCGCTGGCCGCATCGTGACCGCCGGTAATCCGGAACGGTTACATCAATACATCTCGGTACGGGACATAGCGAGATTTGTCGCCGACGCCTTCGATGCACCGGGCCGATGGAACGGCGTTGCGCTCGATATCGCGGCGGATGAAATATCGCTTGTCAGAATCTGCGAGGTATTGACAGAGATCACGGGGCAACCAGTCAAGGCCGAGCAGATCAACTGGGCGGATTACGAGGCACTTGCCGGTGAGGAAATGGCGACGATGAGCCGCTGGTTCGACGCCGTCGGCTACAGCGTGGATGTCGCGGCGCTTCGCAAGCAGCATCCGGGCATGATGACGATGGAAGACTACTTGCGCAGCCTGGCCCGTTGAAAGCATGGTTTTAGCAAGACAACCTGATAACTGAAAAGCGCCAATTGGCAATCCGGCGAGGAAAGATCGAGAAGATAGGTCGCCGGAGCGGATCGATTGGCAATGTGAATCAGGGGACACCGCATTTATCGCTCATAACAGTCGACGCAAGATTGGATTTCCGGACCTTTCGGGGTTTCAACCCCACGAGCGGTCGCAGCCAGGCAGTTCTTCGCAATAATAGTTCGTAGCTACCGAGCGACAGGACGATCGTCCCGGTCGTAATAGCCAGGTACTTTGTCAATATCGACCAATCAAGAGGGACAACCAAATAACCCAGCGCGACAATGATAGTTAAGTGTAAACAAAATAACGGGTAAACCGCGCCGTTGAGATACGTCAGGAGGCGGCTTGGGCGTTGCAGGTAACGTCCCGCGAAACCCAGGCAAGCCGACAGCCAGAACCAGACGTTGGCTACCCGCAATACGCAGAACCAGATATAGGCTGCAATATCGGCTTCCCCATTTACGAAAGGCGAGAAATGTCCCTTCTCGGGCAACCAGAACTGCGCGAACAAGGCCACGGTGGTGATCAGCGCTAACGCGAAAGAAAGGCCCCGCAATTGCTGCGTTCGATCCAGCAGCGGCCGGCTCGAAGCCAGCAAGAACCCGGCTATAAAAATCATGAACCAGTGACCGAAGTTCGCCCAATCGTGGATCAGGTCTGGAAATCCCGGAAACCACGCTCGCAACAGGCTCTCGACGACGGCAAGGGGAACGATCGCCAGGTACAAGAAACCTCCTCGCGAAAGTATGGGCGACCAGCGCGCGAGTTGCCGCAGTCCGGCAGAGCACTTGAAGTACGCGAATATCGGCCAGCCCAGCACGCAAAACAGGTACAGATAGACGATGAACCAATAGTGATGCCAGCTCAGGTTGCCGCGAGGGTACACGCCCTCGGTGAAGAACTTTGGATAGAACTCGGCGAATGAGCCGGTGAACGCGCCAACGAACTGTTTCTCGAGGAATATCATCGGTGGCACGATGACCAGGACGCCGAAAACCAGTGGCACGAGCAATCGCACCGCGCGATCCTGCATAAATACGGCTTTGTTTCGATGCCGAAGCGCAAACGACACGCCGACACCAGAGATGAGGAATAGCAGAGCCAGCCTGAACTCGTGCAGGAAGCCGGCCATTACCTGCAGCAAAGGGCTTGAATCGGCGTTTTGAATCATGGGAATGCCACCCGGCATGAAGGCTATCGCCGCGTGGTAGTAGATCAACAGCCAAAAAGCGATCACACGCATCCAGTCCAGATCTGCACGCCTCTCCCGGATGGCGAGATCGCTGGTTCGATGCGCGTCGCGAATCGCGTGTCCCATCGTCATACTCCTGTGAAACAACAATGGGTATTACACGCTTATGGGCGCCTCCGATTCTCCCGAAAACGTTTCAGCTTCTGACGAATTTCAAAATCCGATAGCTCTTCTAAGAATCCGCCAGCCTGCTCTTTCGGTAGTTTGTCGGCGTCTTCTCGTAATGAGCCCGAAAGGCGGTATTGAAGGACGAGATCGAGCGAAAACCGACGTCTAAAGCGATGGTAAGCACCGGGGTTCTTGGCTCAGCGAGCAATCGTCGCGCAGCTTCTTCGACACGATAGCGGTTGACGAACTGATTAAAGTTTTGAAAGCCGAGATTGCGGTTGATCGTACGGCGCAGCTGATACTCCGGCACCTTCAGGCTTGCTGCAAGGTCCGCGATGCGCAGGTCATGATTTGTATAGGCGCAGCCTTCAATCATTGCCTTATTGAGCGCGTCAACAAGCGGCGTTTTTTCGGCCGACACCAACGGCAGGGGCTGGGATTCCCGCAGAACAAAGGTCGGGTTAAGCCGCAGGAAAGACAGGTTGATCATCAGGGTTGCAATGAAAATCCCGGCCATTCCGAATAACTCAACTATTTCGGGTACGTTCCATCCCGTGACCAGCTCGGTTGCCACGACCGCTGCAACGATGATGCCGATGCTGGCGGCAAAGACGCGGCGTAGTTTCAATCGACTCTCTACAACATCGTTTTCTCGACCGCGCCAGACGATGACTATTGCACCGACGGCAAATCCCAGCTTGATCAGCTGAACGGGCACCAAGAGGTAAATGTTCGCCGTGCCACCCGTTAGCTCTCTCTCGATCCCCATCCATACCGCTGCCAGGAGGTAGATTGCCGCAATTAACCATGCGGATAACGGCGCCTTTTTGTCATCCTCGAACAGATCCCAGGTGAAAAAAAACAGCAAAGGTGGAATAGCATCGGCCGGCAAAACAAGCCATGGCTCAACCTCCACATTAATCTCGCTGAAAACGGGCGATGAAATCAGGTAGGAAACGGCGCCTATTACAAGTGCTATGCCAAGGAAGCGTGTGCGATAAGGATTTGGCGAAATTGCAATCGCTATCGCTGAAAGTAATACCTGGGACACAGCCAGTATGCGCAGTGCCAGGATGACGGCCGTCATTGTGGTCATGCCCGTAGACTACATGTAGCCCAATGCGAGTGCATCAGCATGAGTCAGGGGTCGAACCGAGATCTTCTCAACACATCCGTTCGACCCCCATTAATGCGAATCACAGTTAACTGATGCACTAGCAATCGTTACCGTATCGCGTCAGGAAACGATCGAGATTGTTTGCAAACGCCTGTTTGTCTCGCTGGCTATAGGCATCGGGTCCACCACCCATTTCGACGCCGCTCGATCGCATAGTATCCATGAAATCACGCATGTTGAGCTTCGCACCGATGTTCTCTTTGGTGTGAAGCTCGCCGCGCGGACTGAGTGCATGGGCATCTTTCGCGATGACTTCGGCCGCCAGGGGGATATCACTGGTGATGACGAGGTCGCCCGCCTCGACCCGTTTGACGATTTCGTCGTCGGCCACATCGAAGCCCTTTGGCACCTGAAGGGATTTAATGTTTTTCGAATACGGTGTGCTAAGTGGCTGGTTGGCGACCAGCACCACCTGAGTACCCGTCCGATCAGCAGCTCGGTACAGTATATCCCTGGCGACCACCGGACAGGCATCCGCATCAACCCATATCTTCATGGAATTACGCTTTCGAATCTGGTGTCAGGTTAATTAATCCATGGCCCGGCGAGCATCCGCGCTTGTATCCCGGATAGCCTTGAATTCCGATCCTGCCTTCCACTCGGGCCAGCGCGATGAGTTGCCGAGGTCCTCGACGATTGTCCTGAACAGCTCGATATCCTGCACAGCGCCCGCGAGATTCCAGTCGGGGTCCCAGGCGTCGCAGGTCTGGTGATAGCAATTGGCGATGTAATCGGCGATCCACTGATCGCCGGCTGCGCGGCCACCCTCGACCAGGTCCGAACCGCCGGCGATGCCCATGATTAGCAGAACGGGGACACCGCGCCTGGCAATTGAAAAGTGGTCGGCGCGAAAGAACAACCCGTTCTCCGGAAGATTCTCGGGTGTCACAACGCGGCCCTGTCTTGCAGCCGCGCGTTCGAGATCGTCCTCGAGTTCGCTCTGACCTTCCCCGACCAATATGACGTCCCGCGCCAGGCCCGCGGTTTGCAGTATATCCAGCGTCAGGTTCGCCGCTGTTTTCTCAAGCGGATAGATCGGCTCGGCCGCGTAGGCCTCCGATCCCAGCAGGCCGCTCTCCTCCGCCGTCCACGCCGCAAACACGACCGATCTCGCGAGCGGAGGCCCGGCTTTCAGCACCCGGGCCAATTCGATAACACCTGCCGTGCCCAATGCGTCATCGTTGGCGCCCGGACGAACGCGCCGGCCATCGGCATCCGGTTCTCCAAGCCCGTAGGCATCCCAGTGCGCCGACAACATGATCGTTTCATCGGGACGACTGCTGCCCGGCAGCTTGGCGAGCACATTCAGGCTTTCAATCGTCTCCACCGACACAGACAGGTCGGCGTTGAAGGTGGCGCGCGGCAACTCGAACGCCCGGAAATCACGGCCTCTTGCAGCAACGCGCTGCGCTTCGAGATCGAGGCCCGCCGCTGCGAAGAGCCGCGTCGCGGCATCGTAATGCAGCCAGCCCTGCAGCGTCACGGGCGTAGCCGCGTCATCGGCTCGCACGATCGAGTAATTCTCTCCCGGCGACGATGAGGCGACGTTCCAGCCATAACCCGCTGCTTCGGTTTCGTGGATCACGAGCGCAGCGACTGCGCCGCGCCGCGCCGCTTCTTCGAACTTGTAGGTCCAGCGGCCGTAATACGTCATGCGCCGATTGCCGAAGACGCCGGCAACGGGTTCATCGGGCGACGCCGCAAAGTCCGGGTCGTTCACCAGGAACAAGGCGACTTTGCCTTCGAGATCGATGTCGCCGAAGTCATCCCAGTCGCGTTCCGGCGCGCTGACGCCGAATCCCACGAAAACAACCGGCGCGCTCTTGATAATTACCTTCTCGAGGGGCCTCACCGTGCTGACTTCCAGATCAGCCGCCTGCTGCAACTCGAGCAGCTCATCCGCGACTGCGATCGTTAGCGGTGGCGGATCCTCGATCAGCGTGTGGAAAAGCGGAACGGACTGCGTCCAGCCGCCGTTTTCTCCGCCCGGCTCCACCCCCGCTTTCTCGAACTCACCGATCAGATAAGCGACGGTCTTTTGTTCGCCCGCCGTGCCGGGTGCCCGGCCTTCGAACTCATCAGACGCGAGCACCTTAACGATGTTGGACAGACGCTCCGCTTCGATTCGCGGCGCTTCGTCCGTCGCGGGACCGCAGGCAGCGACGACGAACAGTGTGAACAGGACGGGCAGGTGTTTTTCGGCCATTACTCGGATCCGGTAGGTTAAACGATCAGTCTACCCGATTGAGATGCAGATGTAGGGGCCCGCAGGAACGGCGTGGTCGGCAACAACGGCAATACCACGCCAACGGCGCCGACAAGTCCGGAGTCACACGATCATCGTATAGGCGACACGCGGGTTGCCGGAACGCCCACTGATCCGTTTCCGTTCCCTGGGTCACTGTATTCACCTAAGAGCACGAGTAGAAACTCAACACACGGCAGGTGCCATATCGGACTCGCCGGGTTATCATTCCGTTCGAACTGACTCGGGAAAATAACAATGACAATCAACTGGGTTCTCGCGGAAAGCTCGCGCATGCGTTACGCAGCCGGCTCATCCATGTATTTTGCACAGGGAATTCCCTACGGCCTGATGAACATTGCCGTGCCCGCCTGGCTGGCGAGCAAGGGGGTCGGGGCTGGCGAAATCGCATCCTTCCTGGCCGTCATCATCCTGCCGTGGGCCTTCAAACTGTTGTCCGGGCCACTGATGGACCGCTACCAGTTCCTGGCTATGGGCAGGCGGCGACCCTGGGTGCTGGGCGCACAGCTCGGCATGACGCTGTCGTTTTTCGGCCTTGTCCTCGTCGATAACCCGGCCGAACAGATTGGCCTGTTGATGATTCTCGGCCTCCTCATCAATGTGTTCGCAGCGACGCAGGATGTGGCGGTGGACGGCATGTCGATTGACGTCACGCCCGTCAACGAGCAAGGTCGCCTGAACGGCTTCATGGTGTTCGGCAAGGCCATCGGCTGGGGAACCACGTCGGCCGTGACCGGCGTTATGCTGGTGCAGTTCGGCCTGGGCGTCACGGCGATGACCGCCGCGGCCGTGCAGGCCGTTGTATTGCTCGGCTTTATGCTGACGATGGAGCGTCGTGGCGAGCGCCGCCTGCCGTGGAGTTCCGGCGAGGCGATGTCCGAGCGGCGTGCCGCCAAGTCGATCGCGGAGCTGATGAAAGGCCTGAACGCGGTGCTATGGACCCGCGTCAGCCTGATCCTGATGGCAATCATGATCTTCGACGGTTTCATTGGCGGCTACGGTCACGCGCTGATGCCCATCGCGGCAATCAACCTGTTCGGTTTTACGACGCCGCAGTGGTCGCAGCTCGTTGCCGTCATGGGGCTCGCCGGTGCCGCAGCGGCGTTGGTGCTGGGCCCGATGATCGATCGCTTCGGCGCCAAGCGAATGCTGGTGCTGACCATATCGCTGGTTGCAATTCACGCATTCCTTCTCGCAGAGACGCAGTACCTGTGGGAGAACGCGACCTACGTCAAAGTGATGCTGGCGGCCTGGGTGATGCTCGGCCCGGTGACGATGGTGTGCATGATCGCGCTGGCGATGACGATCTGCTCCAGCGGGACGTCCGCGACGCAGTTCGCCATTTACATGTCGCTGGCTAATCTTGGCGCGTCGGCTGGCTCGAAGACCTATGGACTGATCGCCGAGCAAACGTCGTACGTCGAGGCCTACCTGCTGCTCGGCGCCGTCACCGCAGCGATGATCGGGATCATTTTGTTCCATCGACATAACCCGGAAAGGACAAGCGCTCGTAAACGTGCGCCGAGCTACACGGTTGGCATGAGCACGACTGGCGCCGGCATGTACTTTTCCGGTGAGATGCGTTGTCCCAAGTGCCGATCCGACATGCAGCAGATCATGATCGACGGCACAGAGGTCGATCGCTGCTCGGCTTGCCACGGCCTGTGGTTTGATGCCGGCGAGCTCAGCAAGCTGCGCAACAAGCAGGCGGCCGCGGTACTCGACATTGGCGACGTAACGATCGGCAAGGAGCAGAACAAAATCGAACGCTATCGATGCCCGCGCTGCGCTGGCTCGATGATTCGACTGGTCGATCCCGAGCAACCGCATATCTGGTTCGAGCAGTGCGGTTCCTGCCACGGATCGTATTTCGATGCCGGCGAGCTGACCGACCTGGCGACGGTGTCCGTGTCGGATTTCTTCAAGCGCTTTGTAACGGACGAGCGCTCGTAAACAGGGGTCGAACCGAAGTTTTTAGAAATACTGGCCGCGAGACGCGCAGTCAACCATCCGGATCCGCACCGTCGATCAATCCGTCATCGTCATTGTCAATGCCGTCAGAGCACTTCTTGCGACCCTTCTCCGAGGCCGTCTTCGTCGTTCCGCCGTCTCCGCCCACCGAACCGGATGTGTTACCGCGATTTTTCACGCGGAACGTGGCGCTGACGGTATCAGTCTCATTTTCCGCATCGGCAACGGTGAGCATCACCGTGTAGTTGCCCTGCAACGCATACGTGTGCGCTGCGTTTTCATCGGACGAGGTGGACCCGTCACCGAAGTTCCAGCTCCAGCCGACGATGTCGACGTCGTCGCTTGAGCCGGACGAATCAAATAGACAGCTGCGGGCATTGCATTCGTACGAAAATGCTGCAACCGGGGATGCGTTACCGCCAGCATCGGCGACCGTTAGCTGCTGGCCCGCCGCATCCTCCGCAGTCCGTGGATCTACCGTCGGCCCACCGACCCGGCGATCAACGTCCTGGTCATGTTCGGACCGGTGATGGGCGGCTTTCGCCGGCGCCACATTCCTGGTCGCGGCAGCAATTGGCTACGAGCTACTCAATAGCCGACGCTAATTCGAATACCGGTTCTATTTCAACTCACGCATGACATGCCCAAACGGCAGCAACGCCATCGGTACAAGTTTCATGTGCTGTACCGCGATCGGAAAGCCAACGATCGTTAACGCAAACAACAATGCGAGAACCAGGTGCATGATGGCAAGTTCGAGGCCCGGGAGAATGATCCAGATGATGTTCATGATCAGCGAAAGCGCGCCGCCCGGTGGTTCCGTCTCACGCACCTCGCGTCCGAATGGCGCGATGACGCTGCCGGCGAGCCTGAAACACATAAAGCCGAACGGAATGCCTATGATCGTCAGGCACAACAAGATGCCACCGAGAACATAGCCGAGGAAGATTATGAACCCGCCAAAAACGAAGAATACGATGTTGCCGATCAAAGACATGATGATTCCTGGATAATGGGATCAGAGTACATTTCTCCATGCGATGGATCTAGCTGACCACGTAGATTTTCAGCCAAGTCACGCAAACTCCACGTAATATTGGCCTGCATCTTTTAGATAGTTTCAGTCACTCGATTCCAATCGGCATCATCGTTGCAGGAATTCAAGGGGATTTAATCGTGAAACTCAATCGCTTTTTTCTGATTGCCGTCTTGGGCGCCAGTTCTTCGCTCGCCGCGAATGCGGCGGTCAAGGTCGATGTCATCAAGAACCCGTACGGCGGCGCGCGCAACTCTCCGGAGCTTTCTACCAACCCTGACTACATTCACGCTGCGGGGCTCGAACGCCTTATCGGCGAGTGGGGCGGCGAGCTGATTCGACCCATTCAGGACGTTCGCCTGAATGCAGAGCAGGCGCGCCAGTACGGTGAGTGGAATCGCATGGCACTGGCGAACGCAAATTTCGCCGATACGGTTCGTGAAGGATTGCAGGACGGTCTGATTACGATTGGCCTGGAGGCAAACTGTAACGATTTGCTCGGTATGCTTTCTGGACTCAAATACGATTCTGACGGCAATGCGCGGCGCGTCGGGTTGGTCTTTATCGACGCGCATGGGGATTTCAATACGCCGGAAACCACGTTGTCCGGAATGCTCGGCGGCATGCCCGTGGCAGTTGCTGCAGGACATGCGCTGCACAATATTCGCAGGACAACGGGGCTGGCAGAGCCATTGCTCATGAGTGATATCGTCTGGGGCGGGGTACGTGACCTGGACCCACTCGAGGCCGATCGTTTTGTGGAGTATGAGGTCCAGCAATTTTCTGTGCAGGACATTCGTGAGCTGTCCGCCAACCTGAAAAAGCAGATGGATGGGCTCGCCGACAGGGTCGATGCGATCTACGTTCACATCGATATGGACGTACTCGACCCGGCCGAGGTACCCGGGCATAACCTGACGGTAGCCGGCGGTCCGAGCAGCAAAGACCTCGCCGCGGCACTGACATTGATGTTCAGGAACCCCAAGACTGTCGCACTCGGTATAGCATCCACACCGTCCTTCAATCTCGATCCCGACGGCGTGAGCCGCCAGGCGGCGCTCAACCTCATCGAAGGTGCCATCAGGGGCGCGCAGGCCCGGGGGAATCCACCGAACTGAGACGGCGAAGCTGCCTTTGGTTCCGCTACCCGCGAGCGTCTGCTACTGTTTGCGCATTATCCTGTACATTGTTTCGTGCCCGGTGCTGACTGCTCAGGGCCGTAGATCGAGCTTCACGAACCGGGCGGTAAATAAGAAACGGAAATTGTATTTATTGGCTCTGTCATTTGAGAAAGACTTCATGTCAGATCATCATCGCGCCGCGGCCACACTGTTCCTTACGTTCTTGTCGATTACCGCTTTTGCGCAGGTACCGGTGCAGGTCGAAACCGTCTCGAAGCGTTCAATTGTCAACCAGATCAATGTAACCGGTACTGTAACGTCTCCACGCAGGGCGGTGCTAAGCACCGCGGTCGCTGGGCTCGTTGCCGAGCTGATGATCGATGAGGGGCATCGCGTCGAGACCGGTGACGCACTGCTTAAGCTGGATGCGGAATTGGCGCAACTCGCGCTCGAACGCGCAGTTGCCGAGGTGCGGCAGCGTGAAACTGCCCTTGAAGATGCCAGGCGACGTTTTACCGAAGCGGAAAATGTCGGTGCCCAGCGCGGCATCGCACGCACGCAAATCGAATCGCTTCGGGCGGAGGTGACGAGCGACGAGGCGGCTCTCGCGGCGTGGCAAGCAGCTGCCCGTCAGCAGCGGGCCATCGTCGAACGACATACGCTCAAGGCTCCGTTCGCCGGGGTTATTAGTGAGCGCCTCGCCGAGTTGGGTGAGTGGGTGAATCCTGGCGACGGACTGCTCGAGCTGGTCGCAACCGATAACCTGCGATTCGATTTTCGTGTCGGACAGGAGAGTTTCGCCGTGATATCGCCGCAAACCCCTGTCGAAATCACGCTCGATGCGTTGCCGGATCGCTCGGTTTCGGGTCGCGTCGATACGATTGTGCCGATCAAGAGCCCTGGTGCCCGGACATTCCTGATCAGGGTTCTTACTGATAGCATGGAGGCCGACGATCCGCTCACGATTACGCCGGGCATGTCGGTCCGCGGCAAACTCAAGGTCGACACCGGCCGCGACGGAATCGCGGTTTCGAGGGACTCAATTCTGCGCTTTCCGGACGGGCGGGTGACCGTCTGGGTCGTCGACCCCGACGGCGAAATTCCTGTCGTTCGCGAGCAGGTCGTGCGCACAGGATTGGAATTTGCCGGTGTCGTGGAAATCTCGAGCGGACTCTCCGCCGGTGATCTCGTCGTGGTCCGTGGAAACGAAATGCTGCAGGAAGGCCAAACGGTATCGATCCTGAAAGGTAGTCCCTAGTCATGTTCGAGACCTTCGTACGCAACGGCATCCTCATGACAGTGGTGGCGCTGATCATCTCCGTACTGGGCGTTCTCGCGGCGATTCGCGTTCCCGTGCAAATGATTCCGGATCTCGAAGTACGAACGGTATCAATCCAGACGTCGTGGCCTGGCGCAACCCCGCAAGACGTTGAAAAGGAAATCCTGATAGAGCAAGAGGAATACCTTCGCACCCTGCCCTACATGCAACGGCTTGAATCCACGGCATCCAGAGGAAGAGCGGTTATCGAGCTCGACTTTCCGTTTGGCGTTGACATGACGCAAACACTGATCGAGGTGAACAACGCACTGAACCAGGTGCCGTCCTATCCTGAGAATGTCGACGAGCCGCGAGTATTTGCCAACTCGTTCTCGGCGAACTCTTTCATGTATTTCGCAATATCGCCGCTACCTGGAAACCCGCGCAACATCAATATGGTCATGATGCGCGACTTTGTCGTAGACAACGTGCGCACACGCCTGTCCGGAGTGCCCGGCGTATCGCAAGTCAATGTATCCGGCGGCGCTGAGCGCCAGATCAAAATACTGGTGGACCCGACACGACTGGCAGACCGTCAGCTCACGATTCTCGACTTGCGTAACGCGATCCGGGCTCGCAATCGTGATGTATCGGGCGGCGAGGTAGATAGCGGCAAGCGACGCTATCTGCTGCGGACGATTGGCCGATTCGAATCGGTCGAATCGCTTAAAGACCTGATAATCGATCGGCGCGGTGATTCGCTGATTCGCCTGGGCGATGTCGCCCTCGTCGAGTTGGACCATTCCGAGATACAGAATTACGCTTATTTCAACGGAGAGCCGATCCTCTTTACTTCGGTTAATCGCGAGGCAGGTTCGAACGTCATCGACATCAAGTACGCGATGCTCGACGCGGTCGAGCTAGTGAACCGGGATGTCCTGCAGCCCAACGGCATGCGTATGCAGCTGATGGCTGAAGATGCCGGCTACGTAGAGGCGTCGATCCGCAACGTTTGGCTGAATCTGTCGCTTGGCGCGCTCTTTGCAACTGCCGTGATGTTCCTGTTCCTCAAGTCTGCGCGTGCCACTGCGGTCGGCGTACTGGGCATTCCGGTCTGTACGATCGCGGCGTTCATCGGGTTGCTTGCAACGGGCCGCACGATCAATGTCATTTCGCTGGCCGGGGTCGCCTTCGCGATTGGCATGACGCTCGACAACAGCATTGTCGTAATAGAAAGCATTGAGCTCAAGCGAAGACAGGGCCTTGATCGGTTCCGCGCGGCGGTCGAAGGCGTCAAGAGTGTCTGGACGGCTGTGCTGGCCTCGACGCTGACAACGATCCTTGTTTTCCTGCCGATCCTGTTCATACGCGAAGAAGCAGGCCAGCTCTATTCCGATGTTGCGATTGCGATTTCTGCTTCGATACTCGCTTCGATGCTGGTTGCCATCACGCTGATTCCAACGGCCAGTGCACGATTATCGTTCGGCACCGAAAGTCGCTCGCACGCGGCTGGTGCTTTCGGCGAGCGAATGCTCGCACGTATAGATGGCTTGATTGCCACGCGCAAACAGCGACGATTGACAATCGGTATCACGGTTGCCACAAGCGCCGCCGTTATTCTGTTACTTACGCCGCCGGCCGAGTACTTGCCGGAGGGCGAAGAGCCAAAGACGTTTGCATCGATGAGCGCGCCGCCCGGCTATAACATCGAAACGATGAAAGAGATCGGCCTCGACGTGCAGGATTATTTCCTGCAATTCGTTGGCGATGATCCCCAGCGCTTTGATCGCGGCGAGACCAAGGTACCGGCGATCAAGTATCTGAACACGCGCATATCGGCTGACGGGTTTCGCATCATATCGGAACCGGTGCGGCACGCCGACATCGACGAGCTGATGGATGCAATCACCGAGCGGTACCGGCAGTATCCAGGAATGCGTGCGTTCGCCGCGCGTGGCTCAATCATCTCCAGCAACGATGGCGGAACGCGTAGCATCAACCTGGATGTCTCCGGTCCGAATCTCGGCGTTATCTACGATGCGGCATTGGCGACGTACCGCCGGGCGGAGGAGGTCTTTGGCAATCCTCGAATACAGTCCAGCCCGTCTTCGCTCGCCCTGTCGCAACCATTGCTCGAGGTTCGACCCGACTGGGCGCGCGCGGCAGAACTCGGTCTCGCCGCAAGCGAAGTCGGCTACACGGTCGCGGCTCTCACCGACGGTGCGTTCGTCGACGAGTACTTCGAGTCTGATGACAAAATCGACATGTATCTTTATGGCACCTCGGGCGGCCACGCAGATGTAGACAGTCTCGGCGGGATGCCCATCTATACGCCGCAGGGCAGCATCCTGCCACTGGACGCAATTGCAGCGATTCACGAGACGGTGGACACGAACTCAGTCCGGCGCATCAACGGTCAACGAACGGTAACGCTCAATATAATACCGCCAGCTTCCATTCCACTCGAGAAAGGCGTCGAGATCGTTCGCAACGACGTTGTTGCATATCTGAGAGAGTCCGGTGCCTTTCCAGCAAGCGTCAACATCGATATCTCCGGCGCCAGCGATCAGCTTGATGCCACCAAGGCGGCGCTCGCCGCGAATCTGCCGGTCGCGCTCATCATCGTGTATCTATTGCTGGTTGCGATCTTCAAGCACTGGGGATACCCGCTGCTGATTATGACGACGATTCCGCTTGGCATCGCGGGCGGTATTGTCGGTCTTGCATTGCTGAACCTCGTGGGCGCCCTGCTGGGGTGGCTGGGACTGGGCGACCTGCATCAATCATTCGATATGATCTCCATGCTGGGCTTCCTGATCTTGATGGGCACAGTCGTCAACAACCCTATTCTCATTGTCGATCGCGCAATGCAGCGTATGAAAGAAGAGCGCTCCTCAGCGATCGACGCGGTTCGGGATGCGGTCGCCTCGCGCCTGCGGCCCATCGCAATGTCGACGCTCACGACGATATGCGGGCTCTCTCCGCTGGTGTTTATTCCCGGCGCCGGAACGGAGCTATATCGTGGCGTCGGTGCAATCGTACTCTTTGGCATTCTGGGCGCGGCAGTGGTATCGCTCACGATGTTGCCGGCATTGACGATCTCGGTGCTGGAATGGAACGAAAACAGAAAGACTTCGCTCGTCAGTGCGTAGGCAACCTGAGGCGGATCGCGGGATAAGGAGCAGGTCAATGCGACGGGCAGTCATTGCGTATTTGACGCTGGTACTAACGGCAGGCGCCGGACACACCGACCATACGCTCGACCTCGTCATCTACGGCGCTACCGGAGAAGTTGGCTCGCACGTTATGCAGGAAGCGCTGGATCGCGGTCACCGCGTCACGGCAGTGTCGCGGAACCCCGCACAGCTCGCAATGCAGCATCCGAACCTGTCGGTCGTCAAAGGTGACCTGCTCGACACGGCGAGTGTCACTGAAACCGTGACCGGCCAGGACGTAGTGATCTTATCCGTGCGTGGTGTGATCGGCGATTCAGGCTCGCCGGAGAGCGCATTACAATTTATTGCCGCCGAGACCCTCGTCGATGTCCTGTTTCAGCAGGGAGATCGCGCGCCGCGACTGATCCACGTCGGTGGCTCGGGATCACTCGAGGTCGAGCCGGGCGTCCTGTTCGCCGCGAAGCTGCCGAAGATCCTGCTGCCAAAAGACCTCGAGGTAGAAATCCTGGGCCAGATACTGGCGCTGGAGTTCTACCGTAAGGTCGACGACGTCAAGTGGACCTACATAACGCCGCCCAAGAATTTTACGAACGGGCCACGGACCGGCGTATTCCGCATTGGCGGCGACCGCGCACTCGAGGATGACAGGGGCAGAACTCGCGTCTCACGTACCGATTTCGCGGTGGCACTTGTCGACGAAGCGGAACAGGCGAGGCATGTGAGGCAGCGATTTGCAGTCGCTTACTAAAGAATAGGTGACGCGAAGGGCGAAAGCGTCAGCGAGAGGCCAACTCGCACTTCGTGCGTCTGTCGCCGGTGCGCGGCTCGGTTGAATTGCCGACACGCAAATTTTCAGGCCGCCGGTCAACGCTTCACGCCTGACATTTTAACGAGCCGTCCGGGCGCCCTTCGTACAGTTTGGATGACGACGCTAAATGATGCATGGTGTAATTTACGCAGGATACCCGCACACGATCTTCGATTTCTCCCGGACAAACCCGACGAAACGACTGACCCAGGGGTCTGCCTCCGTGTTTCGATGGTGCACAAACCCCGCGAGGAAATTTCCAACGATCAGGCCGTCACGATGACCATCGATACCGTGGCCACGGATTACTCGATAGGCGTAGTCAAGATCAGCGGGCAGGTTCTCCAGTCGAGCATAATGAAATTCGTGCGCGGGAATGCCGGCTCCTGAATGGCTGGTGCTACGGGATGCCGCGGGCCACAATCCCTTTCCTGTTTCCTCTATCATCACATAGCCTCTGCCCTGCGGTCGGTCCTCGACGATGACGTCGCCCGGCACCGCCCCGACCATTTCGCACTTCTCACCACGCCACCGGATATTTCTTGCCAGATACATCAAGCCGCCGCACTCCGCGTACGCGGGCATACCTGCGGCTAGTTTCTGACGGATGTCTGCGCGCAGGCTCTTGTTCGCCGCCAGGGCGGGCAGACACATTTCGGGGAATCCGCCGCCAATGAAAAGACCGTCGGCCGCAGGCAATTCCGAATCACTCAGCGCATCGAAAAAGAGAAGTTCGGCACCGGCATCCTCGAATGCCTCGAGATCGTCCGGGTAATAAAAGCCGAAAGCTGCATCGCGGGCGACAGCGATACGCACATCGGGCTTTGCCGCAGCAGGTGCGCCAGCAATCTGTGGTTCCATGTGGGCCGATTCCGCCATGCCGGCGATCCCGATCAGGCGATCGACATCCATGCCGGCAGATGCCGCATCGGCAAGCCGGCGGATCGTCGCATCGACGGCTTCAGCTTCATTGGCCGGAATGAGCCCGAGATGCCGCTCCGGAATCTCGAGCGCCTGGTCACGGCCGATCGCCCCGATTATTTCCGCGTCCGTGTAACGCTCCAGTGCCGCACGGAGCTTACCCTCATGGCGTGGGCCGCCGACTTTGTTGAAGATCACGCCGCAAACATCGACGCCCCGATCGAAGTCCAGGTATCCATTAATCAAGGGGGCGATGCCCCTCGTCATGCCGGTGGCGTCTATTACCAGCACCACCGGCGCCGACAGCATTTTCGCCAGCGCTGCATTGCTGTCGGATCCTTCGACGTCAATACCGTCGAAGAGCCCTTTGTTGCCCTCGATCAGGCTGATATCGGCGCCGGCTGATCTGGTGGCGAAACTGGTGACAATCTCAGTATGGGACATGGTAAAGAAATCGAGGTTGTAGCAAGGGCGTCCTGCGGCACGTCCCAACCATAAGGGATCGATATAATCAGGGCCTTTCTTGAATGGCTGTACTGCCAGACCCCGTCTTAGCATTTCGGCCGCAAGTCCGATCGCAACCGACGTCTTGCCGGAGGACTTATGCGCGGCTGCTATCAGAAGGTGTGCCAAAACAGCATCGCTCCGCCGCCGGTCCTGCCATGTGCTTCAACGCCGGCGCCAACGCGATCTGTGGCAGTCGAAACAATCGATCTGCACCGCGGCGTAATCGTGACACGTGCGACAAAAATGTTGCGGGCTGTCCGCAGTCACTATGCTTCCGTCCGACCCCTTGACCGCATGACAGGTTACGCATTCTTTGAGGCTGTACTTGTCGGCGGGTATGCCTGTCAATGTGGTTTCGTCATGCTGACGCTTGAGTACCGACATATGGTACCGGCGTATAAACTCCGTATCGTCGACACAGCTGTCGCCTTGCCCCCGGGCAATCACCGGCATCGGTACGCCCTCGTTCCCCGACGCGTCCAAAGCGCCGTTCAGGCCGGTCAGTACAACCAGTGCCAGGAGCAGGACCAGTGCGACAGTCACGATTGGGCCGTGGCGCGTTGCCATGAATTACTCTCCCAATCCCATCCGGATATACCCCGACGGACAGACATCTGCACAAATGTGACAACCGATACATTTCGTATAGTCGGTGTCAACATAGTGGCCCGTGGTCGATACCGATTTATCGACCCGGAAAATCGCATCCTGCGGACAATAGATGACACAGTTATCACACTCGAAACACATGCCGCAGCTCATACAGCGGCTGGCTTCCTGCCGGGCTTCTTCTTCTGTCAAACCTTGTATCCGTTCGCCGAAATGCCCCAGCACGGAGTCTTCGCCGATTTCGATTTCCTTGCGCAAGCGCCTGGCATCGTATTTGAAATGGCCGAGAAACAACTGGTCCGACGGTACGATTTCCGCAACCGAGCGGTCTTCATAATTGTGAATCGCAAAATCGGCTTCGTCAGTTCCCCGCTCCTGTACATGTTCATATTCGCTCGGTGCGTGGTCAATTTCCCGTAACTTCTCCAGCAGGCTGAAGTGATGTACGTCGACCCTGGGTCGCCGTGACAGGTTGGCACCGGTCACAAAACTGTCTATTCCGTCCGCCGCGATCGAGGCGTGCCCGATCGCGGTCGTCAACAGATGCGGCTTCACAATGTCGCCACCTACGAACAGATCGGCATGATTCTCGATCCGATAGAACCCGTCAGCATCGATCAGCCCCGAACCATTATCGAGGTTTTCCAGGCCGACGAGGTCCCCTTGCTGACCGATAGCCGCGACGATCAGGTCGCACTCGATATCCTTTTCGGTCCCTTCCTTGACGACCATCTTGCCGGTGCTCCAATCGGCCTCGATGACACGCAATGCCGTGGCGCGGCCATCGTCACCGACTACCACCGAAACAGGCGCCAGCGAGGTGCGGATCTGCACGCCCTCCCGGGTCACGTGCTCGATCTCCATCCTCGTGGCCGGCATTTTGTCGAGAGGCCGCCGGTAAACGATCGTCACCTCGGCACCCTGCCGGTGGGCGACTGTCGCCACATCGTGCACCGTTTGGCCGAGAACGACGCTTTCCGGCCTGTCGTGGTCACGTTGTTGCTGGATGTGCCCGAGGCGCCTGGCAACCGCGGCAACGTCCATCGCCGTATCGCCGCCACCGATCACCAGCACGCGCTCGGCGGAGTGCTTCAGGCGCCCGTCATTGAATGCCTCCAAGAAGGCGATGCCGCTAATGCAGTTGGGCGCGTCCCCGCCCGGCACCGGCAAGGCCGCGCCGGACTGTGCGCCAATACCAAAAAATATGGCATCGAATTCCGCCCGTAGATCCTCGAGCGACATATCGGCACCGATCTTGAAATTCGTGCGGACCTCAACGTCGAGATCGAGAATGCGCCGGATTTCGCCGTCGAGCACTTCACGCGGCACCCGATACCCGGGAATACCGTAGCGCATCATGCCGCCCAGTTCGTCGTGCGCCTCGAAGATCGTGCAGGCATGCCCCTTGCGGCGTAACTGATAGGCGCACGCGAGGCCGGCTACCCCACCGCCGACAATCGCGACCTTCTTGCCGGTATCTTTCCCCGCCGGTCGAAGCTTCAGTCCATGTTCGAGGGCATAGTCGCCGATGAACTGCTCGATCGAATTGATGCCGACATGATCCTCGACTTCATTTCGGTTGCAGCCATCTTCACATGGCGCCGGGCATACCCTGCCCATGATGGCTGGAAACGGGTTGGCATCGGTAACGCGGTTGAACGCGTATTCCTGCCAGGCCATATCTCCGGGAGCTTTTTCGATCCCGCGCACGATATTCAGCCAGCCACGGATATCCTCGCCCGACGGGCAGCTTCCCTGGCATGGCGGCGTACGGTGAACGTATGTCGGGCACTTGAATGACGAATCGGCCGTGAAAATTTGTTCCTGCCAGGGTCGATGTGCGTTGTCGCCATCTTTGTAACGACGTATGGTGAGAAGTTTCTCGTTCATTCTGTACTCATTTCCTCGGAGTGACTGGTCGTCTGCCCGTCAAGGACGATGGCATTCGAAACCAGCTGATGCAGGCTGACAACGCAGTCCATATCAAATCCATAGGCTGGCATGACTTTCGCAAATTGCGACTTGCAGATCGCACAGATCGCCGCCATGTGCGTGACGCCATGATCTTTTACGACTTCCTGCAGTGCCCGCATGCGCGGTGCCGCGCCCTTGGTCCGGATTTCCAGCAGGTCATCCGTCAGCAGCCCGCCGCCCCCGCCGCAGCAAAACGTCTTTTCCCTGATGGTGTCGGCAGCCATGTCGACGAAGTTGTTGCAGCAGGCCCTGATTATCGCTCGCGGAATCTCGAACTGCCCGCCGGGACTGCTGCCCATGCGCGAGCCACGCGCGACATTGCACGAATCATGATAGGTCAGCGTCATGTGATCGTTGGCTGACTTGTCCAGCGTCAACTCGCCTCTTTCGATGAGGTCGTAGGTAAATTCGCAAATGTGTTGCGGTATCGGGTAAGCCGGATCGAGAAAGTCGAAAGGCCCGGCCAGCGTGTTGAGAAAGCTGTAGGCGACTCGCCACGCATGCCCGCACTCGCCGAAAACGATGCGCTTGACGCCGAGATCCTCGGCAGCTTTCCGGATGCGCTCCGCGATCAGCTTCATTTGCTCGTAAGAGCCGATGAACAGGGCGAAATTCGCCGCTTCTGAGGCATAAGAACTGAGTGTCCAGCTGACTCCCGCCTGATGAAACACCTTGGCGTAGCCGATCAGGCCATCGACGTGAGGCTCCGCAAAAAAGTCGGCACTGGGCGTCACCAACAGGATTTCCGCGCCTTTCACATTGACCGGTAGCTTTACCTGCACACCGGTGTCTTCCTCGATGTCCTCTTCCAGGCCGTCCAGCGTATCGCGCAGTGCCGCCTCGGGCAGCCCGAGGTTGTTGCCGATCTTGTGAACCTTGCCGATAATCTCGTTGCAGTATTTCTGGCCTTTGCCGATGTGATCCATGATCTCGCGTGCGGCCATCGATACTTCCGCGGTATCGATACCGTAGGGGCAAAAAACCGAGCATCGCCGACACTGTGAACATTGGTGGAAATAGGTGTACCAGTCGTCGAGCAGCTCTTCGGTCAGATCCTCGGCGTCGACCAGCCATGGCACAAGCTTGCCCGCCCATGTGAAGTTGCGACGATAGACCTTGCGCATTAGATCCTGGCGCGCAACCGGCATGTTTTTCGGATCCCCGCTGCCAAGGAAATAGTGGCATTTGTCGGTGCAAGCTCCACACTTCACGCAGCTGTCCATGTAGACCTTGAGCGCCCGCGACCTGCGGAGCAATTCGGCAAACTTGTCGATCGCCTTCGATTGCCAGTCGTCGACCAGTTCGCCCGGGAAACCAAGCGCCTCCTGGTGTGCCGGGGCTGCCGCAAACGGCGACAGGTGTTCCATTGCCCCTTTCTTGAGAGCCGGAATGTCAATCGGCGCGGTGATCGAAGGTATGTCGTAATCAGCCATCGCCTATTTGCCTCCGGCTTTTTGCCGTCCTGCATCCAATGCCGCGGCCCACGGCGCAAGGTGTCTTTTCTCGCGGGGATTATCGGCCTGGTTGCGGCCGGGACTGAAAAAGACGCCAGGAGCATGGAGCAGCTTCGAAAACGGGAACACGATCATCAATGCCAATACCAGCCCCAGGTGGATCAGCAACACCGCGTCGTTGGGAATTGGCTGCCAGTCGAAATAGATCAGCCCGAGCACGAATGCTTTCAATGCGACGATGTCTGTGCGCACCACGTACTTCATCAGCAGTCCGGTTGCCGCGATACCGATCAGCAACAGCAACATGAGATGGTCGGAAGGCCCGGAAATATAACGTATGCGTTCGACCACGAAGCGCCGCAGCCAGAGCGCAACCAGCCCGGCGAGCATCGCGAAGCTGGCGTACAACCCGAAAGGCTGGACCCACTTTACCCAGGACCAGACCGGCTCGGTGAAGTAACGCAGATGGCGCATCACTACCAGCAACAATGCCGCGTGAAATACCCAGCCGAACAGCCAGGTCCATTTGTTGGCCTTGAAAAGACTTTCAAAGAAGACGACTTCCTTCGCCATGCGGATGACCACGCCCGATGGTTTCACGGGCGCCGGCGTCGTCGGGATTTTCAGTGGAGCGGGTGTTCTGGCATAGACCACAATTCTGTACAGCAGGCCGACGACGAAAACCGCCGTAGCGAAGTAGGCCAGTACTGCAAAGATGGTGCCCAGAAGCAAATTTCTAACCTGTCATCAAATGCAACCCGTTGGTTTCGGCAAACCGGCAATTTTGCAGGCCTGCTTGGCCGGTCCATAAGGGAACAACTCATACAGGTATTTGCTGTTCCCCTTATCCGCCCCCAGTGTTTTTTTGATCGCCTTGGTCAATACCCGTACTGCCGGGGCGATCTGGTATTCCTCGTAGTAATTGCGCAGGAAGTTGACGACCTCCCAGTGGTCATCGTCCATCTCGATGTCTTCTTCGGCTGCAATCTGGATCGCCAATTCCCGGCTCCAAAGGCTGATATCAGTGATATAGCCTTCCTCATCCGTTTCGACTGTTACTCCGTTGCATTCATAAGCCATGGCTTGCCTCTTGCTCGTACTTGATACTTAGTTGATCACCCGGGTCACGTGACACCTCCGCCAGTCATTGGGCTCATAGCCATGACTGCGTGGCATCATGTTCCGCCACCATATCGACGAAGCCTTCATAGTCGACAATATCAATGCCCTCGATCAACGGCGCGTCACTCAGACCCCGCGCCGCAACATCAGGACCAAGAACATAAAAAGAAAAATCGCCCATCCGTCCGATGATTTTTTCGGCGTGGGCGGATTTCGCCAACGCCGCATAAACGCCGTCCTCGATGAGCAAGATCGCGCTTCCGGACTTCGCCATGCGAAGGCAGCTATCCAGTGCGTTTCTCTCGAACGGCGACTTGTTGACTAAATGCAGCATCGAACTCACGAACTAATAATGACGTCTTGTTGCGCCATGACCTCGCGCAGCTCATCTGCGGCCATGACCTCAACCGGGATCACCAGGTCGCCGGCCGTCAGGCCGCGCGCATCAAGCGATTCTTTTTCCACGTAGATTTTCTCAACATCGTAGTCATCGAGCGCCCCGTAGGTCTTCGAGAAATTCTTCATGCCGATACCTGTCGTGTCCTGATTCTTCTTCAGCTGACATACGCCATCGTCCAGGAACACAACGCTGACATCCTGATCGAACGCCGCAGCAATCAAAACGACTTCGAGACATTCAAGTGCGTAAATCGTGCCGTACGGTGCCCTGCGATTCACATACATGAATCGCTTGACAATCTCGGGAACGTCCTCGTCGAATTCGTTCATTTCACTCATGCCGTATCAGTCGCCGAACACGATGAGCCGGTCCGCCTGGATGCCCGCCTCGACGAGTTGACCAAGCCCGGAGATCCGAAACCCGTTTTCAAGAACCTCATCCTTGATCCCACGGCGCAGTGCGGCGGCAACGCACACGACCAGGTCGATGTCGTGGTCCCTGCCCAGCCGCGACCACAACGAGACCAGGTTACGATCATCGGTCTGAGGTTCGGACAGTCTGTTGGAGTTGTATACGCCATCGTTGTAGAAAAACACGCGATAGATTTCATGCCCCTTGGCGAGCGCGGCTGCCGTAAAGCGATACGCACTGTCCGAAGCCTGGTGCGTGAACGGACCTTCGTTGATGAGGACCGCGAATTTCATCAGAAGTGAATATGCGTGGATGCGTTCAGACTACCGCGCGCACCACGCCAATCGTCGATGTGATGCCGGGTGAAGGCAAGCCCGGTTTTTTCGAAGAATCGCGGCCAGCCGATACGTTCGATCCACTCACCCATGCGTTCCCAGTCGCGACCGTCCTCCTTATACACATAAAGGATGGTCTTCACGATCTCCGCCACTTCGGGCCAGCGCGGCGGATTGTTCGGCAGACCCGCGGCCACCAGCTTGTGAAAGGTCGGCTTCGAGCGCGCATTCGAATGCTTGCCGCCCACCCAGATTGCCAGCCTGGTTGAATCGGGTCCGTTGATCTGCATCGGCGGACAGGGTGGATAGCACGCGCCGCAGCAGATGCATTTCTTCTCGTCGACCTCGAGCGAGGGCTTGCCATTGACCATCGCCGGGCGGATCGCCGCCACCGGGCAGCGCGCCACAACTGCCGGACGCTCGCAAACATTGGCGACAAGATCGTGGTTGATTTTCGGTGGTTTCGTGTACTGCACGTTGATTGCAATGTCTCCCTGGCCACCGCAATTAATCTGGCAGCACGAGGTTGTGATGCGTACCCGGTTTGGCATTTCTTCGTGCGTGAATTCGTGGTGCAATTCATCCATCAACGCTTTAACGACACCGGATGCATCAGTGCCCGGGATGTCACAGTGCAGCCACCCCTGGGTATGGGAAATCATCGATATTGAATTACCGGTACCTCCGACCGGAAAGCCCGCCGCGTTAAGTCGTTCGATTAGCGGTCCCGTCTTGTCCTGGGACGTAACCATGAACTCTGCATTGCTGCGGGTTGTAAAGCGTAAATGGCCATCGGCGAATTCATCCGCAATGTCACACAGTTTGCGGATCGTATGCACATCCATCTGGCGCTGCGTCCCGGCACGCACTGTCCATACTTCATCACCGCTCTTGGCGACATGGTGCAGGACACCCGGCCGTGGCCGGTCGTGCCAGTCCCATTGCCCATAGTTCTTCTTCAGCAACGGGTGCATTTGCGGGAACGGATCCATGACCCCGGTTTCGTCCGCTCTACGAGGTTTTTTGGCCCCTTTCATCGATCGCTACTCATATTCGCTACTCTTTGCCGGTTGTCTATTCTTATGTCTTTCTACAGATACTCCAGTGGCCTACTCGACCGCAGCGCTTTTCCGTTCGAACCATTTTCCAGCCTCCTCATCCCAATCGTCGGTTCGAACATATGAACTGGTACGCGGATGATTGACCATGTTGGGGTCGACTTCGACGCCGATGCCTGTGAGGAAATTGGCAAGGCCGATGCGATCGATGGTCTCACCGATACGTTCGTGTTCGAGCGCATTCTCGGCGAAGAACTCGATAACCGTTTCCGCGAGTTCATAAAGCCGGTCGAAGTCCTCATCGGTCTCAAGCGGCATGAACGGAATGATGACCGTGCCCATCTGGTCACCGATTTTCAGTGATCGCTTGCCACCGATCAGGACGGTGGCGCCACGTTCCTTGCCGGGTGACAGGGCTTTCGTCATGACATTGATACAGTGCATGCAACGCACGCAGCTGCTGTTGTCGACGTCGAGAGTGTCGTCGTCGTTCAGGCTCAGCGCACGCGTCGGGCAGTTGGCGATCACCGTATCGATCATCAGTTTTCGGCCTACCCTGGCCACGTGTTCCTTAACCTTCTCCTGGTCGACCTGGATGCTGTCGCGCCAGATGCCGATTACCGCGAAATCCGCGCGGTGGATGGAATTCACACAGTCGTTCGGGCAGCCCGAGAATTTGAATTTGAATTTGTACGGCAATGCCGGGCGGTGCATTTCATCAAGCAGGCCGTTGATGATTTTTCGATGAACGCGAACCTCGTCATAACACGACTGCTCGCAGCGAGCATGGCCGACGCAGCTCATGGCCGTCCGCAAAGCGGGCCCGGCGCCACCCATGTCCATGCCGATTTCGTTCAGATCATCGAATGCCTTTTGCACATTATCGGAGCTGCACCCCTGGAACATGATGTCCCCGGACTGGCCATGGAGTGCAATCAGGCCCGAACCATGCTTCTCCCAGATGTCGCACATATTGCGCAACAGCTCTGTGGAATAATGCAGTCCAGCCGGGGGTTGCACACGCAGCGTGTGAAACTCTGAAGAGTCGGGATAGTCCGCGGCGACTTCGGAGAACCTGGGAATGACGCCCCCACCATAGCCGAAGACGCTGACCGTGCCGCCCTTCCAGTAACCCATGCGGGTTTCGTAGGAGTGTTCGAGCTGACCCAGCAGGTCCTTCATCATATTGGCGTACGGCTTGTCGTTGTCGCTCGCCAATCGTTTGAGGCCTGAAACAAAACTCGGCCAGGGACCTTGTTCCAGTTCATTCAACAACGGGGTTTCGTGTGGTCTCTTCGACATAGCAATCCCCACCTGTCGGGCGTCGCAGAATTGTACCGACCGGTGCAACTCTCAGGTAATTGCAGAAAACACCTAGCCGGTACCTCCGACCTTCTAATTTAGTATATTATAATATATTAATAAAGGGTTGTCTGCTGCTATTGCAGCGTAGTATTTCCTACACCGGAAACCCCTATTCGACCGCGTCAGGCTCACAGTAATGTTTCTCTCCAGTGCAACGGATTACCGTGAATGGCGTGCCGCCAAGCTCGACAGGTACCCGACCCGCGTCGACGAACTGATCGTCAATATCGGCGAGCTGGCCGACCTGGATTACCGCGGCACAGAGGCCATCCGCTCAAGTTGCAGGCGGGCAAATATGGCCATCTATTCCTGCAATGACAGCGGTGTCGATCACACAGCGATACTCGCGTTCGCCGCAAATTTCGGCCTTCGCCGAATCGACCATCACCTTTGTGCGAGTAACGACGGCGTTGCCGAGCTGACCGTCGCATCCGAGGGTGCTGGAAGTGACTATGTACCGTATTCCGACCATAGCCTCGGCTGGCATACCGATGGCTACTACAATGCGGAGTCGAGCCGGGTGCGCGCTGTCATCCTCCACTGCGTGCAGGACGCGACGACAGGAGGAGAGACTGGCGCGCTTGACCCCGAGATCGTCTACATCAGATTGCGTGACGCAAACCCCGCGTTCATCACAGCCCTTGAGCATCCTGAGTGCATGACGATTCCGGCCAACGTCGGCAATCGGGGGGAGATCCGGCCCGCAATCTGCGGACCGGTATTCTCGTACGACGCCGCCGACGGAGCTCTGCACATGCGCTACAGCGCCCGCAAGAAAAACATTTGCTGGCGCGACGACCCGACGACCAGGGCCGCCCGCGAATTCCTGTCAGAGCTGCTCGACGATAAAAGCGGTCCTGTTTTGCGCTTCCGCCTGCAGCCGGGGCAAGGACTTATTTCCAACAATGTGCTGCATAACAGGACCGCTTTCCAAGACGGACCGTCTCGCAAACGCTTGCTGTATCGCGTCCGCTTTTTCGATCGCATAAACTCCTGATTCGCCGTTTTTTCGTCGACATCAGGCTGTAAGCTCACACAATGAAGACCATCCAGATCTTGATCAGCGACATCATCATCCAGCACCCGGAAATCAACTCGTTCGATGAGCTGCTGGCCGCGGTGCGTCACATCAGCTCTGACGATATGCTTTTTCTCGAATTTGACGTCAAGCCTGACTACCGCGACACACCGCGCGACTGGCAGTGGCAACTCGAAGGAGCCTTTGTCGGCGGCCGGCAAAACTCTTCAAGATCGCCGCAATAATGAGATATTGAATTGGATCATCTACCCATCTTTCTGGATGTAAAGGGACGTCGCGCCCTGGTCGTCGGCGGCGGCCCGGTGGCCGCACGCAAAGCAGATCTTCTGCTGCGTGCCGGTTGCGACTTCACCGTGGTGGCCCCAACGCTGAATGATTGCATGGCCCGCCTGGTGCAGGAACATAGGATCAAACACAGAACCGGCAGGCTGAGCGCAGAAGACCTCGACGGTTGCGTGATCGCCTTTGGGGCTTCTGCGGACCGGGCGACTAACCAGAAGCTGCACGACCTGGGCACCGCGGCCGGAATACCGGTTAACGTCAGCGACGACCCGGAGCTCTGCGATTTCATCGTACCGGCAGTGGTTGATCGGTCGCCGCTGCTGATCGCAATCGCAAGCGGCGGTACTGCCCCACTGCTGACGCGCATGCTCAAAGCCCGCTTTGAAACGACCGTTCCGGCGGCATACGGTCGGTTGGCCGAGTTTGCCGGCCGCTATCGCCAGCGCGTCAAGGACACCATCCCCAACATGACTCGGCGGCGGCGCTTCTGGGAAACGATGATCGCCGGACCGATCGCCGAGCACCTGTTTTCCGCCCGGGAAGACCTGGCAGCGAACCTGATGGACCGCCTGCTCGAGGAGGCCGCCATTGATGGCAGCAAGTCGCCGCGCGGCGAGGTGTACCTGGTGGGAACCGGGCCGGGTGATCCGGATCTGCTGACATTCCGCGCGCTGCGCCTGATGCAACAAGCCGATGTGGTGTTGTACGACCGGCTCATCGGCGACGGCATTCTCAATCTCGTGCGCCGGGATGCAGAACGGATCTACGTCGGAAAAATGCCGAAAGAACACACCTTACCCCAGGAAGAAATCAGCAAAATGCTGATTCGCCTGGCGCAGGAAGGAAAACGCGTGCTGCGCCTCAAAGGAGGCGATCCGTTTGTGTTTGGCCGGGGCGGAGAGGAAATCGAAACCCTGGCGGAAAACGGCGTTTCCTTTCAGGTGATACCGGGAGTTACGGCGGCCACCGGCTGTGCAGCCTATGCGGGTATACCGCTCACCCACCGAGACCATGCCCAGGCTTGCATCGTCGTCACCGGGCATGAAAAAAATGGCGAGCTGAACCTCAACTGGAGCAGCCTGATCCAGCCCCACCAGACTGTTGTCATCTATATGGGACTCACGTCCCTCGCTACGATCACCCGGGGATTCGTGGAACACGGAGCGGACCCCGCAACGCCGGCAGCCATTATCGAAAACGGGACTCGCACAGGCCAGCGTGTGATCACCGGGACCCTGGATACCCTGCCCGATAAATCCGCCGCTGCCGATATCAAGAGTCCCGCCCTGATCATTGTGGGCAGTGTCGTGACTCTGCAGGACAAACTTTCCTGGTTTTCCAATACGGGCGCTCCTGCAGAATAATGTTTGGGGCGTGCCAGTCCGGAGTACGAGATATGAGTGACGCACTGAACTACCTGATCAAGGCCCGCCCGGAGGCGATGAAAGCCTATTTCACATTCCTGAAAGAAAGCGGTAAACACCTCGACCCCAAAACCCGCTCGTTGATATCCGTGATCACCAAGATAGACAGCCAGACGGAACGCGGCTTGCGGCAGTATCTGCCGCGCGCATTGCGTGACGGCGCTACACCGGACGAAATACTGGATGCCATCCTCACGGCATTTCCAACGTTGGGCCTGGCGAAAATCGTCTGGGCAATGGACATCATCCTGGACATGGACATACCCGAGTTCCGGACACAATGGCTGGGCGCTGAAGTAGCGTGGCACGACCTGATCGATTGGGCACAAGTGCGGGACGGCGAGATCACCTATGTAGAAGATTGCGATGGAAGAAGTCTTTTTATCTATCGTTCCGGCGAGGACTGTCGCGTATACGACAGTCGCTGCCCACACCAGGTCACTAACATCCCGCACCTGGCGTTATCGGGAATGCGCCTGACCTGTCCGAAACACCAGTGGGCTTTTGACGTTGCAACCGGCGAATGCGTCGACAAGGGCACCCGGCCGCTGCGGCAGTTCGAAAGCAGGCTCCTGGAGGGCCGCGTGCAAGCCCGCTGGTAACACTGTCACACTTTATTGACGGTCAGGATTCTGCCCGAACATTATATTTGACCTGCCCGTCCCTGATTACCGGCCGGACGGCGGCGCGGCCGGACCAGCGCGCGTAAACCATGGCCACAACGCGGAACAGGATATGCCCCATCTTGGTATAGGGCATGTAGGCCAGCAGGAAGAACACCAGCACAAGGTGCACGTAATAGATGCCATAGGCCGGGATCGCCAGGTCGGAGACCCGGAACACCTGGGAAGCAAAGCCCGTTATCACGGTCATGAAAAGTGCCCAGATGAAGGTCCAGTCGAAGGCTGTCGCCTTGCCGGATTTGTCGGAGGCCATCCGTCGGGCAAGCAACACCGAACAGCCCAGGAAAACAAGCGTACCGCTGACGTTCCCGAGCACCTTGACCGGATGGAAGAAGTCGTAGGGGCTAAGCTGCGCGTCCATGCCGAACTGATTCATGTAATACAGGATTCCCACCAGGGTGGTGGTGACGACCAGGCCGATAAACCCGTACATGACCAATGCATGCGCGCCGGCCCGGGACTTGTCGGTCGTGCATTCGAGGAACTTGCGATGCGACAACACATCCAGCAGCGTTCCCATGATCGCGGCGGGCAGGGATTCCCCGCTTTCGGTGCGCGGATATTCCACCGCCAGCGAGCGCAGGAAACCCGTAATGCTCAGCAGGGCTGTGACAATGGCGAACGCGATGGCCGGGATGAAGACGACATCAATAGCCGGCACCGGCATCATCTTCGAGAACACGATCGTGCCGGACAGGAACCCGAACGCCGAGCCGCCGGGTAACGCCAGGATCACGGCGGCGATGATGATCATTGGGATCAGGAACAGCATCCAGATGCGCGAGGGCGTCTGCGCAGCCGCGGCCAGGAATGCGGGCCTGGCGAAATGGACGATGCTCATTGAGCGAATCACGTTCATCACATCACCCGGCCTGGCGCTGCGCGGACAATGCGTCGAGCAATCATTGCAATGGATGCACAGCCAGGCGTCCAGGCTGGACACCAGTTTTTCTTTCAGGCCGAACTGGGCACGAATCATTTCCTTGCGCGGAAACGGGGATTCATCCGGCGTGATCGGACAAACCACCGTGCAGGTGGAGCATTGGTAACAATACTTCAGATCCGCTGCGCCGGAACCCAGGAGTTTTTCGACGAACTCCAGGTCGCCGTTGATGGCGACTCGCTCGTTCGCAGATTCTGTTACCGGTTGGATCGTCGTTTCCATCATCGTTGTCGGCCTACATTCCCTTGAACGGGTTCGGCCCGTAATCGTCGATATCCGCGGCAAAGGTCTCGATCAGCTTCGCCACCTGCCTGTAGTCGTTCATGGAAACCTCGTACTGGCGGATGCGTTCCGGTTCGAGCTGTAAGCGGCCTAGCGTCTCTTCCACTTTGGAAAGGCGAGTGTTGGCAAGTTCGGAGCCTTTCACAAAATGGCACTGATAGTCGTCGCCGTACTTGCAGCCCATGAACATCACACCATCGAAACCCACCGAGAGTGCGTCCGAGACCCACACCAGGTTGACGCCACCCAGGCAACGCAGGGGGATGATCCGCACATACGGGCTGTACCTGATTCGTTCCAGCGCCATCATATCGATGGCCGGCAAGGTGTCGTTTTCACAGGCGAAGATCAGGATCCGCGGTTTCTCTTCAAATTCGTCGGGAATCTCGATGCTCTTGATCATGTCCCCGATTATGTCGACGCTGTAATCCCTGAACGAGATGATGCGCACCGGGCAGGCGCCCATGCAGACGCCGCAACCACGGCAGCGCGACTCGTGAATCGACGGCGTGCCGCGCGCGTCCTCTTCCAGCACGCCGAAGGGACATTCCTCCGTGCAGCGCTTGCACTGGGTGCATTGATCCAGGCGGAATACCGGGAAGGTCTCGTCACCTACCCGTGGATGCACGGTCTTGCCCTGTTTCGTCAACTCGATGGTCTGAATGGCCTTCAACGCAGCTCCCGCAGCGTCCTTTCTGGAGAAGTTCATGTCCATCGGTTGATGGACGGCCCCGGCGGTGAAAATACCGGTGCGCCGGGTCTCGTACGGGAAGCAGATAAAGTGGGAATCCGGAAAGCCGTATTGCTGATCCGGCAGGCCGGGTCCCTGGCGGTACTGCAGGTTCAGGATGGGGTCGTCCCTGGTCGAAGCCTCGATACCGACGGCCAGCACCACCAGGTCCGCCGCGATCGCCACCTTCTCTCCCAGCAGCGAGTTATCCACATCGACGGTGACGGTCTTGTCGGGGTTTTCATGGACGCCCGATACGTCCCCCTTGGTGAGGAAAATGCCCGGGTCGTTCTGACCGGCGCGGTAAAAATTCTCGTATTGCCCGGGCGTGATCATGTCCCTGTAGATCACATAGGCTTTCTTGTCCGCGCCGAACTCGCGTACGTATGCGGCCTGTTTGAGGCTGACCGTGCAACAGAAGGAAGAACAATACGGGAGATGATCGGGATCCCGGGAACCGGCGCACTGGATGAAGACCACGCTGTTAGCCTCCTGCCCGTCCTTGCGCACGAGTCTGCCCGAGGCCGCCATCTGTTCGAATTCGACACTGCTGATCACGTTGTCATGGGCGATGCCGAGGTGTGTCAACTTCGAGGCATCGTAAGGCTTGCCGCCCGTGGCCAGCACCACCGCTCCCGCGCGCAGGTTTTTTTCGCCACTGCCATTCGCGGTCAACCGGACTGAAAAATCCCCCGGTGCGCCCGCAATCGACGCGATCGTGGAGGACAGGTGCAGCGTGATCCTGCCGTGTGATTCAACCTCGCGGATCAGTTCGTCCAGATCCGGGGACTCGGCGCGCTCGAACGGCGACCGGGAAGGTGTACGCCGGTGCAATTTCCTGGCGAAGCCGCCGAGGCGATCGCTTTTTTCCACCAGGTGCACCACGTACCCGGCCTGCGCCGATTCGAGCGCAGACGTCATGCCGGTCACGCCACCTCCCACCACCAGCACGGCTTCCTCCGTATTTTGCTCGAACGGTATGGCCGGCCGTTTCATCTGCGCGGCAGTAGTGTGCATGCGGATGTAATCCGCCGCCAGCATTTGGGTATCTTCTTCCTGGTGGGGCTGGGTCCAGGAGACGTACTCTCGCAAAGGCGCTCGCTCGACCACGACCTCCTTGCCGAAATCGAAGGTGTCCTCATGGTAGCGGCGCGAGCAGGCGCCCAACACCAACCGGTCGAGGCCCTCGTTTTCCAGATCGCCTTTCAGCAGGTTGACCCCTTCCTCGCTGCAGAGGATGGGGTGGATTTTGCAGACGGGAACCCGAAACTCGTTGACGGCGACCTGTTGGAGCTCTTCCACGTTGGTCGCCTCTCCGATCTCGCAGCCGGAACAAATATAAACGCCGGTTTTGTTCGCCACCGTCCTATTCTCCTGCCGCGACCTGGATGGCCTTCAACGCCACACCGGTGGCTTCCTGGATCGAAGAGTTGACATCCACCGGTCCCTGGGCGACCCCGGCTGCGAAGATTCCGGGTTGTTGCAAGTGCGCCGACGCGAAGCCGTCTTCATCCAGGTGAACGATGTTGCCGTCCAATCCATTCGCTTTCAGGTTCGATTCCATGCCGGTTGCCAGCACCACCAGGTCCACTTCCACCCGGACTTTCCCGCCATGGAGAATGTCCTCGGCCTCCACGATCACCCGGCCGTCCTCACCCGGCTCGACCCGGGCCACCTTGCCCTTGATGAACTCGATGTTGCTGTCCTTCCTGGTACGCGAGTAGAACGCTTCGAATTTTCCCGGCGTACGGATATCGATGTAGAAAATATAGACCCTGGCGTCGGGATTAGCGGTACGGACATAATTGGCCTGCTTGAGCGAAGCCAGGCAACAGACGGAGGAGCAGTACGGCAGATGGTCCTGGTCGCGGGAACCAGCGCACTGGACGAAGACCACCGTCTCCACCTTCCTGCCGTCCGAGGGCCGGGTGATTTCTCCGGCCGTTGGGCCATCCGTCGCCGCCAGCCGTTCCATCATCACGTTGGTGATCACATTCGGCAGGGCGCCAAACTGCATGCGCTCGAGCCTGGTGGCATCGTAGGGCCGCCACCCGGTCGCCATGACAATCGATGCCGCGTTGATCTCGAACTCGCGGGCTTCCATGTCGAGGTCGATGGCGTCGTAGGGGCAGGCCGACACACACTTGTCGCATCCGGACGGGCAATGCGCACGCTCCACCACAAAGCGCGGCGGGTAGGCCATCCGGTGGGGCATGTGAATGGCCCTGGTGTTCCGCATCCCGTAGTCATGGTCGCTGGGCACCTCCACGGGGCACACCGGCGTGCATTTGTCGCACATCACGCACTTGTTATTGACATAGGCCGGAGATTTCACCAGTTTCACGGTGAAATTCCCGGCCTCGCCTGATATCGCGCCCACCTGCGTGTTGGTGTGCACCTGGACGCGCCGGTTGCGCCGCAACCTCTGGTAATTGATCTCCACCCCACAGGTCGGGGGGCACAGTTTTGGGAAATACTGGTGAAAGCCGGCGACCCGCCCACCGAGGGAGGGGCGTTTCTCGATCAGAATGACCTCGTATCCGGTCTCCGCAGCCTCCAGGGCCGTGCTGATCCCGGAGATGCCGCCACCCACGACGAGAATTGGACCTTTTTTCTCCCCCATGTCTTGGTTCTCATCCGGCCGGCTGGATCAGGATACGAGTTGGTGATAAGTCCTCTTGAACAAATCCCAGGTGTTGCTTTCCTTGTCGTACCTGGAGTTGACGAAGCATTTCCAGTTTTCGTCGTCGATGGCGAGATGGTCGCCCCGGTAGTAATACCCCGGGTAGCGAGTTTCCTCGCGAAAACGTATGTGCCGAGCATGCGCTTCGCCAGCCACGATGCGATGGTAGTTCTCCCACGCCCGCAGCAGTTCGTGCAGATTTTCCGCACACATATGCTGGGAATCCTCCTTGATCATTTCCAGGTACTTGAAGCCCTCATCCAGCATCGTGCCGCTGGTCATGTACCAGGTGCCGACGCCGCCCACGTAATCGTCCATGCACTTCTGCAGGCGCTGTTGAAGCATCCTGGGACGGATGTAGTACGGGTTGATGTTGGCGTCGGTTGTATATTTGTTGTACTTCCCCCAGGTTTCCATGGGCATGAAGACTTCCTTGGCCAGTTCTTCATGGTCCTCGGAAAACTGCGGGTCATCGTCCCTGTGGTCCAGCAGGAACGACACCAGGCTCTTGCCGGCAATGCGGCCTTCGCTGTGGGAGCCCGACGAGAATTTGTGGCCCGACGCACCGACGCCGTCACCCGCGGTAAACAGGCCCTTGACGGTGGTCATCCGGTTGTATCCCCAGTGGTACTCATCGGGACCAATATCTTCCGGACCGCTGACCCAGATGCCCGCGCAACCGGCGTGGGACCCCAGCAGGTAAGGCTCGGAGGGCATCAACTCAGAGGGTGTTTTTTCGGGCTCCACGTTGTTGGCGGCCCAAACGCCGGCCTGGGCGACAGTCATGTCAAGGAAGTCTTCCCAGGCTTCTGCCTCGAGATGTTTGATTTCCCTGGGCGTCATGGTCTCGGCCAAAGTTTGCATGGCCTTGTCGGTGTGGATCTTGATGGGACCCTTGCCGTCCTTCATGTCCTGGATCATCAGGTGATTGCGCATGCAGGTTCCCATGTTGTCCACATAGTCCCCGTACAGCTTGCGGGCCCCTTCCTTGTTGGTCACCTCGTATTCCTCACCCAGGGCGTTGGTGGCCTTGGCCTTGAACAACAGGAACCAGGCCCCCACCGGGCCATAACCGTCCTTGAAGCGTGTCGGCACGAAGCGATTTTCCATCATGGTCAGTTCGGCGCCCAGTTCCGCGGCCATGGCGTAAGTGGAGCCGGCATTCCAGACCGGAAACCAGGCCCGACCCTGGCCTTCGCCCGTGGCGCGGGTTTTGAAGACGTTGACCGCACCGCCGGCCGCCAGCAGCGCTGCCTTGCACTTGAACACGTACAGTTTCTGCTCGCGCACGCTAAAGCCCACCGCACCGGCAATCCTGTCCGGGTCATTCCTGTCTTTGAGCAGCTTGACGATAAACACCCGCTCGAAGTGGTTTTGTTCGACGCCAGTGGCTTTGCGGTTGTTCTCGAGGGCAAGCTTGGCAGCCTCCGCGACAACCACTTTGTAGGATTCGCCGTTGATCATGATTTGCCAGCGGCCCGAGCGCACCGGCTTGCCGCCATCTTCCAGGCTGGGCTCGCTTCGTTTGGCCGCGGCCCCGTCCAGGCGTCGTCCATCCTCGGTGGTTTTCCAAATGGGGAGACCCCATTCTTCGAACTTGTGTACCGAGTCGTCAACGTGGCGGCCCAGATCGTAGACCAGGTCCTCCCGGGTGATGCCCATCAGATCCTGCCGTACGTAACGCACGTAATCTTCCGGAGAGTTCTCGCCCAGGTAGGTGTTGATCGCCGACAGGCCCTGCGCCACTGCGCCACTGCGATCCGTGGCGGCCTTGTCCACCATCGTGATGCGCAGTCCCTGTGAAGTCGCCCAGCGGTCGGTCTCGTACGCGGCCCCACAACAGGCCATCCCGCCACCGATGAGAAGAATATCGGTCTCATGCACGACTATTTCAGGTTTCTCGCAGTGCTCCCAGTTGTTGGTTTTCGCTTCCATTTCTCTTTCCTTGGCCCATGGTTTACGCGGGTGATGCCGGCCATTCGCCAGACTTAAGGGTTGCCGGATGGAGTAGGCAGCGAATCCCCGCGGGCCTGATGGGTGAAAAATCCAGGCTCCTTGATTTTGCTCACGTCGCCTGTAAAAGAATCGGAGTAAATGTCCACCTGACCGGCGGCCACGGTTCGGTTGGGAAACTTGAAGCGCTTGAGATTCCCGTTGCGGAACTTGACAGTCCACATAATCGTGTCCGATCCCATCATCGGAATAACCGAACCGCCCAGGGGAGCGAGATCGGCATAGCAGCGAATTTCGATGGCCTGCTGCGGGCAAATCTTCACACAGTTATAGCATTCCCAGCACTGCTCCGGTTCCTGATTGAAGCCCTTGCGGGTATCAGGGTTGAGCGCCATCAGATCGTGCGGACAGATGTACATGCAGGCGGTCTTATCCCGCCCCATGCAGCCATCGCATTTTTCAGTGATCACAAAACTAGGCATTGAACCCCCTTATGATCCTGGCAATTGCGCCGGCGGTTTTCTTTGGATCACTTTCAGCGCACATCAGGATATTGCCGAACCCTCCTCGCTCGGATTTATTCTCCGCCGAAAGCCCGGTGCGTCAATGTCGGGAAATACCTAATAAATGGACGTTAATGGGGTCTGTCCCCATTAATCTATTGCAAAGAAAGCACTTGACAAATTAGTTGAATAGCTCAATTATATAGTTGAGTAGCTCAACTAAGGAGCTGTGCCATGAAAGAAACACAAACACATGCGGCCGTGCGCGAAGGGTACGCACACGTTGCGAAGGAAAAGACGAGCTGCTGCGGACCGACTGGCCGCGGCGCCGAAATCGATATCGCGAAGCAGATCGGGTATTCCGACGCGGATCTCGCCGGACCTGCTGCTACGGGAAATCTCGGCCTCGGTTGCGGCAACCCGACGGCAATTGCGAATCTACAGCCGGGCGAGGTCGTCGTTGATCTTGGGTCGGGCGCCGGGTTCGATGCATTGCTCGCCGCAGATAAGCTCGGTAGCGACGGGCGTTTCATCGGTGTCGACATGACGCCCGAGATGCTGGCGCGCGCACGCACCAACGCCGTAAACGCCGGCTACGCGCGGACGGTCGAATTTCGTGAGGGCTTGATCGAGGCGCTGCCCGTCGCTTCGGAGTCGGCGGACGTCGTCATCTCCAACTGCGTCATCAACCTGAGCCCGGACAAAGCGACGGTGTTTCGCGAAGTGTTTCGCGTATTGAAGCCCGGCGGCCGGTTGGCGATCAGCGACATCCTGCTCACGAAGCCATTGCCGCCTGAGGTTGGGCAGAGCGTCTCTGCGTTGATCGGATGCGTCGCCGGTGCGGAAACGGAGGAAGTTTACGTGGGACACATCCGCGACGCCGGTTTCGTGGACATCGAGCTGCAGCGACGGCCGGCTGGAGAAGTATTCGACTTTGCCACGGATGATCCGGTCATCAGCGCGGCGATCGCGGAGTTTGGCATCGAGCGCGCCAAAGAGGTTGCGGGGACTGTGTTCAGCTACACGATTCAGGCAACGAAACCATGAGCACACTCGTCGATGACATCGTCGCGTTCTGTCGTATGTTCGCGATGGTGGAACGCGATCAGGTCTGCTGTGGCACTGTGACCGTCGCGCAATGCGTGGTCCTTCAGACGCTGCTCGAAGGCAGCTGGGATGCATCGACCCTTGCCAGCCATGCGCGCGTGACAAAAGGCGCAATGACGCGACTGCTCGACGGGCTGGAGTCACGCGGATTCGTCGAGCGGCACCAGGACGCGGATGACGGACGCCGCTGGCTGATCGAACTGACCGCTGCCGGCACGAAGGAGGCCAGGCGGCTCTCCAGCATGACCGGGGACGCGGTCGCGCTGATCATGTCGCGAATGCCAAAGGACATGCGCAAGCCGGCGGTCGCCATGATCTCGGAACTGCGCAGGGCCGCCGAAGAGGTGCGCGACCAGATCGACTGTTGCTGAGGGATCGGGCCCGGAGAAGGACGGGCGTTTTCCTAACCGCAACAACTGGCGTCAGAGTAAATTTCTTTCTTGGTACTCTGACCTCGTTATCCACTTGAGATGATGCTCCGTTGCACGGCCTCTGACCGGGTACCGCTATAATCAGCCGATGCAACATGTCGACTTCGAAGAGGTGGTCCGGGAAACCGTCGCCGAGCTGCCGCACTGGGTTCAGGAAGCGATGCAAAACGTCGAGATCCTCGTACACGACAAAGCCGATGGTCGTCTCGACCCGGACAACGAGGGGCTGCTCGGGCTGTACACCGGCGTACCGCTACCCGAGCGCGAAGCCAATCACGCGGGCGAGTTGCCCGACGTCATCTACATCTTTCGTCTTCCCCACCTGGAGCTTGGGCTCCAGCCGGATGCGCTACGCGAGGAAATTCATCGCACGCTTGTCCACGAGATCGCACATTACTTCGGCATGGATGACAATCATGTGGAGGAGCTGGGCTGGGGCTGATAGCGCCATACTGACCGCAAAATTCAGGAATCAGCATGTCTTTGGTCGGTAACGTCGTATTCTTCGTTTTCGGTGGGTTCTTAATCTTCTTTGGCTACGTTCTCGGTGGCATCTTGTTGTGCCTTGCGATCACAGGCATTCCGATCACGGTACAGCACATGAAACTTGTACCGATGGCATTGCTGTCATTCGGCCATGTGATGCGTGAATTGAAGCCGCTACGGCACTAGCTCTGTAAGGTAGTGTGTATTCAGCGGCACCAGCCCCCAAAGTACACCGACGCAAAGGGCAGCGGCCTGCCTGCCCTTGAAGATCAGAAAGCGATCGTCAGGAGGGCGGGACAATCGCCTGGCGTGAGGCTCCGGGCAGACTGCCTGCGCCCAAGGCCGCTTCCTGCAGAAATTGCCTGATCCTGGCCACCAATTCCCCACCGGGAATCGGTGGCCATTGTTGTTCAGAGCTGTGGCTTTATGCGGAAGCCGGCCAAACGAAATCGGGACGCAGACCTTCGTAAACGGGACGTCCGTCGTCCGGTCTCGGAACACCAGTGGCCGGATCATAAAATGCGTGGTAAGTCGCAGGCAGGGGTCCGGCATCATATCCCATCAGGTTCGGCACGATCACGCGGATCCGTCGTTGTTTGTCATCGAGCATGATAGGTGTGCCACAAGTCTCGCACGTGCACAGCTCCAGCGGCCCATCGGGATTCTGATCGTTGAATGGCTGACGATTCAAACCGTCGAGATTGTCGACGGCCAGGTCTCCGTGATTGAAGAAAACGACATGGGTGGTGTCCTGCCCCGTAACACGTTTACAGACCGAGCAGTGGCACGTGTGATTGTCAATCGGGTCGGCATTTGAATGGGTGTGGATGTGGTCACAACCCCCAGCATATTTTTGTGACATGGCTCATTACCTTTTTTTTGTGGACTAGGCTCCATCGACCACAACGGTCAACGATGATTACAACCATGTTAACAATTATAGCAGCGAATAGCCGCAAGTGCTCAGAGAACCCGCGACGTACCAGGCGTGTCAGGACTTCGGGGACGCGAGGCGGCTTTGCTACGCGGATACCACCACGAGAGGTATCTGGGATGCGTAACGGGCTCCTGACCTCGAGAGTTCATCGAGGCGTTGGGGTAGTTGCAGGTTGTTTGGCCCGGCAGGAGCAAACTGACGTTCCCCAGAATTTCTATGCTGTAGCGATTCTGTACGGCGTAGGCCTCGCGCTCACGCTGTACGCTATCCTCGCACGAATTCGAGTTATAGATCTCACTCTTGTGTTGGAGATAGTGAGTAAGCTCGTGGACGACCAAACCCGAAGCGAATCCGTCCTCGATGTTTCTGTACTTTTGATCGATATAGACGATGTCTGCATCATTATACCAACCGACAACATCGCACTCCTTGCTGCCACAGACGTTCTCAACAAAGAATTCGTGTTGCTCAAACCGGACTTCGGGCATTTCAGCCGGCATCGGGTATCCCGACAGATGAGATGCCCAACTCAGAAGAATCGTCAGGATGGCGTCCAATTCCATAACGGATTACCACACTCGAATTCAGAACTCGATTGCTCTGCAATCTAACGCGGCCAGCGACGGACCAATCTACAAGGCCGGAACCGGCCGCTTCTCGATACAGCCTGTGCGAATTTCCGAATTTGTGCCGTGTCATGATCCACGGTTACGCGAACGAAACTGGAAAAGTTTGTGATTCATCTCACACTTTTGGAAATCAATAGTGCAGATCAGTGAGGTTCGTGTGCAAGTCACTGTATTTGCAGAAAAATAGACACCCATTCCCATGAACGCTGTGCATCGCCGCATTGAGCCTATAATGGACATCAGGCCAACTGCTGGAGACAAGAATGGTTTCAGCTCGTAGCGTCATTTCCATGCTTGCGGTATGTGGAATTCTGCTCATGCAGGCCGATGGGGTTGTGGCGCAGGATGTCATGGACCATGTCGACATGACTGGCGCTGAAATGACCGAATCGGAGCTGACACGCGAGGAATTGTTGGCCCTTCTGTCCACCGCGACTTCAGACAACCCCATCGATCTGACGAGCAAACGACTATCCGGACTTGATTTGCGGAATATTGATTTTAAAGCTGCGAATTTGCGGTGGGCGCGATTGAACAACGCAGATCTCAGAGGCGCAAACCTGAGTAACGCAGTTCTGGACTCGGCGTGGCTCATCGATGCGAATCTCGAAGATGCGAATTTGCGCGGCGCCAGTCTGGCCTCGACGCAAATGCGTCGCGCGAATCTCCGCGCTGCCGATCTTTCGGGCGCGCGCATCGTGGCAAACCTGCAACGTGCCGATTTGCAGAACGCGAACCTGAGAAATGCAAACATGGGCGCCAACATGAAGAACCAGTCGATGGGGCTCATGCGCACGGTCTTACGAATGGCGACCCTCGACGGCGCCGATTTACGCAACGTCAATGCCATGCGTATGGACGCCGAATACGCCTCGATGCGTGGCGCTTTGCTGGATAATGCCAGTTTCCGTGGCGTGGAACTGACGGGTGCTGACCTCACCAATGCGTCGGTCGCGGGCCTTGACCTAAGCGGTTCCGACGTGTCTGGCGCCTATCTCGTGCAGATGATCGGCAAGGAAAAGATTCGCGGACTGGATAGCGTCAAGAACCTCGAAGAGGCAGAAACTGACTGATAGCGCCCGCGAGGCGGATCTGCCCCCGTGCCCCTAGTTTTCTGTGACCGTCAGTTCGACGTTGCCGATACCGGTATTGCCGGTTTCTGAATCGTAGGCGTATACCGCAATATCATAGACACCGGGGAGCCGTGTAGTGAACACGCCTG
>JAOTWB010000012.1 GCA_029863125.1 Gammaproteobacteria bacterium
CGCAACGTTCTTTCCATTCACTTTGCTCTTTTCTGGTTAATGCTGTTAACCGCGCAGGTTAGTGCCGCAGCCGACAGCAGCATGGACGAGAAGATCAGCGCCGGCAGCACTCCGGCCGAGACGCTGACGGGATTTCCCGAACGCCTTGGCGCCCTGCTCGGCCTGCCAGCGATGCCAATGTCCTTCTTCCTGATCTTCAATCTGGCGTGGCTCGTAATCTGGGTCTTTTCAGTCCCTGGGCTGCGGGCCGCGCGGGCTGCCGCATTTTTCGCCGCCTGGCTCCTTGCCATCGCCGGCATGGTCAATGCCATCGCGCATCCGCTGCTCGCTGTCGCGGCCGGCGGCTACTTCCCGGGCCTCGTGACTTCGCCCTTTATCGCCGCGGCCGCCGTCTGGCTCTGGATTCGACTGCGAGAGGCGACTGAACCGCCGCCGAACTTCCCGTCTTGATCGAGACCTGATCTAGAAATAGGCCCTGACGGCAGCGATCAGACCCCATACGAGCATTACGGCCGTCGGTACGAACGTGATCGTGAAACCCATTCCTCGGGCAGCGGGGTCCTTGACATACGACGAGCGGTAGATAAATCGTCCGATGATAAATACCAGCCCCATCGCGGCGCCCCAGAGTGGGTTCACGAGATAGCCGTACATCCACAGCGCCGGTATGAATGCAACCAGTTGCTCCATGGAGTTTTGCTGCACGCGAAAAACCCGCTCGAACTCCGGGTGCCCGGTGGTAGCGGGCGCCTTGATGCCGTGCTTACCTCGCATCGATCCAACCTGGACGGAAAACAGAATGAACTGGCCTAGCGCCAGGATCGTGACAATTGCGATGGCTTCCATGATTTATGTTCCCCTTTAGGACTTTTGGTTGTTTTTCTGTGAGTATTGGTGCCTCGTCAACGAATCGACTGCTGACATGGCCGGCCCGCCTTCCTTGAAGCTTCGCTCATTCCTGCTCGACAGGGTCCTCGGCCTCGAGGCACATGAGTATGTCGCGGTAGCCTGGTCCTTCGCCTACTTCTTTTGCGTACTGGCTTCATACTATATCCTTCGGCCGGTTCGCGAGGCGATGGCCGTGGGCAGCGGACCCGATACCATACCCTACCTGTTCATCGGTACATTCGTGGCCATGCTGATCGCCACACCCGTTTTTGGGTGGGTAGCCTCCCGATTCCCGCGACGTACCTTTCTTCCGTGGGTATACCTGTTCTTCGTTACCAACATCCTCATATTCTGGGCCGTGTTCTCCAGGGCCGTCAACGCAGATCAGGAGTATGTCTGGCTGGGACGCGCCTTTTTCGTCTGGCTCAGCGTTTTCAACCTGTTCGTTGTCTCGGTATTCTGGAGCTTCATGGCGGACATCTACACCCGGGAACAGGGTCGCCGCCTGTTCGGCGTGATCACGGCCGGGGGGAGTATCGGCGCTCTTCTTGGCGGCGCGGCAACCAGCGCCCTGGTTGTACCGATAGGCTTCCAGAACCTGATGCCGATTTCAGCGGCACTTTTACTGATTGCCGTGCTATGCATATCGCAGCTTCGCACGTGGGTCGTTGTCGAGCATGAAAACGAGATATCCGAAACTATGGCGAGCGAAAAGCCGCTTGGTGGCAACCCGTTCGCAGGAATCACTCACCTGTTTTCGTCGAAGTACTTTGCCGCGATCGCGATCTCATCGGTCATTGCAAGCTTACTCGGAACGGCGCTCTATATGTTCGCGGCCGAACTCGTCGAACAGTCGATACCTGACTCGAATAAGCAGACGCAGTTTTTTTCCAACATGAATGTTGCAACGAATGCGCTGTCCCTGGTCGGGCAGATGTTCCTTGTAAAACACGTCGTCAGTCGATTTGGTATCGGCGTCAGCCTGTCTTTGCTGCCTATCGTGTCGGTCGTGGGGTTCGGGCTGCTGGCTCTTGATCCGGTGCTCGGTGTCGTCGCCGTTCTCACGGTGGCACGGCGCGCGTTGGGATTCGGATTCACAAAACCTACAACCGACATGCTGTATTCCGTTGTAACACCCGAGGAAAAATACAAGACGAAAAATTTCATTGACACCGCCGTGTATCGGGGCGGTGACGTCGTAGGGACGTGGACGATCAAACTCATGTCATCGCTGGGTATCGCCGGAATCTCTCTTGTCGTGCTGCCATTCGCGATACTCTGGGCTATCGTTGCGCTCTGGCTCGGTCGGGACTACCGACGTCAGGCCAGGGAGCTTAGACAAAGTGGTGTGATCTGAGTATGAGAAATACCGGACTGCTGCGCCGCATCGCGGCAATGCTGTATGACACCTTGCTGGTCACGGCACTGCTGTTTCTGGCAACGATTCCGTTTATCGCGATTCGCGGCGGTGAGCCGGTCGAGGTCGGCGATAACCTGCTGTACAGAACAGTGCTGGCGCTGGTGGTCTATGTCTTCTTCGTCGGCTTCTGGAGTCGTTCGGGCCGGACGCTCGGCATGCAGTCCTGGCGGCTGCAGCTGGAAACTGCCGACGGCGAAACGCCATCCATCGCAACGGCCAGCCTGCGTTTTTTCGCAGCGATCGTCTCGTTCTTGCCGCTCGGCCTCGGATTTCTCTGGCAGCTCTGGGATCGCGATAGCCTGGCGTGGCACGACCGAATAAGCCGGACCCGAATCGTCCACTACCCGCGACGCGAAACGCAGAAACAACGGTGAACAGCGGCTAGCGAATGCGCAGAAGTGCCATAACGGTCACCAGGCACAGGACAAGCGACGGCAACCAGTTGATCAGCACGGGATTCAGATTGAAGACCTGCCCGGAATTCGCCAGCGTCTCGCTGCCGAGGTAGTAAGCCAGGCCGATAATCACACCCAGCATCAGGCGGCCGCCGGCACCGCCGGTGCGCAAGGAACCAAATACGAACGCAAGGGCCATGATCGGCATGATGAGCACGGTCAGCGTTCGTGAGGCCCGATACCAGAGCTCTGACTCATACTGCGAGGCATCGAGGTTGTTGCGTTTCAGATAATCGATGTACACGATTAGTCCACGCGCCGAGAGACTCAACGGCTTCGAAATCGAGCTGCCCAGCAGCTCTGAATTCACCTCGAAAGACTCGACTGCAACCGACGATTGCTCAACCTGCACGCCGTCGTCCCTGAAGCGGGTCTCGCGCAGGTTCTCGAGGATCCAGTTGTCGTTGTCGTCAATTCCGGAATTCTCCGCTTTCGCGATCGATGCCAGTTCGTTCTCTTCATTGAAGCGGAACAGGTAAATGCTGCCAAATTCGAACTCGGCGTTGACTCGTTCAAGATGCAGATAAACCGGCCCGTCCTTTACCCATGTCTCGTTGCCCAAACGGGCATCGTCCTGCTGGTAACGTGCCTCCATCCGCATATTGCGTGCATACAGATCGAGTGGCGGTCCAATAAACTCGCCGACAAGCCCGGTTATAACGAGCATCACGAGCCCGGACAGCGCTACCATGCCGGACAACCGGATCACCGACAGGCCGGCCGATCGCATGACGATGATCTCGCTGTGTCCTGCAAGGGCACCGAGACCAAGCAGTGATCCAATAAGCGCAGCAACCGGCAGCATTTCAAAGGCGAGGTTGGGCAGTCGCAGCGCGACGTATGAAATGACCTGCGGCGTCTCGTAACGAGCCTGCGTGTCGTCAAGTTCGGCAATGAACTCGAATAACCCGGCCAGAGCCAGAAGGACAACGAGCACCAGGGCCGTACTCGTAAGTATCGTACGCATCAGGTATTGACTGAGGATCGCCGTCACCGCCACAGCCTCCGGTGCCAGCCGTTTTGAAAAGCCAGCAGACCCAGCGTCAATAACAGCGCGCAACCGTGCACCCACCAGAGCCCCAGCGACGGAGAAATCGTCGCTTGTTCGATCCACGCTTTTGCCGCGCTCAGCATGTTGAGATAAATGATGAAGACGAGCAGACCGATCGCAAGGCGGCCATAGCGGCCCGAGCGCGGCTGACTCCTGCTCAGAGGAACGGCGAGCATTGCGAGTATGATCGTTGCCAGTGGAATGCTGACGCGCCACTGCATCTCGGCAATGTGTTCGAGCTCGCGGGAATTCCTCAGACGCGAGAATGACATCGCACGCGGCCTGGGTTCGGCGGTGCGCAGGCTCGGCAGCTGGTAAGGAATACCGTGCTCGGCGAATTCGACAACCCGAAACCGCGTCGTTCCCGGGATACCCTCGTAACGTCTGCCATTGTGCAGCACGAGCATGCGGATATTCGTGTCATCAGATGCAAGCTGCTCACCGCGCTCGGCAATCACGACCTCGACCCGTCCGTCGTCGGCCAGGCGCTGCATGAACACTTTCTCCATCTCCCCTTTGTCCGTCACACGTTCGCCGTAGACAACAGCCTGATCCGGCCCGAAAACCGTGAATCGCCCGGGCTCGATACTCGCCAGGTCGGCCTCGCGGCGAGCTTCCGCACCAATGCGATCAATTGCTGTCAGCGCCAGGGGGGCGCCTTCAACCGAAAGCCAGGCAACGCCCGCGGCCAGCGGGACCAGCAGCCACATCATCGGCCGGTAGATACCCGATGGCCCGACGCGACAGGCCATCATTGCGGGCATTTCACTGTCCCGGTACAAGCGCCCCAGGGCCAGCATGATCGACAGGAACAGGCCGATCGGAACGAGAATCGTCAGGTACTGTGCTGCCGACAGGCCGATAACGTCGAATGCCGCATCCTTGGGGAGCTTGCCCTTGGCCACGTCGCCCAGGACCCTCGCAAACTGGTTTGTCAGCAGGATCAGCAGCAGGACCATCGTGACCCCGAACCAGGTCATGGTGATCTCACGAAAAATGTACCGATCCAGAATTCGCGTCATCGGTGTCCGGGAATGGCGTGGCTGCGTGCAGCTGAAACGGTTAGACTACCGCTTTTATTTTGTTCGTGACAGTCCCGCACCCACAGCAAGGCACGCAGAATCTATGGAATATTTCACCTCTACGAGCAAACCCTCGCGACGAGCCGTTGATTGCGTCATCATCGGCATCTATGAACGCGGCAAACTGGGCGTCGCTGCAGACGACATCAATTCTGCCAGCAAAGGCGAGGTTCGCCGGCTGATCAAGAGCGGCGATCTTTCGTCAGAACTGGGTCAATCCGCGGTGCTGACAAAACTCGCCGGTGTCAAAGCGCATCGCATCGTTGTGGTCGGCCTGGGTAAATCGAGCGCTTTCGGCGCCCGGCAGTTCCGCAAGGCCGTCGCGGCTGCGGCAACAGTTATCACGAAGACCAGGGCGAAACAGGTGTTGAATGGCCTGATGCTTGAGACCGTTGCCAAGACCAGCCGTTACTACCTCGCACGGCACACCGCCGAAGCCTTCGGTGAAATACTGTATCGTTTCAATAAAATGAAAAGCGGTCGTCAACCGGCAGCCAGTCCTTTGAAAAAGATCGGCTATGCAATTGCAAAGCAAGCGGATGCGGCTGACATTACGCGCGGCGCTAAACACGGCGACGCAATTGCGGCGGGCGTCTCGCTGGCCAAAGATCTCGGCAACCTGCCGGCGAATGTCTGTACGCCGAGCTACCTTGCGCGTACTGCTAAAAAACTTGCGACAGGCAACGCCAAGCTGACAACCAAAGTGCTCAACGAGGCAGAAATGAAACGTCTCGGCATGAGATCCTTATTGTCGGTCAGCGCCGGCACCGAGGAGGCGCCCAAACTCATCGTAATGCAATACAAGGGAGGCGGCAGCAATAAGCCCGTCGTGCTCGTCGGCAAAGGCGTCACTTTCGACGCCGGCGGTATTTCCCTCAAGCCCGGCCCTGGCATGGACGAAATGAAATTCGACATGTGTGGCGCAGCCGGCGTCATCGGTGTTATGGCCACGGTGGTTCAGCTCAAGCTGCCCATCAACCTCGTTGTCGTGGTACCCACCGTCGAGAACATGCCGAGCGGCACTGCAACCCGGCCCGGCGATATCGTCAAGAGCATGTCGGGACAGACCATTGAAGTCTTGAACACCGATGCCGAGGGAAGACTGATACTTTGTGATGCCCTCACCTATTCGCGGCGTTTCAAGCCAGCTGCAGTTGTTGATGTAGCCACCCTGACCGGTGCCTGCGTCATCGCCCTCGGCGCTCACCGCTCGGCCGTCATGAGTAATGACGATGCGCTTCGAGCCGAATTGGTTGCCGCGGGCGAACGCTCGGAAGACCTCGCCTGGCCCATGCCGCTCGGCGAAGAATACGCCGAGCAACTGAAAAGCAATTTCGCCGACATGGCCAATATCGGTGGTCGCCATGGCGGCGCCGTCACGGCGGCGTGTTTTCTCGAAAAATTCGCCGATGGACTGACCTGGGCGCACATGGATATTGCCGGGACGGCATGGAACAGCGGCACCAAGAAAGGCGCAACCGGACGGCCGGTGCCACTACTGGCGGAGATGCTGCTCGCGCGCTGTCGCGCCCTGCCCTGAGCAAACGATCCTCGAATATGGCAAGAATCGACTTTTATGTGCTCGAGCGCGCTGACGAACGCGCGCGGCATACGCTTGCCTGCCGATTGGCGGAAAAAGCATACCGTCTCAAGAACACGGTATACATACACACCAAGAATCGCGACGATGCCGTGCAACTTGACGCGCTTCTCTGGACTTTCCGCGACGGCAGTTTCGTTCCTCATGGCATCAGCGGTTCCAGCGACGAGTCGGAAGTCTCGCCGGTCATGATCGGCTGTGAAAAAGAAGGCATCGAGTCACGTGATCTCCTGATAAATCTCGATGACGAGATACCGCCATTTGCGGAGTCATTCCCGCGAGTCGCCGAGCTCGTAACGTCCGACGAGAATTGCCGGCTGTTGAGTCGGCGGCGATTTGCCGAATACCGGGACAAAGGTCACTCGATCCAGACGCACAAACTGTGATGGACAAGTCTTACCAACCTGAAGACATCGAACGGCGCATCTACGAGCGCTGGGAGAAGAATGGATATTTCGCGCCGCGGGGCGACGGAGAGTCTTATTGCATAATGATTCCGCCGCCGAACGTGACGGGAACCCTGCATATGGGTCACGCATTTCAGGATACGATCATGGATGCGTTGACGCGCTACCATCGTATGCGGGGTTACCGCACGCTGTGGCAACCTGGAATGGATCACGCCGGGATAGCAACACAGATGGTGGTCGAGCGAATTCTAAATAACGAAGGCTTATCCAAACATGACGTGGGGCGCGAAAAATTCGTCGAACGTGTCTGGCGATGGAAAGAAGAGTCCGGCGGACAGATCGCGAACCAGACTCGCCGCCTCGGCGCGTCGGTCGACTGGAGTCACGACCGCTTCACGATGGATGACGGCCTGTCGAATGCCGTGCGGAAGGTTTTCGTGGAGTTGTACAACGAAGGCCTGATCTACCGCGGCAAGCGTCTCGTCAACTGGGACCCGGTCCTGCATACGGCATTGTCGGATCTGGAGGTGTTGTCCGCCGACGAAGAAGGTCACCTATGGCATTTCCGCTACCCGCTGGCCAGTGGCGATGGTTATCTCGTCGTCGCAACGACGCGACCCGAAACCATGCTCGGCGACAGTGCAGTCGCCGTGCATCCCGACGACGAACGCTACAAAACGCTAATTGGTCAGCAGGTCGTTCTGCCGATCGTGGGCCGGCACATTCCAATCATTGCCGACGACTACGTCGATCCCGAGTTCGGCACAGGCTGCGTGAAGATTACTCCCGCGCACGACTTCAATGATTATGAAATCGGCAAACGGCATGAGCTCTCGCTTTACAACATTCTGACCGACGACGCGGCGCTGAACGACAGCGTGCCTGACGCCTATCAGGGGATGGACCGATTCGAGGCCCGTAAGCAGGTTGTTGCCGAATTCCAGCAGCTCGGCTTGCTGGAAAAAATCGAAGACTACGTGGTCAAGATTCCGCGCGGTGATCGCTCGCACGCGGTTGTCGAGCCCTACCTCACCGACCAGTGGTACGTGAAGATCGAGCCGTTGGCAAAACCGGCCATCGAGGCCGTCGAAACAGGAAGGATTCGCTTCGTTCCCGAAAGCTGGTCCAAGACCTACTTCGAGTGGATGTACAACATCCAGGACTGGTGCATCAGCCGCCAGCTCTGGTGGGGCCACCGCATTCCCGCATGGTACGACGGCGACAACAAAGTCTACGTCGGCTATTCGGAAGAGGACGTTCGCAAGAAGTACAGGCTGGGCGCCGAAGTGATCCTCCGGCAGGACGAGGACGTGCTCGACACCTGGTTTTCGTCAGCGCTGTGGCCCTTCAGTACCTTGGGCTGGCCAGAGAAGACTGACAGGCTCGAGGATTTTTATCCCGGCACCGTCCTGGTTACGGGTTTCGACATCATTTTCTTCTGGGTTGCCCGCATGATTATGATGGGGCTGAAGTTCATGGACGACGTGCCATTCCGTGACGTGTATATCCACGGCCTGATTCGAGCCGAAGACGGTCAGAAGATGTCGAAGTCGAAGGGCAATGTACTCGACCCGCTCGATCTCATCGATGGCATCGATGTCGCGACACTAATCGAGAAACGCACGAGCGGTATGATGCAGGATCACCTGGCGCCGAGGATCGAAAAAGCCACGCGCAAGGAATTCCCGGATGGAATCAGTGAGTATGGCGCTGATGCACTGCGATTCACGTTCGCGGCGCTCGCAACCACCGGTCGCGACATTCGTTTCGACCTCGGCCGCATCGATGGCTACAAAAACTTTTGCAACAAACTCTGGAACGCGGCGCGATACGTTCTGATGAACACCGAAGCGCTGGATGACGGCGACATCGAACTTAGCGCAGCCGACCGCTGGATCGTGGCGCGCCTCAATCAGACCGTCGGCGGCATACACGGTCATTTCACCTCGTATCGGCTCGACCTCGCCGCACAGGCCCTTTACGAATTTACCTGGCACGAGTTCTGTGACTGGTACCTGGAGCTGTCCAAGCCCGTGCTGCAGTCGGAAGAGTTGTCCACGGCCCTGCAACGCGGCACCCGCAAAACGCTGATCGAGGTGCTGGAATCCCTTTTGCGGCTGCTGCATCCGCTGATGCCGTTCATTACCGAGGAAATCTGGCAGCAGGTTGCGAAACGGGCGGGAATTGACGGGGAGACGATAATGCTGCGTCCGTACCCCATCGCCTCCGATGTCGCAGCCGATGAAGACGCCGTCGGCGACATCGAGTGGGTCAAGCAGTTTATTCTCGGTATACGACAGATTCGCGGAGAAATGGACATTTCTCCCGGCAAGTTCCTGCCGGTAATATTGCAGAACGCGAGCGGCACCGACAGGCACCGGTCTGAAGCGCATGCCTTGTTGCTGAAGCGCGTGGGTCGCGTCGAGTCAGTAACAGTTCTTGACGACGGCGCAGCCGCTCCGGCCGCCGCAACCGCGCTGCTCGGCGATATGCGGCTGCTCGTGCCCATGAAAGGCGTCATCGACGTCGACGCCGAACGGGCGCGACTCGAGAAGCAGATGGATAAGGTGCGTGCCGACCTTGCGCGCACGATGGGCAAGCTTGGTAACCAAAAATTTGTGAACAATGCGCCGGCTCACGTGGTCACACTGGAACGAACACGAGCGGCCGAGTTCGAAAAGACGATTGTCCAGTTGACCGACCAGCTGGTTAAGCTACAGGAGCTCGCCTGATCACACGACCATTCTGAGCACTGCATCACACTCTGACCGGCGAGCCAGTGCAAAAAGCCGTCGCTTGAGTGACCATGGCTTGATCAGGGCTTTTTTGGCAGGATTTTGAGGACCGAAAGATGCAGCGCGGGAATATTCTGGAAAAGTTGCACACCAGTGAGGAAGCGCAGCGGGCGGCCATAAAGCGTGCACAGACAGCGCTTGGCGGCATCATCCTCGGCAAGAACGAACAAATTACACTGGCACTGGCATGCCTGCTTGCCCGCGGACACCTCCTGATCGAAGATCTTCCGGGATTGGGCAAGACCATGCTTGCGCAAGCGCTGGCGCGAGTACTGGGCCTGAGCTTTCAGCGAATTCAGTTCACCAGCGATCTTCTGCCGGCCGACATCATCGGTGTATCGGTATTCCGTCAGAACCGCGGCGAATTCGAATTTCAGCCCGGACCAATATTTTCGCAGCTGATCCTGGCGGACGAAGTCAACCGTGCCACACCCAAAGCCCAAAGCGCGTTATTGGAGGGCATGGAGGAACAGCAGGTTTCCGTCGATGGAACGACGCGCGCGCTTCCCGATCCGTTCTTCGTGGTTGCGACACAAAACCCGGGCGACCAGATCGGCACCTTCCCTCTGCCCGAATCACAGCTCGACCGCTTCCTTATGCGTATTCAAATGGGTTACCCAAATGAAGACAGTGAACGGGAGTTGCTTGCGGGCGACGACCGGCGTTCAATGCTGAAGAACATCGAGCCCGTCGCGAATCCGGAGATGCTGATCGCATTGCAGAAATCGGTCAGGGGCGTGCACGTCAGCGAAGCGCTTATCGATTACATTCAGGCGCTCGTGCGCCATACTCGGGAATCGGCCGATATCGAAATCGGATTGTCGCCCCGTGGGGCGCAGGCGCTCGTGGCAGCCGCAAGAGCCGTGGCATTCGTCGAGAATCACTCCGGCGCCTTCCCCGATGATGTCCAGGCCGTGTTTGCGGCAATCGCGGGTCACAGACTCAAACCCGCCGGGGGTACCCGATTCCGCAGCCCGGCCGAACTTTGCCAGCATGTCCTCGATTCCGTGGCCATTCCCTAGCCCGGGCGGATTGCTGAGCTCCCTCCGAAGGGGCGCCGTCGCGCGCGTCGGGCGCTGGGCCCGCAGGCGCCAGGGCACGGACCCGGCCACCACGAAGCTGCGGCCTGGCCGCGTTTATATTCTGCCGACAGGCGTTGGCATCGTGTTCGGCATCATGGTATTTGCCATGTTGTTGGGCTCGATGAACTACAACAACAACCTCTCCTTTGTCCTGACATTTATTCTGATCGGCATCGGCTTCGTATCGATGCACCAGTGCCAGCGAAACCTCGTCGGTCTTGAGCTGACGTTTGCCGGAACCGAACCGGTTTTTGCGGGGCAGGCAATGCGCTTTGGCATCGCCGTTGCCAACCGTTCGAAGACCGCACGTTACGGCATTCGCCTGTACCGGGAAGGAATTGAGAGTGATATACACGACCTTAAGCCCGGGGAAAGCAAGGTGTTCATCCTTGCCGTTCCGACCGAGCAGCGCGGCTGGATCACGCTGGACCGCTTCGGCATCCGCACGCTTTTTCCGTTTGAATTATTCCGGGCATGGGCATGGCTGCACATGGACATCAGCGCTGTTGTTTTTCCGCAGCTGGCCACGAACCCCCCGGAGCCGCCGCCAACGATGGTTGCACACGGCCATCGGCAGCACGATGCGCGTGGAGAAGAAGATTTCGCCGGACTTCGTAAATATCATGAAGGTGATTCACCGCGGCACGTAGCGTGGAAAGCATATGCGCGAAGCGGACAGCTCCTGTCAAAACAGTTTGCCGGCGCAGACACGAGCAGTCAGTGGTTTGACTACGACCACATTCCCGTTGACGACGTGGAACAGCGGCTATCCATACTGACTCGCTGGGTCGTTGACGCCGACCGCACTCGTGAAGACTACGGATTGCGACTGCCTGGCACGGAGTTCGAGCCCGCACACGGTGAGGCGCATCGCAGAGCGTGCCTCGAGGCGCTCGCGTTATTCGAGAAAGGCACGACATGAAAGTGCGGCCACGCGGGACAGACGGATCGCTGCTCTCGAGCCTGCCATGGACCATGGCCGCGCTAGCGGTGTCTGTCGCTCCGCATCTTCCCTACCTGCCGATCTGGATAAGCGGCGCGTTTTTTGGCTGCGCCGTCTGGCGCTACCTCATCGAGAGGCGCCGCCGGGCGCTGCCGTCCGTCTGGTTCCGTGCGCTGCTGGCGCTCGCTTGTTTCATGGGAGTGCTTGTAACTTACGCCACCATTAGCGGCGTCGGGCCCGGCTCGGCTCTGCTCGCCATCATGGCCGCATTGAAGCTCTTGGAGACAAGAAAGCGACGTGACCAGTTCGTTCTGTTGTTTATCTCGATCTTTCTCGTCATGTCCTCGCTGCTGCGCGAGCAGTATCTCTGGTCCCTGCCCTATCTGATTATCAGCATCGTCGTAATTATGACCGCATGGCTACGCATGTCCGCCGACCACGACGAGCCCGCCAGGCAGAGCTTCTCGACCGGTGGCCGGCTGCTGCTCTATGCAGCGCCGCTGACTGTTGCAATGTGGATATTCTTCCCACGCATCGCCGTACCATTCTGGGCGGTACCGATGGACACCGGCACAGCGACGACTGGCATCAGCGATTCCATGAGTCCTGGGGATGTCAGCAAACTGTCGCTCTCGGATGCCGTCGCATTTCGCGTCAAGTTCGATGGCCCTATTCCCGCCGCGCGGTACCGCTACTGGCGCGGGCTTGTATTGACCGTATTCAATGGCCGAACCTGGTCGATGAACGATCCCTATGAGGGTCCGCGCGTGCATGAGGAGGTTTCCGGGCTAAGCGATCCGATCCAATACAAGATCACGCTAGAAGCCACCCGCCAATCGTGGGTTTTCGCGCTCGACATGCCGCAGTCCTGGACATTGGATAGTACGATCATGGGTCCGCAGCAACAGCTCGTCCGGGCACGGCCGATCGATCAACGTGTTTCTTACGACGCGGTCTCCTACATCGACTTCAGCACTAACGCGAATCTGAGCAAATATGCGCGATCCTGGTATCAGCAGTTACCCGACGGCAGCAACCCGCGCACACAGGCCCTTGCGAGGAACATGCGTAGCGCTGCGGGATCTGACAATGCCTTTATTGAAGCGGTCCTGCGCAAGTTCAACGAGGAAGAGTACTTCTACACATTGGAGCCGCCGCCGCTGGGCAGTAATTCAGTCGACCGCTTCCTGTTCGATACTCGGCGCGGATTTTGTGAACACTTTGCATCGGCGTTTGCGGTGATCATGCGTGCCGCCGGCGTACCCGCTCGCATCGTGCTTGGCTATCAGGGCGGCGAAATAAATCCGATTGCCGGCCATCTGATCGTGCGCCAGTCCGACGCCCACGCATGGAACGAAGTCTGGCTCCCGGGCTACGGCTGGTACCGGATCGATCCGACCGCGGCCGTCGCCCCGGATCGCATTGACCTGGGCGCCAACGATGCGGCGTTCGAAGGATTTGGCGCGGCCTGGGGATCGTCCGCACAGTCACAATTCCTGCAGCGTCTGTCAATGGCGCTGGACGCGCTTGACGCGAGATGGAATGACTGGGTGCTGGGCTACGGCCCGGAAAGGCAAAACCAGTTCATGGAATGGCTTGGCATGCAAAACCCCGATTGGCAAAAACTGATGCTAACAATGATAGGTCTGGTCCTTGCGTTGATCGCCCTGATCAGCCTGTTGCTAGCATGGCGCTATAAACCGCCGGCATCAGACGCCGCCGCATTGCTCTTCCGGCGTTTCGCCCGGAAGACAGGCCTTGAACCCGGTACAGGTGAAACTTCGACACGTTTTGCACAGCGCGCTATACAATCCGGCCGGCTGCCGGCAGCTGCCGTCGAGTCGGTCACTTCCGCTTACCATGACGCACGTTACGGCCCTGGCGACGAATCCGCTATAGCCCGCCTCAAGCGCGCGGTCGATGCTATTCGGTAGTCGGCTCCGACGGCCGTGTCCGCACCAGGGACAGCAGCAGCGCGCCGGCAAGAAATAGCGGCATCAGCGTAAGCAGGACCCACTTAGGGTCGTCAGACAGCATCGCCGCTGTGGCGACCATCGCGGGACCCAGCACGTGTGCAAACTTGGTGACCATGTTGTAGAAACCGAAGAACTCGCCGGGCTGTTCGGGCGGTATAAGCGAGGCATACAGCGATCGGCTCAATCCCTGCACGCCGCCCTGCACTGTGCCAATCACGATCGCCATGACGTAAAACTGTTGAACATCACGCATGAATATCGCCCAGGCGGACATGCCGATGTAGACGAGTAACGCGAAATAAATGCCTGACTTGGGACCGAAGTGATGCGCGACAAATCCGTATACCAGCGTCGCCGGAAAGCCGATGAAGTTGGTGATGAGCAGAGCCATCACGAGGTCCCTGTCGTCGAACCCGAGCCGCTGGCCGTAATTGACCGCCATAAAAATCACGGTAAATACGCCGCCGATATACAGCCAGTAGCCGGTGAGAAAGACGACGACGTTTCGATACTGGCCGACTTTGCGCATCGTCGCTCTGAGTTCAGCGTACGCGGCGCGAATGGCACCACTGCTGACCTCGAGCGGGCTGTGACGCTCGGGAACCAAATACAGCAACGGAATCAGGAAGATGGCCCACCATGCGCCCACGGAAATGAAGGCGAAGCTGAATACCTCCGAAGTATCCACAAAGCCGAAGGTCGCCGGCGACGACAACATCCAGAGATGCAGTGCCAGCAGCGCGGCGCCACCGAGGTAACCGAGCGAGAATCCCAGGGTCGAGACGAAGCTGTAGTAGCGGGGCTCGCAGACGTCGATCAGCAGGGAATCGTAAAACACCACTGAACTGTAGTAGCCGATGGACGCGAACAGGTAGACGCCGAGCGCGAGCGGCCAGTCTCCCTGGCCGACGAGCCCCAGCGCCGCCGTCATCGTCGCGCCGATTATGGCGAGCACGAACAGAAAGCGTTTTCGATAGCCTCCCGCGTCAGCAATGGTGCCGAATAACGGCGCCGTCACACAAACAATGACGCTGGCCGCAAACGTAATCCAGCCCAAACGCGCCGTTACGGCCGAACCGTCGTCACCGATGCTCCAGTAGTTGCCGAGCACCAGCGGAAAAAGGACCGCAAGAACACTCAGGGCAAAAGCGGAATTCGCCCAATCGTAAAGCGCCCAGCCGATGACTCGTCTATTGAAAATCGGGAATATCGACAATCTCTCGTCTCGATTCCGAGGCCTCATGATCAGTGCTCTCGCGTTTTGCGGAACGCAATCTCCGGCCAACGCTCCTCGGTCAGGCTCAGGTTGACCCTGGTAGGCGCAATGTAGACCAGACTGTCGCCGTGATCCAGCGCCAGGTTGTCGTGCGCCTTGCGTTCGAAGTCAGACAGCATCTTGGCATCGTTAGATTCGACCCATCGTGCCGTAGCGACATTGACCGTTTCGAACTGACATTCGACGTTGTACTCGTGGCGCAGGCGATGCGCCACAACATCGAACTGCAGCGGACCGACGGCGCCGAGGATCAGGTCGTTATTGCGAAGCGGCTTGAACAATTGCGTTGCGCCCTCCTCGCACAGTTGGGCGAGGCCTTTTTGCAGCGCTTTGAGACGGAGCGGATCTTTCAGGACGGCTCGCCGGAAGATCTCCGGCGCGAAATTAGGTATCCCGGTAAAGCGAATGTACTCTCCTTCCGAAAAGCTGTCGCCGATATTTATCGTGCCGTGATTATGCAGGCCGATAATGTCACCGGCGTAGGCCGTCTCTGCATGCTGCCGGTCGGCAGCCATAAACGTAATTGCGTCGGGGATTTTGACTTCCTTGCCCAGGCGAACGTGCAGCACACGAATTCCCCTGCGGTATTCGCCCGAACAAATTCGCATAAAGGCGATGCGATCGCGATGACCAGGATCCATGTTTGCCTGGATTTTGAAGACGAAGCCCGTCAATTTTTCTTCGGTCGGACTAACGTCGCGCTGCTCGCTCGCACGCACCAGCGGAGCGGGCGCGTGCATCACGAATTCGTCCAGCAGTTCCTTAACACCGAAGTTGGAAATCGCGGAACCGAAAAAGACCGGCGTCTGCCTCGCCGCCAGGTACTCGTCCAGCAGGAAATCCGGGCACGCGCCTTTCACAAGGTCTATTTCCTCGCGAAAAGCGTCGGCCGCATCACCGAGCACTTGAGCTGCCTCTTCCGACTGCAGGCCATCGACTACTCTAATGTCACCGGCCTTTTGGCGCCCGACGCGACTATAGAGGTAGATCTTGTCCTTCAACAGGTGGTAGACACCCTTCAACGAACGACCCATGCCGATCGGCCATGTAATCGGCGCGCACTCGATCTTGAGGACCGATTCGATTTCGTCGAGCAATTCGATCGGCTCTCGCCCGTCGCGATCCAGCTTATTGATGAACGTCATGATCGGCGTGTCGCGCAGCCGGCAGACTTCCATGAGCTTGATCGTGCGCGTCTCGACACCTTTGGCGCAATCAATGACCATGAGCGCCGAATCAACGGCGGTCAAAGTGCGGTAGGTATCCTCGGAAAAGTCTTCATGACCCGGGGTATCCAGCAGATTGACGACATAGTCCTCGTACGGGAACTGCATGACCGACGAGGTCACCGAGATGCCGCGCTGCTGTTCCAGTGCCATCCAGTCCGAGGTTGCGTGTCGACTTGCTTTTCGGCCCTTAACAGTGCCGGCGAGCTGAATGGCGCCGCCGTAGAGCAACAGCTTCTCCGTAAGCGTCGTCTTCCCCGCGTCCGGGTGCGAAATGATCGCGAACGTACGCCGTTTGCGTACCTGTTGTTCGATATTGGACATTTTTGAGCTCAGTCTTCTATGACAAGCTTCTTGGCGAGAACGGCCGCATCCTCGCGGCCTTGCTGAGACTGGTAGTAAGCCGGGCGATTCGCGACCTGGTAAAACCCTTTCTTGCGATACAGCGCCAGTGCCATCTTGTTGGACGGGCGTACTTCGAGGAAGACCTCCCTAACGGACGCCGATCGAGCCCGAAACAGTATTTCATCGAGCAGGCGCTCGCCGTAACCCAGTGAGCGAAACTCGGGATCGACGCAAAGATTGAGAATATGCGCTTCACCGGCCGCCACCGAGAGAATGCCGTAACCCGCGACCCGCGCCTGGCGAATCAGGACGATGCATCGGTACCCGGCCAGCAGACAGTCCCGGAACACGCCGTGACTCCAGGGAAACTCATAGCTGCGGCGTTCGATATCGGAGACCATCTTGAGATCACCGTGCTGCATGTCCCGGATTGTGGTTGGTGGCTCGGCCAGCCGCGTATTCATGTGTCGCACTCCGCCGCAAGTCGCGTCGCGAGACAAAGATCGCTCCAGGACTTGGCTTTCTGCGAGGGACTCCGCAACAAGTAGGCCGGATGATAGGTGACGACGAGCGGAATCCCGCCGAAGTCATGCGGTCGGCCACGCATACGACCCACAGGCTCGTTGCTGCCGAGCAGGTTCTGGGCCGCGATCCTGCCAACCGCGAGTATTATCTTCGGCTGCACCAGCTCGATCTGCCGCTCGAGGTACCGGCGACATGCCGCCGCCTCCTCGGGCCTCGGATCGCGGTTGTTTGGCGGCCGACACTTGAGAATATTGGCAATGAACACGCTGTCCCGGCTTTGCCCGATAGCGCGCAACATTTCATCGAGCAGCGTGCCGGCGCGGCCGACAAATGGCTCTCCTCGACGATCCTCTTCCGCGCCCGGTGCCTCGCCGATAATCAGCCACTCGGCGTCCGGGTTGCCGACGCCGAATACCGTGTTCGTGCGACTCTGCGCCAGCTCGCAGCGCGTGCAGTGGGTAACGCACTCACGCAGCTCATTCCAGCCCATGCTGCCGGGCGCTTCGACAGATGCAGAGATCACCGGCTCTGGTGCATCCCTGGGCAACCAGACGTCGATCCCCATGGCCTGCAGGTAGGCGCGTCGTTGCTGTTCAGGGTGAATCATGGGCAAAGTCGGTGTTTCACATTTCGGCCGGTGGACAGGCCGTAGTTTGCCACGCCGCCTGCTGCTTTACACGGAACGACTCGATTCAGGAACGCGTCAGGGTGGCAATCAGGTCCTCGCCCGCGACGACCTGCTGCCCGGGCTTGACAAGAATCTTGCTGGTGATCGGCATATAGACGTCCGCATACTGCGCCAGCCGGAGGTAGGCGCAGCGATGGCCCTGCCCAATGCGCTCGCCAAAGCGTATGAACGATCGCGGCGCCAGGCCAAAGCGGTAACCGTGGAACTGCAGCACGACATTTTCGCCCTCGTCCGTCTGCACCCAGAGGGCATTCAACGGACAATCCGGCCCGATGCCCTCGACACTCGACTGCAAATCCATGACCTTGCCTTCAACCGGACTTCGTGCCGTGTAGGTGCCCAGGCCATTGACGCGAATACGAAGCAGGTAGGCCTCGCCCTGAACGACACACTTGTCGGTCGTTTCGACCGATACGACCGTACCGTCAGCCGGGCTGATGATGCCCAGGGCAACCGATGGCACCTCCCGTATCGGATCGCGAAACAAGAAGTACAGCAGCGCGAGCAGGATCACGGGCAGAAGCACCAGCCAGGGATCGGCATAGCGCAGCAGTACGACGCCGACCGCCACGACCAGGATCATTGGCAGAATGCCCTCCTGGGCGATGAATGGATTGCGTTTCCCGTGCAACACAGAAGAGTCTTCGATATGACGTCAACTTGGACGATCGCCTGCTTTAGCAGCCGAGTCAATATCGGAATCACGCAGCCATCACATCGTCGGGCAGAAACGGTTAGAATGCGCGCCTCACGGACTGAAGGTTTTGCGATCGATGCGTTTTTCCGAATTCGGGCTGACCACACTAAAGGAAGTACCTGCCGAGGCAGAAATTGTCAGCCATAAACTCATGCTGCGCGCCGGGCTGATACGACGCCTCGCATCCGGGCTCTTCACCTGGATGCCGATCGGCCTTCGAGTCCTGCGCAAAGTCGAAGCCGTGGTCCGTGAGGAGATGGATCGCGCCGGCGCGCTCGAGCTGCTGATGCCGGCCGTGCAACCTGCGGAGCTGTGGCAGGAATCCGGGCGCTGGGACCAGTACGGTCCACTACTGCTGCGCATGCAAGATCGCCACCAGCGGGACTTCTGTTTTGGCCCGACGCATGAGGAAGTCATTACGGATATCGCGAGACGGGAACTGCGAAGCTACAAGCAGCTGCCAATTAATTATTATCAGATACAGACCAAGTTTCGTGATGAAATTCGGCCTCGGTTCGGCGTGATGCGAGCTCGCGAATTCATTATGAAAGACGCGTATTCCTTCGATATCGACCATGCCGGACTCGAAGCGTCGTACTCCCGGATGCATGCGGCTTACACCGCGATCTTCGAGCGCCTCGGTCTGAAATTCCGCGTCGTCGACGCCGACAGCGGAGAAATCGGTGGCAGCCGCTCGCAGGAATTTCACGTACTGGCCGACTCCGGCGAAGACGCGATTGCGTACAGCGACGTGGACAACTACGCATCGAACATCGAGACGGCGGCGACGTCCGCGCCGGAAGGCAGTCGCCCGAGCGCGAAACAGCCGCTTGAGAAGGTCAGGACGCCCGGAATCGGGACGATTGATGCGCTGTGCAAATTCCTGGCCGTCACTCCGGCGCAGACGCTCAAGACCCTGATCGTCGACGGCACCGATGGACCCGTCGCCCTTGCGCTACGCGGCGACCACGCGCTCAATTCCGTCAAGGCACAGAAAATTCCGGGGGTCGCATCGCCGCTGACGATGGCCAGAGCGGAGGTGATACACAATGTCACCGGGTGTTCGCCGGGATATGCCGGCCCGATCGGGCTCGACATTCCCCTGTTCTACGACCATGCAACCGCGGCTATGAGTGATTTTGTCTGCGGCGCCAATGAATCGGACATGCATTACAGGGGCGCCAATTTCGATCGTGACATCGAGGCAAGGGAAACGGTCGATATTCGTAACGTGGTCGCCGGCGACCCCACCCCGGGCGGCAAAGGCACGCTTAGCATTGCACGAGGTATCGAAGTCGGACATATCTTCCAGCTCGGCGACAAATACAGCCAGTCGATGGGCGCGACCGTGCAGGACCCGGACGGCAAGAACCGCGTCATGGCCATGGGCTGCTACGGAATTGGCATTACGAGGATCGTCGGTGCTGCGATCGAGCAGAACCACGACGAGAATGGCATTATCTGGCCCGGGCCCCTGGCGCCGTTTGACGTGGTGCTGGTGCCGATAAATCTGCAGCGCTCCGATGCGGTGCGCGAGGCCGCTGAAACGCTGTACGAACAGCTGCAGGAAAAGGGCCTCGACGTGCTCTTCGATGATCGTGACGCGCGGCCAGGCGTAAAGTTTGCTGACGCCGAGCTGATCGGGATTCCGCATCGGCTCGTGATCAGCGAACGTAGCCTGGCGGCCGGGGAACTCGAATACCGCCACCGCCGTGATGACGAATCGCGCAATTTGAAACGTGAAGAGGCTCTCAAACTGCTCGAGAAATATACTGTAAGCTAATGATTTTAATACACTATAAACTATATGATACTGTGGTCATGACATTCATTCGTCGCATCGGAACCCTCGCCCTGTGCGCGGCCCTGATTTCAGGCGGGGCTGCCGCGGCCGAGCCGACGCCCGACCCGGAACTCCGCGAAGCACTGCGGCAGGCGGCCAGCGAGTCTGCGAGCTTTACAGATCGCTTTCATGCCGAGGTGTGGCTGACCGACATGTCGCGTCGCCTGGCACAGCAGGTCGAGGACCCGGATGAACGCATCGAGATCCTGACGCTGGTGCACATGGAAGCCGCCCGAGTCGAGCTGCCGCCCGAGCTCGTGCTGGCCGTAATCGAGGTCGAGAGCAATTTCGACCGCTACGCCGTTTCCGTCGCCGGGGCGCTCGGACTGATGCAGGTTATGCCGTTCTGGCTCAATGAAATTGGCCGGCCCGACGACAATCTTCTGCACACCGACACTAACCTTCGCTACGGCTGCACAATCTTGCGCTTTTATCTCGACAAGGAAAAAGGCGATTTGCGGCGGGCGCTGGGCCGCTATAACGGCAGCCTCGGCAAGCGCAAATACCCGAACAAGGTCATCGACAAGCTCAGCAAGAAGTGGTTTCAGGCCTGATGCGGCTAGCCGATCGTGAAGCCCGCCAGCTCCTGGTATTTAGCCGGACTTTCCTCAACGGCTGACACATCCGCCAGCGGCGGGCCCTGGTGCAACCAGGCTCCAAGCGCGTTCAACGCTTCCTCGGAGCCGCAGGCCAGGACTTCGACGTCACCGTTGTCGAGGTTGATCGCGTGTCCCGTGATTCCGAGCCGCTGCGCTTCACGCCGCGTGCTGTCGCGAAACCAGACGCCCTGCACGCGGCCCCTGACGCGGTATCGCCGTGCTGTTTGCGGTGAACCTGCTGAAGACGAGCGCGGCGTTATCGGGAATCGTCCGGAGAATCGGCCTCTGCAGCCTCGCTGGCTTTGAGCGCATCCAGGGCCTTCATTTTCGCCTGCTTCGCGTTATATCGCGCCTGCGAGTACTGGCGTTCATTGAGCTTTTGCTCGGCACTCTGCAGATAGGATTCGGCGGCTTTCAGGTGAATCGCAGCTTTTTCAGCCGCCCCGGCCTCCTTTGCGACGGCAATCGCCTGCCGTGCATCGCTCATTTCCTGGACAGGCGGCGCCGTTTCACACGCTGCCAGGGACAGGACAGCGGTGGCCAGGAGCACCTGCGCAAGTGATTTGAGTCCGGATTTTTTCACGCTTTATTCTTGCTTATGAGAAACCCTCCAACGCTATCAATCGGGACCACCGGCCGTCAAGCCAACCGCTTTGCGCTGACGCGCCCGATCCTGCCTGCTAGAGTTTGCTTTCGGCGCAGAAGCTCGTTTGACGAGGACCTCATGGCATTAACGATCTACCACAACCCCGGCTGCTCCAAGTCGCGCAAGACCCTGGAAATCCTGCAAACTGCGGGCGTCGCGACGACCATCGTGCCCTATTTGGAACAGACGCCCGACGCGAGCCGGATTCTTGCTATCGCGGCCCAGCTCGGCAGCCCCGTGGCCGGGCTGCTGCGACGCGGCGAAAGCGCGGTCCGGGACGCGACCGACCTTCCCGCTCTCGACGACGACAACGCCCTCGCCGCCTGGATCGCCGCGCATCCTGTTGCGCTGCAGCGGCCCATCGTCGTTGACTCGGAAAGCGGCAGGGCAGTGATCGGCAGACCGCCCGAGAATGTGCAGGAACTGATTTCCTGATGGCCGAGATCCTCGTCCTATATTACTCGCGCAAGGGCGCCACGGAAGCGCTTGCTCGCGAAGTGTGCCATGGCGTCGACGCCGTGTCCGGCATGGCGGCGCGCCTCCGCACGGTGCCGCGGGTGTCGGATGTCAGCGAAGCCGTCGAGAGCGCCGTGCCCGGCTCCGGCCCGCCGTATGCCATACCCGCCGATCTCGCCGAGTGCGCGGGCCTGGTCATGGGCAGCCCGGCCTATTTCGGCAACATGTCGGCGCCGCTCAAGCACTTTCTTGACGGCACGGTACAAGAATGGTTCAAAGGCGCTGCCGTCGGCAAGCCGGCCGGCGTGTTTGCCTCAACGTCGTCCTTGCATGGCGGTCAGGAGTCGGCGCTGCTTTCCATGGCGCAGCCGTTACTGCACCACGGCATGCTGATCGTCGGTTTGCCGTACACCGAAGAGGCATTGACGACAACGAGGACGGGGGGAACGCCCTATGGCGCCACACATGTCACCTGGAATCGCCGGCCCGACTCGCTGTCCGAAGAAGAAAAGCGGCTGGCGCGCGCCCTCGGAAAACGCGTCGCAGAAATTGCGAGCCGGCTGGCCGACCCGGTCACGGCTTAGCCGTTTTCGGGCAGATTGAGCACGTCCCGCACGAACGGAACGGTAAGGCGCCGCTGTGCGCGCAGCGCCTCCAGGTCCAGCTTGTCCAGCAATCCGTACAGGCTCGCCATGTCGCGACGGCTGCGCTTCAGCAAATAGCGCGCGGTTTCACCCGGAAGATCGAGTCCGCGATGCCTGGCGCGCAGCTGCAGGGCCGTCACTCTATGCTCATCGTCAAGCGCGTGGACGTGAAACACCGGCAGTCGCGACAAGCGGCTTGCAAGATCGGCCAGTCGTATCGGGCACTCGCGCGGCGCCATGCCGGCAGCAACAATCAGCTGGCTCCCGGCGTCGAAAAGCTGGTTGCATAAATCAAATAACGCGGCCTCCCAGTCCGCGTCCCCCACGACTGTCTCGACGTCGTCGATGCAAACCAGTTCGCGGCTCGCAAGCCCTTCCAGTATCCCCGGCCCTGATACGGCGAACTTTGACAGCGGGATGTACACGGAGCGATCACCGGCTCGGTCGCAGACCGCCTGTAGCAAATGTGTCTTGCCCGCGGATTCCGGGCCCCACAACCAGCATCCGTGTGCTTCCCGACCGCCGGCGCCACCGGCGAGCTCACGCAGCGTCGCCACCAGCGACTCGTTGCCGTGCGAGTAAAAACTGGCAAACACCGCGTGATCGGCAAGACGCAATGGCAAGACGAGCTGGTTCATTCGTCCTCGAGTACCACCATGGCGTCGGGATGTTCCTTGAGATAGCGGTGAAATGCGAAGCGCACCAGCACAGAGAGAACCGCGGCCGTCGGCAGAGCAAGCAGTATCCCGAAGAAGCCGAACAGCTGGCCGCCGGCCGCGACGGCGAGAATGATAATCACCGGATGCAGACCGATGCGGTCGCCGACCAGCTTCGGCGTCAGCACCGAGCCTTCGAGAACCTGGGCGAGCGTGAAGGTGACGACAACGCCGACGATTTGCCAGAGCGGGTTTGGCTCGAGCGCGACCGTCAGGCCTGCAAGCGCGATACCGAACACGAATCCGAGGTACGGAACGAAGCTGACCAGACCTGCGACGACGCCGATAGCTACCGCAAACTTCAGCCCTACGAGGCTGAGCCCGATCGAATAGATGATCGCAAGCGCGGCCATGACGAGTAGTTGACCGCGCAGGAACGCGCTGAGTACGTCGTCCGTTTCGCGCGCAAGCTGGAAGACGGTATCGCGCTGGCTTTCCGGCACGAGGGCGCCTACGTGCACGAGAATCGAATCCCAGTCGCGCAGCAGATAAAACGTCAGAATCGGGATCAGGAACAGGCTGAGGACGGCCGCCGCCAGAGCGCCGCCGGATTTGCTGACTGACAGCAAGAGCTTGCCACTCCAGCTGCCGACCATGTCGCTGTAGCGCGCAAGAAACGCGCCGATACCTACGTCGTCGCCCGATTCCAGATCGAGCCAATCGGTGACCGACGGCAGCCATTCCTGCTCGACGCGCCTCGCGATGTCGGGCAGCGCATCGAACAGCGCAGAAATCTGGGTCTTGATCAACGGCCCGACGAGCAGGATCAAGAGCGCGAGCAGGAGGAATGTAATCAGGAATACAGCGACAACCGCCAACGTACGCGGCATCTTGAGCTTCTGCAGACGATCCGCGAGGGGGTCGCCTATGTAGGCGAGCAACGCGGCAGCAACGAATGGAGTCAGCACCGGTGCCAGGAGATAGAATAGCCAGCCGGTCAAGGCTATAGCGATTAGCCAGTTAAGGCGAAGATCAGTCTGCATGTCTATTCACCCGCGCGCACACGTATCGACCAGGACCGGGCATAGTCTACGCCACTGATAACGACCGTGATCAGAATTGCGGCACCAAGCACCGTGATCGAGATCTCGTCCGGCCACCCAAAGCCGGCGCGACTCAACACGAATAGCAGGAACAGGAGCTGCAGCGCCGTATTGAGTTTGCTGATTCTCGTTGGCTCGCCCTGCACCGGCTTGACAATGAAATTGTACGCCGCCGCACCGCCAACGATAACGACGTCCCGCAGTATCACGATGACCGTGAGCCAAACCGGTATGAGCTGCAGGAACGTCAGCGTGATAAACGTGCCTGCGACAAGCATTTTGTCCGCGACAGGATCCAGCAAGGCGCCCAGGCGGGTATGCCAGTCGTATCGGTTCGCAAGATAACCGTCGACACCATCCGAAAAACCGGCCACGAAAAATAATGCGAGTGCCCACGCGAAGTGATCGTGGAGTATCAACAGCAGTATCGGTGCCACGAGCAGGATTCGCAGCAACGAAATAGCGTTGGGTAACCAGCGGAGCGACATGTATACGGGTGTCAGGGGCCGTAGAAAAACTCGAGGGCGCCCACGGACGAAACGTCGCCGACAAGAGAGGCGTTCTCCTGTTCCAAGAGCCCGTTAAACCTCAGGGCCCGACGGAGCCGATCCGCTCCACCACGAACGTCGACACGGTAACTGACACGATCGCCGGCCACCTCGGTGATGACGTAGTGCTCGATCAGGCTGATGCCGGCCAGCAGGCGCTGCAGGGAACCGTAGTCCTGCACGGACTCAATTCCGGACACGTTGAGCGCAACCGATTCGACCGGGGCATTGCCGCCGACGGCAAACTCCGCGGTCAAGAGATCCGCGATACGACCGACAATTGCCTCGGGCGGTCCGGTCCAGCTGCGCTCTGCCCCGCTGAAATAATAGCTCCACTCTTCGCGGCGGCCGGACGACGGACGAATCCGTCCGATCAGGATGGAGTTGACGGCGTAGCGATTTGAAGCAGCGATTATTCGCTCATCGAAACCGCCCCAGATGTCGCTGAAGCTGACGCGCTGCAGGTCGATCGTATCGAGCAGCGGAAATACCAGCGGCAGCCCGCGCCGCTCGGCTATTTCCAGGATGCGCTCCCGTAGACGCTGATTGACGTCGATTGAGCGGGACATGCCGTCCGTGCGATCCGGATCGTCGGCGGCGATTATTTCACGGCTGCCGCGACCCCAGTCGACGGCCACCCAGACCAGCGTCAGCGGTCGCTCAGCGCCCCAGACCGTCCTTCCCGCGTCGCGCAACGTCTGCTCGATGGCCTGCCCGTCGAATGACACCCACAGCGAATCCTTGGCGCCAGGTCGAAATTGCATGACATAGGACGCCGGATCAGGGAACAGCTCACGGACTGCCTCGGCATTGGAACTGAGATCGGATCCCGATACCCGCAGCAGGACCGCGGCGAGAGCCAGTTCGTAGGCGGCTTCGCGCGGATTTTTTGCCTCGCGGTGGTACGGCACCTCGGCCGTGTACAGTGTCGGCACGTCCACGGCAGCCGCGACGGACAAGAGCCCGCCGTTCAAGACAGCGGCCGCCAGCGCCAAGCAAATCGTATGCCGGAGTCTACCGCAGCGTCGGTATAGTCGGGTTTTCAACAAGGGTGGTTTCCCCGCTCAGAACGAAGCACTATTATATCGCCCTCGCAGAGTATGCCACTCCAACATGAGCAATAAACCTCTAACCTATAAAGAGGCCGGTGTCGATATAGACGCCGGCAACGAACTGGTCGAACGGATCAAGCCGCTCGTCAGACGCACACGGCGGCCCGAGGTACTTGCCGGTATCGGCGGTTTCGGCGGGTTGTTCGCGCTACCGCCGGGCCGCTATCGCGAACCCGTGCTGGTATCGGGCACCGATGGAGTTGGCACCAAGCTGATGCTGGCCCAGCACCTGAATCGACACGACACGATCGGTATCGATCTCGTTGCAATGTGTGTCAACGACATACTGGCCCAGGGCGCAGAACCGCTGTTTTTCCTCGACTATTTTGCCTGCGGCAAACTGGACCCCGGGGTGGCACGTGACGTGATCGCCGGCATCGCCGACGGCTGTGTGCAGGCGGGCGCCGCGCTTGTTGGGGGCGAAACCGCTGAAATGCCGGATATGTACGCCGACGGCGACTACGATTTGGCAGGATTCACGGTCGGGGCCGTCGAGCGAGCCGAGTTAATCGACGGCAGCAGCATCGCTGCCGGGGACGCACTGATCGGTATCGCATCCAGTGGACCGCATTCCAACGGTTACTCGCTGATACGCAAAATCCTCGATCGAGCCGGAGAGTCAGCTATCGACGGTGAGCCAGCGGACAGCAGGCTCCTTGCGCCAACGCGGATCTACGTCAAATCAATCCTGACGTTGCTTCGCGCGGTTCGTATCAAAGGTCTTGCGCACATCACGGGTGGCGGCCTCACGGACAATGTGCCGCGCATTTTTCACGCCGAACTCGATGCCGAAATCGACACCTCGACCTGGCAACAGGGCGCCGTCTTCGACTGGCTGGCCGAACACGGAAATGTCGCGACAGACGAAATGCGCCGCACGTTCAACTGCGGCGTGGGCATGGTCGCGGCTGTCGATGACAACAAGGTTGAAGATGCAATTCAAATCCTGAGGGACCAGGGTGAGAACGCCTGGAGAATTGGTCGCGTAGTGGCCGGCAGCCGGAAAACACGATACGTCTGATGGCGGCGCGCTGTAAAACCGCGATTCTCATCTCCGGATCCGGCACCAACCTCCAGGCATTTATTGATCGAGTCGGCTGCGGCGCGCTGGATCTCGAACTTTGCGTCGTCTTCTCGAACAAACCCGACGCTTATGGCCTTGTCCGCGCCCGCGATGCCGGCATTCCGACGGCCTGCATCGAGCACGGGCAGTTTGCCGATCGCAGTGCTTTCGATCGCGCCGTAGCCGCGAAACTCGATGAATGGCGGCCGAACCTGCTGGTCCTCGCCGGCTTTATGCGCATCCTGAGCCCCGACTTCCTGACACATTACGCCGGCAGGATTCTGAACATACATCCGGCGCTGCTGCCGGCTTACCCGGGACTGAATACACACCAGCGCGTACTGGACGCCGGGGACAGATGGCACGGCAGCACCGTGCATTTTGTAACGGAGAAACTCGACGGCGGACCGCGGATCCTGCAGGGGCGCCTGCCCGTTACCGCCGGCGAGACCGCCGACCAACTGGCCGCACGCGTGCAGGCCATCGAGCACCAGATTTATCCCGAGGCTGCCGGCTGGGTTGGCGAAGGTCGCGTCGAATTTCGTGACGACAGGACCTGGATCGACGGCGTCATGTCCGACGAACCGGTGATACGGATGTTCGATCGCAGGGGAAAAAGACTTTAGGAGCGCATCCCGTCGATCATCGTCGCCGCTCGTGCCGCTCCTTTAAATTCGATCAGGCTTTCGGCAACGTCACGCCCGTCTGGCCCTGGTACTTGCCGCCGCGGTCCTTGTAGGACGTTTCACACGCCTCATCGGATTCCAGGAACAGCATCTGCGCCACGCCCTCATTGGCGTAAATCTTGGCAGGAAGCGGCGTCGTATTGGAAAACTCGAGCGTCACGTGCCCTTCCCACTCGGGTTCAAGCGGCGTCACGTTCACGATGATGCCGCATCGGGCATAGGTCGACTTGCCGAGACAGATCGTCAACACGGTGCGCGGAATACGAAAGAACTCGACGGTCCTCGCGAGCGCGAAGGAGTTCGGTGGAATTACACAAACGTCGCTCTGGATATCGACGAAGCTGGTCTCGTCAAAGCCCTTCGGGTCGACGATCGCGGAATTGATGTTGGTGAAGATCTTGAATTCATCCGAGCAACGAACGTCATAACCATAGCTCGACGTCCCGTAGCTGACGATGCGCCCGTCGCGATTCTCCCGGACCTGGTCCGGCTCGAACGGTTCGATCATGCCGTGTTCGACGGCCATGCGGCGAATCCAGTGATCCGCTTTGATGCTCACTTTCGCTCCTCGACGACAATCGGACCGAATTTCGAACTATGGTCGGCACGCTCCGCGGCTTGCGCAGCACCGATTTTCCAGGCTGCCGCACGAAAGGCCGCTGCTATCGGGGAATCGGGCTCAGCGATCACTGTGGGCGTTCCCGAGTCGGTCTGCTCCCTGATACGCGAATCGAGAGGCAGTTGACCGAGCACCCGGACGTCGAAGTCGCGGCTCATTTTTGCCGCGCCCCCCTCGCCAAAAATCGGGTCCTCGTGCCCACAGTTGGAGCATACGTGCGTGCTCATGTTTTCAACGACGCCCAGTACGGGTATCGACACCTTGCGGAACATTGCCAGGCCTTTGCGCGCGTCGATGGCCGCAATATTCTGTGGCGTAGTGATAATCACGGTACCCGAGACCGGCACCTGCTGCGCCAGGGTTAACTGGATATCCCCGGTGCCTGGCGGCATATCGACAATCAGGTAGTCGAGGTCCTCCCACTGCGTCTGGTGCGTCAGCTGGCTCAGCGCAGAGGTCACCATCGGGCCACGCCAGATCATCGGCTGGTCAGCGTCGACGAGCGCACCGATCGACATGACCTGCAGGCCGTGTGCCCGCAGCGGCAGCATCGTCTTGCCGTCCTTGCTGGCCGGCTGCTCGCCCACGATGCCCATCATATGCGGCTGGCTCGGGCCATAGATATCGGCATCCAGAATGCCGACAGACGCGCCTTCCGCTGACAGCGCCAGCGCGATATTCGCCGCAACCGTCGATTTGCCGACGCCGCCCTTGCCCGATGCCACGGCGATGATGTTCTTTACGGCCGGGATGGGCTGCAGGTTTTTCTGCACTGCATGACGTATGATTCTCGTTTGAAGCCCTATTTCCACGTTTGCCCCGCCGGTTTCAGCGCGCAGCGCGTCCGAGAGCTGTTCCCTGATGGCCGCGTGCGCACTCCGGCACGGAAACCCGAGTTCGATGCTCGCCGTCACACGGTCGCCCGAGACGCCGGCGTCCCGGACCCTGGCAACCTCGCCCAATTTCCGGTCCACCACCGATAATTCAATGGAATTGAGGAACTTGCTCACATCTGAATCTGTTGACGGCGTCACACTTCGCTCGCTTGTATTAGGTAAAATCTAGATGCCGAGGACCGGTCTGCACCGGAAATTCGGTGGCACATTGTAACGAAGGTGAGCCGGGAACGAAGACGTTTTTGGGCATTCTCGCCGAATCGTCGTTAATTGCTGGAAGCCGACAATGGCGACCGATGTGCCGGGTCCGTTGTGGCATAATGCCGCGTCGGGGACAAGGCGGCACTGCAACCGGGGGTGACTTTCGGGGCAATCACCCCCGTATTGCTTGGGCAAGAGCGAATTGACGAATTGGCGTTACGTAAGCATCCAGTGAATATTATGGCAATCACCAAGCGGCCGCTCGCGAGACCGGCTGGTGTGTCGTGTTTGCGAAATGCAGTCGACGGCGGTTGCGCGATATGAGCTTCCTCGCGTCATTTCGCTCCGATCAGATCCTGTCGCAGCTCATAGCGGAGCAGGATGCCGCATCGCCCTCGGCACAAAAGCTCGTCGACAAACTGAAGAAAGCCGGTAACCGGGCCGTGCCGAAAATCATCGACGCCCTCGCGCTGTCTGACAAGACGCACACGATGGTACTCGTCGATATCCTTGGCGAACTCGTCAACGACAAGAACCTGAACATGTACCGGGAAGGGCTCGCCGACGGTAATGAACGTGTCGTATCGGGCACCGCCTGGGCGCTCTCCAGCAGCACCGACTATAACCCCAACAGCCTGCTCGATTTTTTTGATGACGATGAAGTATCGAAAGCGGCGCTGATCGACGTGCTGCGCGTGCACAAGCAGGACCTCAGTGTGCACGAACTTCTGCGACGCGCCTACGAGTGCGAAACGAAGGAAAAGGCGGCGATCTTCAGGATCATCGAGGAAATTATCAAGCCCGAAATGGTACCGGACTTGATCGCTCGAATGGGCGGCAAGGACCCGGTTATCAAAATGCACTTGATGAACCTCCTGGCCCAATTCGACAAACCCGAAATCAATCATGCGTTGGAGATTCAGCTCAAGGATCCGAACAAGATGGTCCGTAGCGCCGCGCTGGCGGCACTGGGCGCGCGCAGCGGCAATGTCAATATCGCAAAAGTCGCGGAAGTCCTTACCGACCCGGACCTCGACGTACAAAACAAAGCCGTCGACGTGCTCATCAAAGCCAATCATCCGGACACGATCCGTTACCTCGTCACCGCACTGAAAGACGAATCGGAATATGCGCGACGAGCGGCGGTCGAAGTACTCAATGAAATCGGAGACGTCAATTCCGTCAAGGACCTGCTGGATGCGATCAAAGACGACGATTGGTGGGTTCGCTCGCGCGCCGGCGATGCGCTGGCCGAAATCGGCGGCCCGAGGGTTGTCGATTCGGTTGTCACCCTGATCAATGACGAAGATGAAGACATTCGTCGCACCGCGATCGAGATTCTGAATACCACCAAGGATCAGCGCGCGGTCGACCATCTGATCAAGGCAACGGACGACAGCGACTGGTGGGTTCGCGAGCGCGCCGTCGATGCGCTATCGAAAATTGGCGACACGAAAGCGCTGCCAAAACTCGAAGCCATGCTCGGCCAGGACAGCAAAACGGACACAGTTGTGATTCGGGCACTGGCGAAGCTGGGCAGCCACAAGCACATCAACAAGATCCTGCCGATGCTGCAGCGACCGGAACGCGAAATCCAGATCGAAGCCATCAAGGCGGTGGCGCAGCTCGCGGACGATGCGAACGCCGATACGATTCGTAATCTGCTGAAGAAGATCAAGAATTCTGAAGACGCCACCATCATTAACGTTGCCGACAAAGCCCTAAAAGACCTCGACGCCCGTTACTCCGAAACCGTCCTCGAAGAAAACGTGCGCGCGAAAAAGATCGCTTCGCATACCAAGACGCTGTTGCTCGAAAATGACGAGCTCGACAAACTGCTGGGCGCCCAGGCGGCCCAGATTGCGGAAGCCGCTAAACCGAAAGTATCGGAACAGGAGGCCGCATCCGGCCCGCGGATCCTGGACATTTCCAAGCTCAAACCGGGCGACATTATCGAAGGACGCTACCGGTATATCGAGAAAATCGGTAAGGGCGCGTTCGGCACCGTGCTGCTCATGGAAGACGAGGTCGTTGACGAGCAGCTGATTCTGAAGTTCTTGAATCCGAATGTTTCCTCGGACGAGGAAATGATGAAGCGTTTCGTGCATGAGCTTCGTTACTCTCGCAAAATTACCCACCGCAATGTGATTCGTATATACGACTTCCTGAACCTGCAGGGCTGTTATGCCATTTCGATGGAGTATTTCCCGTCGCACACCTTGTCGGGCGAAATTCCCGACGGCAAACCGATGGAAATGAAGAAAGTACTGCAATACTCGCGCGATATTGCCGCGGGAATGCACGTGGCTCACCAGGCGGGCGTCATTCACCGTGACCTCAAGCCGGCAAATATTCTGGTCAACGACGAAGGACTTCTCAAGATTGTGGATTTTGGTGTTGCAGCGGCGGCCAGCAGCGGCGACACTCAGCTCACCAAAACCGGCTACGTGATCGGGTCACCCAAATACATGGCACCTGAACAAATTCTGGGCAAGAAAGTGGACGTAACCGCCGATGTCTACAGCGTCGGCGTCATTATTTACGAAATGGCAACCGGTATACCGCCATACAGTCGCGGTGACCATATGTCGGTGATGTACCAGCACGTGCAGGGTAAGGCGAAACACTGCCAGGAAATCAACCCGGACATCAGTGATGAATTCGCGGATCTCATCGTCAAGGCCATGTCGGTCGATAAATCAAAGCGTTTTCAATCGATGGCCGAACTGACTGAAGCGCTCGACGCAATTACAGGCTGAGGCCGGCTATGGCTCGTATCGACGCATTCCTGAAACTGGGACTGGCACAAGGATGCTCCGACGTGCATCTCGCGGTCGGTGTGCCGCCGATGCTGCGTATGAACGGCGACCTGATGCCCATCAAGTTCCGGCAGCTGTCCGATACGGAACTCGAAACCTACATCACCGAAGTGCTGACAGCGAAACAAAAAGAACGCCTTGCAGAAGGGCACGACCTGGATTTTTCCTATGTCGGTGATGAAAGCGGCCGCTTCCGCGTCAATGTCTTTCGTAAAGAAACCGGGATCGGCGCCGTATTCCGGCACATTCCGGGGGATGTCCCGAAACTCGACGATCTCAAAGTTCCGCCGATCCTGAAAAAGTTCTGTGACTATCACCAGGGCATGGTGCTGGTCACGGGGTCAACCGGTACCGGTAAGTCGACCACGCTCGCGGCGATGATTGATCACCTTAACGAAACACGCAACCTGAACATCATCAGCCTGGAAGACCCTATCGAGTTCGTGCATCCGAGCAAGAATTGCCAGGTCATCCAGCGCGAGGTCGGTACACACGTGAAGAGTTTTGCCGACGGCGTCCGCTCCTCGATGCGTGAGGATCCCGACGTCATACTGGTGGGCGAGCTGCGTGATGCCGAAACCATCTCCATGGCAATGACGGCCGCGGAAACGGGCCATCTCGTGCTTGGCACCCTGCATACTACGGGCGCCGTAAAGACCATTGACCGAATCATCGATGCGCTGCCCGGCGAGCTCCGAGAGCAGACCAAGGGATTCCTATCGATGAGCCTCAAAGCCGTCGTTACGCAGGTGTTGGTAAAAACGCCGGATGGGCGCGGCCGGCGCGCCATCCTCGAGATCCTGGTGAACAGCCGGGCGATTTCGAAGCTGATAATGACCGACCAGACGCACCAGATACCCTCGCAGCTCACGACCGGCAAGAACGTCGGTATGCAGATCATGGACCAGGCGTTGCTTGACGCGATTCGCGCCAAGGAAATCGACGCAGATGATGCGATTCGCTACGCCGCGGACAAGAAGAAGTTCCAGCGATTTGTCACCGACACGGAAATGGTCCAGACGCTGGACGTCAGCGGAGGTTGAGGTAAGTTATGGCCACGATCGACAGCTACCTTCAACAGGCGCTCAAGCTTAATGCCTCCGACCTGCATTTTGTTTCGGGCGACCCGGTCCGGGCGCGCGTGCACGGCAACCTGACCGTCATGGTGGAAGAGCCACTGCTGACCGAGAAGGCCGAGGAAGCTGTTTTCGAAATCATGGACGGCATAACGAAAAAAGCGTTTGACGCCGATGATGCCGCCGATTTCGCCTATGAGATCCCCGACGTTTCCCGCTTTCGGGTGAATGCTTTTCGCCATCTGAACGGCATTGGCGCGATTTTTCGCGCGATTCCTTCCAGCGCCCTGACGCTGGTGGACCTTGGCATGCCCAAGGTCATTCACGATCTCTGCAAGTACACGCAGGGAATGATTCTGGTGACCGGCAAGACCGGGTCCGGCAAGTCCACGACACTCGCGGCCATGATCGACGCGATGAACAAACGTCTCAAAGGCCATATACTGACTATTGAGGATCCGATCGAGTTCGTTCACAAGGCCCAGGGCTGTCTCATGAGCCAGCGTGAAATTGGCGTGCACAGCCCGAGCTTCGCGGAAGCCCTGCACTCGGCGATGCGTGAGGATCCGGACGTTATCCTGGTTGGCGAAATGCGAGACCTTGAAACGATCAGCATTGCCGTCACGGCGGCCGAGATGGGTATTCTGGTCATGGGCACGCTGCATACCAACGGGGCTGCACAGACTGTCGACCGGATCATCAACTCGTTCCCGGCCGACAAGCAAAGTCATATTCGCACCATGATCTCGACCTCACTGAGAGGCGTGGTTTCGCAGCAGCTGCTCCCCACTTGCCACAAACCCGGCCGCGCGGCGGCGCTGGAGATAATGATCAATACGCCAGCTGTCTCGAACCTGATTCGGCAGGGCAAGCTTGATCAACTCGAAACAGCCATTCAGAGCGGCGGCAACATCGGCATGCGAACAATGGACGGCGCGCTGATGGAGCTCGTCGAGAAAGGCTGGGTTTCGGCTCAGGAGGCTTACCAGCAGGCCAACAACAAGACGAAGTTCGAGAGCCTGAAGGAAGTCGAACAAGGCTGACGTCACGTGGCATAATCGCGGCCACTGCCGACCCGAAGCCGCGACGATGCCCCGAAAGCGAAAAATTCTCGTAACGAGCGCCCTGCCCTATGTCAACGGATCGCCCCACATGGGCCATCTCGTCGAGTACCTGCAAACCGATATCTGGGTTCGCTTTCAGAAGCTGCGAGGGCATGACTGCATTTACGTTTGCGCCTCCGACGCGCACGGCACGCCGATCATGCTCAAGGCGCGCGAACTCGGCATTACGCCGGAGGCCCTGACCGAAGGGTATGCAGCGGAATTCGTCAACGATTTCCGCGATTTCGGCGTTGACTTTGACAACTACTACACGACGCACTCGCCCGAGAATGAAGCGCTCGTTACTGAGATGTTCAAAGTTTTAAGTGACAACGGCGATATCTTTACCCGGACCATCGAGCAATCTTACGATGAAAAGGAGGGCATGTTCCTGCCGGATCGCTTTGTGCGCGGCACCTGTCCGTTTTGCAGGGCAGAAGACCAGTATGGCGACGCCTGCGAAAACTGCAGCAAGACCTATTCGCCCGCCGATTTGATTAATCCTGTTTCGGTCATTTCGGGCACGGCCCCGGTAAGGCGCAAATCCGAACATTACTTCTTCAAGTTGAGCAGCTATGGCGACCGCTTGCGGCGCTGGATGAGCGAGGCAGAGCTGGACAACAACGTTGTCGCAAAGCTCGAGGAATGGTTCGAGGCCGGCCTGCAGGACTGGGATATCTCCCGCGACGCCCCCTACTTCGGATTTCGTATCCCCGGTACCGACGACAAGTATTTTTACGTCTGGCTGGACGCGCCGGTTGGCTACATGGCGAGCTTCAGGCATCTTTGCGAGCGACGCGACGATCTTGATTTCGACGACTACTGGCGGCCGGGCAGCGCTGCAGAGGTCTACCATTTCATTGGCAAGGACATCATGTATTTCCACACCTTGTTCTGGCCGGCGGTACTGGCGGGCGCCGGCTTTCGCACGCCGACCAGCGTGTTCGTGCACGGATTTCTGACCGTTAATGGTCAGAAGATGTCGAAATCTCGCGGCACTTTTATCAAGGCCCGAACCTACCTGGACAATCTTGATGCCAGCTTCCTGCGCTATTACTACGCGGCAAAACTCGGTCCGACGATCGAAGACATCGATCTGAACCTCGAGGACTTCATTGCGCGCGTCAATTCGGACCTCGTCGGCAAACTCATCAATATCGCCAGCCGCTGCGCCGGATTTATCAGTAAGCGTTTCGATGGCCGGCTGGCCAATCGCTTGCCCGACGCTGCGTTGTTCGACGAGTTCGCGAATGCTTCCGAGACGATCGCAAAGCATTACGATCGTCGCGAGTACTCGAAAGCTATGCGCCTGATTATGACGCTCGCAGACCGGGCTAACCGTTATATTGACGACAACAAGCCGTGGCTCATGGTCAAGGACGAGAACAAGCTAACCGATGTGCAGCTCGTCTGTACGCAGGGTCTCAATATGTTCCGCAGCCTTATGATTTATCTGTCGCCGGTGATTCCTGCCGTCGCCGACGATGCCCGTGCGTTTCTCAGCGAAGACGGCTGGCTCTGGCAGGATGCTTCGTCACCGTTACTCGATGCAACGCTGCCCGACTTCCAACCACTGCTGACGCGCGTGGAGCCGACACAGGTTCAGCGCATGATCGAACAATCCCAGGAGAGCACACCGGTGCCACAAGCTGAAACAAATAGCGCAATGATCAGCATCGACGAATTCATGAAAATCGACCTGCGAATTGCTCGCATCGAAAAAGCCGAACCTGTCGAAGGCGCCGATAAATTGCTTGCTTTGACGCTCGACATCGGCGATTCGACGCGGCAGGTCTTTGCGGGGATCAAAGCAGCTTACGATGCGCCGAGCCTCGTCGGCAAACACGTGGTGGTTGTCGCAAATCTCACGCCGCGGAAAATGCGCTTCGGCGTTTCGGAGGGTATGGTGCTCGCGGCCGGCCCCGGCGGCGAGGATATCTTCCTGCTCTCGCCCGACGACGGCGCGGAACCCGGCATGCGGGTCAAGTAATTTCGGACATGAGCTGATGACAGAACTGATCGTCATTCTCATCAGTACCGTGCTGGTCAATAACTTTGTGTTGGTCCGGTTCCTGGGGCTCTGCCCGTTTCTCGGTGTATCGCGGAACCTCGAAGCGGCGATGGGAATGTCGCTCGCAACAGGATTCGTGCTGACGGTGTCGTCGGCAACGGCTTACCTGTTGCACCAGTACGTTCTCGTGCCGCTCGATCTCGAGTACCTGCGAACGATTGGATTCATCCTCGTAATTGCGGCCAGCGTGCAGTTCACCGAGATCATGGTACGCCGCATGAGTCCACTGCTGGACCAGGTGCTCGGCATTTACATTCCACTCATTGCAACAAATTGCGCGGTACTCGGCGTGGCTTTGCTGAACGTGCAGCAGTCCAAGGGCTTCGTGCAGTCGCTTTTCTATGGATTCGGCGCGTCCATGGGTTTCGCGCTGGTGCTCGTGATGTTTGCCGCTATTCGCGAGCGCCTGGAGGCTGCCGATGTTCCAGCACCGTTTCGTGGCGCGGCCATCGCATTGATGACGGCAGGGATGATGTCGCTCGCATTCATGGGCTTCTCGGGCATGGCCCGTCTTTGATAGCCGCCGATGTGGATCGCCGTTTTGACAATCGCTCTTATTGCACTCATCGCCGGCCTGGCGTTGAGCTTGGCGTCTCGGCGGCTGCCCGCGACGACGGACGATCTCGTCGAGCGCGTGAATGAGCTCCTGCCGCAGACTCAGTGCGCGCAGTGTGGCTATCCCGGCTGTCGTCCCTATGCGACCGCGGTCGTCGAAGGCACGGCGGAGATCAATCTCTGTCCGCCGGGCGGCGAAGCTACGGTGCGACGCCTTGCCGATCTCCTGGGCAGGGAAATCATGCCGCTGGTGGAACGGGTTGAGCCGTCGGTCGCAGTCATCGATGAGTCATTGTGTATCGGTTGCGTGCACTGCCGGAATGCGTGTCCTGTGGATGCAATTGTCGGGGCTCCACATTTCATGCACACGGTCATCCAGAGCGAATGCACGGGATGCGAGCTCTGCATCGCACCCTGCCCCGTGGACTGCATCAGTATGAGGCCCCTGGTCAGCGCGGGGCTCTCAACGTGACCGCACCTACCTATGACCTCGGCAATCTGCACGGCGGATTGCGGCTTCCCGGGCATAAGGCCGCATCCACGGCTGAACCCATCCGCGATGTGCCAATACCGTCGCAGCTGATCCTCCCGATCACGCAACACGTTGGCGACCCGGCCCAGCCGGTTGTCGGCGCCGGCGATCGAGTCCTCAAAGGGCAGGTAGTTGCAGAACCTGACGGCACGCTCGGGGCGCCGGTTCACGCGTCGTCGTCCGGCAAGGTCGTCGCCATAGAACCCTGGCCGGTGTCGCGGCGTTACGGCGACAGCGCCCCCTGCATCATCATCGAATGTGACGGCGAAGATCGAGCCTTTGAAACGGACGGTCGATGGGAAGACTACCTGTCGCTGCAGCCTGCGGACCTGCTGTTGAGAATTCTGGACGGTGGCATCGTCGGACTGGGCGGTGCCGTTTTCCCAACGGCGCAAAAGCTCATGCAGGCACGAACCTGCAAGATCGAAACCCTGATCCTGAACGGCGTCGAATGCGAACCTTACATCAGTTGTGACGACATGCTGATGCGCGAACGTGCTGCCGAGATACTGAGCGGTGCGCAGATCCTGATGCACGCCATGCAGATCGAGTCCTGCTTTGTCGCCGTCGAAAGCGACAAACCCGACGCCCTGCACAGTCTCGGTGTCGCGCTGGCCGAGCTTGACGATGCCCGCCTGGTATTAAAGCAGGTACCGACAATCTACCCGTCCGGCGGTGAAGATCAACTTGTGCAGCTGGTTGCGAATCGCGAAGTGCCCAGCGGCGGATTGCCTACCGATGTCGGCTGCCTGGTGCAAAACGTCGGTACCGCGGCGGCAGTTCATGACTGGATCATCAACCACGAACCATTGATTTCCCGCGTTACGACGGTTGCCGGCGACGGCATCGTGAATCCGATGAACGTTAGGGCGCGCATTGGCACGACGATTGCGGACGTTGTCGAATTCACGGGTGGCTATGCGGAACGCGCCGATCACCTGATCATTGGTGGTCCAATGACCGGCAAATCAATGAGCACGGATCGCGTGCCCCTGGTGAAAGCGACAAATTCGATTCTCGTCGTACTGAAAACGTCATTTCAGGGCCGCGAGCTGCCCTGTATTCGCTGCGGCGACTGTGCCGCGGTCTGTCCGGTGCAGCTGTTGCCGCAGCAGTTGTTCCGGTATGCCTGCGCCGATAACGAAGCGAAACTGCGAGAATTCGGGCTCATCGACTGCATCGAGTGCGGCTGCTGCGACCTGGTCTGCCCCAGCCACATACCCCTGACGGCCAATTTCCAGATAGCCAAGAGTCGCATCCAGGAACTTGCCGATGAAAAAGCCCGCGCTGAACGCGCAAGACGGCGATTCGAAGCTCGCAACGAACGCCTGGAGCACGAAAAGCAGCAGCGTGAGGCCGAGCTTGCACGTCAAAAGGAATCAGCGAAGCAGGCCGGACCAGCCGCCATCGCCGAAATATTGAAACGTAAACAGCAGCAGGGCGAGGAGGACTAGACGTGGAGTTTGCTCGACGCCAATCGCCGTACTGGTCCGCCAGGGTTGCTGTTCCATCGCTCATGCTGCAGGTACTCGCGGCACTGGTCCCTGCCGCGATCGCACACGTCTGGTTCTTCGGGCCGGGCTTTATCTTCAACCTGCTGATCGCGTCGATTTTCGCAGTCGGCGGTGAATGGCTGGCGATGCACGTGCGCAAGCGCCCCCCCGAAGTGGCGCTAAGCGACTACACCGCACTGGTCACCGCTGCCCTGCTCGCGTTCGCGGTACCATCGCTCACACCGTGGTGGGTTACGGCGACCGGCGCGCTGTTCGCGATAGTCGTTGCCAAACACCTTTACGGTGGCCTCGGATTCAATATCTTCAATCCGGCCATGGCCGGGTACGTCGTGATTCTCATCGCCTTTCCGATGCACCTCAATCTCTGGATCGCGCCGCGCATGGGCGATATCGACTATCAGTACCTGACCGTGCTGCAGACACTCACCTATACGCTGACAGGTTCGCTGCCGGATACGCTGGGCTTTGACGCCGTCAGTCGCGCGACACCGCTCGATGTCATGAAATCCGGACTCAACGGCATGCGTACGGTGAGCGAGATTCGCACCAACCCGATCATGGGGGACTTCGGCGGCCGCGGCTGGGAGTGGATCGGCAACTTCCTCGCTATAGGTGGCTTCTGGCTGTTAATCAAGAAAATAATTCGCTGGCACATCCCGGTGGGGGTTGGCGTCGGATTGCTGCTGCCGGCAACGATCATGTATTTCGTCGACCCCGGCAGCCATCCCAGCCCCGGCTTCCACCTTTTCGGTGGCGCGGCGATTTTGTGTGCTTTTTTTGTTGCCACCGATCCGGTTTCCGCCGCGACCAGCCCGAAAGGCAGGCTTATCTTCGGATTCGGGATCGGATTTCTCATTTTCTGCATTCGGACCTGGGGAAGCTACGCGGACGGCGTCGCCTTCGCCGTACTCCTCATGAACATGGCTGTGCCGGCCATCGACCTCGTGACGAGGCCACGAATCGTCGGGCATAGCAACGACGGTGATGGCACTCCATGAACGTCGCGGTGTTCAGGAGCGGGATTACGCTCGCGGTGATCGCGGCGATCTGCACGGCCCTGGTCGCGACAACATATCGCTACACCGCGGACCGGATCGCGGCCAATGAGCAAGCCTGGCTCGAGCGTAGCCTGCAGCCTGCGCTGTCGGGCCTTTTCTACGATAGCGGCGTCACGGAGTCGAAGATCGTCATTCCGCCACCGCATGAGTTGCCCGGCAACGAGGCGGCCGTCGTCTATCGTGTCTACGCCGAGGGTGCGCCGGTTGCAGCGCTGTTTGTTGTCAGCGCGCGCGACGGATATGCGGGGCCTATTCGTGTCCTGGTCGGCATCGAGACTGTGGGCGTCGTGACCGGACTGCATGTTCTGGAACACCGTGAAACACCCGGGTTGGGAGATCGCATCGAATCGACGAAATCGGACTGGGCAAAGCAGTTTAACGGCCATTCACTGCTTGACCCTGAACCAGCAGGCTGGGCCATCAAGAGCGATGGCGGACAGTTTGACCAGCTTACCGGCGCGTCGGTAACGCCACGGGCGATTATCAAAGCAATAAAAGAGACATTGCTATACTTCGACGAACGTCACGAAGAGATTTTCGCCGAAGCAAATACGGAAGAATTGATGGAAGAGACAGAACAGTGACGTCGTCCGGCTTTGTCGATCGCTTCAGGACCGGCCTGTGGCACGAAAACCCGGGGCTCGTTCAGCTCCTGGGTCTATGCCCGCTGCTGGCCGTTACCTCGAGCTTCGTCAACGGATTGGGGCTCGGTATCGCCACGCTGGCCGTGCTGATGGCGTCGAATGGCCTGGTGTCTGCAACGCGCCGCTGGATCCAGGCGGAGATTCGCATACCGATGTACGTCCTCATCATTGCGAGCCTCGTCACCTGCATCGAGCTAATTTTCAAAGCCTGGTTCCCGGCTCTCGACCGTTCGCTCGGCATTTTCATCCCCCTGATCGTGACCAACTGCGCTATCGTGGCGCGCGCCGAAATCTTCGCCTCCCGCAACCCGATCGGTTCGAGTATTGCGGACGGCTTCGTTATGGGTTCGGGTTTTGCGCTGCTGCTGATGACCATCGGTGCGTTCCGGGAGATGCTCGGACAGGGTTCTCTGTTTGCGCGAATTGACATGCTAACGGGCGGCGAGCCGATGCGCGGCATCGTGATTACCGACGGCGGTTGGCTGCTTGCAATTCTCCCCCCCGGGGCGTTCTTTAGCCTGGCGCTCGCGATAGCCCTAAAAAATATCATTGATCGCCGGCAGCAAAAAAAGCGCCAGGCCGCGATGCCGGGTCGTGCCCGACGCGCCGCGCGGTGAAGATAGCGCCGTGAACAGGGAAAAACGCACGGCCATTTTCAGAACCCTGCAGGCACGTCTGCCATCACCGACGACTGAACTGGAGTTCCGGACTCCATTCGAGCTGTTGATTGCCGTCATCCTTTCTGCGCAGGCAACGGATGTCGGCGTCAACAAAGCGACGGCCCAACTCTATCCGGTGGCCCGTACGCCCGAGTCGATTCTTGCGCTCGGAGTCGATGGACTGAAGCGATATATTCGCAGCATTGGCCTGTTTAACAGCAAAGCTGAAAACATCATCAAGACCTGCCGGATCCTGATCGAGAAGCACAACGGTGAAGTGCCGCGTTCCCGTAAGGAGCTCGAAGCGCTCCCCGGCGTCGGGCGTAAAACGGCAAATGTCATTCTGAACACGGCGTTCGGCGAACCAACGATAGCGGTCGATACCCACATTTTCAGGGTCTCCAACCGAACCGGACTCGCGAAAGGAAAGACGCCGCTTGAGGTGGAAAAGCGGCTGCTTCGATTGACTCCCGATGAATTCAAGAAAAACGCGCATCACTGGCTGATTCTGCACGGTCGATATGTGTGCAAGGCCAGGAAACCACTGTGCGGCGAATGCCCTATTATCGAGTGCTGCGAATACACGAAGAAGGAACTCGCGTGATCTTCGGCGAGGACCGTGCTCAGTTACGAACGATGTATGCCGAAGCGTGGCGGAAGCAGTGTGAACGCCTGCCAATGTCCCCGCTGGAAGTACAAATCGCAGCGGTTATTGAGCTGCATCCCGAGTATCATGCCGACGTTACTGGTGGTCATCTCGATCGCAATTACACACCCGACGGCGGACAGACAAACCCGTTTCTGCACATGGGGCTGCACCTCGGCATCCGCGAACAGGTCGCTACCAATCGCCCGCCCGGTATCGCGAGGATTCATGAGGCGCTCGCCGCGAAACTCGGCGATGCCCATGCCGCCGAGCACCGGATGATAGACTGCCTCGCCGAAGCCCTCTGGGAAGCCCAAAACCAGAATCGTGCCCCGGACGAGGAAAAGTACCTGGACCGGCTGCAGCGCCTGACGCGATAGAGCGGTGCACCCGTCATCGCATGTAATAATTACCAGCCACGGCAGGTCTGATGAACTAACGGCGGAACGGAATAGCCATGAGCGACCTACAGCCACAGTACCCAGTCCACGGTGCGGGCCTCGGCCTGCGTCGGCCTATTGCCGATACACTCATGGCAGACCCCCCCGTCGACGTCGACTTCATGGAAGTGGCACCCGAAAACTGGATACACGTCGGTGGCGCGCTGGCCCGAAAACTTCGCTTCTTTACCGAGCGCTACCCGTTTCTCATTCACGGCCTGTCGCTGTCGATCGGCGCGCCATCCGCATTGAATGAACGGCTCGTCAGAGACATCAAGGATTTCATGGCGGAACACAATATCCGCCTGTACTCGGAGCACCTTAGTTTCTGTGGTGACGACGGCCAGCTCTATGACCTGATGCCCATTCCCTTTACCGAGGAAGCCGTGCATTACGTATCCCGACGCGTGCGCCGCGTACAGGATATCCTCGAGCAACGCATTGCGCTCGAAAACGTTTCCTTTTATGCGCCGATCGATTCATCGATGAGCGAGAAAGAGTTTCTGCTCGCCGTCCTTGAAGAATCCGACTGCGACCTGATGCTCGACATCAACAATATCGTCGTGAACAGCATTAATCATCGCTACGATGCGAACGACTTTCTCAACTCGATGCCGGCTGAACGAATCCGGTACTTTCACCTTGCCGGGCATCATGTCGAGGCCGAGGATTTGCGCATCGATACGCACGGCTCGGCCGTCGATGCTCAGGCGTGGCGGCTCCTCGAAGACGCGTACGCACGCTTCGGGCCGGTTCCGACACTGCTCGAGCGTGACTTCAACTTTCCACCCATGGACGAATTGCTCGATGAAGTGCGCCGCATCAAGCAGCTTCAGCTGGCGACAGACAAGCGGCGGACCGCCAATGCCTGACAAATCCGATTTTCAGGCCCGGCAATATGCGTTTGCGGCGCACATTCGCGATCCGCAGAACGTCGCCGCGCCGGAAGGCATCGAAGATCGCCGCATGGCAGTGTATCGGAAGCTGTTTTTCAATAATCTCAATAATCTTCTGGGCACGATGTTTCCGGTTCTTCGCAAGATCCACTCCGACGATCAATGGCGCCGCATGATTCGGCAGTTCATGCAAAAACACCGGGCGGAGACGCCCTACTTTCTGCAGCTGCCCGAGGAATTCCTCGGCTTCCTGGAGACGGAGTTCGAACCCGGCCCCCAGGACCATGCTTTTCTGCTCGAGCTTGCACACTACGAATATGCCGAGCTCGCTTTATCGATATCAACCAAAGAGAACGATCCGGAAAGTATCGATCCGGACGGCGACCTGCTGAAGGAGACGCCCGTCAGGTCCGTGCTGGCATGGACGTATGCCTACCGCTATCCGGTGCACCGCATTTCTCCCGACTTCCTGCCGGCAAAACCCGCAGAACAGCCGGTCTATCTCGCCTTGTACCGCGACGATAACGACAAGGTCCGTTTCCTGGAGCTCAATGCTGTAACGGCCGGACTCCTGGACGCAATCGAAAACAACCCTGATGCACAGAGCGGTGAGGGCTTGCTGCGAGAGCTCGCGAAAAAAATTCACTACCCCGATGTTGACGCTTTGATCGGACACGGTGCTGACGCACTCCAGGAAATGCGACAATTGAAAATTTTGATCGGCACAAGAAGCGCCAGCTGAAGGAGACTGACAATGGAAGCACTGATCAAGCTGAAAAACCGGGTCATCAATGCGCTCGATTCCACGGGCGATTGGTTCGCGCTGCTGCCCATTCGGCTGCTCATGGCCTACGAATTCGGTCGCGCCGGTATGATGAAACTGAACGGCAATAACTGGTTCGCCAATGTGCAGGAAAATTTCCCGTTTCCGTTCAATGTCATACCAGTCGAGACCAGCTGGTTTTTAGCAACCTGGACAGAACTGCTCGGGGCTACGGGCCTGGTGCTCGGATTGTTCACGCGCTTTTGGGCACTGAGCCTTATCATCCTGACAGTCGTCGCGATCGCCGGCGTGCACTGGCCCGCCGACTGGAACAGCCTCGCCGAGCTGTGGCAAGGCTACTCGGTTTCGAATAAGGGGTTTGGCAATTTCCGCATTCCCCTGTTGTTCCTTGCGATGCTGATACCGCTTTTGTTCAGCGGCGCCGGCAGGTTCAGCCTCGATCACATGCTCGCCAAGAAGTTTTCCTGACGCGCAGCGTTAGCTGTTATCCGGATCCGCGACAGCGGCGGTCGCAGGCCGTCTGCTAGTATTCGTTGATGGGAACCGAACAGGCAAGCAGTCTCCGCCGAGACATCGGTTTTTTCGGCGCGTCGTTTCTCGTTCTCAACGCAATGATTGGCGCCGGTATTTTCGCGCTGCCGGGAAAGGTCGCCGTCAATGCCGGCCTTCTCAGTCCGTGGCTGTTCCTCGTCGTCGGCGTGCTGTTCCTGTCCGTTGTACTGACATTCGCAGAACTCGCGAGCTACTACGATAAGACGGGTGGCCCGGTAATCTACGCGACCGAAGCTTTCGGTCCATTGGCCGGATTCAGTACCGGCTGGGTGATCTTTCTCGCGCGCATGACGGCGTTTGCCGCCAATGCCAACGTCATGGCGACCTACCTCGCATCGTTGTCCGATGTTTTTGCCGGCGACCTCGCCCGGGGAACTGTAATCAGCGTCGTGACGATCGGCCTGACATGGGCCAATGTGCTCGGCGTTCGTGACGGCGTGCGAACCATGGGTGTGTTCACGGTCCTCAAAGTCACGCCGCTGATACTCATGGTACTGCTCGGGTTTCAGCATGTAACGGGCAGTACTCTGCTGCCAGGCGCTCCGTTCGTCGTTGATCAGCTCGGCAGCACGACGCTGCTCCTGATCTACGCTTACGTGGGTTTTGAGACGATCGCCGTAACGGCAGGCGAGACCTCGCAGCCGCGGAGCGTACTGCCGAGAGCCCTCGTAGGCACCGTTATCGGGACCGGCCTTCTGTATTTCGTCATCGTACTGGTATTCGTGTCGATCATCTCGGCCGACCACTACGCGAGCGCCACGCTGGTCGACGTGGGCAGAGCACTGGCCGGACCCGCCGGTGCTCTCGCCATTACGCTGGCGGCCGTATTCTCGATCGGTGGCAACCTGGCCGGCTCCATGATCGCGGCGCCCCGGCTCATTTTCTCGCTGGCGGAAAATCGCCTTCTGCCGCAGTGGTTCGGCCACGTGCACGCCAGGCACGCCACGCCGGACCGCTGCATTTTGCTCATGGGTGGCATGGCCCTTGTCATGGCGCTCACGGGCTCATTCGTAGCACTGGCAATCGCCAGCTCGGTTGCGAGACTGCTGGGCTACCTCATCTGTATCGCGTCATTGCCGGCGATACGCCGCAATGCAAGCGCCGAGGTTCGCCAAAACGCCTATCGACTCAAAGGCGGATATACGATTCCCGTGATCGGCTTTGCCGTCTGCATCTGGCTGCTCATGCAGTCGAAAACAGAATCCTGGATTGCCGTTTCGATACTGATCGCAATCGGTGCCGTACTCTACGGTATCGAAACGCTCACCGGTATTCGAGACAACGGCGGGAAGAATTAGCGCCGCTTCGGGATGTAAAGGTCCGTTAGCGTTCCTTCGAACGCTTCCGCAGCCATACCCACGGTCTCCGCCAGGGTCGGATGCGGATGAATCGTCAGGCCGATGTCCGCTGCATCGGCGCCCATTTCGATGGCCAGACCGATCTCTGCGACCAAATCGCCTGCATTGGGGCCGACTACGGCGCCGCCCAACACGCGCTTGGTCTGCTTGTCGAACAGCAGCTTAGTGAGTCCTTCGGAACGTCCCAGCGCCAGCGCGCGGCCACTCGCGGCCCACGGAAACTGCGCTTTCTCGTACTCCACGCCCTGCGCTTTTGCGTCGAGCTCTGTCAAGCCGACCCACGCGATTTCCGGGTCCGTGTAGGCTACGGACGGAATCGTGCGCGCATCAAAATAACTTCTCTCCCCTGCCGCAACTTCGGCAGCGACTTTGGCTTCGTGCGTCGCCTTATGCGCCAGCATCGGTCCACCGGCGAGGTCGCCGATCGCGAATATATGAGCAACGTTGCTGCGCATCTGCTTGTCGACGGCAATGATGCCGCGCGAATCGACATTGACGCCGGCATGCTCGGCGTCCAGCAAACCGCCGTTCGCCTTTCGTCCCACCGCCACGAGTACTCGATCGTAAACGCCGACCGACGGCGCTTTTTCGCCTTCAAAACTGACTTCGATGCCGGGCACCGTGGCGCGCATGCCGGTTACCTTGGTTGACACCATGATAGCTTCGTAGCGTTTCCTGATGATCTTCAGGAAAGGCCGGAGCAGGTCCGGATCCGTACCTGGCATCAGCGAATCGGTCAGCTCGACAACGCTGACGTCAGCGCCGAGCGCACTGTAGACACAGGCCATTTCCAGGCCGATGATGCCGCCGCCGACGACAAGAAGCCGCTTGGGCAGAGGCGCAAGTTCAAGTGCGCCGGTCGAATCGACAATGCGCGGATCCTCCGGCAGACCCGGCAACATCATGGGTTCGGAACCCGCGGCGATGATGCATTGCTCGAAATCGACGGTTTCGTCATTGTCGAGCTGCAGGCGATGAGCGGCCGTAAACCGGGCCGTCCCCCGGATGACCCGAACTTTACGCTGCTTCGCCATGGTCGACAGACCGCTCGTCAGCTGCCCAATGACCTGGTTCTTCCATTCGCGCAGTTTTTCCGCCTCGATCCTGGGTTTGCCGAACGTAACGCCATGCTCAGCCATGGCGGCCGCTTCGTCGATGACCTTGGCGGCATGCAGCAGTGCTTTCGAGGGAATGCAACCGACGTTCAGGCAGACCCCGCCGAGAACGGGTGATCGCTCGATGAGAATGACATCGAGACCCAGGTCAGCTGCGCGGAATGCGGCCGTATAGCCACCGGGCCCCGCGCCGATCACGACCAGCTTAGCCGAATGTGTTGCATCGCCCTCCTGCGTCCTTGTCGCGACAATCTCCGGCGCCGACATCTTGCGGGTCGATTCGATATTTTCGACCGGCACTTCGGATCCAGCGCCAGCGGCTTCTATCGTCACGACGGCGGAGCCTGTCGAGACTTTGTCGCCGACCTTGACGTCGACCGAAACAACGGTCCCGGCCTGGCTGGCGGGGATGTCCATCGAGGCTTTGTCCGTTTCCAGCGTGAGCAGCGGATCTTCGACCGCTACGCTGTCACCTGGCGCGACCAGGATCTCGATGACCTCGACATCTTCAAAGTCACCCAGGTCGGGAACCGTCAGCTGCACTCTCACTAGGGAATCGCCTGAAGCAGTGAATTGACGTCGGCCAGCTTCTTGCCGAGAAAGGTCGTGAATCGGACCGCCTGCGCGCCGTCGATAACGCGGTGATCGTAGGAGAGCGACAGTGGCAGCATCAGTCGCGGTTCAAACTCCGAGCCGTTCCAGACCGGCTGCATGGACGAGCGCGACACGCCGAGGATTGCCACTTCGGGCGCGTTGACGATAGGCGTGAACGCCGTACCGCCGATGCCGCCCAGGCTCGAGATCGTGAACGTTGCGCCCTGCAGCTGGTCCGCTTTCAGCTTGCCTTCGCGCGCCAGCGCCGAGAGCTCGCCGAGTTCCCTCGCGAGTTCATAAACGTCTTTCTTGTCCGCATCGCGGATCACGGGAACCATGAGTCCCTGGTCCGTGTCGGCGGCAAAGCCAAGATGACAGTATTTCTTGAAGACCAGGCTGGTACCGTCGTCCGACAGCGACGCATTAACCTTCGGGAATTCTTCGAGAGCCGCGACACAGGCTTTCATTACGAACGCCAGCGGCGTCAAACCGATACCCCGTTCTTTTGCGGGTCCCTTGAGCGCCTGGCGCCTGGCCTCGAGGTCCGTGATGTCGGCCAGGTCGTGCTGGGTGACGTGCGGCACGTTGCTCCAGCTTGCCTGGAGCCGCGGACCCGAAATCTTCTGAATACGCGTGAGGGGCTGCACCTCCACCTCGCCGAATTTGGCAAAGTCGACGCGTGGCGTTTTCAGCAGTCCCCCGCCGTCGGGCGCTGCCGCCTGCCCGGTCAGGATAGCCTTGACGAACGCCTTGACGTCATCATGCACTACGCGGTTTTTCGCGCCGCTGCCTTTGACCTGCACGAGATTGACGCCGAGCTCCCGTGCCAGCTTTCTTACCGATGGGCTGGCGTGGGCTTTCGAGAAGCCGGCTTCGTCAATCCTTGGTAGCGTCCTGGCAGAAGGTATTGGCGCGGACTTCTCGGGTTCCAGTCTTGGCGCAGGAGCCCGCGCTGCTGCAGCAGGTGTCGCAGCGGCGGGCTCGACCGTCTGCGCTGTCTCGCCAGCCGGTTCCGCGGCCGCCGCCGGCGTCATGGCGACCGTGTCGCTGATCTGCGCCGTCATTCTGCCGATAACGTCGCCGGTCGAAACCGTGTCACCAACGGCGACCGTCAGTCTTTCGATGATGCCGCTTTCGGGCGCCGGCACGTCAAATGAAGCTTTGTCCGTCTCGAGAGTAATGAGACCGTCCTCTCGAGCCACTGTATCGCCCGGTGCGACGAGCAGCTCGATGATCTCGACGTTTTCGAAATCGCCGAGATCGGGAACAACAATGTCGATCGAATTCGCCATAACGAAATCCCGGCCGAACTACAGCGTCACCGGATCGCGACGATCCGGATCGATGCCATATTTCTCGATGGCCTGGATGACGGTCTTTTGGTCGAGTACGCCGTCGTCGGCCAGTGCCTTGAGCGCGGTGATTGCAATGTATCGTCGATCGACCTCGAAGTGTTCACGCAGGGCTTTGCGAGCATCGCTGCGCCCGTAGCCATCGGTGCCGAGCGAGATAAAACGCCCCGGCATCCAGCGCTGGATCTGGTCGGCGATGATCTTCATGTAGTCGGTCGCCGCAACGTACGGTCCCGGCCTGTTGCCCAGGCACTGCTCGATGTAACACTTACGCGGCTTTTCCGCCGGATGCAGCTGATTCCAGCGTTCGACCTCGAGCGCGTCGCGGCGCAGCTCATTAAAGCTCGTAACGGACCATACGTCTGCGGGTACGCCGAAATCCTGCAGCAGCAGCTCAGCGGCCGCGATCACCTCCCGCAGGATAGTGCCAGAGCCCATGAGCTGCGCACGAATCTTACCCTGGCCGCCGACCTGCAGCAGGTACATGCCGCGCAGAATACCGTCCTCCACCCCGGCCGGCATCGGTGGATGAATGTAGTTCTCATTCATGCAGGTGACGTAATAAAAGACGTCTTCCTGCTCGCCGATCATACGGCGCAGGCCGTCCTGGACGATGACCGCCAATTCGTACGCGTAAGTCGGGTCATAGGCGACACAGTTCGGCACGGTCGACGCGTTAACCAGGCTGTGGCCGTCCTGGTGCTGCAATCCTTCGCCGGCCAAGGTCGTGCGCCCGGCGGTGCCGCCGATCAGGAAACCGCGGGACTGCATGTCGCCGCCCGCCCAGATGAAATCGCCAATGCGCTGAAAACCGAACATCGAGTAGTAGATATAGAATGGCACCATTGGCACGTCATGATGCGAATAGGATGTGCCGGCCGCCAGCCAGGAGCAGAATGCGCCCGCCTCATTGATACCTTCTTCGAGAATCTGGCCTTTCTTGTCCTCGCGGTAGTACATCAACTCGCCCGAGTCCTGGGGCTCATAAAGCTGTCCTTTTGATGCGTAGATACCGACCTGGCGAAACAGACCTTCCATGCCAAAGGTTCGCGCTTCGTCGGGCACGATCGGCACGATATGCTTGCCTATCTGTTTGTCGCGCAGCAGCGCGGTGAGCAGCCGAACGAAGGCCATGGTCGTCGACGCTTCGCGCTCACCGGTACCCTCGATCTGGGTCCGGAATGCTTCGATTGGCGGCACCGGCAGCGCTTTCGACTTCGCGCGTCGCTTCGGCAACGAGCCCCCCATCGCATTGCGTCGCTCCAGCAAGTACTCGAGTTCGGCGCTGTGGGCTTCCGGTTTGCAGTACGGCACATTGTCGATATCTTTGTCCGAAACCGGGATATTGAATCGATCACGGAATTTCTTCAGCTGCTCGAGGCCGAGTTTTTTCTGTTGGTGCGCGATGTTCTGTCCCTCACCGGCCGATCCCATGCCGAAGCCCTTGACGGTTTTCGCGAGAATGATCGTCGGCGTGCCTTTGTGCTGCATCGCCGCGTCGTAGGCCGCGTACACTTTGAGCGGGTCGTGGCCGCCGCGATTCAGGCGCCAGATCTCTTCGTCCGACATGTTCGCGACCATCTCGGCCGTTTCCGGATGCTTGCCGAAAAAAGTGTCGCGAACGTACTTGCCGTCCATCGACTTGATTTTCTGATACTCACCGTCGACGGTTTCTTCCATTATCTGGCGCAGCTTGCCGGACTGGTCTTTTGCCAACAGCGGATCCCACTTCGATCCCCAGATGACCTTGACGACATTCCAGCCTGCCCCGCCAAATGCCGCTTCGAGCTCCTGGATGATCTTGCCGTTGCCGCGCACCGGACCATCGAGCCGCTGCAGGTTACAGTTGACGACGAATACGAGGTTATCCAGGCCTTCGCGGACCGGCATCGTGATCGCGCCCATCGACTCGGGCTCGTCCATTTCACCATCGCCAAGGAAACACCAGACTTTGCGATCACTCGGCGCAACCAGGCCACGATTCTCCATGTAGCGCATGAACCGTGCCTGGTAGATGGCCATCATCGGGCCAAGACCCATCGAGACGGTCGGGAATTGCCAGAATTCCGGCATCAGCCAGGGGTGCGGATAGGACGACAAGCCGCCGCCACCGACTTCCTGTCGGAAGCGGTTGAGCTGATTTTCGTGCAGCCGTCCTTCGAGGTAGGCGCGTGCATAGATACCCGGCGCCGAATGTCCCTGCATGAAAACCAGGTCGCCGCCGTGCTTTTCACTGGCGGCACGCCAGAAATGGTTGAATCCCACCTCATACAGGGTTGCGGAGGAGGCATAGCTCGAAATGTGGCCGCCGTATTCCGTACTCTTGCGATTCGCCTGCACGACCATCGCCATCGCATTCCAGCGTATGTAGGCCTCGATGCGACGCTCAAGAGAGCGATCGCCCGGATACTCGGGTTGACGCGCCGTGGAGATCGTATTCAGGTATGCCGTGTTCGGCGTATAGGGCAGATAGGCCCCCGAACGACGCGCGAAATCGATCATCTGGTTCAGCAGGAAATGGGCCCGCTCGGGTCCGTGCAGGGCAAGAACCGAATCGATCGACTCCAGCCATTCGGTGGTCTCGACCGGGTCTATGTCATCGAAAGGATTGAAGTTACTCATAATTCCGTCCACCGGGCGTTTGCCGGGGCACTTCCCGGCGCGTCGCGTGAATTACCTGAAGCGTCCTGCTAGGATCACGGCTTCGTTGCACCGGGCGGCGCGATTCGCTAGTGCGGCCGCCATCTTCGGGGTTTGTGCCGTGAGCGTCAAGCTCACGGTGGAGAATTAGATCGCATGACAACTGTCGTCCCTGACATCCATGATATTCGTATCTTTCAAAAGCCTGGCCGTGTCACCGGCCGGGTTGCCGACTCGGTCGATCAGTTACTTTTGATACTACCTGCCAGACCGACCGTGGCGCATTTTCGACAGCTTCCACAGGGCAGCAAATTACAGGGTGTTTATCGAAAACGCGTAGCCGGCTCCACGCCGGCATTCGCGACGCATCTCGCCAACAAAAAGCAGACCCTGCTCGTTGCCGGCACGATTAGCGGTGATGCCAGCGCCTTCGAACAGCTGACGCTGGGCCGCAAACTCGTCGCTGCGGCAACCGGCCAAAAGGCCGGCGTTCTCGGCATTTGTGCCGTTGGATTCGAACCCGATGCGCAGGCAACCCTTGTCAACAACGTGCTCGCAGCGGCCCTGGCTGCGGGTCTGAAGCTGCCCACGTTTAAAAGCAAAGCGGCGCCCGCCAAGATCAAGAGCATCCGGCTGCTCGGCCTCAGCAAACCGCTCGACACCAGCCGGACGGAGGCCGAAGCGAAGGGCAACAATCTCGCGCGCTGGCTTACCTCACTGCCGCCAAACATGCTGGATGCCGTTCGCTACGCGGATGTCGTCAAAGACCTGGCAAAAGAGCGCGGCTGGCAGTACAAGCGTTTTGTTACGAAGGATCTCAAGGCGCTCGGTGCCGGTGCGTTCCTGGCGGTTGCTCAGGGTAATGATGATGACAGTGCCGGCATCGTTCGTCTGCGTTATCGGCCGGGCGCTAAGAATGCGAATGCCGATCTGAGCCTGGTCGGGAAAGGCATCATTTTCGACACGGGTGGCACCAACCTGAAGCCATTCGCGTCGATGCTCGACATGCACGGCGACATGCAGGGCAGCGCCGTCGCGCTCGGCACGTTCCTGACCATTTCCGAGCTCGAGCTGCCTCTTGCCGTCGACTGCTGGCTGGCACTGACAGAGAACCGCACCGGTCCGAATGCCTATAAATCGCAGGACGTCGTCACGGCCGCGAACGGCAAGACCATACAGATCATTCACACGGATGCCGAAGGACGCCTCGCGCTCGCGGATGCGCTGGTCCTCGCGAGTCGCGAGCACCCGGGGCTAATTATTGACTACGCGACGCTAACCGGCACCTGCGTCAGTGCGATCACGAGCCGATATTCCGGCGTGTTCACCAACCGCGCCGAATGGCATTCTCGGCTGAAGAGAGCCGGCCGGCGCTCCGGCGAGCGCGTATGGCCGTTCCCGATCGGCAAGGAATTCCTGACAGAGCTGAAAAGCGACACGGCCGACTTCATGCAGTGCCTGCCGAAAGGCGCAGGTGACCATATCCTCGCGGCCAGCTTCCTCGCCGAGTTCGTCGAGAACGATATTCCCTGGGTACACCTCGATCTGAGCGCTGCTGATCGCGCTGGCGGTCTTGCCCATGTCGGCTCCAAGTTCACAGGATTCGGCGTCCGCTACACGATAAGCGTTATCCTTGACGAGAAACTATTCAAGGCAAGCCCGTAAGTGAATGACGAAATCCAAATGTCAGATCGCTTCCGCGGTTTTCTGCCTGTCGTCGTCGACGTGGAAACAGGTGGGTTCAACTCGCAGACCGACGCCCTGCTCGAAATTGCCGTCGTCTTGCTCAATTTTGATTCGGGCGGCCTGTTCAGGCGCGGAGAGACCATTCGCTACCACGTGAAGCCGTTCGAAGGCGCCAACCTCGAAGCCGCGTCGCTCGCGGTCAACGGCATCGACCCTTTTCATCCGCTGCGCCCCGCCATCGATGAACGCGACGCGTTACAGCGCACTTTTCGCGAGGTCCGCCGCGCCGTAAGGGAAAGCCGATGCAGTCGCGCCGTGCTGGTAGGCCATAACGCACATTTTGACCTCGGCTTCCTGAATCAGGCGGTCGAGCGCTCCTCGATAAAACGCAACCCGTTTCATCCTTTCAGCTGTTTCGACACGGTGACCTTATGCGGAATAGCTTTCGGCCAGACGGTTCTGGCCCGCGCGGCAGTCGCTGCGGGACTGGGATGGGACGAGACTCAGGCACATTCGGCGTCTTACGACGCGGAAGTGACCGCGGACCTCTTCTGCGCAATCGTCAATTCCTACCGCGACATCTACGAGGCGGCGCTCAAGAATGCCCCGCCGCAGCCGTAGCTCAACCCCAGCTCAATTGACGCTCTCCTCGAGCAGTTTTTGCAGCTCGCCTGAGCGGTACATCTCAATGACGATATCGCAGCCACCGATCAGCTCACCCTTGACGTAGAGCTGCGGGAAGGTCGGCCAGTTTGAATATTCCTTGAGCCCGTCACGTATCTCGGGGTCTTCAAAAATATTCACAAAGGAATAGGGCTTGCCGATCGCGTTCAGCGCTGCAACAGCCTGCCCCGAAAACCCGCACTGTGGAAAATCGGGCGTGCCCTTCATGTATAGCAGCACGTCGTTCGAGCCGAGCTGGTCTTTGATTCTGTTTTTTACATCCACATCAGTTACCTGTTTGTCCGCTGACAGCCACTCAGGATTGGGTCGCTGTCGTATATTTCAATGCTGCCACCGTCAGTTGGCCGCGCTCTGGTCCTCAACCACGATGTGGTTATTAACGGCCCGTACGCCGCCGGTGCCTTTCGCAATCGATTCGGCCTTCTCGCGAGCAACGTAGCTGCCGACCGTCCCCGACAGAGTCACCGTGCCCTGCCAGGTCCGAACGCCGATGTCGAACACGCTTACGATCGAATCCGCAGCGTACTTGCCCTTGATCTTGGTGGTTATAGCGGCATCGGAAGCGACTACGCTAGGGGGACGCTCGTCCCTGCCGTGCTGGTAACCGCCCGCGGATCCACCTCCAATCATGAGGCCAGTACAGCCGCAAAGCATCAGCACCGATAAAAGAACAACAAAGACCCGCATTTCATCTCTCCGTATTGAATCCGTGATTGTACCGTTAAACGCCGCTCAGACGAGCCGCCATTTCATCGTCGATCGCCCATTGTTATTCCTTCATAACTCATATAATCAATAAGTTACATTAACTATCTAGACTAGCTATCAACCCAAGGCGGGGCATCGTTCGATGCAAATAATTCTCTTTTCCGAACGGCACTCTCTATAATACCGACAGCGCGCGGGCGCGATCACTCCCGATACGCATTTAGAATAATCCAATAATCAAGAATCTTTCGGAGAACCAAACAATGAATCCCTTGAAGAGCATTGGCGGCACGATCATCGGCGGCTTCGTCCTTGCGATCATTATTGTACTCGTTACCAAAGGCAATCACATGGTGGCAGGCATCAGCGCCCAGTCTTTGATCATCTGGCTGCATGTTCTCTCCGGGATTACCTGGATCGGCCTGCTCTACTACTTCAACTTCGTGCAGGTTCCGGCACTTGGCGAGGCTGCCAGTGACGAGGGTGGCCCGGGAGGAGCGGGCATCGCCAAATACGTAGCCCCGCGCGCCTTGGCCTGGTTTCGCTGGGGCGCTCTCGCCACCTGGCTCACCGGCGCAGCATTCCTGTTTCACAAGGGCCAGATGCTCAACGCGTTCATGCTTGGCCTGAACACCGATCCGGTGAACCAGTATGCGATGACCATCGGTGTCGGTGCCTGGCTTGGCACGATAATGCTGTTCAACGTATGGGTATTGATCTGGCCCAACCAGAAAAAGGTGCTGGGCATGGTGGAAGCCACCGGCGACCAGGTCGCGAAAGCAAAGAACATCGCGTTCCTGGCATCGCGCTCCAATACGTTGATGTCCATTCCGATGGCCATGAGCATGGTCGGCGCGGGCCACGGCTGGTTCATGTAGAGCAGAGTCAGACTGTATCAATAGAAGCCCGACATTCGTGTCGGGCTTCTTTCGTTTTCGAAAGGCTATGCAGCTCTCAGACCAGTTCAGGAAGTCCATTGGCGCGACCGTCGCGACGGCGCTTGCGGAAGACGTCGGTGATGGTGACCTGACGGCATTACTCATCGATGCCGACGCCATCGTCGGCGCAACGATCATCGCCAGGGAGTCACTGCTGCTTGCCGGCCAGCCGTGGGTAGACGAGGTATTC